>JAFSQI010000080.1 GCA_017446685.1 Butyrivibrio sp.
AAAATACAAGAACAAGCTGAATGCTTTGAACAACGTTGAAATGAAGCTTGTTCTTGTATTTGAATCTTTATGAATTACGACGCAGACGAAAACAAGCATTTATGTCCGCTTATATATTGGCTGACAACTGAATTGTAACAAATCTACACATAATATAGACCGCTTAGGCTTTATACTACTTAAGCCTAAACGGTCTATATTTTTTTAAATCTTCATTGCGATATCCCAGGCGCCCCAGATTGCGCCTCTGACATTTCCAACCTTTTTACAGTCACCAAGAAGATGAACGTTTTTAGCCGGCTGAATAAGCGGCATGGCATGATAGCCGACTGACATGATAACACTGTCTGCAGGAAGCTCTACTGTCTTACCTTCTTTTGTATTAACTTTTACGCTATTTTCAGTAATTTCCTCAACCCCTGCTTTCAGATATACAGGAACCTTATTTGTTTTAAAGAAATCTCTCAAAAAACTTGTATTCGCAAGGCACATGTTCTTTACAGCAATAAGGTCATCTTTCATCTCAACAATCTGTGGATTACAGCCTTTCTTATATAAATCAAGGGCAATCTCACAGCCTGTAAGTCCACCACCAATAATTACAACATTCTTGCCCGCTTCTTTTTTATTAAGCAGATAGTCTGTTGCATCCATTGCATATTTATCTGCACCCGGAATTGGAATATGATTGGCCTGTGCACCTGTAGCAATAATATACTCATCAGCCTCCGGAAGCTCATCGGCCTTAACTTCCGTATTCATGTGCACTTCTATTCCAAGCTTTTTAAGCTGAAATTTCTGCCATTCTATCAGCTGTTTGTCTTTTTCTTTAAACTCAGGAGCTGCCGCAGCAATAAACACACCTCCAAGCTCATTTGTCTTTTCATAAATCACCGGCTCATGACCTCTAAGTGCCAGTATTCTGGCGGCCTCCATACCTCCAATGCCTCCGCCTATTATGGCAACCTTTTTAGGTTCAGGGGAAGGTATTACGCGGTATTTCCTGCTCTGCATGCTTCGCGGATTCACGGCACACCTGCACATTCCGGCTGACTCGGAAAGATCCTGATCATTGGCGCTGTTACCATGCTTTGCCATGTTAAAACATGCAGTATGACAACAGATGCAAGGTCGGATATCATTCTCTCTTCCGCGCTCAAGTTTTGCAACCCACTTAGGATCAGCCAAAAACTGCCTTCCAACAGCCATGGCATCGATATTTCCTTCTCTTACAGCCCTGGCTCCTGCCTTGGGCTCCATCTTGCCTGCGCAAACAACCGGAATATCGACAAACTTCTTTATATGTGATACATCCTCAAGATTACAGTTCTGCGGCATATACTGCGGTGGATGAGCCCAGTACCAGGCATCATAGGTTCCGTTATCGCAGTTTAACATATCATATCCGGCATCCTGCAGATATTTAGCTGCTCTTTCAGACTCCTTAATATCACGACCGATTTCTTCAAAATCTTCTCCCGGCATAGCACCATAGCAAAATGCCTTTGTCATGGAACGGACTGAATAACGAAGTGAAACAGGATAATCCTCTCCGCATTTTTTCTTTATTTCTTTTACTATCTCAACAGCAAAGCGATACCTGTTCTCAAAGCTTCCACCATACTCATCGGTTCTATGATTGGTATAGCCCAAAGTAAACTGGTCAAGAAGATATCCCTCATGAACGGCATGAACTTCTACTCCATCAACTCCTGCCTCTTTGCATAGTCTTGCAGTTTCACCAAAGGCATAGACAATCTTCTTGATTTCGTCAACTGTGATCGGTCTTGTGGTAATGTCCTCAGACCATCTGTTGGGAAGTGCAGAAGGCGCAGCCGTCAGATATTCAGGATCAATGTAAGGTCGTGCAGCCGCTCCAAGCTTCTTATTTCTGACCAGCATAGCAAGCGGCTCAGTCATGGCAAAAGACCTGCCGAATCCCGCAGTAAGCTGCACAAACATCTTTGCTCCGGTTCCATGAAGTTCATCCATGAATTTCGAAAGCTGCCTAAACTTCCCTTTTCCCTGGTAAAGCCATCTTCCGCCAAGCATATCTTTTACCGGAGCAATTCCCGGAATCACAAGCCCGCAGTCATATTTGGCGACCTTAAGTAAAAGCCTTGCTGCCTCTTTATCAAAATGGCTTCCCCCCGGCTCCATCCAGCCGAAAATACAAGTTCCGCCCATCGGCGCCAGGACAATTCTGTTCTTTATTTCAAGATCACGAATTTTCCAGGGCGTAAATAACGATTCGTATTCTTCTTTCAAATCCATTCCCCCTTTTGCCTTTTATTTTTTCCCAAGATGCATTTCCCTAAGTCCGTCGACTTCGTCACACACAGCTTTCATACTGCAGTGACCGCAATCTGTAGGCATTCCGTCAAGAATATGCGTGAGTGTTCTCGTTATGCCGTCAACTTTATCTGCATTGGGCATTAGCTTTTCAACCACTTCTTTGACAGTTATGAACAATATTTTTACATTTTTCACTTCCGGAAGCTCCTTATATTTATTTATATAAAGAGCTCCGACATTAGCAAAAGAAATACCTTTTTTCACAGCTTCTTTACTGATTCTGACCTGCTCCTGATTGCTCCTTGAAGATACCCTGACCATATATCCTGCAGGAAAAACATGATATCTGACAAATTCAAGATTTCGTATAGTCTGAAAGGTTTTTTCCTTGTCTGTGTCTTCTCCAAGGTCATCTGTCTTAAGAATTACTATTCTTGCAAAAGCTGTATCTTTGCTTATTTCCGAAATATCTTTTCCAATGACATAAATAGAATCATCTGTTATGTCTTTGGATGTAGTGACCAGCGTATAGTTTACAGACGGCATCCCTGCTGCACCTATCTCGCAGGCAGTATCTCTTTGCATGATAAACTCACTGCTTCCCTGATCATTCCAGGCAGCCTGCGCCAAAGGATCATACTCTTTCAGCCTGCCAAAAGATGTATTCTTCACCGTCTCCATGGTCTCTTCGATTATCTTGTCATATAATTTCATTATTCTATTCCTGAGCCTTTATTATGATGTAAATAATCAGAATCTTACATCCGCCTTCTTTCTGTCAAAAATTTTGTTGACCAAAGTATATGCCCACGCCATAAGCTTCTGATCAAGATTCCAGAAATAAATAACAAATAAAACGCCGGTGACTACAGCCAGCAGCTTTATTATTTTTCCACATATCTTCAGCGCTTTACTCATTCACTTCCCCTTCTTTACTTTATCCAAAAAATTTATCTTGCAAGCCCCTTTTGTCTTGCGTATTCTGCAGCTCCGAGTGCCCCCATAAGCTGAGGATCTGTAGAAAGCTCAACTACTTTGAGCTTTAGTACCTGCTCGATAGCAGCCTTAAGTCCGTCATTTTTTGCACAGCCGCCGGTAAGAGTTATTGAATCGGTTGCACCTGCTTTCTTGGACATTACAAAACATCTTTTAGCAACAGCCATCTCGATACCTGCCGCAATTTCATCCATTGGCTTTCCTTCACCGACAAGTGTAATAACCTCTGATTCAGCAAATACTGTACACTGTGCAGTTATCGGAATAACATTTTTTGCCTTGAGTGACAACTTGGAAAAGTCCTCAAGACTCATCTCAAATGATCTTGCCATTGCTTCAAAAAATCTTCCTGTTCCGGCTGCACACTTATCATTCATAGCAAAGTTTTTAACTGTTCCGTCAGTATCAATCGCAATTCCCTTAACGTCCTGTCCGCCTATATCAATAATGGCTTTTACACTTGGATTAGTCACATGCACGCCCATGGCATGACAGGAAATCTCAGAGATATTTTCATCCGCAAAAGGAACCTTATTTCTTCCGTAACCTGTTCCGATAAGATAAGACAAATCCTTAGGATCATTTAAATCATCAACCTGACTTACCACCTCTTTCATTGCCATCTCTGCAGATTCCTGCGCAATAATCTTGCTCTTAAGAGTGGTATGTGCCACCATCTTACCGTTTTCATCGATAATCACTGCTTTTGTGTATGTTGAACCAACATCACATCCACCAAAATACTTCATATTATAATTACCCTCCTCATAATCTTTCACATTTTTTTATTTCTTCTTACCACGAAGCATCGTCTTCAAAATCCTCAAGTGACGGATCTACAGGCTCTGCTTTCATCACGGTTCTCATAAATTCATTGACAGTAGCACGCATATCTTTTCTTGAAACAGTTCTTGGATCCATCAGGTCGTGACTTACCCACAAAAGCTTTATTCCGCGCTCCCTTGCCTGATCTTCAAAAAGTCCCTGCACTGTAGCCATATTTTTACAGGAAACATGCTGATACATAAGCACAAAATCAACATTCCAAAGCTCGCACTGTCTCCAGAGCTCCGTTACTACATGGTCATAGCCGCCGTTTGTATGACGCCTCATTACCATTCGCTCATAAAGTCTTGCCAGGTCTTTTAATGCCTCATCCTGATCCTTGGTCTCCAGAGGCTTGGTAAAGTTCAAAGACTCCATCTCAACCAATATATCTACGCCCCAGCAGTTTGCCATCCAATTGGAGAAATTAGCGTAATAGTGGGCAGGAATAGACCACACTATCGCCCTGTATTTCATCTTTCCTCTCCAGGGCTCATCTTTCTTTTCGTAAGCCTTCATCATAAGCTTGTCGACTTTTTGGAAGGTTGAGATAATTCTAGGATCAAGACCTCCATCCATCTCATAGTTCCATTTTCTGAACAGCTCATAACATGGGCCGATAAGCTGCGGATGAGGAGTCTGATTTATCTCCCACTTCTGAAGCTCATATTTTGTTTCCTCATTGAAGCGTTTCATAGCTGCAAAATATGCATCCCAGTTCCACTTTGCGCCTGTATTTTCTTCAATAAATCTGATGCATCCCCTGATATCTTTTACCGCTGCATCCATAATCGACTCATCCTCATATCTTACCGGAAACGCCAGATGATAAGTCGGAAGATCCCTAAACCTTCTGCTTGTGTAGGATGAAGCCATAACAGAGCCGTCGCAGGGCATTGAACTTGAAATAAAGCACGCTCCCATGTGCGGAAGTGCATCCACAACAGCCGCGCCACACTCAGATGACGGCACCGGACAGGTATCTGAAGGAAGTCCGTAGGACTCAACCGCGTCTATATACGGCATGCACGCAAGCTGATCTATCTCAGACAAAAGAAATACCGGCATAAGCTGATACGGTATTCCGATAAGGTCAGGGAAGCCTGCCATAATCTGAGACATTGTCATCTCATCAAAAAGAACTATCTTTTTGGAAAGTTCTTCGCTGTTTCCAACCTTCTTATCTGCCTTCATAAGAAGCACCAGGTTTTCAGCGACATATCTGAATATCGCATAAATAAGCTCGTGGTGCATCTTCAAAGCTCTTCCGCGAAGTCCCAATGTATTTTTATCCATAAAGGAATGACAGCAAAAGTACGAGATCATCCAGCGGTAATGAACCGCTCCCATCATAGCAGGAACAAGGTCTTTGGAAAAAGTTGCAAGAAGCATCGCCCACATTCTGGTCCATTCATAAAAATCCGCTCCGGTATCCTTTATTCCTCGCCACTCTCGCCTTACAGTAGCCATTTTGCCGGAAGCATAAAGCTTTCCAAGCTGTTTTTCTCCGTTAAGCACAAGGTCTTTGACCTCATCAGGAGACATATTTTTTAAAAGATCCAGTTCATGACCAAGGCGTTTTTTAAGGCCTTTTGCATCTTTTCCCATGGACTTTGCAACTTCTTTAAAGTCGGTTTCTTTGATAATATCGCCTACTATCCCGGCAATTTCCTTCATATTTTCCGCCTGTGCCTTCCAGTCGATATTATCTTTTAATCTGAAATTTTTGGGATCAATGTATCTCATCACATTACCTCCCTCTTTCTGATTTTCTTTATCTCAAGAGCCTCAACAAATGCCTGAAATCTTGTTCGTAGTTGGCCTGAATTATGTACATTGTAGGATCTGTCAATTGAAAGAGTCGGCCAACCATACTCCTCTGTCATGATATGACTTGCAAGAGGTCTTTCAAACGCCCAGAAATCGCAGTATTTCATCTGCTCATAAATAATTCCGTCAGCTCCATACTCTTTTGCCAGTTTATCCACAGTATCTTTTCTCTGCTGAACCTTTTCTTCTGCCATGTATCTGGGGCATTCGCTGGTCAGCATGTAATGCCTTGCAATCTGTCTGACAACATCCTCATTATCATTTAAATGTATCTCTTCTCTTCCCGGAAAAGAGCCGTAGCAGTATCTGTCCGCAACGACCATTGCTCCTGCTTCTTCAAGAAGTCTGGTAAAATTAAGATCGTCAATTTCAGATCCAACAACAGCTACCCTGGCTCTGAACCATGGTTTTTCATCAGGTTTTCTTGTCTTTAATTCTTCCAGAGTTTCCTCCAAAAGAGGAAGTATCTTAGCTGTAGGATTACAATAGCTGACAAGACAAATAACATGAAATTCATAGCCCGTAATCCTAGGATTTTCCTCTTTTCTGAAATTTCCGATTTCTGTGATAACCCGGCACAACCTGTTGTGTTCTTCAACAGCCTCTCTTATCTTTTCCTCGGAAATATCTGTTCCAAGCTTATCGTGCATCACATCAAGGAGTCTTAACTTCATCTGGGTTGCCACCTGATCAAAGTTATATTCCTCAACCTTATAGGGCACATCAGTATGCGTCACAAAAAAATGTGGTTTTTCATTACATTTTAGAATTTCCAGATGCTCATAACAGCGGTTCATAGCTGAGCAGGCATCCACACCTGCAACAGCATCCAGAAAACCATATCCGCCCTCTATTCCATTTTCCAACAAAGACCTGGCAAATTCACAGGTGTAATTAGACATGTAATAGGTTGAAATGTCTATTGAGCCAACCCTGGGAGCACGCATTCTAACTGAAAAACAATTATCGACGTTCAAAAGAACTTCCGGCATGTGATAACAGGTATAGCCAATGCAATATTTTCCTTCCTGCTGAGCTTCTTTTACCATGGGACCTGCCGCGTCCTCCAGCATCTGCTCAAACTTTATCATGTACTTTAAGTCTTGCAAGTCATCTCCCCCTTTCAAGGCATTAGGCTTATAAAATCTCCATGTTTGTAAGTGCCTTTCTTGCTCCTGAAAGGATGATAGAATCCTTTGGAAGCTCAAAAACACTTTTGCCCTCTATATCATTTTCTGTCATGGCATCGTCCTGCATAATAACAGCCGCCACCGGAACATTTCCTATCTCTTTTTCTGTAATCTTTTCCGGAAGCGGAGCCCTGTTAACAATAAGACCAATCTTGTCATACATAACAAGTTCATCCGCAACATTTTTTATTGTTTCGATTATCTGAAGACCTTTCCTGCTCTGATCAGAAACGCAAATAAGATGCGTTACTTTTTCAAGAACCCTTCTGTTTATCTGCTCTATGCCGGCCTCTCCGTCAATTACAACATAGTCAAAATCATCCACCAGCATTTCGATCACTTTTCTTAAATAAGTATTGATGGCGCAATAACACCCTGCTGCCTCAGGTCTTCCTATTGCGAGAAAAGCAAAGCCTTCCTTTTCTACCATTGTGCGATACAATTGAAATTTGGCTTCCGCCAGAATATCCTGCGTGTCGCTTAGTTTCTCTGTTACGTCCTGTGCCACTTTTTTCCTGATCTCATCAAGAGTAAGTTCAGGCTTTACGCCAAGGGCTACAGATAAACCGACTGCAGGATCAGCATCGATTGCAAGAATTTTAGAATCCGGATAAGTTTCTGCCAATATACGAACAATAGCGGCTGAAAGTGATGTCTTGCCAACACCACCTTTGCCTGTAAGCGCAATTATCCTGGTACGCTCTCCCATATTTCCCCCTAAACCTTAATTATTCTCCCGCTTTTGAGCTTATTTTTCTTAGATAAATTAAATATCCTTATAATATTTTAAATCAAATAAAAATTTTTTTATAGATGCATATGTATGATATTTAAAATATTTTATATTATCAGTACGTTTGACGAAATATTGAAGTTTCCTTTAACATTTTCAAAACTTTTTAAACATAGTGCATAAATTGTGCTATCATTATATTGTTACGTTTTATGTATAAACACTTATCGCAGCATATTAGTTTCCAATTTATACTACTATATATCACGCTAATAAGGGGGAGAATTTCATATGAAAGATCTCGTGCACATTTTTGAGCTCGAAGACCTTTTGCAGGAAGCCAACAATGAGCTGATACGCAAGGCAAAATCCGATGGAAAGCGTATTCTTGGATATACCTGCTACTTTATGCCTGAGGTTTTACTCGACCTTCCGGGCTGTGTTTCCGTGCGCCTTCGCGCTCCTCGCAGTACTTCGCCTGAAATGGCTACCTACTATATGTCAGGAAGAACCTGCATGTATGGAAGATGTCTTTTGGAGCGGGCTCTTGAGGGAGGCTATAACTTTCTTGACGCTCAGCTGGCAACTGAGACCTGTACTGTCACCTGCCGTTTCCAGGAACATCTGCAAATGATGGACATTATTCAGAATCCTGATTTCTTCTGCGAATTCACTGACGTTCCATTTAAAAAGAATGACAATTCAATAGATCACTACGAAAAACAGCTACAGGTTCATGTTCTTAACAAACTAAAGGAGCACTTCGGAATAGATATAAGTGATGAAGCTCTTTTAACAGCTATTAAGCAGCACAATGAAATCTGCCGCCTGATTACAGAAATAGGAAGCTACCGCAAACTTGATGAGCCAACAATAACCGGAACAGAGTTTTCCATCATTATGCTGTCAACTCTTGTTTGTCCCAAATATCTTATCATCGAAAAATTAAAAGACATCGCAGAGCAGCTAAAAACAAGGCAGCCTGATGTGAAAAAGACCTATAGATGCAAGGTAGTCCTTGCAGGCTCCGAGGAAGATGATCCTAACTTCGTAAAGCTCATTGAGGAGTGTGGCGCTTTAGTAGTTGCTGACAGGCACTGCTACGGCTCTTTGCCCGGAAGAGAAGAAATTGTGGTAAAAGAAGGTGAATCTCCACTACGTGCGATTGCAAGACACTATCTTGAAACAAGCATGTGCCCAAGATTCATGGAACAGCACATTATGCGCGAAAGAAAACAATTCCTTGCAGATGTTGCCAAAGAATATAAAGCAGACGGAATCATAGTTTCACAGATGAAATTCTGCGAATACTGGAGTTACGAAAGAACAATCGATACTCTCATACTTCCACGCGACTTTGGAATTCCTGTCTGTTCAATTGAAAAAGAATACGTAAACAACGCTGTAGGACAGCTTCGAACAAGATTCCAGGCATTTGTCGAAAGCATCGAGCTTAAGGCAATCCAGAAAACAAAAAAGGAGACCTGAGTACATGAAACTTAAGGATATTAAAGCAAAATACCGCGAGCTTTTTGTTGTTGAAAAAAGTCCTGAAGAAAAAAACAAACCCAGGGACATCAAAAAAACAGTTAAAGATTTCTGGTACGGAAAGCCACATGAAGAAAGAAGGCTCGGTGATCTGTACGTAGGTGATACAGGTCTTTACAAGCACAGGGAATGGCGCGGAGTAAAAGACACCTTTTATTATTTCAACATGGTCTGGCTCTACAACTACGCGCATATGGTAAGCGATATTGTCAAATACGGAGAAGGGCCACAGGGAATTGTCGACTTTGCAAAAGGAATAATGCGCTACCGCTGGATGGGGCAGACTTATCTTTCCGTTATGCACTGGTTTGACAGAGGAATGGAAGGCATGCGCGGAGAAGCCCTTCGCGCCTCAGCCTGGCACTATCGCGGTATGACAAGCGAAACCATAAGACAATTCCAAAGAATGTTTATTTCCGATAAGAAAATCCATAATGGAAAAGAGCCCAAAAACTGGAAAAAAAATATAGCTCACAACGAAACAGTAGGCGGAAGTATCTTTTACCCATGGAGAGATGTACTTGACGATGTACCGCTTGAGATGATTCCATACTTCGTTTCCGTACACGTTAACAATCACACTGTCCTAAATTACATAGACGCAGCGCAGTCCATCGGGCTTCCTTCTGACCCATGCCCCATGTGCCAGGCAGAATATGGTCTTTTTGTAAATGATGATTATCCCGACTACGCTCCCACCATGGTTACAAGCAACGAAGCCTGCGACGGAAGTGTTGCCACCAGCGTTATGCAGGACTGGTTTTTAAACCGCCCTCTTTATGCTATGCCTCAGCCCATGCGATATGACGATCCGCTTGTTCAAGAGCACTGCCAAAAAGAAATAGAAGGATGCTGGAAATTTATTGAAGAACAGTATGGCATTCCTTTTGACTTTGAGCAGTATGTTAAATATGCCAGATCTTTTAACAAGCTGACAGAATTTGAATGGGAAAAATGGGACGTTGCAGCAAATACCCCCTACTACCCTATAAACGGTGTAGCTCAGGCTCTTTACAGAATTTATTACTCCCAGGACGGCGACAGACCTATTTGGCATGAGATTGATGATCATGTTAAAAAAATCATGAATAAAACTGTAAAAAATAAGATTAATTGTTTCCCTAAAACAAGACATCGTGCAATTGCCTGGAGCTGCGCACCTTTGTACTATTCAAACTGGTGTACATGGGCATACAACTGTTGGGGAATCAACTGCGTAATAAACATGGATTCGCTCATGTTTGACCAATACCTAAGAACCGACACCTACGAGCACGCCCTTGAAGACCTTGCATGGATGAATGAAAAAGCTCCTATGAGAGCCATGGCAGTAGGCGGTCATAAACATATTCTTTCACTCTTTGACTATATGGAACGCTTCAACTGCGATATGGTTATCATGTATGACCAGCTTCAGTGCAAAGGCATGCAGGGAATACACGGCATCTTCGAAGATGAATTCAGAAAACGTGATATTCACGCCATCTGGGTACCTCATGCTCTCCCCGACAAACGTACAGTGTCGAGAAAAGAAATCCGAAAGATCATAAGCGACTATATGACCACTGTAATGCATGAAGAGCCTCTTGATCCTACGCTCGTCGATTTTGACGATGACAAGAGCTGGTAACTATGACTTCTTGCGGGCAAAAGCGGAAATTTCCCGCAAGAATCTGGCTTCGCCAGATACGCTTTCATCTAAAGATGAAAGCTAGTCCAGTACGGTTTCTGTTTTTCTGAGGAAAAACAAAAACCTATGACATTTGAATTTTCTTTTACCTAATGTTATTGTTTTTAGGGCAATAGGACTACCACATACCTATTATTACATAAATAATGAGGATTTTACCTATGAATAAATTAGCAAAAATTTTTATTAAACTTTTCAGTATCTGCGCTGCAATCTATGGTGCTTTATTTGCAATATTTTACTTTGACCTGGACGGCAAGTTTCTCTTTTACATCTGGGAACCCATGATGGTAAAACACTACGACAACATGAAACGCAAAGACACAACACAAATGCCTTATCTCGTAAAGGAAAAAGTATCACCTGATGAATACACTCAGATTCTATAGTAATCGTCAGTTTTGAAAAAGTTGAAAAATAATTTTTTCATGGTTTATTTTGTGTTGATTACGCGTTAAAATATTAGATAGCACCACTTTTTAAAACCTATAGATTATTAAATTTCTTCAGGAATTCGTTTTTAGAGGAGAAAAATATGGTAACTTCAGACATCATGAATGAAAATCATAACACTTTACATTCTGAGAATATTACCGAATATTCCGCCACTTCAAATCATGAACATCATGCACATGATTATTCATCAATCGATTCCACCGAGAAACTGATTGCTCTTTTGGAACATATGCTTCACCACAATGAAAGCCACACAGATGAACTTAGCGGAATTGTTACTGCCCTCAGAAAAAATGACAAAAACGAAGCTGCAGAAGTCGTTGAATCTGCAATTTCAGAATACAGTAAGGGCAATGCCTTCCTTGAAATTGCTCTCTCGATGTTGCAATAATATATTGAAAGCTCAAGGAGATATGACATGTGTTTATCAACTGCAGTAAAAGCTTCTAATCCTGATGAAATTCTGATGGAATACGTCAGCAGTCTTTCAATAGATGGTGACTTGATCACCCTCGTTGATTTAATGGGCGAAAAAAAGATTATCCGCGGTACACTTACCTTTGCCGACCTTACCGGCGCAATTCTAAAAATCGACTGCAAATAAAAGAAAAAAATTGGGTATCACACTAATTATATTTTGTGTGATACCCATTTCTTATGAATTCATCTATATTTTTCGTTGCAAGAAAAAATCTGTATCAATACATCTGATTCTCATCATTCATGCAAAGCATCAAAATACCTGCTATCATGTTTACAAATATTAATGTACAAATTTTAAAACCAAGTCCCAAAGGCTGATTGTTATTCATCTTTTTGAAAGCAACTATGGTCATTGGAAGCATCCAGCAAAGAGGAATAAATACAAACCAGATACTTGAAACACAAGATAATACAAGGAATACCTTAATAGCAGTTTTTAATCCACTATTATTTGTAACCGCCGGAGCACCATTTCCGTTATAATACTGAGTCTGTGCCTGATTATCATACTGCTTGCCGGGATCATAATAAAATCCCTGAACCTGATTATTTTCTGCATTCTGATTTCCGGAAAAAGCTCCATTATTTACATTTGAATTATCAGTAACATTTTTTACATCAGTACCGCAGTTACTGCAAAAAAGCGTTCCCTCCGGTATTTCCGCACCACAATTCGGACAAAATTTCATACTATCATCTCCTCAAAAAATTATTTCATTATAATAGTTTATAACAAACATCAAAAATATTCTACAGTTAATAGCTTTGCAGAAAATACGATAACCTGCATAAAGGTATGGACTATTTTGAATTGACACTCCCACAAGCTAAAGCTTGATGGGATTCTTGCTTCAGCCAACACGGTTATTGTCACGCTCTCCGTAGAGAGTAGTTTTCCCAACGATGTCCACAAGCGTTTGGTTCGGCACAGCCCATGCCTACCTTGTCATTCGTTAAGCTGTCATGCGAAGTGACAGACCTATTTTTTATATGTTTTTAGCAGCATTACCATCTCGATCATGATATGTTCCACAAACAGGACATTTCCACTCTCGGATACTGAGATTTTTGATATGAGGATTCTGATATCCGCAGCAGTTACAAGTCTGACTACCTGGATAGAATACATCAGGTACTTCAACATGCGTGACCGAAGCCACGCCTTCACATTCTTTTAATTCTAACAGTATTTACTGTCTTATAACGCCCCGCCTAAAGGCAATGAGTTTTTTCGATGCACATTATATTTCTTTAATAAGCCTATACCACGTCGATTTTCCCATATTGCATCGCGCTGCAGCCTGACTGGCTGTAATTAAATTATTTTGCCAATCCAAATATGTTTTCTTAAACTCTGGGGTAATTTCCTTTTTACTCCTTCCAAATTTTACTCCTCTATCCTTTGCTGCTGCAATTCCAGCAGCCTGACGGCTTTTTATATTGGTTCGTTCCAATTCAGCAGCTAATGAAAGAATATAAAGAACAATATCTGATATAAAAGAGCCTATTAGATTCTTTTCTTCCCTTGTGTCAAGAATAGGCATGTCTATCACAACAATATCTATCTTAAGCTCTTTGGTAATATGCTTCCATTGTTCAATTATTTCTTCATAATTCCTTCCTAAACGATCAATGCTGTGTATAAAAAGCACATCATCTTCATTTAGTTCAGATAACATTCTCTGATACTGGGGTCTGTTGAAATCTTTGCCGGATTGCTTATCCAAATATATATCCGTTTCTTCTATCCCTTGCTGCTTAAGCGCAACAATTTGCCTGGCTTCATTCTGCTCCTTATGAGATACTCTGGCATAGCCAACTTTTCTTTTCATTATCATAATCTCCTTTCCTTATAATTTTCATCATAAGGACTATCGGATTTATGATTTTTATTTCTTATTTGCCAAATCTATTGTAGGTTAATATTTTGTCACAAAATCCAGGACAACCGTTGTTCTTTCATCCAGCACAGAACCCTTCTTGCTGTCTGTTTCTACATATTTATATCCATCAGTTGTTCTGACTCTACGGATCTCATATGTTGAACCTACAGGCGCCCCATAACAGTAGTCAAAAACCTGATAGCCTACCAACTCTCCGTTTACAAGAATGTTGAAAGTTGCGATTCCATTCAAGTTTTTACCACTTCCATCTACAGAACCATTGATATCAAGAATAGGATAAAAATATCTATAAATCTTCATTCCACTTTCTGATACAGTTACACTTTCAGATGCATCACCATAGACATAATCAGAAGAATAAGCCTTGGCACTAATATCATTACCAAATTCTGCCGGATTAATGGTTTCACCAAGAGATACTTTTATTATTCTATTCTGAGTAGAAAATCCTCTACCACTATTACCAGCAGAAAGGAACGCATCTATTTCATCAGTAATATCTCTTATTCTGTTTCCATCAATATCTACTACCCAATCCTCAATAACAACATAACTGTCACCGGTTCTTGTGCTCAAGTTAAGCACGATTTTTCTGGCATAATTTCCCATAGTAGAAGCTGCTGAATAAGAAGGCTTATAGATATAGCTGTAATCATCATATCCTGCAAGTTCAATACTATAAGTACTTCCGCTTGGAACAGTTCCTCTGAAATCATATACATTTTCCTGTACCAGTTCATCATCCACATAAACGTTGAATCTGGCATAGCCCTTACTGCTACCTTTTGATTCTCCATTAACACTGAAATCGATATTAAGAACAGGATAAAAATATCTGTATACAACTACTTCATCGCCTGTCACTTCCACATCGCCTGACGATTCAATAAACGCATAATCATCATAATATGCACCAATGCTTGTATCATTTCCCCACAAATTACCATTTATAATGTCACCAGTGCTGACTTTAACAGTTCTCTGTCTTACTTCGTAGTTCTTTGAGCTCTTTCCACTCTCAAGATATCTGTCAACCTGAGCAGTGATCTCTTTTAATCTGTTTCCGTCAGCATCTACAACCCAGTCTTCACAGGTAACTTCAATTGTCCCTTCTTTTGTGGCAAAAGAAATATTCAGGTTATTTCTGGAACTTAACATCGTTCCGGTATCCGTTTCAGAGTATACAAACTCATATCCTGGATAAACATTATTCGGAACGATTTTATATGTGGCACCATAAGGAATTCCACTGCAATAGTCCGTAACATTTTCTGCTTTCAGTACACTATCAACATATAAGTCGAAAGTTCCAACTGAGGAATCCTTTATTCCTGAATCAGCTGGTCTTGCATCATCAAGTAAATAATTCACATCGAAAACCGGATAAAAATATCTGTATACCACAGTTTCATCTTCGGAAATATTTACCTTACCCGAATTTCCTATATACATATAGTCTGAATGGTATGCCTTGTAAGCTTTATCATTTCCCCAGCTTGCAGGATCTACTGTAGTACCAGCCTTTACTTTTATTGTTCTATCTACTACACCATAATTCTTGGAACTGTCGCCATTTTTAAGATAGCTATCAACAGAAGCTGTAATATCAACGATTTTATTCCCCTCTGAATCAACAATCCAATCCTGGCAATAAACTACAAGTTCATCAGTCCAATTGGCCTTATACGAGAGATTTCCCAATATGCCACCTTTTATTGTTACATTTCGCTCTGCCTTAGTACCATTTGAGCCTGTCCAACCGGTAAATCTATATCCTGTTCTTGTTGGAATTCCTAAATCAAAAGAGCCTGAACTTAATGAATATTTCTGAGTCAAAGGCTCACTTCCGTCTGCAAGATCAAAAGTAATTGTATAAGGCTTAAAAATAAAATATAAACCTCCGAACAAAAACAATAAAAAAACAAGCACAACGCTCCCAAGAAAAAAAGTATCTCCGGCAATTCCGCGCTTTAACTTTTTCTTTACCTGCTGAGCTTCCTCACTAATATTTTTTTCTTTCTTTCCACCAAATATTTTCATACCATCATCCAATTACAAAAAAACTATATTTTCTCAAAAATCTATCAAAAAGTAACAGCAAAAAAAATTTTAAAACTTACCAATTTTGAATTTTCTCATTAAAATACAGACCACTATATCCCATTATCTTAAGAGACTCCACAAAACCACTATCTACATTTATTGAAAGCTCACCTTCACCCTGGGGTGCTGAGATATAGAAATATCTCTTTTGGTCTTTTCCGCTACCCTTATAATAAATTCCATAATATGTCATAGCCTTTTGAGTTCCAGCTTCATCAGTTACAGTCATAGTTCCCTGAAGTTTACCGGAGCTCCATATTGAACAACTTTTATTATCTACGCTCCAGGATACAGAATAAGCTGTAGGATCCTTAGATCTTACCTGTGTTTCTTCCTGCTGTACTTCTTCAGCATTTTCCACTTGCTGGTTATTGTCTTCAGGCTGCTGTTCTTCAGTCTGCTGTTCTTCGGTTTGTTGCTCTCCTTCGCCCTCTTCTTCCAGAGCTTCACTCGCTTCAGTTAGGTATTCAGAAACTCCATAAACTACTACTCCATTATATTCAAGCTTCGACCATCCATTTTCACCAATTCCAATACGACGAATTGTCTCTTCAGCGCCAAGCTTGTGAACAACCTCAGATTCCTCTACTCTTGGAATATTTCTAAGATTAACCGCTCCGTTTATTCCTGTCACTAATTGATCCACTTCACTATACGTTGCATTCGGATCATAAACCTGGTAATCGCCGCCACTAACTCCGGCAGGAATATTCTCAGTCAATTCTGTATCGCCTTCGTCCTCTTCAACTATCTGTTCTTCTTCCTGTTGTTCTTCTTCCTGCTGCTCTTCTTCAGCTTCTACAGTTTCTTCCTCAGTAGAAATTTCATTTCCGGATTCTTCATTAACAACAAGAAGGTCTTCAGAATTATTGTCTCCATTACCTGGATCTAAATTATCGACACCACCTTCGGTATCTATATTATCTTGTACTTCTGGATCTATATTTTCTCCATCCGTATCAAGCTCAACCTGCGTCAAAAGTTCAAGTTCTCTATTTTCTATAGCGTATTCCACCATAGTCTTGGAACCCTCAACCTGTTGATAAGGTATAATAATCTGATGAACACTCATTACAAGCAGAATAATAAGTGCGGCTGCCATAGTTGCACCCAGATACACAATTCCTCTATGAATAGTTTTCTGGAAAAGATCCTGCTTTTGTTCAGGAGTTTTCTCAGACCATTTTTGTATAATGCTTGAACTTTTTTTCTCTTCCTTATCACTATTTAAATACGTAGGAAGCCATATCGAAGATTTTTCTTTTTTCTCCTCATTTTCAAGTGAAGCCGCACTACTTCCAGCCCAAATAGTCTGATTAAGATCTATTATTTCTATTTCGTCTTCACTATCCACATTTTCTTCGGCAACATTTTCTTTAGCATTCTCCGTGTACAGAGCAAAGCCAAGAAAGATTACATAAATAGGTGTAGATGTTACGGAATATGGGAAAAAGAATCCCTGTAGCAAAAACATGACTGCAATCATTATATAGCCCTTGCTCAGAATATCCTCTGTTCCATTCCACAAATCAATAAGACGTTTCAGTATGACACTTCCCAAAACAAACATTACTGCAACACCAAGTATTCCATATACACTAAGGACATGCCACAGTTCACCATTTGATTTGCTTATACTATTCCAAAGCGAAGTAGAAAATCCCATAAGCGCTTTTCCGCCTATAGCATCAGAAAGCTCATTTCCTCTTGACCCAAACACAAAAGACAATGCCATTAAAATGATAAGTATACTAATTGATCTTCTGTACCATTTTGAAAAGCGAACCATTACTATATTATCAGCATCCTTATCCTTTGGAAGCTTTTCCCAATAGCTCGTAACAATAAGGCCAAAAACTGCAATAACGATGTCGATATAAATACTATATTCAAGATCAAATGTCTTTGTTATACCCTGTGCATTAAAATATGTAATAAGTGGTGCATTAGATGCACAAAAGCCATACAAAAACACCAGAATCATATTTTTTTTCATAAAAGCTACAGTTGGACGATCAAAAAACTGCATTGTCATAAAGAATAACAGTAAAATGCAAAATGCAATCATGTTGCCATACAAGAAAAATGCAACAAGTCCAAGCGAAAGTAATACTAAATACATCTTTTGCTTTTTTTCTGCAGATTCTGTTAAATACAGAAAAGCAGTAATAAAACAACTGCACATCAAAAGAGGTATAAGTCTATCCGGTCTCTCTAATAGCTGTTCTGAGCCAATCAAAGTAGGTTTCCCGGTAAAAATATACCTATAAATACTTACATAAAAAATTGACATTGCTGCTAAAAACAGATTCAAATAATAACGCGTTCCCTTGCCAATAAATGAAACACAAAAAGGAATCAGAAAGCATCCCAGGAACAAATATGTATGTGCCGTTTCATTACTTACATGCGAAAGCTGAACTAAAAAGCTCAAAAATATAAGCAAAAATGCTGCCAAAATAGCAAGATTGGTTTTAGTCAAAAGAAGTTTCTTGGCATATCTTCCAATTATAGCCTTATACGCACACCAAATGCTCATAATAACTATAATAATACCTGCCAATAAATCCTTTTGAGCAAGTTGTAGAACTGCTACATATTCATATATATAAAGTGGAAATAAGAGTATAAGCACTCTTACTAGATAATCAGTAAGTACATCCACTCCCTTTATTGGTTTGGGATTAGCCATTTTATAATATTCTATCAGCTTCTCCTTTGTTGGAAGTTTGGACTTTATAGTATCAATATTCAACTTTGACTTCACACTTTCTATTGTGCTATTCTTATTTTCCAATTTATCTAACTCCACACTATAATAATTTGCCCATAATAAAGGCATTTTAAAGGCATTTTAAATGTATTTTAAGCCATTTTTAGCTTTCTTTCAATAAAAATATATAAAACAAGAACCCTTAGATTGTATCCAAGGGTTCCGATAAAAAATTATTTTCTATCTTTCTTTTCAGTTTTTTCACCGGTTTTATTCTGTTGAATAGTCTTATATACAATATAAGCAACAAGACCAACTATGATGACACCAATAATGACACGCCATATTCTTGCATTTCTTTCTGCTTTAAGCTGTGACTCATAGGATTCTATCCATGCTTTATCTGTCTGAGCCTGCTTTTCCATCTCTGAGGAAATATCAGATGTGTCATTAACACTGGCAATATTCCCACTGTCATCTTTAATATACAATTTTTCACCCTGATAATATATTTCCAGCCAACCATCAAGTCTCTCAGTAATGTATATAGGATCACCGGCTTTAAAGGACTCTACCACCTTCGAAGAAGCATCGGCAGTTTCTCTTGCATCTGCATTTTCATTAAGTGTAGCAAGTTCTCCTTGAATTTTAACAGCTTCTGCATTTTCTGCATCCTGTGCATGTGATATAACAGAATAGGTAAATGATGTACAAACAGTAAACATCACAACTGCAATCATTGAAAATATCGAAATGAATAAATTATTTAAAGTTCTATTCTTTATACTTTTCATTTTTTCAACCTCTTAGTTTCAAATAGTGATTTCAAACTTATTTACATTTTTACAACCAACAATAATTTACTATTGTCATGCCCCTATTTCACCATTTACGCTTTCTTCCTGATCAAAATCCTCATCATCTTTTTTATACTCAATACGCTTAACGTGGTACTGAATATCCTGAAGAAGTTTACGATTTGCAGCAATAGTATCTGCCATAAGTCCCATTACAAAAATCAAGAAACCAATAATAAGAAGTGTACATCCTAAAATAAGTGATTGAATATGTCCACCACTAGTTCCATTAGCCATAAAACAAAGGAACCTTATACCAATTCCAAGTCCAATTATTGTAAATGGAAGTGAAATAAGAGTAAATGCCATAAGAGGCTTGTACATAACATATGCCCTAATAATTGTAAGCATTGACTTCTTAACATATCCCCAAATGCTATGGAATAATCTAGAGGGTCTTAGCTCTCCATTAGTTCTGATTGGCACACTTGTCATCGGAATTTTCTCACGACCTGCCTGCACAATGGTTTCAAGAGTGTAAGTGTAATCATTTACAACATTCATTCTCATAGCAGCGTCTCTACTATATGCTCTAAACCCACTTGGTGCATCAGGTATATCACTATGTGAAGCTTTTCTGACTGTCCAACTGCCAAGATGCTGAAGCTTCTTTTTTATAAATGAAAAATGTTCGGTTTGATCAATAGGTCTTGCACCAATTACAATATCAGCCTCACCATTTAAAATCGGTCTTACAATTTTCTCTATATCTTCGCCATTATACTGGTCATCCGCGTCAGTATTAACTATAATATCAGCACCACAACGAAGACATCCATCAAGTCCTGCAATAAATCCCTTTGCTAGTCCCTTATTCTGTTTAAAATTTACAACATGCTGCACGCCCCATTTTTTTGCAACATCTACAGTATTATCTTTACTTCCGTCATTGATAATAAGATACTCAATAGTATCAATCCCATCTATATGCTTTGGCAGATGGTTAAGTGCCACTTCAAGAGTCTCAGCCTCATTGTAACATGGAATTTGAATTATCAGTTTCATAACATTTTCCTCTCATTTTTTATAATATAAATCAAAGTGCCCAGACAACCAATTACCGTCATATTTTTCTGCCAGATAATCATTAAGGTTACTTTCAAAATCAACTAATACAAGTGCATCATCAGGCAATGCCTGTATAATATCAGTTGCCACATTCTCATCATCCGTATCTAAACCTTCAAGATACTTTACTTTAATACGTTCATTACGTATTCTAAGCTGCACATTATTAACATAAGTAGTTCCTCCTTCATATAGTAGAACTACATCACCACTATAGCCACTATTTCTAAGCTCAGATATAGTATCTGCAACCTGAGTATCTCCAAATATATACACCTGATACTGATATATAAAGTGATTTAGTGCATGATATGACTGTCCTAACAAAACAATGCAAATCAGTAATATAAAAAAATGTGACTTCCCGGTTTTATAGAGATTAATTGCAACCGTAGATATAACACCAATTAACACGGCAAAAGCCGCTCCCATTATTATTGTATAAAATGGTCTAAAATTGTATTTATCATAGAAATAACTTATTCCTATCGACAAAGCCCCATGAGGATTATTCATATGAGTATCATTTACAGCCACTACATATATTGTAATAGCAGTTGAAATTAAAAATATTAAACCAGAAAACAACATTTTCTTAAATGTATGTTCACTATTAATTAACCCATATATTCCAACTGCCATAAGTAGCGGAATTACAAAATCATAATACCGCCCATGAATAAATAAATCAAAACGATTAGATGTTTTACTGGAAGTTGTAATAGTATATATACACATAACCATAAATTGAAAAAAAGATGCCAATAAAACAAAAAGAGCTTTTTCATTTTTCATTATTGATTTCTTGATCAAATAATGAATACCACAATAAGCAAGTCCAAAAGTAGCACATCCCAAATAGAATATTTTTCCTACCATACTTGTTAAAAAAGTAGCTATACCTTTAAGTGTAAATAATGCCTTGATTTTGTCAACTTGTCCGGAATAATCATTTGTACTCACCAAATTTTCTGCACCGCTACTATAAAGAGCATCAATATAATAATTCTTAACAAATAGGCTCAAAACAAATAACAAAATAATCAAAGCAACTATAAATATAAAAGAAAACACCATACGTTTTCTTTCCTTAACTATTTCTGTTTTCGAATTAATAACAATAAATGTTCTAACTAAAACAGAAACACCAACAGCACAAAGCACGCCTATACATCTCATATGCACAGTATAAAGATAGATTGCTGACAAAACAGTAGCTATACCATTAGACAATGAAGGCTTTTCCAAATACTTAAGCATAAAATACACTGTTAATGTATACATAAAGAATAGCACAGCTTCTGCCATTGTAATCTGGACATATAGACACCAGGAAGGATAAAGCACGCAACCGCCTGCCAAAATCGCAACCAATGCATCATCAACTTGATCAAAAAGCATTCTTATTATCTTCTTAATCAAAAAAAATGAAGTTACCTGCAAAATCAAATTAACAATAATTGCAGCTCTATATGCCAATACAGAGTCACTAAACATTTTTATGATTGGAATTAAAATCAAAGAATATCCAAAAGAATAGTATGATGAAATTGAAGTTACTTCAGACCAATCAAATCCTAATGCATTAGCTGCACAAGCCCAATATCCGAATTCATCAGGAAAGATAGTAATCCCATATATCCATTGTATTCCATACATACATAGACAAACAAGAAATAAAACAACTACAACAGATATTCTATTTTCAAGTTGTTTGCTTTCTTGTTTCCCCATAATATCTCCCTTAACATAAAGATTGGGAAATAACTTGAACAAGTCATTTCCCAAGTCCTGTATTCTGTAGTTAATACAATATGCTGAAATCTATCAGATCTCAACTACAGCGTAAGCTGCAAGACCGCCTGTGATATCGAATGTGATTGTGCTTGTAACTGTATCAGCATCTTCGATAACTTCTGTAGCGCCGCCAGCAAGAACCTTTACGATAACGTACTTCTTGTCAGCCTTTGCTCCAGGAATGCCTACCATTGTACGAGCAGATACAGAAGAATCAAGCTCTGCGAACTTGCCGTTTGAAAGCTTACCAAAATCAACGTTGATAGCTCCAACTACTTTTCCACCAAGAGCCTGAGCTGCTGCATTGATGCTAGCGAATGCTGCTGGGCTGTTCTTAGCTGTGATGTCATATGCCTTAACATATGGCTTCTCACCAGCACCAAGTCCTGCTGCTGCCTTAAGCTCTGCCTCAGATGTCTTAACAGCTACACCGTTAAGTGTCTTAACTCTGTAAGAACCAGCAACTGTAGATGTAACACCTGCTACCTTGTTTGTCTCAGCAACAACTGTAACGGTTGATGATGAAGATGATGATGATGATGAACCTGAGTTGCTTGAAGTTGTAGCTGTAGTTGTCTCAGCAGACTTGCCAGCTTCATCTGTTGTTGCACCTGCTACTACAGGAACTACCATCATGCTTGCTGCGATTGTTACAGCAAGAAGTTTTTTAGCTAATTTGATACTCATAACTTAATTATCTCCCTTCATAATTATGATTTGGACTTGATTAGAGCATTATAGCCCTAACCTTTTTCATAGCTATGAAATTATTATGTATCACTTAATAAAAAAAATCAATAACTATATTTTTGATTAATTCACAAAAAATGCACAATAAATACACAAATTATAGAAATTTAGCACAAAAGAATTAAAATAAATCACATTTTATGTACTATTATTGTTGTTTTTTCAAGATTACCATATTGAAATTATATATTAGAAGTGGTCGACATTCGTTATAAAAATCTATTTTACGTATGCAAATAATTCTTTTTTTGGTATTATATTTGTTTTATAGTTCTATATTTCCCTCAATCCCGTAAAAATCTACAACTTTAGCATCGCCGCTTTTTAGTTTTATTGTCACAGGTCCATACCCACCACATTTCTGCGGATCTGTATAGATAATTTCACCTGCCGGAAAAATATCATCCTCTGCAAAATCGGTAAGATCCTCCTTGGTGATTACCTGTGAGATCAGGAAGTACGGCTCATATCCATACTGCTTTTTCCTGATGGTTTCAGCATAAAGAACTATCGACTTTTTGCTGTCGGGATTGGTATCAGTGCTGTTTACAAGCTTAATATCAGTCCAGCCGTCCATTATGGTAAAGGCAAGCTGCTTCTCTTTTCCTGTGTGGTCATGACCTTTTAGGATAACTGCCTTGTACCCGTCTTTTTCTCTGGTAATAATATCAGTTCCGTTATCAGGAAAACCAAAAGCTCCCAAAGTCAGCTTAAGCGGCCTTCTGAACATTCTTATTTTATCTGCACGCATTATTCCGTAGGGAACTGCAAAGTCAGCAAGATTGATCGCTGTTTTCCAATGAGTTTCCGTATTGAGCTCATAGTTAAAAAACTGTCTGCGATACAGCACTCCGTCTTTTTCACCATGCCAGAAAGTAACATTAGCTATTTCAGACTCCTTCATATCCTTAGTATCATCAGAAAGATAGGTAAGTACATACTGCTGGGATTCAACGCCTTCTGCCGGCTGGCTCTCCCATGGGAACTTTGAATTAAAAACAAGCTTTCCATAATTCCAGATTCCGTGCCTGTCATTTTTTTCTTTTACCATCTTACCGGTTCTAAGCTCTGTAATTCCGTTGGCTTCATGGTTTGCCATGCACAAGGCTGGTCCGTCGAGTGTAGTTACTTTTGTCTCATTCTTTTTTAACTTATCCCATGTTCCATTATTTTCTTTGGCTGTCCAAAAAGGATGATCTTTGGGAAGGTGTAGGCAAAGCAGCGCTTTTGCAAGCCACATAGGTGATTCTGCGCAGGAATATCCCTGAACAAGCGGAATGAACGGGCCATAAAATCCAAGAGTCGGTACACCGTTCCACAAAAAATCATCTCTTTGAAGGAACTGTAAAAGTGAACCTGAGCAGATTCTTCTGGCAAGTCCCGGGGCTACTGTACTGTTTTTCATAAGAAGATTTCCGTCAAAAGAGCTGGTGGCTGCATTTCTGTAAATTCCGCTTCTGCCCCACATATTTGTAAATCCGTCCCTGTCAAAGAAATCCGGATAGGTCTTCATAAGTTCATTTGAATTTTCCTCAAATTTCGCTGCAATATAGGGTTCCTTTTCATAGCCGTACCAGTTGTTCCAAATGGCTGTATACATGTTAAATGCCCAACATGAGTAGTAGTCAAAAGACTGACCGTCTCTGTACCAGCCATCACCAACGTAATAATTTAAAATATTTTGAGCATGGTCTCTCATGATGTCTTCGTCTATTGCATAGCCATTCATATAAAGAAAAGCCATATCAAGCATATTAAAAAGACGCCAGTTCTGCGGAACCGTGTTAGCATGGGCAAAGTCAGACAAAAAAGATGCAATTCTGTCTTTTTCATCCTTATTATATGTATCCCATATTTCATCTTTGCAGAGCCACAGGCAGATGACCAGCGCGGCTGTTTCTACTGTCTGCTGATAACATGCAACAGGATTTCCGGACTTATCAAGTTCTCTCATATCCGAATAATTAAGTACATAATTATCCTCGCCCGGTGTCACTGCATAGAGTACCTGTTTTTTGTAATAATCTCTTACGTTTATATTATTAATAGTAAGTTCCGGTTCAATATGAATGAGCGGCGCAGAAATAAAGAAAGATCTGCATAGTCCTTCAAAGACCTCTGCCTTTTTTCTCCATAACGGTGCATCCTTTGACGGATATGTCACCTCAGTTTCATATCGTGGCATAACCACCGGCTTTTCAATATCACTAATATTATTAAAAATTCCTTCAAGAAGATATTCGGCAGCCTCAATCCAACTCTGCCTTGTTAACCCTGTGTACGGACTAAGATCATAATCCGTATGTTTTGGTGTAAAAATCATGTTTTCCCCCTTAATATTATTGCACTGCGGAGCTTTTATATCCGCCCATATACCAGTCAGGACTAGTGTAGCTGTTTTTATATTTCTCGACTATATTGCTTAGATATAATTTGCAATCTACAAGGCGGAAGATGGAGTCGATGGGCGTCCATCGACGACTGATGACAACGCAGTAGATTCAAATTATAGCAAGCATATAGTC
>JAFSQI010000081.1 GCA_017446685.1 Butyrivibrio sp.
AGGATGGATGAATATGGTAAAAATGAGATTTTATTCAGTGAAGCAATAGGTGTTTGCAGAGTGTCTGAGATATTGAACCTTTCTTCGAATAAAAAGGATTATATACGGTATTACCTCCTGATATCTGTATTTGATAGGAATAAGTCAAGCTACATTCCGGTTAGTAGTCATCATGTTTTGTTAAGACCGTTGATTACAGTAGAAGAGGCACACAATAGGGAGAATGCAGAGAATCTTTCTATGCAGGAGAAACAGGAAATAGAATATGTCCTTCAAAAGGATAGGAAGGAGCAGCCTGATGTCTGAAACAGATTATGTGATTACTAAGGATGGGATTTTTTCGCGAGCGGATGTTAAAGAGTATGTCCGGCCTATCAGTTCGAAAGAGGAACTTACAGATTTAATTGAGAGAATGCCTTATATAACAACGATTGATGCTCCAAACAAAAGGACACGCAAGGTTCTTTATGATATGGCTATGGAAGAATATAAAGATGTTGAATGGGTCAGGGTCATAAAGAGCGTTTATCTTCGTATGAGCGATCATAAATATGAAGATTATGAACCAGAATACCTGAATAAGGCAAAAGAGTTTTTATATGGGGAGATATCAAAACAGTTTGGCATGGACATTGAAGATGTAGAACAATTTGTCTGCTCTGCAGTAAAGAAGAGCCTTGATGATTTTTAAGACAGGAGATGAATAAAAATGTTTGAAAAGGGAGACCTGGTTTTATATGGTACTAACGGACTTTGTGATATCACAGATGTAACGACAGTTGATATTCCCGGAATAGACAAGGATCGGCTTTATTATATTTTAAGTGCAAGAAACAGCAAATGTACGATATATGTTGCTGCAGATGGGGACTTGTCAAAGATGAGAAAGCCCATATCAAAAGAAGAGGCAAAGGATCTGATTTCAAAAATAAGAGAAATAGAACCTTTGAAACTTAGAGATGAGAAAAAGCCGGACGCCGAATATAAAGAAGCTTTACAAAAATATGATTGTATAGAACTTTTTAAGCTGATAAAATGCATATATTTCAGGAGAAAGCAGAGACTTGATGAAGGAAAGAAGGTTACTGCAGCGGATGATAAGTATATGCATCTTGCAGAAGACATGCTATATCAGGAACTGGGAGTAGTTCTCGATATTCCTAAAGATCAGGTTCTTGATTACATTATTAAGGAGATTGAAGGCAATATCTGATGATAAGAACTAATGTAAAAAAGGCTTCAAGTGAAAATAGCCTTATAATGGCAGCAAGTAAGTTTGAAAGTGCTGTTACAGCAATCATTGATGGTAAAGAATATAACGCAAAGAGTATTATGAGTTCAGTTGCAATAAACGCCGCTGACAACCTTGAGTTAGTTATAAGTGGACCAGATGAAAAGCAAGCTGCAGAGACCATAAACAATCTTTTTTGTTCTTGAAAAATTTCAATACATAATGATATAATCTGAAAAGTTAAACAGAATACAGTTTCAATGAACGACACATGTAGCGCTTGGCGCGTAAATCTGATTACGGTACACATTACCTTAACTCAGTAGCTAGCTACATGTGATTTTTTATGCCAAAAAGGCAGGGAGGAAAAGAAAATGCCAAGAAACCAGTTTCAGAGAATGATTTTTGCACTTCTTACAGTAATTATCACTGTACACGGGTATGTGTTTTACAGCCTTTATGTAGTTAATGGAAAACTTCTTATGGAGATAACAGGGGCAGGCAGTGTGCTTGAAGCCATAAGAGCCCAGGGTGGAGTATATA
>JAFSQI010000082.1 GCA_017446685.1 Butyrivibrio sp.
GGACTCATCTGTAAGATAAGCAAGTGGGAGAGAAGCATCCGCTGAAAGCACGAGCTTTTCCTGTTTGATCCCAAATTTTTCTGCATTCTCATAAGAAAGCTTAACCGTGATAAAAAGTTCGTCACTCTCAGTCTGAGCAATTTTGTATATGCGACCGCCACTTAACCTGTCGCTGAAATCTTTAGTCAGATTTGCAATTGTTATTCCGTCAAATGCCATAACTTCTTTATTCCTTAATCATTTAATATTGTATTACTGGAAAAAAAGTTCCAAGGCTCACTACACTTTGGCAGTAAAAAAGCCTTGGAAACAATTTTACACTAATTCCATATGTACTACAAACATCAATGTGTGAAACATATAAACATTAAGAAAGATCACTCCATGAGGAAACTGTAAAGCCTGTCGCGATAATCCGGTGCAGTATCAAATGCGGCGTGACCATAGCCTATATACATGAACAACTTAAAATCAGGCCTGTAATCAAGATTTTCTGCGATCTCCATTGTTGCGTCCGAGTCAAGGACAGCGTCTTCATATACGCCTATAGCCAGAGTGGGGCATTTGATCTTTTTCAGATCCTTTGAAATGTCAAAACCTATGATGGCGCTTGCCAGGATAACAAACCTTTCAAGGTCAACAGTTGTTACTGATTTGCTGATATCTGAAAAATAGTCTTTATATTCTTCGTAAACATTTGGCGGATATATTTCTTTTGCAAAGTTCTGATAGAGACTGTATGCATCTTTCTTCTTGGCAAGTTCGATCCAGTTTTCCAAAACCTTGGACTGTTCTTCTTTTATGTGAGAAGAGGTTGAACCGAGTACTAGTTTTTTTACAAGTTCCGGGAAATATATTGCGATTACCATGGCAATCATACCGCCCTGGGATGCACCGAAAATAGCGACATCTTGAAGACCAAGACTTTTTATTGCAGCAGCTGTGTCTTTACCCATATCAATTATGGAATAGTCTTTGGGAAGATCCTGTCTTCTGTCAAAAACATAGACTGTAAAATCTTTCTGAATCTTAGAATACTCAGCAGCAACAGTATTAGCGGCTCCCATTACACTTTGAATGCTAAGTCCGGGAATAATGACCAATGTTTTGGATCCTGTTCCAAACTTGAAATAGTCCATACTGAATTCATCTGTAGTTACTTTTCCGATTTCTGGCATATGATTGCTCCTTAAAATTTTTATACTCATTTTATTATATCCAAATTTTGTACCGTAAAATGGAAATTTTTATAAATTAAAAAGATATTTGAAATAATTCTTGTAAACGCTTACATGGATGTGGTATAACATATTTAGAAAAAATACTTTTGAAATAGAATTGTAAGCGATTACATTTTAGGAGGTTTTCAGATGGAATTATTAAACTATGAGGTATTGGGAAAGTCAGGGTATGAAGGATATGTCCTTAAGGATGCGCCGGTTAAGGTTCTTCAGTTTGGAGAAGGCAACTTTATGCGTGCCTTTGTTGATTATTTCTTTGATATCAGCAATGAGAAGGCTGGCTTTAATGGTAAGGTTGCACTTGTTCAGCCTATTTCAATGGGTCTTACAGAGCTTGTTAACAAGCAGGAAGGCTTATATACATTATATTTAAGAGGAAGCGAGAACGGACAGAAGGTTGATGCAAAGCGCGTTATTTCTGCTGTTGACTGCTGTCTTAATCCTTATAACAAGGCTGACTATGACAAGATGATGGAGATCGCAGTAAGTGATGACCTTGATATCATTGCTTCTAACACAACCGAGGCAGGTATTGCGTATGATCCTTCATGTAATTTTGATGATGTTCCGGCAAACAGCTTCCCGGGTAAGCTTACACAGGTTCTTTTCGCAAGATACAAGGCTGGTAAGAAGGGCGTTGTAGTTCTTTCCTGCGAGCTTATTGATAATAACGGAAAAGAGCTCCTTAAGTGCGTGAACCAGTATATTGATCAGTGGAAGCTTGAAGATGGATTCAAGACCTGGGTAAATGAAGAGAATATCTTCTGTTCAACACTTGTAGACAGAATTGTTCCGGGTAGAATCCGTGATCCTAAGGAAGTAGAGCAGCTTGAAGCAGCAAACGGCTATCATGATGAACTCATCGATGTTGGTGAGATCTTTGGTGTATGGATCATTGAAGGACCGGAGGGGCTTGAGGACAGACTTCCTTTCAAGAAGGCAGGAGTTAATGTTCATGTTGTTCCTGATGTAATGCCATACAAGCACCGCAAGGTTCGTATTCTTAACGGAGCTCATACAGGATTTGTTCTCGGAGCATATCTTGCAGGCTTTGACATTGTTCGTGACTGCATGCATGATGAAACAGTTGCAGGTTATATGAACAAGATGCTGAATGAAGAAGTTATTCCTACACTTGTAGACCACCTTGATGAGAATGACCTCAATGAATTTGCAGCAGCTGTTAAGGACAGATTCAACAATCCGTTTGTTAATCACGAGCTTATGAGTATTTCACTTAACTCAACAAGTAAGTGGAAAGCCAGAAATATGCCTTCATTCCTTCAGTATATTGAAAAGAACGGCAAACTTCCGGTATGTCTTACAATGTCTCTTGCTGCATACATTGCCTTTTATTCAAATGATATTCAGGAGCTTACTGATGCAGGCCTTGTCTGCAAAAGACCTGCCGGCAACACTTATACTGTAAGTGACGACAGATGGGCTCTTGAGTTCTTCTATGAGCACAGAAATGATTCAGAGGAGGAACTTGTAAAAGCAGTTCTTGGAAACGAGAAGATGTGGGATCAGGATCTTAATAAGATTGACGGTCTTACAGATGCGGTTGTATGTGATCTTAAGAAGATCCATGCAGATGGAGCCAAGGAGGCATATAAGAGCTGCCTTTAAGCCTGAATAATCGTGATCTTAATATTCATGACATGCAACATGATTCAAGGAAAACGTATAAAAATAAAAATGATAATTTAATTTTATAGGAAATGATAAGTAGAAACTGTCATTGTTTGAAAAAAAACTGTGGCAGTTTCTATTTTTTTGTATTATGATTAATTGAGTAAATAGGGTATCACTTTAAACTGTTAAACTTTAATTTAATAAAAGATGCCCTAAAATACTACGTAGCATAATTAATCTCTAGTTGATTTATTTTATTGTAAGTAGTATAATTGTATACAAGTTTGAAGAAGAGTAAAGACAAAGACGTTTTTACGATATTCGGGGGATATATATTAGTGATAAAAATGCTATTTGTATTTCACGATACAAGTAGCTTTTTTATATATGAAATAATTTCTTAAATGGAGGAAAATTATGAAGAAGTACAACAGAGTTATTGCTTTGCTTGCTGCTACTACAATGACAGCTTCTCTTATGGCTGGTTGTGGTAAGAGTGAAGCTCCTGCACAGACAACAGATACTCCTGCGCAGACAACTGAGTCTACTGACACAACAGCTGCAGAGACTACAGAAACAACAGAGACTGCTGAAGCCACTGAGGCTCCATCAGATCTTCCATCACTTGTAGGAGTTGAGCCTGACACACGTAAGGCAGCTGAAGCTTTCTCAGAGCTTTGGGACATGGACAGCTATCAGACAGAGTCATCAACACTCTACAACAGAGCTCTTGGTGAGTACTATGAAACATACCAGAAGGCTTTAGAGGCAACAAGTCTTTCAGAGCGTTATGCTCTTCAGGCTGTAGCTGAGGCTAAGCTTCTTGAGTCAGGTGTATTCCTTCCACTTACAACTCGTGGTGGAAACTATGCTATCACACGTATGGCTCCCGGATCTGTTACAACAACTCTTTGGGGCAACGATGATGAGAGATGGCACAATGCTCTTGTAACAACAGATCTTATCGCATCTGAGGATGTTCAGGCTCTTAGAGATAAGCTTAAAGAGCTCAGAGGCACAGGTACATATGTAGCTGAGGCTAAGAAGTACCTTGAAGAGAAGGGCTATACATTAAAAGATTCTTATAATTATCCAAGTTCATCAGACCCTGTAACATGGGACGTTCTTGCAACATCAAGACAGGCTGACAGCAGAATTCTTATTCAGCTCTATGACGGACTTACAGAATATGATGTTGAGAACGTTCAGCAGCCTGCACTTGCAGAGAGCTGGGAAGAGTCTGAGGACGGACTTACATACACATTCAAGATTCGTGAAGGTGTTAAGTGGGTTGATGCTCAGGGCAGAGAAGTAGCTGATCTTACAGCTGATGACTTCGTTGCCGGCATGCAGCACATGATGGATGCTATGGGCGGACTTGAGTACCTTGTACAGGGCGTTATCAAGGGCGCTGATGCTTATATCAACGGCGAAGTAACAGACTTCTCAGAAGTTGGTGTTAAGGCAGTTGATGATTACACACTTGAGTACACACTTGAGCAGCCAACACCTTACTTCATGTCAATGCTCAGCTATGGCGTATTTGCTCCTCTTTCAAGATCTTACTATGAAGGACAGGGCGGTCAGTTTGGACAGGGCGCTTCAGCTGGTCAGTATGGTACCGATAAGGACCACATCGCATACTGCGGACCATTCATTATCACAAGCTTTACTGAGAAGAACTCAATCGTATTTAAGGCTAATCCTCTTTACTGGAACAAGGACAACCAGGAGATCAAGACCCTTACATATGTATATGAAGATGGTACAGATGTAACAAAGACATACAATGACACACTTGCAGGCACTGTTGATGGATGCGGACTTAACACATCAACAATCGAGACAGCAAAGGCTGATGGAAACTTTGACAAGTACAAATATACATCTAACACAGATGCTACAACTTTCAACGGCTTCCTTAACATCAACCGTAAGTCATTTGCAAACTCTAACGATGCTACTGTAGCTGTTTCTGATAAGACTGTATTCGAGGCACAGAGAACAACAATCGCTATGCAGAATCAGGCATTCAGACTTGCAGTTGTTTCATCACTTGACAGAGCTGCATACAATGCTCAGACACAGGGTGAAGAGCTTAAGCTCATGAGCCTTAGAAACTCATATGTTCCTGGTAACTTTGTAAGCCTTCCTGAGGATGTTACAATCGATATCAACGGAACAGCAACAACATTCAAGGCTGGCACATACAACGGAGAGATCACACAGGCTCAGATCGATGCTGACGGTGTAGA
>JAFSQI010000083.1 GCA_017446685.1 Butyrivibrio sp.
ATGCCCGAGCGGCGGAGATGCCCTTCTCAAAGGGCAGTCTCCAAGAGCGGAGTTAAGGCTATGATAAAGCAAAGCCCCGGCATAAAAGCCAGGGCTAATGTTAAAGATTTTTTGAGACATTTTCAAAAATGCTTGACATGATTTTTTTCGTTACATAAATCACATAAAACTATTTTTTGCGTTGTTTTGCTTTAATCTTATCCATAGCATCAACAAATACAAGGATTTCAGCAACTACCTCATAAAGTTCAGGCGGAATCATCTCGCCTATTTCAAGTCTGGAAAGTGTATCCGCAAGCTTATCATCCTCGTGAACAGGAATTTTATTTTCCTGAGCCTGCTCAATAATTCTCTCAGCAAGCGCTCCTTTTCCTGAAGCTATTACCTTAGGAGCTCCGTCTTCATTAGGATCATAGCCTAAAGCTACCGCAGTCTTAATTTTTCTTCTTTCAGCCATAGTATCACCTGATTTTTTATTCTTTAAGCTCTCGCATCAAAAGAAGCTGTAGATAAGAGCGGTCTTTTTTTGACATCAAGCATTTCATCAATTGCTGCATCCTGGCCGTCAATATCTTCATGCAACATGAGCTTAGCCTGCATAGAGTAGCCTCTTTTTTCAAGTCTTTCATTCAAAATATGGATATTATCATTTATAAGATCCAGTATAGAATCGTCAGCAACATAAAAGTTCGTAGAAACCTTGCTTTCAAGAAGTTTAACATAAACATCCACCGGTCCAAGACTTTCCATATCAAGATGTAAAACTGCGCTGACAGAACCATCCTCACTCATTTTTTTATGTTTATTCTTGTATACATATAAATCACCATGTACATTTTGCCCGGTCATTTGCAGCGGTAACTGCACATACTGAAACATCTGATTGAGCTGATTCATAAAATCAAGATTATTATTCAGATTATTTGCAGCCTGGCCAAGCTTAGACTCTGCACCAAGAGAATTTGTAATGCTCTCAGCCAGAGCTTTTGCCTGCGTTCCAAGTCTCTGATAAAGATTATCTACATTCTCTTTCTTTTCAACTTTTGAAGGATCTAAAAACCATTGAGAAGAAATATTTTCTTTTAACAGCTTATTATACTCATCAGATGAAAACAGCTTTTTCCAGGCCACCATTTCCACATTATTAGAAAGATCAGCTCCATCAAATGATGCGGAAAGTTCTTTAAACAAGGTCTGACTGTTTCCTTTATTTAAATCTTCAATTGCTTTTTCAGAGGCATTTAAATTTCTTAAATTATCAAGAAAGCTCTCGGAAAAGATATTCTTTACTTTCTCTGCATTTTCTGATAGTCCGGGATTGAGTTGTGCAGCACTGTTTTCTGTTTCTGCCTGTTTAATATTCCTGCCATCAGCCCCAGATGATAGATTTTCTATATTTTCTTCACCTTCAGTAGCCAAAGCAGCCACATCACCTGCCGGCACTGTATCTCCCTGAGCCTGCACAGAAGCATCATTAAACAAAGTACCATTCTCGACAACGGTCGTATTTTCAGAAAAAAGCTGCAACAATGAACCATATAGATTTATAGCACCATTGTTATTGCCAACGCTGACAAGATTATCAAATGCCTTTGGAAGCTCATTAATAATCTCATTCATATCATTTATGACTTGATGTTCATAGTTTTTGTAATTGGTAAATTGTTCAAGATTATTCTCCGTAATAGGTATACCAAGGCTTTTCATCTCTACCATAGCTGTAATCGAAGAATTTGGAAAAAGATTAAGTTTGGCACTCATTTCCTGTAATGTAGCCTTATCAATCGGAAGATGAGCCTCCATCATTTCTTTGACAAGTTGTATATTGTCATTAGTAATCTCAAGTCCTGCCGCATTCAAAGCTTTTAAAGTACTCTGATCAACAGATGTATTTTCAAACAGGGGCGAAATGGTAATACCATTTGCCCCTGTTCCTCTTACAACAAAACTAAGAGCTTGTCCCTGTCTAAGCCCCATTTCCTCTGATAGTCTTGCAGATATAACATTTTCGCCTATATTTATGCTGATAAGCTTACCCTGATCAGTATCAGAAACGGACATAATAGTCCCTTTAATAGTATCTCCGTTTTTGACAGTTACAGGTCCCTGCTCAGCTGTTTCAGTCTGAACATTTCCATCAATACGAATATTTATATTCTGATGTATACCTGAAATATTACTCATACAAAATTACCTATAAATGTTCTTCGATGAATCGGACAAGGTCCATATTTTTTGAGTGCTGCAATATGCTCGGCACTGCCATACCCCTTGTTAGAATCAAAGCCATACTCAGGATATTTCAAAGCATATTCCTTCATAAGACGATCCCTGGTTACCTTTGCTATTATGCTTGCAGCAGCAATCGATGCACTTTTAGCATCACCTTTTATAATAGAAATCTGCTTATATTTTTCAAGCTGTGGAATATGAACCGCATCGATAAGCAGTCCTCCCGGCTCAATTCCAAGATTTGAAACTGCCTGAGTCATAGCCTCATATGTAGCCTGTAAAATATTAATTTCATCGATTCTGGAACAATCAGCATATCCTATACCAACAGCTACAGCTTTATCCATAATTACATCATAAAGCTCTTCTCTTTTTTTTTCGGATAATTTTTTTGAATCATTAAGGTATAGAATATTACAATCATTTGGAAGAATAACTGCAGCCGCATAAACAGGTCCTGCAAGAGGACCTCTTCCCACTTCATCAATTCCGCAAAGAAGACCAAGCTCAGCATTTTCTCTTTCAAATTCATACATTGCAAAGGTTCGCTGTAATTCCAAATCTATTGCAGCGATTTTTTTAACTGCTGATTCACAAAGCTTTATTACTCCTGACCTTTCATCATTTGAATAAGTATCAAGAAAATTCTGAAGTTGATTTTTATCTAAAGCTTTTGAAAGTTCATTTTTTATTTCTGAAATAGCCTGCATTAATTTAATCCTCCAAAAGTACTAAATGGATAGATTCTTATAAATGCATGGCCAAGAATATCTTTCTTTTTTACATTTCCAACAGAAGCATCTCTACTGTCCATACTGTGATTTCTATTATCACCCATGACAAAATATTCATCTTGCCCAAGCGTAATGCCATTCAAAGCAACGCCTGGATCAAGAATCACTTCTGCTCCATAATTTTCCTCCAAGAGAACATCATTGATATATATATTTCCGTCAAGATCTATTCTAACTGTTTCCCCCGGAAGACCAATAACTCTTTTTATAAAATACTCTTCATTTCCATATCTGTAAGGAAAGACAATAATATCAAATCTGTTAACATCGCCAAAGCGATATGAAACCTTTTCTATCAAAAGAGAATCTCTATCCCAAAGAGTAGGATTCATAGATGATCCACTTACTTCTGTTCTCTGCATTACAAAAGTAATAAATAAAAATGTAAGCAAAAAAACAACTCCAACATAAATCAAAGTGCTTAACAGTTCTTTTACAACTTTACTCATATTCCCAACCATCCTAAAAAAATTTTATGGGCGTTCAATAGAAATACGTCCTAATCTGCCATTTCTAAAATCATCAAGCAACAATGCCGCAGCCCTGTCCATATCAGGTTTTCCACCTTGCCCAAGACATTTTCTATTAATGGCAATTGCAGATAAAACAGCGCTCAGTGGTGTTGCAAACTGCTCTATAGATAACTCATTTATCTGCTCATCAGTAATATTATACTTCTCAAAAATAGCATTTGGATAGCTTTCTTTAAGAATTTTGATAAGTTCACAAGCAAGCTCGGTAGTATCAAGGTTCTCATCATTAAGCGAACCTATCAAAGCTATATGAAGACCTATTGTCTCATCCTCAAACTTTGGCCATAATATTCCGGGCGTATCTAAAAGCTGCATATTTTTACCAAGTGAAATCCACTGTTTTCCCTTGGTAACGCCCGGTTTATTTCCGGTCTTTGCAGACGCTTTACCAGCAAGCTTATTTATAAATGTTGACTTGCCAACATTTGGAATACCGGCAACCATAGCTCTTATAGGACGTCCTACAATACCGCGTTTCTTGTCTTTTTCAATTTTTTCTGCACAGGCATTTTGTATCATAGTCTTTACTTTGGTTGCTTCATTGCCTGTCTTAGAATTCATCTCCATTACAAAAAGTCCCTGACTCTCGTAATAATCACGCCACATTTTTGTAACAGCCGGATCAGCCAGATCCGACTTATTTAATACTATGAGTCTAAATTTATTTTTTCCAAGCTCATCTATATCTGGATTTCTTCCGGCTGCCGGAATTCTGGCATCGGTAAGTTCAATTATAATATCGATAAGCTTGATATTTTCCTGCATCATTCTGATAGCCTTGGTCATATGGCCCGGATACCACTGAAAATTCATATAATCACCTATTCCTAATTTAATAATATTCCGCCTTTATTATCTTCAAAGCTGAACTTATACCAGACTTTTCCAATTATCATATTGTTTTTTACAATACCGATATTGGCACTTCTGGAATCTTCACTACTGTTTCTGTTATCTCCAAGAACAAAGTATTCTCCGCTAGCTAATTTAATCTCGTTGGCAGCAATTCCCGCATCTTCCATAAGGTCAAAATCCTCTTCATCCTGACTGACAGCGCCATTAATATAAAGTACACCATCAATAATCTGAACCTTATCCCCCGGTGTTGCTACAACTCTCTTAACATAATAATGTGAATTGACATTTCCATTTGGTAAAAAAACTATAACATCCCCTTTTGACGGTCCCAAAATCTTATATACAAGCCTGTTTACAAGAACTGTCTGTCCATTATATTCATTTGGTTCCATAGAATCACCTATAATCGTGACCTTAAAACCAAATGCTGTCACAAATACAAATGCCAAAACTATTGCAATAATAGTAACTGTAATCCATGAAAAAATTTCTCTAATAAGCTTTGGCGTAATTACTTTCTTTTTTTGACGAAAGGTTAAGGTATTTTTCTTTCGAAACATAAATCCCCCGAAGCAAAAGTAAACTCTATATAATTATAAGCCATTTTAATAATTTATAATTATTAAGTCTAAAAAATCATATTAAGTAAAAAGAGGCAATTACTAATAAGTAACTGCCTCTAAATAACAAATTATCTGGTAACAAGCTCCTTAACCTTAGCCTTTTTACCTGTAAGTCCCTTAAGGTAATTCAGCTTAGCTCTTCTTACCTTACCTCTTCTAACAACCTCAACCTTTTCAACGATAGGTGAGTGAAGGGGCCATGTCTTCTCAACGCCAACACCGTAAGACTCTTTTCTTACTGTGAAAGTTGTACGGTTGCTACCACCCTGGATCTTCTTAACAGTACCTTCGAAAACCTGTACTCTTTCACGGTTTCCTTCCTTAATCTTAGCGTGTACTCTGATAGTATCACCTGTGTTGAACTGAGGCGCATTAGCGTTCAGCTGCTCTTTCTCGAGCTCTTCGATAATTGTACTCATATCTTTTCTCCTATTCTATGGACGTTCTTAAACATAATCAATATGTCAGAGGACCGTCTGATTGTCACAACGTACTATACTATACCACAGACCAGATTGCTCTGTCAACAACTATAACTTGACGTCAAATTAAATCTTTAGGTCCAAATCTGTCCGGAAGTATTTCAGGTAAAGAATAGGTTCTATACTCATTAATATTTTTTGCACAGATTATAACAAAGCTATCATTACAGAATTCACTCATAACTTGTCTGCAAACTCCGCATGGAGAACAATACTCAAGCTGATCTGATTCTGCAGGTCCACCAACTATTGCAATAGCTTGAAATTCTTTAACACCCTCACTGACAGCTTTAAAAAAAGCTGTCCTTTCTGCACAGTTTGTTGGAGTAAAAGAAGCATTTTCTATATTACAACCGGTGTAAATATTCCCGTTTGTTGCAAGAAGCGCTGCTCCAACATTGAAGTGAGAATAAGGTGTATATGAAAATTTTCTCATTTCAAGAGCCTTGACGATAAGCTCTTTTATCTGTTCTTCTGTCATAATTTACCTTGACCCCTTATCATATGGTATACCTTCCGCCTTTGGAGCTCTGGAATTTGATGAAGTAAAGGCAAGAACTATAAGTGAAACAATATAAGGGAACATGTTATAAACTGTTCCTGAAATTGGAAGCGCATGGAGGAATCCAATTCCCATATATACATTTGAAAGAGATCTGAAAACAGCAAACAAAATTGCTGACCACGCAATTCTTTCAGGCTTCCACTGACCAAAAATCATAACAGCAAGAGCAAGGAATCCTGCACCGGCAACACCATAATCAAAATGCCAGGTTGAATTAGCTGCGGCAATATATATAATTCCACCAAGTCCTGCTAAAAATCCGGACATAAGAACACCGGCATATCTCATCGCATATACATTAATTCCAACAGAATCAGCAGCCTGAGGATGTTCACCACAGGCACGAAGTCTGAGTGCAAATTTTGTCTTGTAGAACAAAACTATAGCTATTACAAGCAAAACAGCAGCAACTACAACAAACCAGCTAAGCTGTAAACTTCCTATGCTAAACATAAATGCATCATGTCCTCTAACATAATCAAGCTTAGCTGAAAAATCTGTTCCGTTAGAACGATTAGTATTAAAAGCCTTAACTATAACAGTTGCAGCAGCTGTTGCAAGCATATTAACTGCTGTTCCGATAAGAGTCTGATCTGCTTTAAAATATATGCAGGCAATTCCGATAAGAAGTGACGAAATCATACCGGCACATGCAGCAGCTATTAAAGTCAAAATAACAATAGTAGCTTTTGAAACTGTGTCAGGTAATAGAACCATTACCATACCACCAGCCATTGCTCCGAATACCATAATGCCTTCAAGTCCAAGATTTATTATTCCGCTTCGCTCTGAAAACATTCCACCAAGTGCAACAAGAATAAGTACTGCTGAGAAGATAAGTGTATATTGAATAAGTAGTACCATCTCTTACACCTCCTTCTTAGCGGTTACACCAGATGCAACCTTATTGTTTTTATTAGCATCCAAGCTTTTCTTGCGTGGCTTATTGAGTATACTCTTAAAGAATAATACAAATCCGCAGAGATAAATGATAATAGCAATCATAAGATCCGCTACCTGAGGATTAAAGTAATTTGTATTGAGATACTGACCACCAAGTGTAATATACTCAACAAAAAGTCCTGCAACTATTGTTCCGATAGGATGCAGTCCTCCAAGGAAAGCTACTGCTATTCCGGAAAATCCCATGCCGGGAACTGAAGATGCAATTTTAAAATGCTCAATACTTGTAAGATAATATAACGAAGCAGCAAGACCTGAAATTGCACCAGAAATAGCAAGAGTAAGAATTATATTTCTCTTTGCATTCATTCCTGCATACTTTGCAGCTTCTTTATTATGACCTGTTGCCTTAAGTTCATATCCGAAAGTAGTCATATTAAGAACAACTAATATAATAATCGCAACAAGAATTGTAATTGGAACAGCAATTGACATATACTGATTATTTCCAAATACGCCCTGTAAAAATCCTGGTAAAACTCCTGAAGGATTTTTTGCTGCAATATCATAAGTTTCTGATTTGGTTGTGTTCATACATGTCTCATTGGAAAGAATAATATTACAAAGATACAAACCAATCCAGTTAAGCATGATACCTGCAATAACTTCATTCACATTGCAAAATGCTTTAAAGAATCCACATAAAGCTCCCCATAAAGCTCCTGCAAGAACAGCGGCAAGAACACAGAAAAACCAGTTCCATCCAAGAGCAAGTGATGTATATAAGCTGACAAGAATACCTATTGTATATTGTCCTGCTGCACCGATATTAAATAAGCCAGCCTTATAAGCAAACAGAATTGCTTCCGCACACAATATAACCGGAACAGATTTTACAAGGGTTGATCCTAGATAATACATCAGCTGCTGCGGCTTCCCGCTAAATTTAAAGAAATTCTTAAGTATAGCAACCATACCTTCTGTCGCATGTTCAGGATTCATAAACAGAAGGATGATATATCCCATTATAATACCAAGTACAGCGCAAAGAACAGAAGCAAGAATAGTCTGAACGCCGGGTCTTTTCAAAAAAGCTGTATTTTTCTTATCCATCTTCCTTACGCCTCCTTTCTGTTGTCACGCTTAGCACCTGACATATAAAGACCAAGTTCCTGAAGAGTTGTTGTCTTAGGATCTACTTCACCAACAATCTCTCCTTCATACATGACAAGGATTCTATCTGAAAGATTCATTACCTCATCAAGTTCAAGTGAAACCAAAAGAATAGCACAACCTGCATCTCTCTGCTTAACAATTTCTTCATGAATATATTCAATGGCACCTACATCAAGTCCTCTTGTAGGCTGAACAGCAACCAATAACTTGTGTTCCCTGTCCATTTCTCTTGCAATAATAGCCTTTTGCTGATTACCACCTGACATAGACCTTACAATTGTAGTTGCACCTTCTCCTGACCTTACATCAAATGCCTTTGTAAGCCTGTCAGAATACTCTCTCATTGTTTTTTTCTTGATAAATCCATGATTAGAAAATTCAGGTTCAAAATATCTTTGGAGAATCATATTCTCTTCAAGTGAATAATCTAGTACAAGACCATGTTTATGTCTGTCCTCAGGTACATGACTCATACCATGTGTATTTTTGTATCTGATTGATTTATGAGTTATATCCTCTCCGCAGAAAGAAACCTTACCACTGCTTATATCATCCAAACCGGTAAGTGCTCCGATAAACTCAGTCTGTCCGTTTCCATCAATTCCGGCTATGCAGACAATTTCACCCTCTCTGACATTAAAGGAAACATTATGTACAGAATCATTCTGATGAATTTTGCTCTTAACGCAGACATTTTCGACTTTTAAAACTTCCTTTCCTGGCTTAGCCGGTGCCTTGTCTACAGCAAACTTTACATCACGACCAACCATCATAGAAGAAAGCTCTTCTTTTGAGCTAGTAGCAACATCAACAGTACCGATATACTTTCCTCTTCTGAGGATTGTGCATCTATCAGCAACTTCCATAATCTCATTAAGTTTATGAGTAATAAAAAGAATTGATTTTCCTTCAGCAGCCAGATTCTTCATTATTTTCATAAGTTCATCAATCTCCTGAGGAGTAAGAACTGCGGTAGGTTCATCAAAAATAAGAATATTATTGTCTCTATACAACATCTTAAGAATTTCTACACGCTGCTGCATTCCAACAGTAATATCTTCAATAAGAGCATCCGGATCAACTTTAAGATTGTATTTATTAGAAAGATCCAAAACTTTTTTTATTGCATCTGCTTTAGTCAAAAAGCCAAATTTACTAGGCTCTGCACCCAAAATAATGTTGTCAAGAACAGAAAAAATGTCAACAAGCATAAAGTGCTGATGCACCATTCCTATTCCCAATTCAGTGGCATCATTAGGGTTCTTAATGTGAACCTCCTTGCCATCTTTTTTGATAATTCCTTTTTCAGGCGTGTACAGGCCAAAAAGTACACTCATAAGAGTAGACTTTCCTGCACCATTTTCCCCTAGAAGTGCATGAATTTCCCCTCTTTTTAACTGCAAAGTAATATCATCATTCGCAATTATGCCGGGGAATTCCTTTGTGATATGCAACATCTCAATTACATAATCATCCATACGAAAACACCTTCCTAAATCTTTATTAGCCATTGGCATTTTTGGTTCTCATGACCATAACAATTTCCATTATCAGCAAATAATATAAATTGTTATTTTCCTGAAAAAATATTTTTTTATAAAAAGGGAAGGATTAAGCTCCTTCCCTTTGAAGAAAAACTAAATAAACAGCAACATAAGATTAGTGAATATTATCAAATGTTGTAACCTTGATAGCTGTAGTAGGCATAGCCTCGATATTGCTATCAACTGTTACATATCCATCGTACATTGAAGCAACAAGTGCCTTGTAATCATCAACTGTAAATGTCTTCATTGTCCATGTATCAGTTGGAAGCTGAACATAGTTAAGTGAAGGATCATCAGCAGATACAAGACCAAGATTCTCAATCTTTCCTGAATGAGCATCCCAGTTGCCTGCAAAGAGATCTGTAAGAGTTGAATTAACAGTTGCAGCAAGACCCTTCATTGCAGATGTAACACAAAGACCTTCTACATTGTACTGAGCCTCGATTGTGCCAGACTGGTCAACGTCAACACCAACTACCTTACCGCCAACCTTAACAGCAGCTTCGCAAGCAGATGTGAAGATACCACCACCGCATGCAAATACGATTTCTGTTCCGTTAGAATACCATGTATCCATTGTAGCTGTGATAGCTTCATCACCGTAGAACTGTCCACCATATACATAGTTAACTTCTACTTCTGAAGAGTTACCAAGCTCTGTAGCAGCTGCATCAGCGCCCTGTACAAAACCATAACCATAACGGATAACAGCAGGAACAGCCATACCGCCAAGGAAACCAAGTTTCTTGTAGCCTTCCTTAACTACAGCATAGCCAGCCATGTAACCAGCAAGCTCTTCCTGGTATGTGAATGAACATACATTAGCAGGAAGTGTAGTCATTCCAGCGCCTTCGAAATCGCCCTGTGAGCAGTCAAGAGCAATAATTGTAACTTCAGGATTAGCCTCAGCTACGTTTGCAATCATATCTGCGAAAAGATAGCCAGGAACAACAATAACGTTGTAGCCATCAGCAACTGCATTGTTAAAAGAAGCGATACGAGCTTCATTTGAATCTTCTGTAGGCTTGTAGTACTGGAAATCAGCACCATTAGCATCTGCAAAAGCCTTTGAAGCTTCATAAGTTGTCTGGTTGAATGACATATCTGTGATGTCACCAGAGTCTGTAATCATAGCGATTTTAAAGTCAGATGACTCTGTTGTTGCAGCAACTTCCTCTGTGGCAGTTGTCTCAGAAGTCTGCTCTGTAGCAGTTTCTGTCTCAGCTACTTCAGTTGTAGCAGTCTCAGTTTCAGTTGAACCGCATGCTGCAAGTGAAGCAACCATTGTTGCAGCCATAAGAACTGCAAAAAGTTTCTTTTTCATAATTTCCCTCCATAAATATGTTGTCTATAGTGACATTTATAATAAAACCCATTCAGGCTTTATCCATAGCAATAAGATTCCTTACGGCATCTATAGTAGTACGATATACAATATCCATATCATGAACCTGTGGATTTGAAAGACCTTTTTTTGCACGCTCCTGATTGGCGACTACTAAGAGTACAGCACCGGTTCTTGCTCTTAAATATCCTCCAACAATAAACAATGTTGATGATTCCATTTCCGAGCAAAGCGACCCACATTTTATCCAAGCATCCCACTTGTATAAAAGCTCTGCACCAACAGGCTTTGTTTCAGGTTCATGCTGACCAAAGAAAGAATCTTTACATTGAACCACACCAACATGATATTTTGCATCATTCTTTTTGGCCCCTTGAACAAGGCTGTTAACTACATCATAAGTAGCTACAGCAGGATATTCTATAGGAGCATATTCCTTGGAAGTTCCCTCAGCACGAATAGCGCCGCTGGCAATAACAATATCTCCACCAATTACATCATCCTGCATACCACCTGATGTACCCATACGGATGAATGTATCAGCTCCACACTTATGCAATTCTTCAACAGCAATAGCCGTTGAAGCTCCACCAATACCAGTGGACATAACAGTAACCTTCTCACCATCAATGGTTCCTGTATATGTATTATATTCACGATTGTATGCAATAAATTTGGGATTATCAAAAAGATGTGATATAGTCTCGCATCGTCCGGGATCACCCGTCAAAATAACGTAACGTCCTACATCACCAGGCTTAACATGAGTATGGTACTGATAACCAGCGCCTTCAGTATAATCTACCATAAGAATTCCCCATTCATTAATACTTTTTTATAACACATTAATTATACGACATATTAAAAATTATGTCATCAGCATTTGCCATTATACCCAAATTACAGCAATCCTTCAAGTATATGTATAATAATTTTGCCGGATGAGATGTCTATTTTTTTGACACAATCCTTTATCGCAGGAATATACACTTTCTCATCGGATCCATCTTTAATCATTTCATATACATCATTAGCGCCGGTTTGCAATACATCTGTAATTTTTCCCAGCAAATTATCATCTTCGTCAAAAACTTCAAGTCCTATAAGATCTGCGCAATAATACTCACCGGGCTCAAGTTTAAGCGCATCTTTTCTATCTATAGTAAGCTCACAACTGCGAAACTTTTCCACTTCATTAATATCATTAAACTGCTTAAACTTTACAATAACAAATTTTTTAAAGAATCTTGCATTTTCTATATCAAGCTCAATCTCTTCTCCCCTGTTAGTATGAAGAGTAACCTTTTTTAATTTTTTGAATCTCTCAGGGTCTTCAGTAGTAGGGAAAACATTAACTTCTCCCTTAAGACCATGAGTAGATGCAATTACGCCAACTTGAAATCTGTCTGTCATATTTACTCCATTAAGTATTCTTGCTCATCATGACGTTCTTCTGTTAATATATTATCATTATTTTGAGATGATTTGTGCTTTTTTCTACTTTTTTTTTCAGGCTTAGGTGGATTTTCAGAAAGCCACCTTTCATAGAGATCAGGACGCCTTTCTTTAGTCCTTAGAATTGACTGTTCCAGTCTCCATTCATCTACCTTTTTATGATCACCGGATAAAAGAATGGAAGGTACTTTTTTTCCCATCCACTCCTCAGGTCTGGAATACTGCGGGTATTCCAACAGATTATTATGAAAACTTTCAGTTGTCGCAGACTCATTATTATTTAATACGCCGGGAACAAGTCTGGAAACTGCATCAATCATAACCATAGCCGGGAGTTCTCCTCCGGTCAAAACATAATCACCTATTGAAATGTAATCTGTAACAATCTCTTCCAATACTCTTTCATCTACGCCTTCATAATGACCACATAGAAAAACAAGATTGTCTTCTTTTGCAAGTTCTTCAGCCTTTCTTTGATTAAAGACCTCTCCCTGAGGAGTTACATAAATTACTCTTGGTGATTTTTGACCTGAAGCTTCAATCTTTTCTTTTATAGAAAGGAAACAATCATAAATAGGCTGAGCCTGCATAAGCATGCCGGCCCCTCCACCATAAGTATAATCATCGACCTTGTGATGTTTTAAATCATTTGAAAAATCTCTTATATTAACAGCGTTAAAGGAAATGTACCCCTTACTCTCTGCTCTTCCGGTTATGCTGTTAGAAAGACTCTGCTGAATCATTTCCGGAAATAAAGTCATAATGTGAAAATTCATATTAACTATCCTAGAAAAAAGCCGAATAAAGTTTTCACCTTATTCGGCTAAATTTTTTATACAATCTCTACATCAACCTTGAGATTATCTCTTGTTGATGCTGCCTTGACAACAGCACGAATTGCCTTTGCTATACGTCCCTGTTTGCCAATAACCTTGCCCATGTCTGAAGGTGCAACATGAAGCTCAATCATTATATTGCGCCCATCTGCCTTTTCGGATACTACAACTTCATCCGGATTATCAACCAGCGCTTTTGCGATAACTTCAACTAATTCTTTCATTGATCAACCCCCGGCATTTATTACAGTCAACAAAAAATTATTTAATGCCGGCCTGCTTAAGGAGTTTTGCTACAGACTCTGTAGGCTGAGCACCATTTGAAAGCCACTTCTTAGCAAGCTCTTCATTGATCTTTACTGTGCTGGGATCTGTGTTAGGATCATATGTACCGATTTCTTCGATGAACTTACCCTGTACAGGAGCCTTTGAATCAGAAACGATAATTCTGTAGAAAGGAACCTTCTTCTTACCAATTCTCTTTAATCTCATCTTTACTGCCATTTTAATTTTCCTCCATTAAATAAATAATTAAGATAGATAATTTTTAATTTATATGTATAACACAGCCATTTAGCTGATAGACATATCATCTGTTAAAACGGAAATTTCCCTCCGCCGAGGCCTTTAAAGCCACCAAACTTGCCAAAGCCACGCTTGCCGCCCATAAGTCCCGGCATCTGCTTCATCATCTTCTGCATCTGCTCAAACTGTTTGATAAAACGGTTTACATCTGCTATATCATTGCCTGAACCCTTAGCTATTCTAAACTTTCTCTGTGGATTCATAAGCTTAGGATTTTTTCTTTCTTCAGGTGTCATTGAAAGAACAATAGCCTCTATTTTAGCAAGTTGCTTTTCATCGGGAAGCTGATCATCGCTAATCTTTCCCATTCCAGGAAGCATACCCAATATAGCGGACAAGCCACCCATATTGCGCATAGCCTTCATACTCTCAAGATACATCTCGAAATCGATTTTGCCCTTCTTCATCTTTTGGGCCATTTCACGATCTTTTTCTGCATCTCTTTCTGCATTGGCCTCAACAGCCTTGTCTATGAGACTGAGCACATCGCCCATTCCCAAAATTCTGCTTGCCATTCTGTCCGGATAAAACTGTTCTAGATCAGAAAGCTTTTCACCCATACCGACATATAATATAGGCTTACCAGTAACAGCTTTTGTAGAAAGCGCTGCACCACCTCTTGAATCACCATCCATCTTTGAAAGAATGATTCCATCAATTCCTACTTTATCATTAAATTCAGATGCAACATTTACCGCATCCTGACCTGTCATCGCATCAACTACAAGGAGAGTCTGATGAACAGTGACATTTTCCTTGATATCTTTAAGTTCCTGCATCATTGCTTCATCAATCTGAAGACGTCCGGCAGTATCAATAATAACGATATTATCTCCTTTTTTCTCAGCCTGCTCAATACCGGCTTTTGCTATTTCAACAGGACTTACATCGGTTCCCATAGAAAAGAAATCAACACCCTGTTTCTCAGCATTTATTTTGAGCTGATCAATAGCAGCAGGTCTGTATATATCACAAGCAACAAGCAAAGGCTTCTTACTTCTAAGCTTCATCTTGCCGGCTATTTTGGCTGCTGTTGTAGTCTTACCGGCACCCTGAAGACCACACATCATGATAACTGTGATAGCCTTACCCGGCTGAAGCTGTATCTCAGTAGTCTCAGAACCCATAAGAGAAATCATTTCCTCATTAACTATCTTGATAACCATCTGAGCGGGATTTAATCCATTAAGAACTTCATCACCAACAGCTCTCTCCTGTACAGAAGAAATAAACTGCTTAACAACCTTAAAACTAACATCAGCCTCAAGCAGTGCCATTTTAACTTCTTTAAGAGCAACCTTTACATCTTCTTCAGTAAGACGTCCCTTACCTCGAAGTCCCTTAAAAACATTTTGTAATTTATCTGTAAGACTTTCAAAAGCCATCTATTAAGTAAGCTCCTCTAAAATACGACCTGAAATTTTTTTGACTTTCATTTTTAGTTCTGTATCATTTTCTATCTCATCTGATAAAACTTCAAGTTTCTCAGCCTGAGCCTTGATAGCTTCAAATCGCTTAATCATATGAAGTCTGTCCTCATATCCCTGAAGCGTATTTGTGCATCTCTTTATCAAATCATGTACACCCTGTTTGCTGATACCGTTTTCATCAGCAATCTCAGTCAATGACATATCATTGTATACGGCTGCCTCATATATTTTTTTTTGATGCTCTGTAAGCAGCTCGCCATAAAAATCATACAAAAGGCCCTGCTCTACGATTTTTTCCATAGGTATCCTCTTGTACCTGCCATTTTAGGTAAATCAAAACCTTATCAGGCACAATGAATATAATACACAACAGCCTAATAAGTGTCAAGTATTTTTTCTTGACAGGCAGGAGATAATTTAATTAAGAATTTTGACATCAGACGGAAGAATTCCCAACTGGTTTTTAAATGCTCTGCTAAATGTCGAATAATCCTTGAAGCCGCATTCCAGACATGCTGTTGTCGCCGGCATTCCTCCAAGTATATAGCTCTTGGCCTTCAGTATTCTTTTTTCAAGAATATACTGATGAATAGAATACCCTGTTTCATTTTTAAAAATTCGCATCATATGATATTTGCTCATATAAAAATGATCCGCCAATCTGTCTATAGAAAGGTCTTTTCCAAGGTTGTCAGAAATATACGCAATAAGATCGATAACTTTTCGATTATATCGTGCTTCCGGTTTAAAGCCAAAATCTTCAGAAATACATGCTTTATTAAAGCTTATAAGTGCCTGCAGTACATCTATTCTGGTAGATAGCTTTCCTGCATACTCACTATCTTCGATTCTAATATCATCCTCAATTTTCTGAAAACGTTCAAAAATATCAGCACTGACATCTCCGGGAAATCTGACAACATAACTTTCTTTTTCTTTCACTTTTGCAAATGCATCCAAAAGCCCGTATTGCAAAAGAAAATTGTCACTTAGATACAGAATTATTCTGTCATAATAATTATCTTTACCATCTGTGATCAGAGGTTTATGTATGGAAAACCTGTTTACAAGCACAAAATCGAAGGGCAAAAGCTCGTACTCTCGCCCTTCGATTAAATATTTTATACTTCCGTTCAAAACAAGTATCAATTTGTGAAAATCATGATAATGAAAAGGAATATCAAATTTTTCCTGATTTTTTATATGAAAAAATTTAAAATCCTCATTAAGATAACCCTTCTGCTCGTAATCCGCATAAGAAAGAGTTGAATCAAAATTATTTAAATTATCCATCAATTAATAATCCGTTATACAAATATCAAGGTCAACATTACCGTCTATGCCATCTATAGTTCCCGTTGAACTAAACTGCCACACATCAAAATGATATGGATAATAAAGTGGATTTCCATAATATGCAATCCAAATTCCATATTCATCAACATCCACAGCATCAAGCAAAAGAGTGAAAGATTTAACATTTCCATAAATCATCGGTTTATAGCCGGCACTGGAAACCATATCACAAAAAGTTTTGGCAACAGCTTCATAGGAATCAGATGTAAGCTGAGCTGTTCTTGCATTATCAGAATCTGCCGATTCAATATCGATAACTACCGGATAGGTAATGTTATAAGGCTCAATCGCATCAAGAACAACCTGAACCTCCTCAGCAGCTTCTACTTCATCAACCGCCTGAGAATAAAAATATACACCTACTTCTATGCCATTCTCTATTGCACCCTTGATATTGGTTTCAAAGTAATCATCTAAAAGTATCTTTCCTTCTGTAGTTCCTCTTAAACCAACTCTGACAAAAGCAAATTCAACTCCTGCTGAAGCAACTTTTTCCCAGTCAATCTTTCCCTGAAATCTTGAAACGTCAATTCCCTTTCTAACACTAACAGAAGAATCCTCACCTACATATTCAAGGAAACCATCCTCACCAACAGTAAAATCCGATTCAACAAAACCATGCTTTTGAACCATATCCGTAATAGGAAAGAAATAGTATCTTCCACTACTTGCCACAACAATCTGATCCGAGAAAAGAGATCTTATAGCTGCAGTTGTTCCCTCACCGGCTTCAAGTTTCGACTGAATCAGATTTCTAATTGAATTTGTTGTTTCAATTTCAGCTTGTTTTTTTGCCTCTTCAACAAGTTCTTGAGCTTCTGTAGTCGTGTAATAACCTTCGCTATTAAGTGCGTCAAGTTCATTTCTGACACTTTCTTCTTCCTTTTGAAGTGTTGCATTTCTGACAAGCAATAAAATACAAAACGAAAGAGCCACAAGCGCAACTATGCTTAGGAAAATAATAGAAAGAATATTATGATTATTTTTTATGCCTATATGGCCACGGTTATCAGATGAATTATTCATGCTCACATTCTCTCGTCAAAATAACTTTTATAGCCTTCACCAAAAATCTCACTGGCACTGGAAACTATCATAAATGCGTTAGGATCCTCATCTCTTACAATATCTTCAGCAAGTGGTGATAATCTTTTCTTAATAGCGCACATTATAACTTTTTTCTTTTCACCGCTGTAAGCTCCCTGCGCAAATACATGAGTTACACCGATGTCAAGTTCTTCCAGTAATCTAGCAGTAATAATATCCGGTTTATCGGAAATAATATAAAGAAGCTTTGCTCCATCTCTTCCGTACAAAACAAAATCAAGAACCGAAGATGTAACCATAACGGAAATAAAGGAGTATAAAGCTGCAGTAATATCATTAAATACAATACCGGCAATTATAAGTACAACCACATCAGTTAAAAGATACAGCATTCCTGTTTTTATGTGGGGATACTTAATTCTTAATATTTTGATTATAACATCCGTTCCACCACTCGTAGCATGATTTTTAAATACTATTCCCATAGCTACGGCAGACATTGCACTACCAATTGTAACGCCCAAAATAATGTCATGAATAACATAGTCAGCCAAATATGTTCCTACAAGATCTGTAACCCAGGAAATTACAGATGTTGCATAAATAGTTGAAATAGTGAATCTAATCCCAAATTTCCATATTGCCAATATAAGAATTGGAATATTCATTATCAAAAACCACATACCTGTTCCGATATTGACAAGTCTGTTCATTACAATTGCAAGTCCGGTTATTCCACCGGGGGCAATGTTATTGGGGTCAATCAAAATTGCTGTTGCAAATCCATAAATAGTTGCACCAAGAGTAATAAAAAGATATTCCTGAACTCTTTTTTTTAAGCTGATTGAATTCTTGCTGTTCATGTTTAAATATTTGTCCTTACAATTCTAGGTTTATAACCGTTTTCATTGAGTGCATCAATTATCTGCTGTTTATGATCACTGCCAAAAGCTTCAAGTGTTATTCTAAGCTCAACAGCAGCATTTCGATTAATTGAAACAAACTGGTTATGCTCAAGCTTGATAACATTTCCGTTAACCGCAGCAATTATACCGGAAACGCGAGACAATTCACCCGGCTTATCAGGCAGAAGCACTGAAACGGTAAATATTCTGTCTCTCATGATAAGTCCCTGCTGAACCACGGAAGACATAGTAATAATATCCATATTTCCACCTGAAAGAACACAGGCAATCTTCTTATCTTTGCAATTAAGCTGTTTAAGTGCAGCAACAGATAATAGACCGGAATTTTCAACTACCATTTTATGATTTTCTACCATGTCAAGGAAAGATACAACAAGATCCTCATCGGGAACGGTTATTATATCATCGATATTCTTGGTCAAATATGGGAATATATGCTCACCCGGAGTCTTTACTGCAGTTCCATCAGCGATAGTATTTACGGAAGGAAGCGTAACTACATGGCCGACTTTCAAAGATTCCTGCATGCAATTAGCACCTGCCGGCTCAACACCAATTACTTTAATGTTAGGATTTAAAAGCTTGGCAAGTGTAGAAACACCTGTAGCCAGTCCGCCGCCACCTATAGGAACAAGAATATAATCTACAGTCGGAAGTTCCTTAAAAATTTCCATGGCAATAGTACCCTGACCTGTTGCAACGTCAAGATCGTCAAAAGGATGTACCATTGTATATCCATGCTCATTTGCCAGTTCCAGAGCTTTTTCATATGCTTCATCATATACATTGCCATGAAGAACAACTTCAGCCCCCAATGCCTTGGTTCTGTTAACTTTTATAAGCGGAGTAGATGTAGGCATTACAATAGTAGCCTTTACACCATAACATTTAGCTGCATAAGCAACACCTTGAGCATGATTTCCTGCAGATGCGGTAATCAGGCCTTTTTTTCTTTCTTCTTCAGAAAGAGTTGTTATCTTATAATACGCACCTCTAACCTTGTAAGCGCCGGTTCTCTGAAGATTTTCAGGTTTTAAGTAAACCTTATTTCCTGTAGAGCCGCTCCAGTAATCACTGTAAATAAGTTTTGTTTCAAGAGTTACTTTCTTGACATCTTCATAGGCTTGTTCAAATTTCTCAAGGGTCATCTTATTATCTTCCGCCATTTTTCATGCTCCTCCAATTCTTATGTCAGTAAAGACTGACACTCATTTCATATATTTCTCCCCAGGTAAAACACTGTCATATATTCAAGAATACAAAAATACAGTTATTATGTAAATAAAGCATTAACAAATTCATCCGAATCAAATCTTTGAAGATCATCAATTCCTTCTCCGACTCCAATATATTTAACCGGAATATTAAGTTCGGAAACTATTGCTACAGCAATACCACCCTTAGCTGTTCCATCAAGTTTGGTAAGAATAATACCTGTTAGATTGGCTGCCTCCCCAAACTCTCTTGCCTGATTTAGGGCATTCTGCCCGGTTGTACCATCAAGGACGATGAAATTCTCTCTCCAAATGCCCTCAAGCTCTTTATCGATAATTCTGTTCATCTTGGCAAGTTCTTCCATCAGGTTCTTCTTGTTATGCAGTCTTCCGGCGGTGTCCACGATGAGAATATCGCAATTTCTCGCCTTAAAAGCACCTACAGCATCATATATTACGCTGGCCGGATCAGCACCTTCTCTTCCTGTAATTATAGGCGTTTCAGCTCTATTAGCCCATTCAGTGAGCTGTTCGGTTGCTGCAGCTCTATAAGTATCTGCAGCAGCAATCAAAACTTTTTTACCCATTTGTTTATAAATGGCTGCCAACTTTCCAACAGATGTTGTTTTGCCCACACCATTTACTCCAATAATAAAAATTACAGTCTTTTTATTCTCAAAGTCGTAAGCATTTTCGTCATTTTTCATTTGCTCACGAATATTTTCTATCAAAAGGGCCTTGCACTCAGCAGGTTCTTTTATATGTTGACTTTTCACCTGATCACGAAGCTTGTCCATAATCTTACTGGTAGCATTAATTCCAATATCTCCCATAATGAGAGTTTCCTCGAGTTCTTCATAAAACTCTTCATCGATATGTGAATAGCCATAAAACACATTGTCTATACCTTTAGCAATGCTATCCCTTGTTTTAGCTAATCCCTGTTGTAATTTAGCGAAAAAACTGTTTGCCATTAGTTAGTAAGCTCCTTATCAATAAGGTTGACACTGACAAGAGTAGATACACCCTTTTCCTGCATAGTAATACCATACAATCTGTCAGCACTTTCCATTGTACCACGACGGTGAGTAATTACAATAAACTGCGTGCTTGAAAGTTTGTGCAAATATCTCGCAAAACGAACAACATTGTTTTCATCAAGAGCCGCCTCAATCTCATCAAGAAGACAGAATGGTGATGGCTTCAAATTCTGAATAGCAAACAAAAGCGCTATTGCTGTAAGAGCCTTCTCTCCTCCAGACATCTGCATCATATTAACAAGCTTTTTGCCCGGTGGCTGAGCATTAATACGAATTCCTGCCTCAAGAACATCCTCTTCCTCGTTAAGTTCAAGTGTGCCCTTTCCTCCGCCGAACATTTCTTTAAATACTTTGTCAAATTCAGTATTAATCTTGTGAAACTGTTCTATAAACTGCTTACGCATTGATTCATCAAGATCTTTTATTATACCTTTTAACTGCTCCTCTGCCTCTATAAGATCATCATGTTGAGTTTTCATAAATGTATATCTCTCCATTAGGTTCTTATAGTCTTCAATAGCATTTACATTAACATCGCCAAGTTTTCTGATTGAGTCTTTGAGCTTAGCAGTTTCTTTTCTCATTGCAGGAACATCTGTCATTTCTTCATCACGAAGGTTGGCAGCGTCTGTCAATGTAATTTCATACTCATTCCACATGTAATTTATCTGACTCTCAATTGCTTCCTGGCACTTCTCTCGTTTTGAAGAAAGTCTGGTAACTTCTTTATCAAAACCTGACATTTGGTTATTTAATTCTTCAGTTTTGGTAAAGAACTCTTTTTGAGAAACTGTTAAATTATTTTTCTGCTCCTTTTTTTCTTCCAGTTCTTTACTGGTCTCATCATGTACATTGGCTGAAGCCTCTATCGTCAATCTGACTTCTTCAATATCTTTTTTGCACTGTTCAAGCGTCTTTTCATTTTCAGTCAAAGAATTAACTATTTCCTCTAATGCTTTTTCTTCTTCACTGATTTCATCTGTAATACGCTTGATATTCATTTGCTGGAATTCCTGTTTCTGGGAAATCTTTTCAAACTGAATATCCCATTTGGAAACCTTTTCGTTCTCAGTTTCCTCAATTTCATGAAGGCCTTCAAGTTCTTTTTGGAATTTTTCGACCTTTACAGTGCATTCGTTCTCAATATCCTGAGATTCCTTAAGCTGAGCTTCTGCTTTTTCTCTTGAAGATGCTATCTCAGCCATCTTGGATTCTATTTCATCATTTTCTATTTTCAGATCTTCAAAGCTGCCTCTTTGCTCTTCCTGTCGTCTTATCTCATTGTCTACATTGAGTCTGGCTGTGTTCTGAGCGATAAACTTCCCCTGTAACTGCGTTCTTAATTCTTCGGCAACAGTTCTAAGTTCATTACGCTTAGTCTTAGACTTATCTATATCCTCCTGAATTTCCTCTATCTGCTCTTTATACTTTTGAACATTTTTTTCGAGGTCTTCCATTTCACGACGTCTGCCCAGCAGGTTGCTGTTATTTTTAAATGCACCACCACTAATAGCACCGCCCGGTACAAGAAGTTCACCTTCAAGTGTAACCATACGAATAGTATAATTATACTTACGCGCTATTTTTACAGCATTATCTACATTGTCTACAGCAATGATTCTTCCAAGCATTGCCTTGGCAACATTTACATACTTTGGATCAGTTTCTACAAGTTCATCAGCCATGCCAAGAACACCAGGTTCATTAAGAGCCTCTTTTGCCTTAAGCTCCTGAGGGTTATCCAGCGATGTCAATGGTAAGAATGTAGCTCTTCCTGCTCGGGTATCCTTAAGGTATTTAATCATTTTCTTGGCTGTTTCTTCATCATCTGTAACAATATTTTGAATATTACCACCAAGTGCAACTTCAATTGCAGTTTCGTATTTGGGCTGAGTCTTTATAATATCGGCAACAACACCTATAATTCCTTTGACTTCATCCTTTTTCTCCATTACCTTCTTGACACTGCCGCCATATCCTTCATAGCGTTCTGTCAGATTAGCAAGTGCTTCCAGTTTAGATTTTTCCTGTTGGTAGAGTCCCTGAGTTTTTCGTAAAAGAGTATCCTGCTCACTCATGTGCTCTCTAATCGAAACAACTTGCTTTTCAGCTTCCTTCTGCCTGGTATTCATCTCAGATATTTCAGCCGTGATCTTATCAAACTCGTCACGAAGTTTTTTTATTGTTTCTTCCTGCTTGGACTCATCAGAACGAGCTCGTACCAATTTACCTGTAAGCTCAGCCTTTCTGATATTAACCTGCTCTTTCATAGTCTCAAGACTACTAAGACGCGATTTAATTGTAGCCCTCTCATTTAAGGTCTCGATTATTCTATTCTTACATTCTTCGATTTCATCATTAATATTGGAAATCTTTAAAATAACGGAATCAAGTTCTTTTCTTGCAGCATTCCTATCCTCAGAAAGAGCTTTTACCTGTTTATCTACTTCTTCTTTTTCAGAAAGATATTTTTCTTTTTCTTTATTTTTTTCAGCAATCTTAGCCTGCTCGTCATTCATTCTGTTTCTAAAATGAGTGTCATTGGCAGTTGCTGATTTTATCTTTTCATTTAAGACACCAATCTGTCCCTCAAGTTTTTCCCTTTTTACTGAGGAATCGGTAATTTTTGCTCTTGCCTCTTCAATAGCTTTATCAAGTTCCTCAATAGTCTTCTGAATACTCTCATATTCCTCTTTAGTCCGCTCATAAGCACCTTTAGCTTCTGAAAGAGAGTTCTGGGCAATTTCAAGATTCTTTTCTGCATCTTCAAGTTGCTGTTTCTGATTCTTGTTTTCTACAAGAAACATATTTACGTCAAGAGTCTTTAATCTTTCTCTGAATTTCAGGTACTCTTTGGCAACCTCAGATTGCTTTTCCAAAGGACCGATCTGCTTTTCAAGCTCGGAAAGAATATCACTAAGTCTTGTAAGATTTATTTTTTCCTCTTCAAGCTTTTTTATCGCTGTTTCTTTACGCGATTTAAACTTAACTATACCTGCAGCTTCATCAAAAAGATTTCGCCTGTCCTCGGGCTTACTTGAAAGAATCTGATCAATCTGACCCTGTCCAATAATAGAATATCCCTCTTTTCCGATACCGGTATCCATAAAGAGCTCATTCACATCCTTGAGACGACAAGTTGACCCATTAATCATATATTCACTCTCTCCAGACCTGTATAAACGTCTGGAGACAGTTACTTCATCATAATCTATAGAAAGAGAATGATCGGAATTATCCAAAGTGATGGCAACAAAAGCGTAGCCTAATGGCTTACGCAATTCTGTGCCGGAGAAAATTACATCCTGCATGGAGCCTCCACGCAGCTGCTTGATACGTTGCTCACCAAGTACCCATCGTACCGCATCGGCGACATTACTCTTACCAGAGCCGTTAGGTCCTACAATACCAGTGATTCCGTTGTGAAAATCAAACTTTATTTTATTGGCGAACGACTTAAAGCCATGAATTTCTATACTTTTTAAATACATGTCTGATTAATTTTTCAATACAAGAAGTGCCTGATAAGCCGCCTTCTGTTCAGCAGCTTTTTTGGTTTTTCCTGTTCCCTCTCCCATATTCTTGTCGCCTACATAAACGCGAACCTCAAATATTTTATCATGTTCAGGACCACTTTCGCCACAAATTTCATATCTGATTTCTCCAAGTGACTCACCCTGAACAAGTTCCTGCAGTATAGATTTACTGTCACTGAACATTTGCATACTGTCAGCATTTGTCAGTACGTAATTATCGATAAACTTCTTGGCTTCATCTATTCCACCATCCAGGAAAAGAGCTCCTATAACAGCTTCCATAACATCAGATATAATTGAATCTTTGTTTCTTCCGCCTGTTGCTTCTTCGCCTTTTCCAAGCTGGATATAATTTTTTAATTCAAGCTGTTCAGAGTCAAATGCAAGTGCAGGCTCGCAAACTAAAGATGCCCTAATCTTGGACATCTCACCTTCTTTTTTGTCCGGATACTTTTTGAACAAAAAAGCACTTGAAATCATCTCAAGCACAGCATCGCCCAAAAACTCAAGTCTCTCATAATCAGGCTTTTTATTTATTTTCTGTTCATTCACAAAAGAACTATGAGTAAACGCCTGAATAATTAAGTCTTTATTTTTAAATGTATATCCGATCAGTTGTTCAAATTTGGAAATATCCTGCTCATTTAACATAATAAACTCCCTGTGTTACAAATAATGAGGCAGTGCATCCACTGCCTCATATAATCTTAATAAGCATTTGTATAAATGTCATTATAATAATCAGTATAATTATTTGCCTGAAATTGCTGTCTTTAAGAGTTCAACGGCCTCTCCGACTGTAGTGATGCTCTCAGCCTTCTCTGGTTCAATCTGAACATCAAATTCATCTTCAAGTCCCATAATGATCTGGAAAAGATCAAGTGAATCTGCACCGAGATCCTCAGTAAAAGTTGTATCCATTGTAATCTCTTCAGGATCAACATTGAGCACGTTTGCAATTACTTCTTTCATCTTTTCAAATTCCATAATAAACCTTCTTTCAAATTACTATTATTTTCAATTATATATAATCAGTACTTATTGATCAGATATTTTTGCACTGATTTTTTCACTAATCTTCTGCTGTGTAAATGTTACACACTGTAAAATTGAGTTTTTAACCTCTATATCGTTGGCGCTTCCATGAGTCTTAACTACAAGGCCTTTTAGTCCCAGCATAGGTGCGCCACCGTATTTATCCATATTATAATCTTCAAGAGACTTCTTAAGATCATTTTTGATAAGAAGAGCTCCGATTTTTGTCTTCAAATTGCTCATAAGTCCTTTTTTGATAATATGCATCATGGACTTGGCAACACCTTCATACATCTTAAGAATGACGTTTCCTGTAAATGCCTCACAGACAATAATATCCGCATTACCGGCCGGAATATCTCTAGCTTCGATACTTCCGATAAAATTGATATCAGGACAGTTCTTAAGAAGTGGAAATGTCTCTTTAACAAGTGCATTTCCCTTTTCCTCTTCTGCACCAATATTCACGATAGCAACAGTAGGATTCTTAATTCCCATTATATTCTCCATATAAACTGTTCCCATCTTGGCAAATTGAACCAAATGATTTGATCTGGCATCAACATTTGCGCCACAGTCAATTAATAGAGAATTTCCTTTTTCAGTAGGAATAAGCGGAGCCAAAGGTGCTCTGTCAACGCCCTTCAGTCTGCCAACAATTACCTGACCGCCAACCAAAGTAGCACCGGTACTGCCTGCAGAAACGTAAGCATCTGCCTCTCCATGATTGACCATATACATAGCCTTTACAATTGAAGAATCTTTCTTTTTCCTGATAGCCATAACAGGTGGTTCAGCCATCTCAATTACTTCTGTAGCATTAACAACTTCTATTTTGGCTGCGTCATAATTATATTTAGACAATTCAGCCCTGACAACATCTTCCTGGCCCACAAGAAAAACCTTGAGGTTGTCTGACTCTTTTACTGCATCAACAGCACCTTTAACCGTAACGAAAGGCGCATTATCTCCTCCCATTGCATCTACAGCAACTCTTACAAGTTCTGACATGAATAAATCCCCCTGTCCGATTTTTGACTTATTCTAATATACTAAAGTAAGTAGTAAAAATCAATAGATGTAAAAGCAAAAAAGAAGGCTTTCCGTTAAACGGAAAGCCTGCATCAGCGAACATATTCGGTTAAGTAAAAGCATTAAGCCTCAACTTCAACAATGCTCTTCTTGTTGTAATAGCCGCACTTCTTGCATGCCATGTGTGGCTGCATAAGAGCTCCACAATGACTGCACTTAACAAGAGTTGGAGCTGTCATTTTCCAGTTAGCTCTTCTCTGGTCTCTGTGGCCTTTTGATGACTTGTTCTTTGGGCAGATTGACATTTCAGTAACACCTCCTTACAGTAACCGTATAAGAAACTGCCTATGTTCAAGGCAATTGTTTACGTTTATTCATTAGCATACCTAAGTAGTATACCTACCCTGCTTATATTTGTCAATATTTTTTTAATAAATTTAGTTACAAATTACAGTATCAAAATTTTCTAAATAATGCACAATAGTGCAAAAAAACTTGAATATTTTGAAGTATTATTGTATTATTTCATTGTTGCAATTTCAATTGGGGTTAATAAAGAGGGTACAGTATGAAAGAATTAAATTCCTGCAAAGATGCAATGGCAAATAGTATTGAAAAAAAATATTTCAGTATTGCTCATTTATATAAAGATGAAAAAGCAATGGAAATGCATATCCATGATTGCTACGAAGTATATTTCTCTATATCCGGTGGCAAACAGTTTCTAATTGATAATAAGGTATATGATATTGCTCCCGGAGATTTATTTCTAATAAATCAGTATGATTCTCACTATCTCACTCAGATAGACAAGGAATTACATGAAAGAATTGTTATTATGATTGATCCGGAGTTTATGCAAAGCATTTCCTCTAAAGAAACCGATCTGGATGCCTGTTTCCAGAAAAGAAGTGAAAAATTTTCACATAAAATAAGTCTCACATCAGAACAGCAAGGTCGTTTTTTATATTTTGTAAACAAGATCCTTACCAGCAACAGTTATGGTCACGATCTCCTGGAAAAAGCAATCTTCACAGAATTGTTTGTGATGATCAACCAGATTATTTATGATAAAATGAGCAATCGTGCAGAAGAAAAGCCTGCAACCTATAACGAACAGGTTGATGCTATTCTTTCATATTTAAATAATAATATTCAATATCCTATCAGTATAGGTGATTTATCAAAACATTTTTATATAAGCGAATCCTATATCTGCAGAATATTTAAATCAGCAACAGGTACTACCATTAACAAGTATATGACTGCACGAAGGATTTCAATTGCAAAATCACTTTTAGCTGAAGGAATAGGAGTAAGCGAAGTATGTGACAGATGCGGCTTTTCAGACTACAGCAATTTTCTAAAAGCATTCACTAAATCTGTCGGTATTTCCCCAAAAAAATATTCGCAGTATTGCAACCGCTAAGTCGGCTGTAATACTGCGAATTTTTATATACAATATTTATTATTTGCAAAGAGCATAAGTATCACGTGCAATAGCAAGCTCTTCATTTGTAGGAACAACCATAAGTGTTACCTTACTGTCTGAAGTAGAAATAATCTTCTCTTCTCCACGAACCTTATTTGCCTCAACATCAAGTGATGCGCCAACAAATCCAAGCTTATCGCAAATAAGTTTACGAACAAAGCCACTGTTTTCGCCAACTCCTGCTGTAAAACAAATAGCATCAACGCTGCCCATAGCTGCTGTATAAGCACCAATATACTTAACAACTCTATAAACAAATGCATCAACGGCACGTTTTGCTCCGGCATGACCATTGTTATATCCCTGCTCAAGATCTCTAAAATCAGATGATAATTCATCAGAAAGTCCAAATACACCGGACTTCTTGTTGAGAATATTTGTAACATCTGAAACTGAAAGATTTTCTTTCTTCATAATGAACTCTACAACAGATGGATCAATATCACCTGTTCTTGTTCCCATGATAAGACCTTCCAAAGGAGTAAGTCCCATGGATGTATCTACGCACTTTCCACCATCTACAGCACTGATACTGGCACCATTTCCAAGGTGACAAACAATCATCTTAAGATCCTTACCGTCTTTTCCAAGAATTTCTGCTGCTCTCTTACTTACATAAGAATGGCTTGTTCCATGGAAGCCATATCTTCTGATTCCATATTTCTCATAATATGAATAATGAAGTCCGTAAAGGTAAGCATTTTCAGGCATTGTCTGATGGAAAGCAGTATCAAAAACTGCAACCATAGGAACGCCTGGCATTGCCTTCTGGCAGGCTCTGATTCCGATAAGGTTTGCAGGATTGTGAAGAGGTGCAAGATCGCTGACATCTTCAATAGCCTTGATAACTTCATCAGTTATGATAACAGACTTTGTAAACTTCTCTCCTCCATGAACAATTCTGTGACCAACAGCGCCAATTTCCTCAAGAGAAACAACACCGTTTTCTTTATTGGTAAGAGCTTCAATAACTAGCTCAATTGCCCTGTTGTGGTCAGGCATTGGAGTTACGTTTGTAATCTTATCCTTTCCGGCAGGAGTATAAACTATCTGGCTGCCATCAATACCTATTCTTTCGCAAAGTCCCTTACAAATAACCTGTTCTGACTCTGAATCGATAAGCTGGAATTTAAGTGATGAGCTTCCGCAATTGATTACTAAAATTTTCATCATTAACCTCTTTCTATTGTTGTTTTAATCTTATAAAATGATGGTTGTGATATTCACTACATAATAATTGTAGCAGTGAATATTTTAATAGCAAGGTAAAAGTTGTACAAATTTGTGATTTTCTTGAAAGCGCTTACATCCACATGAAAACTATAGCAGTAATAGCAGAATTTAATCCATTTCATAATGGTCATTTACATTTAATAGAACAGTGCAAAAAAGATTTGGAGGCAGACCGATGCGTCATTATCATGAGCGGAGATTTTGTTCAAAGAGGCGCTCCTGCCCTTATAGATAAATTTACCAGAACAAAAACAGCTCTATTGTCAGGAGCTGATGTTTGTATTGAACTTCCTATCTACTACGCTCTTGGAAGTGCCGAATATTTTGCCGCCGGAGCTGTTTCAATTCTTGATAAACTTGGATGCATAGACTATTTGTGCTTTGGAAGCGAATGCGGCGAAATCAAATATTTAGAAAAAACAGCTGAAATATTGAACAAAGAACCTGAATTATTTAAATCAACACTTTCTGCTTGTCTTAAATCAGGCCAAAGTTTTGCTTCTTCAAGAGAAAAAGCTGTTTTAACATTTATTACTAATGAGGATCCATCAATTTCTGATGAAAAACTAAAAGAATTCAAAAATATTCTATCTGAACCTAATAATACTCTGGCACTTGAATATATCAAGGCACTAAAAAAAAGAAACAGCAAAATCGTTCCCTATACAATAAAAAGAAAGGGCGAACATTATAAATCTGAGACACTAAATGAATTTTCAAGCGCCACAGCAATAAGAGAAGCTATTTTAAATTCACCCAAAAATAATATTGTTTTTTCTATAAAAAATACAATGCCACCCGTATGTGCTGATCTTTTACAATCCTATGACAGCGAATTTGCTTTCACTACAAAAGAAAAATCGGAAAAGCTAGATGTCTTACTTCAATACAAACTAATATTATGCAATAATAGAACTTTTTCAGAATATCTGGATGTTTCTGAAGATATAAGTAATAAAATCAGTTCATATCTCGATTATTACAATGGATTTGATGACTTTTGCACACATCTTAAATCCAAAAATCTGGCATATTCAAGACTTAGCAGAATATGTATGCATATTTTATTAGACATAAAAACTCAAAATATGCAGGAATACAAAAATGATGATTATACATCCTATGCCCGCATTCTAGGAATGAAATCCTCAGCTTCTGATGTACTCAAATTAGCTAAAAAGACTTCTTCCATACCTATAATCAACAGATTAAAGGATGCTGACAACAAAAGCTGTAATCTTTCATATCTTCAAAAAAGACTTTTAAGCGAGACCTTAAACTCAAGTAAAATCTATAACCTCCTTTACAAAAAAGATCAAGTAAATGAGTATAGAATTAAGCAGATAATCTTTTAACCAAATTTTAAGATTTCTCTCTTTTGCACGGATTGAAGATGTTTTTTTATCGTGATAACATATATATAGTGCTATATCCTTGGAGGAAATCTTATGGGTCTTGTAAAATTAGAAAAAGGTCAGATACTTCACAGAGCTGCAAAAGACATCGTATCAACCATAGAAATTGTTGTAAAGGGAACTATTGGGATTTCCAACCAGTTCACTTCTATTTCTCTTGGTGTCGGCGGTCTTCTCGGAATCGTTGAAATTCCTGGAAACACATATATTTATACTTACGAAGCACTTGAAGAATGTGCTATTTACTCATATTCTTTTAATTCAGAAGAAGATATTCCTAAAGTAATCAAAGCTAACCCAAAGATTACTCCTATTCTTGCTGCGCAATGTGTTGAAACTGCAGCAAAATGCTGCGATGTATATGACAAAGAATATAATGAAGCTTTGTCGGAATACAATCAGATAATGCAGGATTATTCTGATTACCCTCAGCTTTGCATTAAGGTAGGTGAAGCAGCAAAAACTTTTCCGGAAATTGATCAGCTCATTTCGCCAGAGCGAAATAATGACATTCCCGAATGGTCATTTTCATTTATTCGCGGATTAAAAGATCATGATGCTGTTCTTAGAAAAAATGTCTATCCTTTAAGTCTGGATATAGCCATTGGTATAATTATGATGAACTATACCGTTTTTTCCAAGATTTCAAATGCTTCTCAGCTTCTTATTGAATATCGAAAAGTATTAAAAACAAAAGCTTCTGCTTTCATTTCCACAATGAAGGTAATTAGAGCCAAGTTAAATGATATAGAAAAGTCCGAAGAAAATGGCGAAAGCGTTGTAACTATTGTTAACGCTTTAAATACTATTTTACTTTATTCCGAACTTCCCCAGGATGTTACAACTAAATTTGAAGAAGAAATAAACGAATTTAAGAAAAATGAAAACCGTTATGATTCTTCCGACGAAGCACGTGCACTTAGACGTAGTATCGGGAATTCTTTTTATGATATATACTCCCATGCCTTTTTAAAGAGTCTAACGGATGAAGCTCTTCCAATGGAGCTTAAAATGTTCTTCATGTTTGGTTTTGTTGATGAAGAACTTGCAGGTGAAAAAAATACAGCGATTTTATACAACATGGCAAAAGCCTACACTCCTGATCCGGATGGAAAGGTTCTGACAGTATATGAATGGCTAAAAAAGATATTTAACCTTGAAGTTGATCCTTCCAGAAACGAGTTTGATCAGGACTGGCCAACTTATTTAAGAGAACAAAAAACAAGCGGAAACATAACTCAGGAACAGCTTGATCGCATGACTAATTCGCCAACAAGCAGATTAAATTTTGAAATACACAATCTTTTTGCACTTGGAAACAAAATGACTTTTGGAAGAATCTCCTCTTTTGTTCCTGTATTTGATGTACAAAATGTGCTAAGGCCATTAGATTCAGCATATCTTACTGCCGCCAGAATAAATGACTACTACAAAATGATTCGAAGTGTTGACTATGGTGTATTTTGCAGACAAGCAGTATATTCAAACACCGAGATTGGAATCACACAGCTTTACTACGCTGATGATATAACGCCTTACATGATTCTGATGCCCAACATAGGTTCAAGAGCCTCTCTATGGCAGGAAATTGAGGGCAAAAAAAGAAGCACACCTGCTCGTTTGGTTGTCTCCATATTTAACACAGAGAATACCGACGAATGTATGATAAAACTCTTTGGTGAATTCCGTTGGGAAATGTGTAAAACAGAGCAAGGCGTTCACTGGAATGATGTAACTGATCCTTCACTTACTTCAATGTACTGCGACTATCTTCAGTTTTATAAAAAGAATCCTGCACTCTCTGCAGATAATAAGGAAAAGCTCAAAACAGATTTAAAGAAATACAGCAACAACTTCAAAAATATGTTTATAGCTGATTATCTTGCCTATGTTAAATTTGAAGCAGCAGGTTCTTTAAGGCTAAACAAAATTGCAAGAGAAATCTTATTTACTTTCTGTCCGTTTGCAAAAGAATTGCGTGAAAAGGTTGCAGAGAATCCTCAATACGGTGAACTAATAAATCACTACAACAACAGGATCAACAATCTTGCCAAGCCTGTAATAAATGCAATTCACAAATTAAATAAGGACGGTGTCGAAATTCCGCCTCAAATCAGTGGTCAACTTGAATATCTGAAAAAATAAATAGCCCCGCGCCAGTTAATCTGACGCGGGTTTATTTTAGGCATTAATATATTTTTTCTCAATATTCTGTATAAACTCTCTGGCTGCAACAGCGTTGTCAGGCTTGGTATCTTCTAAAGTAGCATGGATAAATGGTTTCTTTTCTACGGCGAATTTAATTACACTATCATAGTTGATTTCTCCAAGTCCGCAAGCCATACTCTTGACTGAATCACCTTCAACAACTGCATCCTTAAGATGGATCATACAAATATCTTTTGCAAGAATATCTATTGCTTCCTCAAAAACCTCCTGTCTCTGATCAAAGTTATCAGTCCAAAGAAGATTAACAGGATCAAAAATAATCTGAAGATTAGGTGATTCTATTCTATCAAGAACCTCTCTTGCTCTCTTCGGATTCCATACAATATGTCTGTAAACAGGCTCAATAGCTACAATTACGCCCATCTTTTCAGCATAATTTACAACAGGCTTAAGATTAGTTATAAATGTTTCAAGCGCCTCTTTAGAATGACACGCCTCTTTGTCATAAGTATATCCTGTATTTGGAGCACCTGTCTCAGTACCTACCATACCCGCTCCCATCAGTGAAGCAAATCTGATATGAGCCATATACTTATTCTGAGTTGCCTTCAATTGCTCAGCATCAGGTGTTGCAAGATTGAGATAACATCCAAGTACAGCCACATCAAGGTCAGCTCTTCTAAATGCATCCCTCATATACATCGCATATCCGGGAGTAAGTGCTGTTGGATCTGCAGTAAAACCGGGAACCTTTGAAAGAGCTATATGCGTACATGTAAATCCCTGTTTCTTAATCTCCTGTAATCTTTCCTCGAAAGGCAGTTCTTTAGTGTCATGAAATCTGATTCCTATCTGCATAAAAAATACTCTCCTCTGTAAAAATTTTAAGTTTGAACATTTATATCTTCATAAAAACTATTTGAAAAATCGACCAATAAATCATCAAAAGCCCCTGAAAAAGCATACATTCCCACAAGTGCTCCTGTAAATCTTTTTCCCTTTTTAAGCCCTTCGTCACATAAATAATATACATTATCAAGTACATTAAAAGGTATTATTTCTGATTTTTTTCCACTGGTTTCCAAAAAATTATAATACAATTTTCTTGTAAGATAAGATGTTTCCATCTTAAAACTTATACCGCAAAACTTATCTTCTATTTTTTTCGAAAACTGCCATTTGTCATCATCACCAATGTGTTCTCTAGTGTAAACAAAAGTATCAGGCCCTTTTTTTATTATACCAAATTCAAAAAAAGTATTTTCATCATAATATCCGGTTATACCAGCTCTTTGAGAATCTTTAAGCTCATGCTCTGATATATTCAAATCAGCGCTATAGTTAAAAGAAAAAGATGTCTGTCTTCTAAGAACAATGTTTCTGCTATTTACATCAGATAAATCATATTTGCTTCCTTTAATCACAAAATGCTTTCCATTTTTATCTTCTTTATATGAAATATCTCCGTTTTTGAATGTTCTTGGAGTCATATAATCCATTGGAAGTCCGCAATTTGATACCATAGTTTTATTATATTCAGTCTTTTTCATCTCAGGAAAAGGATTTATCTGCATACATGAAGGTCCCTTTAAATTATTGACAACAGGCCATCCATCAGCTGTCCACGTAACCGGATCAATTGCAGTTTCCCGCCCAAGAATGCTATATTCATCATTCATTTTTCTTCCACAAAGATAGACCATGTACCATCGTCCGTCCGGTGTGTCGACAAGATCTCCATGCCCGCATCGTTGAATAAGCGCATCCTCATCCTCCTGACGCATTATTGGATTGTAGGGACAAGGCTCATAATTGCCGAATAACTCTTTCGACCTTGAAACAGTCACGCGATGCCCTGGACCTGTTCCTCCCTCTGCTTCAAGAAGATAATAATATCCATCTTTTTTATAAAGATGTGGTCCTTCAGGCGCTCTCTTATGATCTCCATAAAACAAAAGCCTTGCATCTGATATCTGCCTGGTTGCTGTTTCATCCAGTTCGAATATTCTGGCTCCTCGATTTAAAAGCATGTATCTTTTGCCATCATCATCATTAAAAATACTTGGATCAATTCCATCTTCGTCAATAAATGCCGGCTCAGAATAAGGGCCTTCAGGTTTATCCGAAGAAACGACAATCTGTCTGCGATAAACAGGTGGTACATCATTTAATCTATAAGTGGCAGTTATGTAAAATCTACCTTTGTAAAAAGATATATCCGGTGCCCAAAAACCTCTTCCACCTTCAAGTTTGTCAATTCCTGCCCATTCAGGATTAGTAATTGCATACCCAATAATTTCCCAGTTAATGAGGTCTTTTGAATGAGAAACCGGAATACATGGGAAAAAGATAAACGAAGAATTGACCATATAGTAATCATCTCCGACTCTGCAAATAGACGGATCAGGAAAAAAGCCACATCTTATGGGATTACGATAAAAATCCTCATAAGGATGTTCATATTTGTCAGCAAGATAATCGTCAATTTCTTTAGAATAATAATCTTTATTTCTCACAATATCCCATGGTGTACATAGATTCTTGTCGCCTTTAAGCGGGTCCATTCCACATTTTTCTACAAGATATTTAAAAAGCTTGTAATTTCCTGATTCTGCAGCATAATGAAGAACATTTCTATGATTATCATCATATTCATTAAGACTTATCCTTGAATATTCAACACGCCACTTAACTATTCCAAAATCACCTATTCTTGCAGCCTCAAAGAAACATTCTTTATTTATTAACGTTGGTTCATTTATCAATATTTCGCGAACTTTTTCAAAATGGTTTTGCCGTATTTCATCAATTAAATTACTCATTTCACCACCGCTTATCAGAAGTTATATTTCTGTTGTATGTACATAAAGAAAATCTGCATATCCTTTGCTGTCAACATTATCCGAAAGAGAATAAATTCCTACTTTTGCACCAACCCAGGTATGATCTGAAGGAGTATATGAAACTCCCAAATCCATCAGATTAGAAGAATCCTTACCAATCTGCAAGCATATTTTCAAAACAGGATTTTTTCCACCTAAAGGCTTGAATACGTTTTGAAAATACATATCATCTGATGATAATGTCTTATCTTCATGAGAAAATTCCATTTTCCACAATATATTTTTTATTGCACTATCTAAAGAAATACCTTTTTCCTCGCAATACTGTGACAAAGAAAACTTGCTTTCTATAATTTCTTCTTTGTTATCATCCTGTCCTTCAGAATTAATTACCACTACAAAATATTCATCATTTTCTTTTTCAAGAAAAGCTGAAAGGTATTGTCCTCCTGTCATACAAACGCCTGCTCTGTCTCCTGATAAAAGACCGGACGCATCCATAAGAATTTCCGTCTTAAACATTGGATAAATAAGCTTTTGAGTAAGAACATTTGAGCTTTTCCAGATGATAGGCTCTTTTTCTCCGGATGGATTTACTGCAAATAATCTTAAACCATTTTTTCCATCATTTACTTTACCGCAAAAAGAATCGTAATGGTTTCCAAGCCATTGCCACAAAAGTCCATAACATCCGTTTTCAAAATCATCTGATGATTCCAAATAGCAAGGTTCATCAATTACACCAGTATTTGGCTTATTCATCTCATAAACAGGTTCTCCGCAATTTTCACTATCAGGATTTCCCCCGATTATAGGCCATCCGGCTTTCCATACTACAGGCTGCAAATGACATATTCTTCCATAAAGTCCTCTATCCTGAAAATGAATAAACCACTCATCACCATTTACAGTATCAATAAGTGCTCCTTGATGAGGTCCATTAATTACGGTATTACCTGTATGCATTACCTCTTTAATTTCATAAGGGCCATAAATATTTTTACTTCTAAGAGCTACCTGATATCCCTCTTTAACGCCTCCGGCAGGAGCAAATATATAATAATAACCGTCTCTTTTATAGACTTTTGGCCCTTCTATTGTTACAGCAGGATGCTCAGGATCATTGCCATTAAAAATAAAATGATCCTCAGTCAATGCTTTTGTTCCATCAGGAGATATTTCGAAAATGCCTAGAATACTCTTAAATCCGATTCTACTTTTTGCATAGCCATGGATAACATACGCTTTTCCGTCATCATCCCAGAAAGGACAAGAATCGATAAGCCCCTTTCCAGGCAAAATACAAATAGGCTTATCCCACTCTCCTAAAGGATCTTTTGTTTTCACAACATAGAATCCTTCATCAGGCATGCCGTAAAAAATAAAGAAATATCCATCATGATATCTTATTGCCGGAGCCCAGATTCCTTCAGAATGTCTCGGAATATCAAAACGTTTTTCTTCAATATTTTTTACCGCATAATTAACCAGCTTCCAATTAACCATATCTTTAGAAATAAGTATCGGAAGTCCGGGAGTATAGTTAAAGCTGGAGGCAGTCATATAATATGTATCGTCAACTCTTATTACATCAGGATCACTGTAATCCGCAAACAAAATCGGATTTCTGAAATTTGTTCCAAGGTCTGCATAATTTCCCATGTTTTTCCTCTTTTCATCCATTTATTTCAATATCAGAATTAGCTTCAAGAAGCTCCTTTGCTGCAATTAAAGAAGCATACGGATTCCCAAGCTCCAATAAGCCTTTAGCTATCATTCCGGAATAAAGGCATGCTCCTTCATATTTTAAGTGTGAATTGTCTTTTTTGCCTTCAGGTGCCCATGAAGCCTCCCCCGGTGCAAGATTCATATAATATTTTTTTGAAGCTTCATCACCTGTCTTTTCAAGAAATTCTCTGCTCATCGAAAAAAGATCAACAATCGGAACGTCAAACTTTTCAGCAGCTTCTTTCATCCCTTTCACATATTCTGTATGCTCGGAATCCTTCAATTTACCATTCTCATCAAATAGTCGTCTCTCAACCGATGTAATAAAAACAGGATAAGCCCCCTTATTTCTTGCCACATTAACAAACTTACCCAAATTGACTATAAACTCTCCATGAGGGTCTGTATATCTTGTAGGATCTTTTATCTTTTCATCATTATGGCCAAATTGAATAAAAAGATAATCTCCCGACGTAATCTCATTGTAAATTGTTGCAAGTCTGCTTTCATCAATGAAGCTCTTTGTGCTTCTTCCATTTACAGCGTGATTATAAATGACAACATCTTCTTTAGTATATCTGTCAAATGCTTGAGCTATACCGGTCTGCGGATATGTATTAAATTTGTTACAGGCAACTGTTGAATCTCCTGCCCAAAATATGTGTCTCATAATCATTCTCCTTTTCAACAAATATATTGTAATTTTATAAATTTTAAAAAATTATTTATAGCGTCGACTTGACTAATATATTGCTTATTTTTCACAAATACATTTCATCAATCCTTACTCATTTTTAAAAAGAAAACTCCCGAAATCAAGCCAGTCAATAGCCTGATTTCGAGAGTTAAATACTTTTTCAAAAAAGAAAAACAAATTATTCTTTTACAGCTCCTACATTAACACCCTGTACAAAGTACTTCTGAAGGAAAGGATATGCAACCATGAAAGGAAGAATTGCACAAACAATAGCTGCATAATACAAAGTATTCTGTGATACTTTGTAAGCTGTCGTCGGCGTATCACCGTCCATGATCATAACTCTCAGCTTGTACTGGAAGTTAACCTGATCAGGATTTGTAATATAAATCTGTACTGTGCTGTAGTCATTCCATACAGTTACCGCATACATAAGACCAATTGATGCAAGTGCTGCCTTGGAAAGAGGAAGTACAATTTTGAAGAAAATACCCATTGGAGAGCAACCATCAATTTCGGCTGCCTCAAAAAGTGAGCCTGGAATTCCTTCAAAGAAGTTCTTCATAAGTACAAGGTTATATACATTCATACCATGCTTTATAACCAGAATCCACATTGTATCAACCAAATGGAGCTGTTTCATAACAAGGTATTCAGGAATCATACCGCCGGAGAATATCATAGTAAAAAGGAGGAAGAAAGACATTGCACTTCTGCCCGGCATTTCATTTTGTGTTAAAACATATCCACCAAGAGTTGATAAAACAAGACCAAGTAATGTTCCAAGTACAGTAGTGATAACTGAATTAAGGAAAGGTCTATAAAGTCTAACTGTTGTAAAAATAGTAAGGTATCCGTTAACTGTAAAATCTTCAGGCCATAGTTTGAACTGGTAAACACCTACAGCATTAAAAGAATCTACTAAAACCTTCCAAATAGGAATGAGAACTATAAGAGCAACAATAACGAATACAACATAGTTTACTACGTCAAATACATGTACTTTATTTTTATTAGCTTTTACACGTACCTGCTCCATCTTTGCCTGTGCCATAATGTTCCCTCCTTAAATAATTCCGCGTCCACGAACTTTCTTACTAGCGTAATTACATACAAGAACAAGTACGCAACCTACAATTGATTTAAACAAACCAACCGCGGTCGTATAACCGTAATCTGGTATCGCAGTAAGGAAGGTCTGACGGTAAATATATGTTGAAATTACATCGGAAACATCGAAAACACGGTTATTATATAATACGAATACTGACTCAAAAAGATTGAGAACCTTAGCAAGGTTAAGAATCAGTACAATAATTACTGTGTTCATAAGTGCAGGAACTGTTACATACCAAATCTTCTGAAGTCTGGATGCACCATCGATATCTGCAGCTTCATAAAGCTCAGGATTGATACCTGAAAGTGTTGCCAGGAAAATAACTGTTCCCCAACCTGTCTCTTTCCAGATATTAATCAAGTAGAAAATTGGTCTCCACATTGACTGAGTATGAAGGAAATCAATACTCTGGCTCAAAATTCCCCATGACTTCAAAGTTTCATTTACAAAACCTGTTGAAGATTTAGAGAGGAACAACTGGAAAATAGCAGCTACAACTGCCCAAGACATAAAGTGTGGTAAATAGATAATTGTCTGCAAAGATTTTTTTGCAAACATGTTATGCATCTCATTCAAGAAAACTGAAACAAGAACTGATGTAAGTGTTGTAATGATAAGTTTAGTAATTGAAATCTGTAAGGTGTTACTAAAAGCTGTCCAGAACTCCTTTTTAGCGAACATAGTCTCGAAGTTCTTAAGTCCTACCCATGTAATATTCCTGAGTTTATACTCGTAAAAAGCATAACGCACACCAAGCATTGGCCAGTAGTAAATTATAATTACAAATACAAGAACCGGCAAAAACATAAGATAATAACCGCGATTATTCCAAATACGAGTGCCTAGAGGTTTCTTGTTGATAGGAGCGCCTGTGGATGTAGTAGCAACATTCTGATTCTTACTCATAGCATCCTCTTCCTTTCACAAAATAGCGTTTACGAATCTACTTATATTATATCAAAAATCGTAAACTTTTCCATAAAAAACCCATCCCATTGAAGAATATATTACTCCCCAAGGGGATGGGAAAAATAATCATTACTGTCGTCTGAAAAGCAACAATAATTTCACTTAATTACTGTGCATTAAGTTCAGAAACGATCTGCTCTGATACATCGCCATAAGCTTCTACGTACTGAGCTACTGCTTCTTCAGGTGTAATTTCACCTGCTACAGCCTGCTTCATAAGAGTAGTCTTAACTTCAACAAGCTCAGCCTCAACTTCTGTAAGAGTTTCGCAAGAAGCTGCTGCAGGAGCGTCTACACAGTTCTCTGTGAAGAACTTGTTACCTTCTGCAACGAGTTCATCATTATCAACGAATCCGTTTGTAAGAGGAGCAATTACAAGTACAGCATCAAGGTGATTCTTCTTCCACAATGAGTTAGGGTCATTAGGAGACTGCTTAAGGTGGAACTCACCATCAGCATATTCGTATGATTTCTCATTTTCTGTACCTTCGTTTGTCTTGAAGGACTCAGCCTTTGTTGACCAGTGAACGTCCTCAGCACCATATGTCCAAAGTGTCTGAACTCTGTCACCATCAAGCATTGTCTCAAGAAGTGCATCAAAGATAGCCTGCTCACGAGAATCATTGCCATCCTGATCGTCTGTAATTACCCATACAGGAGCTTCTCTGTTGAGGTATCCGCCCCATGTATCCTTGATTTCCTGAATAGGAGCAAGCTGTACAAGTCTGTCATCACCAAGATCGTTGTCAACTTCCTGCTTCTCCATGTTTGTTGTAAGAGTTCTAAGCCATGTACCAGCCCAGTATGTGAATACACCTTCTGATGTTGACTGGTCATTTGAGAAGAACTTCTCACGAGCCTGCTTTGTTCCTGCATCCTCAGTATCAGGATCGATTACGCCATCAGCATAACCCTGAGCAAGTCTTGCAAGAGCATCAATTGTAGCCTGCTCTGTGAATCCGTCTACCCAAACACCATCCTTCTGATAGAATGAAGGATAAGCGCCCTGCCAGAACTCAGGCATGTAGTTGATATATGGAGCCTCATCAAGCTTACCATAACCTGCAGCGATTACGCCGTATGTTCCTGCTGAACCGTTTCCATCTGGATCATTTTCTGTAAATGCCTTAAGCATTGCATAGTAATCATCAAATGTCTTGATATCCTCTGCCTTCATTCCTACAGCATCAAGCCATGACTGCTTAACATAAGTAACACATCCGTTACCATATGTAGGAGCGAAACCATAAAGAGCACCATCAGAAGTCTTCATGTTCTCGTTTACTGAAGGAAGTGTAACACGAGACTGGAATTCAGCATTTTCATAAGCATCAGCCATGTTCCAAAGAAGACCTGTTGTCTGATACTGTCTGAGCATTGTTGCGCTCATGATAAGAGCATCAGGATATCCTTCATCACCAGGCTGACCTGTTGTAAGAAGACGTGATACTGTGCCTGAGTAATCTGAGTGATCAAGCTGGTTGATGTTGAGCTTGATAGGATGTCCAAGCTTCTCAGAAACAGCTTCTTCCCACTGCTGAACGAATTCAGCCTGTCCGCTCTCAACTGTTGCTGTTACAGTACCGTCAACAACGATGTTAAGAGTCTCAAGAACATAATCCTCAGCGGCTGCAGTATCTGTTGTTGATGTTGCTGTTGTAGAATCAGATGTCTGTGTCTCTGTTGTTGTGTTGTCACCAGTTGTAGTAGTTGTTGTTGTTCCTGCATCTGTGCTTCCGCATGCTGCAAGAGAAGCTACCATTGCTGTTGACAGAAGTAATGATAAAACTTTCTTTTTCATTAAATTTGTTCCTCCCATATTTAATGTTTAAGTTAAAAATGTAAGCGTTTTCACTTGCTTATGTACGTACTTTATCATGTATTTGAAACCTTTGCAAGCACGAATTTTGTAGGATTTGTAACAAACTTGTACATTTTTTTTGAGAAGTGCCATTTTTACTGCATTTCCGTAAGTGCTTTCATGTAAAAAATTTACAAATAAATTTTTAATAAACTTTGAACAAATAAAATGCTGTATGTATTTTTGCACAATTTTCATGCATGAATAAGTTGCTTCTATTGTGCATTTTTAAATTTGTCTCTGATCATTTTGTATATCAGAGTGTAACTCCTCTCTTCCAAATTGCCATATCATGGAATCCTGCTTCTTCACTCTTTAATTTTTCTCCTGAAGCAGTTCTTAATATCTTGTCAAACAACTCATCTGTAAGCTCATCGAATGTTCTGCCCTCAAGAATCTGACCAGCTCTAAAATCAATCCAGTTTCCTTTTTTATCAGCGATTGTGTTGTTACTTGCAATCTTCATAGTAGGTACAGGACATGCAAAAGGTGTTCCTCTTCCTGTTGTAAACAGAACAATCTGTGCGCCGGCACTTGCAAGCGCTGTTGCTGCACATAGATCATTTCCCGGTGCACACAAGAGATTTAGACCTCTTACATCCGTTCTATCACCATATTCCATAACATTCATAACAGGGTAGTCACCAGACTTCTGCGTACATCCAAGTGATTTATCTTCCAGTGTTGTGATTCCACCAGCTTTATTTCCAGGAGAAGGATTCTCATAAATAGGCTCACCCTGCTTTGTGAAATAATCCTTGAAACCGTTTATCATATTTACAGTATCATTAAATGTAGCCTCATCTTTACATCTGTTCATTAGGATAGTTTCAGCACCGAACATTTCAGGAACTTCTGTAAGAATAGATGTTCCGCCATATTCAATTATTCTGTCGGAAATTCGTCCAACAAGGGGATTTGCTGTGATTCCGGAGAATCCGTCACTTCCTCCGCACTTAAGACCGATTATAAGTTTGGAGCAATCAACTTCTTCTCTTTCATCTTTACTTACATTATCAATTATCTCTTCCAAAAGTCTGAGTCCATCAGCCATTTCATCATCTGACTGCTGGCAGACAAGGAATTTAACTCTTGATTCGTCAACTTCACCAATATAAGGCTTTAAAACATTAATATTGCTGTTTTCGCATCCAAGTCCTAAAACAAGAACACCTCCGGCATTTGGATGATTTATAAGATCAGATAGAATTGTTCTTGTATGCTCCTGATCATCACCTGTCTGAGAACAGCCATAATTATGGGTAAAAGCAATTACTTCTTCCACACTGCCCTTTACAAGCTTATTTGCTTTATTAGCAAGAGCTGTTGCTATATTATTAACACAGCCAACTGTTGGGATGATCCAAACTTCATTTCGTATTCCAACTTTGCCATTCGCTCTTACAAAGCCTTTAAATGTTCCTTTTTTGGTACCCATTTTGGCAATTTTCTTATCTATATCTTCTTTATCAGGTGTATATTTGTATTCGAGTATTCCCTCAAGATTAGTCTTAATATCGTGAGTATGCACCCATCTGCCTATAGAGATGTCCTCTGTTGAATGTCCAATTGCATAGCCATATTTAACAACATTATCGCCATTTGAAATATTCTTGACAGCCATCTTATGTCCTGCAGGTACATCCTCCACTGCAGTAACTTCTCTGCCATCAGAAAGGGTTATTGTCTCACCCTTAGCCATGGGTTCGAGACATACAACTACGTTATCTTCAGGATGAATCTGTAAAAATCTGCTCATATAACCTACCCCTTAATTTTTAAAAAGTATTTTTTTAACATTGTTACATTTTGCTTACATAATGTAAGCGATTACATTTAAACTATATAATTATATAAGTTTTACGTCAACAAATTTTTCTATTGTATTTGCTGATACTGTCTTGTATAATACATTTGAAAAAATATATGAAACTGCTTACATTATTTTTATATCTTTTCATTTTTTTGAAAAAGATTATATTGTACTGATTTCATATTGTTTATTTTCACTTTTTAATATATTGAATAATAATATTTTTTTACTAAAAGGGAGGTTATTTGGGATGAGAAAATTCATGGACAAAGATTTCCTGCTTCAGTCTGAAGCTGCCAGGAAACTTTATCACGATTATGCCGAGAACATGCCTATTCTCGACTACCACTGTCACATCAGTCCAAGAGAAATAGCTGAGGATCGTCATTTTGACAACATTACACAGGTTTGGCTTGGCGGTGATCATTATAAGTGGCGTCTCATGAGAGCATTTGGTGTAGACGAGAAATATATGACAGGAGATGCCTCTGACGAAGAAAAGTTCCTTATGTTTGCAAAATGTCTTGGAAAGGCTGTAGGCAACCCTCTTTATCATTGGGCTCACCTTGAACTTCGCAAGTATTTCGGATATGACGGTATTTTAAATGAAAAGACTGCAAAAGAAGTTTATGATCTTTGCAATAAAGTTCTTCAGTCTCCTGATATGAGTGTAAGAAAGCTCATAAAAATGTCAGGTGTTACACTTATCTGTACAACAGATGATCCTATCGACACACTTGAATGGCATGACAAGATCAAAGCTGATCCAACTTTTGATGTAAAGGTTCTTCCGGCTTGGCGTCCTGACAAAGCTAAAAATATCACTAAACCTGAATTTGTATCATACATTAATACTCTTTCCGAAATAAGCGGAGTAAAGATCGACTCCTTTAATTCATTGAAGGAAGCTCTGAGAGTAAGACTTGACTACTTTGCTTCAAAGGGCTGCAATGTTACAGACCATGCTCTTGAATATGTAATGTACCATCCTGCTACTGAGGAAGAAATCGAAGCCATCTTTGCTAAGAGACTTGCAGGCGGTGAGCTTACAAAAGAAGAAGACTTAAAGTACCAGACTGCTTTCATGCTCTTTGAGGGCGAAGAAATCTCTAAGAGAGATTGGGTTATGCAGCTTCACTTTGGTTGTAAGCGTGACAACAATACTCCTATGTATGAGAAGCTTGGTCCAGACACAGGTTTTGATACAATAGATGCTTACTACCCTATGGCTGAGCTTGCTGATTTCCTTGATGCTCTTCATTCAAAGAAAATGCTTCCTAAGACCATACTTTACAGCTTAAATCCTAATGATAACAAGATTATTAATACAACTCTCAATGCGTTCAATGAAGCTCCTGTTGTTGCAAAGATTCAACAGGGAAGCGCATGGTGGTTCAATGATACCAAGCTCGGAATGGAAGAACAGCTTGCTTCTGTTGCAGAATCCGGAAACCTTTCAGGTTTTGTAGGAATGCTTACAGATTCAAGAAGCTTCACATCTTATACAAGACATGACTACTTCCGCCGTATTCTCTGCAACTACCTTGGTTCACTTATTGAAAATGGTGAATATCCTGAGGAAGAACTTGATACACTCGGTGAAATAGCTCGCGATATTTCTTACAACAATGCTGTAAGATACTTTAAATTTCCTTTAGAAACGAGATAACAAATGAGTAACCAGATGACAATATATGATATTTCCAAAAAAGCCGGAGTATCTATTGCTACAGTTTCAAGGGTATTGAATGGAAGCACTAATGTAAAGCCACGTACCCGTAAGAAGGTTATGGATATCATTGAGCAATATGGATATAAACCCAATGCATTTGCAAGAGGTTTAGGTCTTAACTCAATGAAAACAATCGGCATTCTTTGTGCCGATGCTTCCGATCTCTATCTGGCAAAAGCCATTTATTATATCGAGCAGAACCTTAGAGAAAACGGATATAATTCTGTTCTTTGTTGTACCGGTTATGAGATGGATGCTCGTAAGGATTCACTTAACCTACTGCTCTCTCAGCACGTTGACAGTGTAATCATGATAGGTTCAAACTTTATTATGAATAATGCTGAAGATAACCAGTATGTCAAGGATGCAGCGGTTACAACTCCTATCATGCTTCTCAATGCAGATTTTGATTGTCAAAATGTGTATTGTACGCTCTGTGATGACTATAAGGCAACACAGGATGCTACTGAGAAAATGCTCAATGCAGGACTTAAGAATATTCTGTATCTCTACAACAGTAATTCTTATTCCGGTCTGAAAAAGCTTGCAGGATATCAAAATGCTCTTCTATCACATGATATCCCTGTAAAAAAGGAATTAATGCAGTGTTTTAAAGGTTCTAACGAAGATATAGATGGTGTAAAAAATTTTGTTGAAAAAATTTACTCTAAAGGAGTAAGATTTGATGGAATTGTTTCCAGCGACGATTTTTTGGCAATTGGAGCCATGAATTTTGCAAGAGCAAATAAAATCAAGGTTCCTTCTGAGCTTCAAATAATCGGATACAATAATTCAATTCTTACTCACTGCTCAGAGCCTCCTATTTCTTCAATAGATAATAGACTTGAAGATATGTGTATTCAACTTGTAAAAACTCTTATTGGCACTCTTTCACAGAATGAGATGCCACAGAAAACTATTTTCTCTGGCGAATTGATTGAACGAGGTTCAACAAAATTAAAATAATTCATCTGATATAAAATAAAGCCTATGTTATTACATTTATCAAGCGTAATAACATAGGCTTATTTATTTTACTTATTCAGCATCTATAGCAAGTTTTATTGCTCCCATAATTCCCTGGTCATCATTAAGGCTTGCAGGAACGATATACTCATCAAGATTTTCTAAAAGCTCCGTCTTAATATATCCATTCATTGCTTTCTTAAAATACTCTCTTATCAGAGGGAACAGCTGCATCTGATGCATTACACCACCGCCAAGAATAATTTTCTGCGGACTAAGAATCATGCAGCAATTTACAAGTGCTGTTCCAATATACTCAGCTTCAAGTTTCCAGACTTCCATTGTATCAGCAAGGTCTTTTGCCTTCTTCCCCCATCTTGCCTCTATTGAAGGGCCTGCAGCAAGTCCTTCAAGACAACTGTCATGGAACGGACACAAAGAATTTCCTTTATCATTCTGACTCTTACTTATTATCATATGTCCAACTTCAGGATGCATCATTCCATGCAAAAGTTTTCCATTTGACATTACTCCGCCACCTACTCCGGTTCCTATTGTAAGATAAATAGCATCTGTCAGCCCTTTTGCACATCCCCATGTAATTTCTCCAAGTAGGGAACCATTAACATCTGTGTCAAAACCAACCGGCACGTTAAGCGCATTCTTAATGCAGCCAACTATATCATAATTCATCCATGCAGTTTTGGGTGTGGATGTGATATACCCATAAGTCTTTGAATTCTTATCAAGATCAATAGGTCCAAAGCAAGCTACGCCAATTGACTTAATATCCTTATCCTTAAAATACTCAATTATCTTGGGCATTGTCTCTTCAGGAGTAGTTGTTGGTATAGATACCTGTTCCAATATCTTGCCATTCTCATCCCCAAGTGCACATACCATTTTTGTTCCGCCTGCTTCTAATGCTCCGTATAACATATTCTCCCTCCAACGTTGTTTATCATTTAAATCTCTTAAAACTCACCGACATGATCGATTATGCCGCCTCCAAGTACATAATCACCATCATATAAAACTGCGGATTGTCCTGCTGTAATAGCTCTTTGCGGTTCATCAAAGACAATTCTTGCAAGTCTCCCATCTAAAGGCGTAACTACACAAGGCTGCTCTTTATGGCGATAACGTATCTTGGCACTGCATCTAAAATCATTTTCAGGTCTTTCACCTGTAATCCAATGAAAATCTCTAATGTATAACTCCCTCTTAAAGAGATCTTCGTTATCAGCAAGAATAACCTTATTATTTTCTACATCCAGCTTTGTCACATAAAGTCTTCTGTCTGCCGGAATTCCAAGTCCACGGCGCTGACCGATAGTATAATTGATTATACCGTCATGCCTACCCAAAACGTTGCCATCCTTGTCAACAAAATCACCCTTAGGATAATCCTTTCCTCTAAAGCGTTTTATCATGGAAACATAATCACCATCCGGAACAAAACAAATATCCTGGCTTTCACTTTTATGTGAAGTTACAAAATCATTTTGTTCAGCAATTTCTCTTACATGGGTTTTATCATACTCTCCAAGCGGAAAAGCTGTATGTTTTAACTGTTCTTCTGTCAGATCATAGAGCACATAACTCTGATCCTTATTCAGATCTTTTGCCTTAGCCAGATAAAAATGACCATTCTTCTCAATTATTCTGGCATAATGCCCTGTTACAATTACATCGCATCCAAGTTCGCGTCCCTTGTTATACAGACTCTCAAACTTAAGATATCTGTTGCAACGGATGCATGGATTAGGTGTCTCTCCATGTTCATAACTACAAACAAACGGTTCGATAACTTTATCTTTAAATTCCGCTTCATAGTGAAAAATATGATACGGAATTCCAAGCTTGTCTGCCACCTGCCTTGCATCCTCTGTATCTTTTATGCTGCAACATGTACCTAATAAATCAGCACCAATCATATCATTTTCATAAAGGCGCATTGTACATCCCATACATTTATAGCCTTTATGAACCATTTCATAGGCTGCAACCGAACTGTCTACGCCTCCGCTCATTGCTATAAGTGCCGTTTTCTCATTTTCATTATTTCTTAATCTGATATCTTCCTGTCCGGGACTAAAAAATTCTATTTCGCTCATATAAACCTTACTATTCTTAAAAAAATTTTTATATTATAGAATGAAAAAATGTGTAATAATCATTCTCAATATTTCCTACAGTAAACATTATATGGGGAAATAAGCAAAAGTCCAATAAATTCTACCTTATATTTATATTTATTTTTCTACAAGTTCATGCATAGTTACATCAACGAGCGCATCTCCCAAAGCCTTGAAAGTAATTCCCTCAGCACGTATTGTAGTAAATATTCCCATTGACATAACCTGCTCACCATCATTAATGAACAGTTCCATGCTATATCTGTCCAAAATCAATCTGAGCTTTATTTTTCCATCCGGTGCCATGACCTTGCAACGTCTTTGATGAACTATCGCTCTTCTGCTTCCGGAATGCTTTCTGTCAATTTTTACTATCTGATCCTTGGCATTAAATTCAATAGTAGAATAAAACTGACCATTATCAGCAAATCTTATTTCAAACTTCTCATAAGGATTATCCATATTAAGAGGTCTTAAATTCACTGTCATATCTATAGTTCTACCGGAAATACTTGAAAGTGCACAGCTATCGTTTATAAGTACATTCTGTCTGCAAATTTTCTTTCCGTAATAATTTTCTATTTCTCTTATAGGATTTTGTATCAGCTTTCCATTCTTTACAGAGAGCTCTCTCGGAATTGATAACTGACCAAACCATGGAAAATCATCCCTTCTAATTCCGCATGTATCCCAGTTCTGAAGCCATCCCATCATAATAGTTCTGCCATCTGCTGTCTCTATTGTCTGAGTGGCATAAAAATCTATTCCATAATCAATTGCCTGGCAATTCTCCTCATTAAAATTACCATTTTCATCAACAGTACCAATAACGCAAAGAGTACCATTACCATTATGAAACTCAAGCTCTTCAGGAAGCATGTCCTGAGGACTTGTCAAAAGAACCTGCTTGTCGTCAAGTTTAAAATAGTCCGGACATTCCCACATTACGCCAAATCTGAAATTATTCTTGATTACCAGACCGTCATAGTCCCATTTAAGACCATCATCACTCTTAAATCTGAGAATCTGTCCGTCTCCGTCTATTGTCTTATTACCGACAACAATATAATACTTTCCGTTTTCTTTCCAGATTTTTGGATCTCTGAAATCTCTTTTACCACAACCTTCCGGAAGACTGTCTCCGCAAATAACAGGATTAGTTCCAAGCTTTTCATAATTTACGCCGTCACCTATTGCAACACACTGATTCTGCTCCTCATGAAAAGATCCATCCTCATCTTCTACTTTTTTTACACCGGTATAAATAAGAAGATGTTTGCCATCAGCAGTCTCAATTGCACCGCCCGAAAAGCAACCTGCACCATCATATTCAGTATCAGGAGCCATCGCACAAGGTCGATATTCCCACTTTAATAAATCCTTACTTACAGCATGTCCCCAATGCATAGGTCCCCAAACAGTCTGATATGGATAATACTGGTAGAAAATATGATACTGTCCGTCAAAATAGGAAAGTCCGTTTGGATCATTCATCCATCCTGTTCTTGGCGTTAGATGAAAAAGAGGTCTAAGTTCCTTTGCAATATTTTTTCCCTTATCCTCTTCATATTTTCTTGCTTTATCTAATAATTCACTCATAAAACACATCCTTCTAAAAAACAGGGAGGAGTCATGCTCCTCCCCATAATAAAATCAATTAATTTTCTACATTAGTCTGCATAAAACGCATCAAAGTACTTCTGGTAAATTGAAAGATATTCATCAAGGCCATAAGCATTTACCTGTTTTACGTACTCATCCCAATCAGCATCTGTAAGTCCATTCATAACGAAATTACTTCTCTGTGAATTTACATAAGAAATAAGATCTGTCTGAATCTGTGTAAGCTTTTCTGTATCTTCCTGTGACATGAATACATTAGGATATACATATTTGCAGTTCATATCATCTGTATAATACTCTTTAATCCAGTCAAGACGATACTGCGCATCATCAGGACATGTTACATATACACCATAGTACTCATCAAGGATTGCAAGAGGTCCACCTACACATTCAGCTTCACGAACTTCAACAGGAGAAGCATCGCCAAGTGCTGCATGCTTAAGCATCTTGTCGCCGTTAGCATTTGTTGAAAGCTCGAAGATATCGAATTCATCATCTTCGCCATATGTTCCCCAGTTGTTCTGTGGAGACTGGAATGGATCATACATAAGATCAAGCCAAGCGCATACAAATGCAGGATTATCACATTTAGATGTAAGTACGCATCTACCACGGTCAAAACCTGATGTAAATGAAGCGTTCATAGGAGTTACATTCTTCACATCAGCTTTAAGTGCTGGAAGAGGAACATAATCTACGATGTTATCAATATTTGCAACGTCCCATGTAAAGCAAACACCATATCTGTGTGACTTACCCTTTGCAACGTATGTTGACCAGTCTTGTGTAAAGCACTCAGGATCGATAAGGCCTTCATCATAGAGTTTGTGGAGCCACTGCATACCTTTTTTAAAGCCTTCCTGTGTTGCAGTAAAAATAACTTTCTTGTCATCTGTAACTGCAATATGCTGTCCTATATCGTTGTCACCATATCCCTCACCAAATCCATTTATAAGAAGGCTTGGATCGTTGTCATTCATTATGCATGACATAGGAATGATATCACCGTCAATTCCAAATTCAGCCTGAAGCTCAGATGCATGCTCCTTGAATGCAAGAAGAACCTGCTCAAATTCATCTACAGTTGTAGGAATTTCAAGTCCAAGGAAATCAAGCCACTTTTTATTAATGTATGTGAAGTTATTTCCTACTGTCTGAATAGCTGTCTTATTTGATCCAAGCTGTTCAATCCATGGAAGTGCCCAGATATGACCATCAGCATCTTCACACATTGTTCTGTATTCCGGATACTTATCAAATACAGCCTTAAGATTAGGCATATACTCATCAATATATGATTCAACAGGAATAATTACACCCTGATCTGCATATCTGAGAAGATCGCTGTTAGAAAAACCAGCGTTAAATACAAAGTCAGTAAGTGTATTGGCATTAGCCATATTAAGAGTTATCTTGTCTCCCCACTGATCACTTGAAATAGCAGTCCAATCAACATGTACATTTGTTTCCTCTTCAAGTCTCTTGAAGATTGTTCTGTTGTTTGGCTCTTCCTCAGTTCCAACAGGATAACTGATCATACCTGTGATAGTAACCTTCTCTGCAAGAGGAAAACTAATATCCTCAGTTTCAACTTTAGCAGCTTCACTGCTTGTTGAAGTGTTGCCACAGCCGGCAAGCATTCCGACTGACATTGATGCTGTTGCAAGAACAGCAAGTGCCTTTGTAAATCCCTTTTTCATCTCAACCTCTCCTTTTTACACTTTATAATCTGTGGTAATTGTCTTCACTGCCTGAAAAAGCAACGTCAAATCACCTTATTACCTTAGAAAAATTACCCCTTTACCGAACCAACCATTATTCCGGCATCAAAATACTTCTGGAAGAAAGGATACATAACAACAAGTGGTAAACTTGAAACAATAATTGTTGCATATTTTAAAAGCTCTGCAAGCTGAGCCCTCTGAGCAGTACTCTGCATATCGGCAATCATTCCTGGATCAGGCTCATTCTGGATAAGAATGGATCTGAGAACAAGCTGCAGGGGCTGCTTGGCTGATGAATTAAGGTAAATCATCGCATCAAAGTAACTGTTCCACATTCCTACAAACTGCCAAAGTACTAAAACTGCGATAAGCGGCATACAAACCGGAAGCAGTATTCTAAAGAAGAATACAAGCTCATTGGCTCCATCAACTTCTGCTGCTTCCTGAAGTTCTGAAGGTATTCCCTTATAATATGTTCTTGCAATAATCATATTCCAAACGCTAAAGGAACCCGGAAGTATTACTGCCCACATGCTATCCAAAAGTCCAAGGGAACTTATGAGCAAATATGTAGGAATCAGTCCGCCGCCAAAAAACATCGTGATAACAAATATTGCATTAAAGAATTTTTTACCCTTAAAATCATCCCTTGACATTGGATAGGCACATAGCATTGTTATAAAAACTGATAAAAAACTAAACAGTACAGAATAAATAACTGCATTTTTAAATCCAATCCAAATCTGTGAATTGGACATAACTCGTTCATAAGCTGTAAGTGTCCACTTCTCTAAATCAAATACTATACCTTTGTTCTGAAGTGTGATCGGGTCCATAAATGAAGCGATAATTATATAAATCATCGGAACAATGATTGCCAGAACAAATGCTCCAAGAAACACATACCCTACTATAAGAAATGTTTTATCTCCAAGCGAATATCTGGAAAAATGACTTTTCTGTTTAACTACTGTTTTTTCCATATCTTCCTCCTTATAGCCCCTGACCATCATTCATCTTCTCAACAATCTTATTTACAAGAATAAGAAGAATAACATTGATAACTGTATTAAAAAGACCTACCGCTGTTGAATAGCTGTAATCGCCATTCAAAAGACCTTTTTTGTAAACATATGTTGCAATGATTTCAGATGATGCCAGATTCATATCTGACTGAAGTGCATATGCCTTCTCAAAACCAACGCTCATGATATTACCGGCCTGAAGAATAAACTGAATAACTACCATATCTTTAATAGCCGGCCACTCTACTGCTTTGATCTGCTGAAAAATATTAGCACCGTCAATCTGAGCTGCTTCCTTAAGCTCTGTGCTGGCATTTGAAAGAGCCGCTGTATACATGATTGAAGCCCAACCAGCCCCCTGCCAAATTCCGCTGATAATGTAGATAGGACGGAAAGCTGCAGGTATGGTCAAAAAGTTAATACTTGTCCCCAAAAACATATTCAAAGGGCCTGTAACTGAGAGAAGGATTCTGACCATACCGCACAGTACAATAACCGATATAAAATTAGGCATATAAAGAACTAACTGAATTTTTTGTTTGATACTGCTACTTGCTACTCTGTTAAGCAAAAGCGCCAATATGATTGGCATCGGAAATCCCCATAAAAGACCGAATATGCTCAGCTTAAGAGTATTTACAAGATATTGCATAAAATCCGGTGAAGATAGAAACTGCTTAAAATATTTAAGTCCTACCCACTCACTTCCCAAAATTCCCTTGAAAGGATTGTATTTCTGGAATGCTATCAGAATGCCTCCCATCGGAACATATCTGAAAAGAATGGTAAGAACCAGAGCAGGCCCCAAAAAGAAAACATATAACTGCCAATGATGTTTGATATACATGAGAGTATTATGAAATTTACTCTCCCTGGCTACTTCATTCATTCAAAACCCTCCCTAAAAAAACTGTCTTATACAAATATTAAAAACAAAGTTTTGCAAATGTTATATTTGTAATTTGTAATTTGTAAATGTAATATTTTACATTTGCACAACTCTTTTGCATGTGTAAAATATAACACTATATTTTTTTCATGTCAACATATATTTTACATTTGTAACATTTTGCAGATTTACATTTGACACTTTTGTTTGAACAACCTATAATAGATTCAGCAATAAAGCATATCTTCAATTTTTTTTCAGTTTTACATTCGTAAAAAGTCAAAACTGTGTCAGAATAAAATAATCATTTTTACGTTATATTGGAAGTAATTATAGAAACGAGGTAAATAATGGCTACAAGAGTAACTTTACAAGATATAGCAGACGCGCTTGGAGTATCACGTAACACTGTTTCAAAAGCAATAAATAACACCGGAGTCCTTGCTGATTCAACCAGGGAAAAGGTTTTGCAAAAGGCAATAGAAATGGGTTACAAACAGTTTTCATACGCAAATTCTATTTCAGATATAAAGTCTCCTCAAATATCGCAGACAAAAGCCGCAGGCGACATTGCTCTTTTTACAGGAAGTTTTCTTAATAATTCGCATTTTGCATCTACAATGCTTGATAAATTTCAGTACGAAATATCGCTGTTAGGATATTCTCTTACAATGCACAGAGTTGATTCTTCGAATATTTCGGAAATGTCTCTTCCCATATCATTTTCTACAGAAAATACCAAAGCTATCATGTGCATTGAAATGTTCGATCAGGCATATTGCGAAATGTTGTGCGAGCTTGGGCTTCCTGTACTAATGGTCGATGCTCCTGTTTCAAGTTATTGGAGGCCATTAAAAGCCGATACAATCCTGATGGATAATTTTTCAAATATTTATACTGTTGTGAATGATATGAAAAAACAGGGTATTTCCAAGATTGGTTATATCGGACAGGTAACTCACTGCCGTTCCTTTTACGAAAGATTTATAGCTTTTAGAGAAGCAATGTATATCAACAATCTTGAGGTAAATGAAAAATACTGCCTTACTGAAGTACATGCTCATGACACAAAATACAGAGAATACCTCTCAATTGAATTATCAAGACTAGATGATATGCCTGAGCTTTTTATCTGTGCGAATGATTTCGTTGCACTGGATGTTTTATATGGACTAAAAAAACTTGGAATCGAATGCCCAGAAGATATAAAACTATTTGGATTTGATGATTCTCCTGAATCAAAACTCACCACTCCTACCCTTTCAACCAGCCATATACACAGCCAGATTATAGGATATTCAGCCGCAAATATGATTATTTCAAGAATAGAGCAGCCTGACCTTAATTACAGAACCACCTATACAGAAACAGACCTGATCTACAGGGATTCTACAAGAATCACAAAGTGATAAATACACAATAATAAGCATAATAAAACGGCTTCGATTACAAGAAAATGTAACCAAAGCCGTTTTATTATGCTTATAAACCAATAATCTAAATCATCTAACTATAGCAAATACAACCTGTGCCACATATATAAGTATCATAATAATACCCTCTGTCCTGTTTATCTCCTTTCTGGTCAGAATAAACAGATATGTAACAACACTCATAAGGATAAGAATTCCCAAATCATAAAATGAAGCAAAATTTACTGAAATTGGGTTAAGTGCTGCTGAAGTTCCAAGAATGAGCATTAAATTAAAAATATTGGAGCCTACCGCATTTCCTACAGCAAGTGCTGTCTCTTTTTTTCTTGCAGCAACGATTGATGTAACAAGCTCAGGAAGTGATGTTCCCACAGCAACAATTGTAAGACCAATCAATGTCTCAGACATTCCAAAGGTTCTGGCAATTTCTTTTGCACTGTTTACAACAGCCTGTCCGCCGAAAACAATAAGAGCAATACCAACCACTATCAGAATAAGACATTTCCAAAGAGGTTTCAATTCCTCATCGGTCTCTTCTGTTTTGTTCTTTTTGGCATCCATTATAAGCCATGCAATATATGCAACAAAAAGAACAACAAGGATTATGCCTTCAATTCTTCCGATCATACCTGCCTGTGATTCCATGTCTCTTCCAAAGATACCACCGGCAAATAAAGCTGAAGAAAAAGTAAAAATCAGAACAAGAACTGCATTTCCAATAGATATTGGAAAATCTCTTTTTAAAATGTCTTCTCCGGCAGGAACAACAGCAAACAATGAACATGCACCAAGTACAACCAAAAGGTTAAACATGTTAGAACCAACTACATTTGAAAGTGCAATTTCATTAGACCCCTGCAATGCAGCAGTTGTACTAACAGCAAGTTCAGGTGCACTGGTTCCAAGCGCAACTATTGTAAGACCTATTATCAAACTGGGAACACGAAAGACCTTGGCAAGCGACGCACTGCCATCAACGAAGAAATCTGCGCCTTTTATAAGGCACACAAAGCCAACAAGTAACAACAAAAGATTTAGTAACATAATTTCCCTCCTATAAAATTGCAGAAAAAAAGAGACTTTTTCCACAACAAAAATTGTGGTAAAAGTCTCGCTTCTTACAACATAACCCGAGGAAAAAATTCCTGTGCTGACGAATATATGTTACATGAAAAATTTTCTCATGCAAGCTACTCCCTAATACCGTTCTAAATTATAGCACAGAAAACAAACAAAAAACAACACTACAAAATATAAAAAAATTATCACCAGATTCGATAGTTTCCAGATAATGCAAGAAATGCAAAAAGGTACAAACAATTATCATAATATCGTCTCACGCCTTTTCTAAGAGGCTGATTCCAAAACCACTCAACCCATTTCTTTGCCTCGGCAAAGTCACTCTCTGCTTCCTCACTGTATTCTATCGCAAGTGCAGACTGCGCAATCGTAGCAAGAAGACCAACCGGATGTAGAACAGGTCTGTCAAGCGCCGTTCCATCTACTTTATACGCGCATCTACAAGCCTCAAGATCGGTTCCAAAGAATCTCATCTGTTTAAGAGGAATTTCAAGTTGTCCTTCATCATTTCCAAACCATTCAGCGTCTAATCCTATATTTGCTGCAGTTCTGTATGCATCACTAAAGAAATCGCCAAAATTTCCCCAAGGAAGATCTTCAGAAACAGGCTTGCCATCAAAATGAGCATATTCACTGCAAAGACCGGTGTTTTTATCACAGGCAGTTACCAGGTATTTTCTACTTACTTCTGCAGCCTTTTTAAAGAAATCTCTATCTTCTTCGTAAGCCCATTCTGCAAAAAGCTCATAAAAATGAGGAAGGTGATAAGATGGATCTGTAAAAGTACTCCCAGGAACAAAAAGAATCTGATGATTTTCAAGATTCCACATCGTAGTTCCAACTCTTCCATCCTGTCCTTTATGAAGGCAGGCTTTAAGCAGTTCTTTTGCCTCTTTGCTGTACTCAAAAATTCCTTCTCTGTCTCCCCATCTGTGAGAAGCAAAGAAAAGTGCCATAGCAAAAAACTCTTCTCCATCAGGAGCAGGACCATATGCATTCTTAGTTCCGTCTGTCTGACATGACCAGGCAAAATATCCTTCGTTTTCGCCCTCATCCATGAACATATATGTCTTTGCCCACTTCCAGATGCGATCAAATTCTTCCTGCTTATCCAGCTGAACGCACATCATCATTCCATAGGACATTCCCTCGGTTCTGGCATCATTATTTCCGGTGTCGGTAAGATAACCTGTTCCGTTTTCAGCCTCATGATATATACGCTCATTTTCATCATAAAAAAATGTATTAACAATCTCTTCAAGACGTTTATTTATCTCTTCGTCTGTTTTGCCGATTTCTTTAAAAACATTTCTGTATTTTCCGGTCTTATACGCATTCATAAAAACACCTCACGAAAATCTAAAGTATATAAATAAACTTACACAATTTCCGTGAGGGTGTCCTATTGTATTTAGCTAAACATTATTCGAATAATGCTAAAAAACCAACTATTTAAAACATTAAACCTATTATTCTTACACAAAAAGCTGCTATCCAAGCGACAACACACTGCCATATCACTACACCTACAGCCCATTTGCGTCCCATCTCCCTGCCAATAGATGCAACTGCAGCAACACAAGGTGTATATAACAAAGAAAAAACAATTAAGCAAAAAGCTGAAAGAGGTGAAATAGCTACCCCTACACCGCCTTCCTGAGCAAACAAAACTTCCAGAACGGAAACCACACTTTCTTTTGCCATAAATCCTGAGATAAGCGATGTACAAATTCTCCAGTCTCCAAGTCCAAGCGGTTTAAACAAAGGCACAAAGATTCCGGCTATAGCAGCAAGAATACTATTCTTCGGATCAGAAACCAGATTAAAATAAAAGTCAAAGCTCTGTAAAAACCATACAACAATTGTTGCCACCATAATGACTGAAAAAGCCTTCTTCATGAAATCCTTGGATTTTTCAATCGCAAGCTGCATTACACTTCTAAAGCTTGGCATACGATAATTGGGAAGTTCCATTACAAAAGGAACTGCTTCGCCCTTGAACAAGGTCTTTTTGTAAATAAGTGCAATCAAAATTCCAAGAATAATGCCAATAAAATAAAGAGAAGTTATTACTACCCAGCCGTTATTTGGGAAAAATACCGATACAAAAAAGGCGTAAATCGGAAGTTTGGCAGTACAACTCATAAAAGGTGTCAAAAGAATGGTCATACGCCTGTCTCTTTCACTTGGAAGTGTTCTTGTTGACATAACCGCCGGAACAGTACATCCAAAGCCAATCAAAAGCGGTACAATACTTCTTCCCGACAATCCTATTTTTCTAAGGAGCTTATCCATAAAAAATGCAACTCTGGCAATATATCCACTGTCCTCAAGTAAAGACAGGAACAAGAACATCGTAACGATTATAGGCAAAAAGCTCAACACGCTTCCTACGCCCTCAAATATACCATCTATAATCAGGTCATGAATCGCGACATTAACGCCAGCTTCAACAAGGAACGAATCAACCATGGACGTTATTTCACCTATGGCAAGTTCCAAAATATTTTGTAAAAAAGCACCTATAACATTAAAAGTAAGGAAAAACACCAGTGCCATTACGATAATAAATACAGGTATAGCAGTAAATTTTCCTGTAAGAATATTATCAATTTTACGGCTTCTGATATGTTCTATACTCTCATGCGGTTTTACAACACATTCCGAACACACCTTGTTTATAAATGAAAAACGCATATCTGCAATTGCAGCAGCTCTGTCAAGTCCACGCTCAATTTCCATCTGTCTTGTTATATGTTCAAGCGTATCCTTTTCATTATTATCAAGATGAAGTTTTTCAATAATCAGTTCATCACCTTCTATAGCTTTACCAGCAGCAAATCTAAGAGGTAATTCTGCCTCTTGTACATGATCTTGAATTAGATGCATTACAGCATGGAAACATCTATGAACCGCACCACCATTGTCATTTTCATCACAAAAATCCTGTCTTCCGGGTTTTTCCTGATAATGTGCAATGTGCATTGCATGTCTGACAAGCTCATCAATGCCTTCATTTTTGGCGGCAGAAATAGGAACCACAGGAACTCCAAGCATACTTTCCATGCGATTTATGTCCACCGTTCCACCGTTTCCTCTAAGCTCATCCATCATGTTAAGAGCAATTACCATAGGAATATCCATCTCAAGAAGTTGCATGGTCAAATATAAATTTCTCTCGATGTTTGTAGCGTCAACAATGTTAATTATTGCCTCAGGTTCTTCAGTCAAAACAAAGTCTCTGCTGACCAGTTCCTCATTAGAATACGGAGACATTGAATAGATGCCGGGAAGATCTGTTATAACCGTATTCTTATGACCTCTTATAACACCATCCTTCTTGTCAACTGTAACACCCGGAAAATTACCAACATGCTGATTAGAACCAGTGAGCTGGTTAAATAAAGTAGTTTTTCCGCAGTTCTGATTTCCAACTAGGGCAAAAGATAAAATAGCATCATCGTCAAGTGGATTTCCGCTTCCTTTCGGATGATACTTTCCTTCCTCACCGAGTCCTGGATGTTCTATTTCTTTCACTTTATTCTTCTTATTATTTTGGGCAGAAGAATTTTCTATGCCTGTTGCCTCAATTTGTGAAGCCTCGGCAAGTCTTAATGTAAGCTCATACCCATGAATTCTAAATTCCATTGGATCCCCAAGAGGGGCAAGCTTCACAAGAGTAATTTCAGCACCGGGAATAACTCCCATATCAAGAAAATGCTGCCTTAGCGCTCCTGTACCTCCAACAACTTCAATCAGGGCACTTTCTCCCACTTCCATATCTTTTAATGTCATAATCTTCCTTACGCCGGTGTACTGTCTCATTCTTAATAAATTACTTGTATGAATTTATTAAAAGATGATCGAGACTTACTACCAATCCTTTATCTTTTATCTTATTCTTAACATATTCTATCTTATTTGCAGCCAAATGAAAATAATTATCAATAAATACAGATTTTTTTAGCTACGATTCAATAAAAAAGCATCCACTTATGAATGGATGCTCAGGTATTATATGTGATTTAAGCGCTAAAAATGCTGACAGGATTGCTTCGCGCCCTGCACTTTAACAATCCTGTCAGCATAAATAATATTATGTTAATTTCAAAATCAAAGATCCGAAGTACAGCATGGGCACTTTGTAGCTTCAATATTGATTTCACTCTTACATTTAGGGCAAATCTTAGTTGTTGCTGGAGCTTCAGCTTCATCCTTAGCAAACCTCTTGGCAACACTGTTCATAAACTTAACAAGACAGAATATTACAAGTGCCATAAGAAGGAAATTAATTACTACAGTAATAAATGTACCGTAATTAAGTGTTGCTGCTCCTGCCTCTTTTGCAGCATCTAAGGTTGCATAGCTGCCGCCGTCAAGAACTATAAATTTATTATTGAAATCAATACCACCAGTGAGAATACTAATTACAGGCATAATAATGTCATCTACCAAAGAAGAAATAATCTTCTGGAATGCACCACCGATGATAACACCGACAGCCATATCCATAACATTGCCGCGCATAATAAACTCACGAAATTCACCTGCAAAGCCCTTTCCTTTGCTTGCAACATTTTTCATTTTTTCTGTCATCTCTTTTTCTCCCTGTTTTCCCCAAATACTTTTGTCCAACCTTTCATGAGTAAATAGATATAACAAGATTGAACTGTTACCAAAAATAAAATGCAAATGAAATAATATTTCTCTTGAAATTATAACACATATTGTATAAAATAAAATAGTCGTTTGCAGGATTAGTACATCGGTAGTATATCAGCTTCCCAAGCTGAGGAGGCGGGTTCGATTCCCGTATCCTGCTTATATTATAAGAGCAGTTATTCCTTTTGGAGTGATTGCTTTTTTTATTATAAAAAACCGCCGATCATATTTTTTCATGACCGGCGGTTAATTTATTTAACTGTTTTCATTTACATAAATTGATAATCTACTCTGAATAATATCTGCAACTTCTTTTGCAGTCTTCTGACCGCTGAAATATGCTGATGCTTCTTCAAATATGATATTATTCACGTTTTCATTGTAACTATTTACCAATTTAAGAGATTTAATGAAGTTTGTAACAAACAAAACTTCCTCAGATGAAAGAGGGTCAACCTTTACTTCTACACCATCGATATAATAAGTCTGGTCATACTCTACTTTCTTGTCACCATCCATATAAAATGGCTTATGAGTTGCTGCTTCAGCTTTCTTGTCAAAGCTTGACTTTCTCACAGGGAAACCATAATCAATATTGTCCTGATAATCCTCTGAATAAAAACTCTTCAAAAATTCCCAGGCTACATCCTTATATTTACTGGAAGCACTGATAGCCATTCTCTTTGTTGGATAAATGATAGAATTATTTATTCCCATATCATTAGGGAAACCAACAAAGGAAATATCATCCCCAAATCTTGCTCTCTTTAAGAATGTATAATCAGTAAAATCTGAAAGCGAGTATAAAGAGAATAGCGCATCATCAGTCATATACAAAGAATCCTTGTAATTATCCCATACTCCGTCCTGATATTCAGAAGGCAATGTATTGGCAAATTCCAAAAACTCTATGAAAGAATCGCTGTTAAAATTACAAGACTTGCTGCTCCAGTCAATGTATGTATTTCCGGAATATCTAAGTCCTGATTCAACAAAATCATTCCTCGCAATGATGCCAAAGCTGCTATCGGGTTTGACTCCCATTTTATTTATCAGGTCAGTGCAGTCTTTAAATGTAAGAGTATCTTTTCCATCAGTAAACTTTGTCTTAACAACCATTGTTGAAACATAGAAGCTCGGAACAAGCTGATAAAGCTTATCACCTGTTTTGAAAGCATCCATTATATTTGTAATAAATTCAGTCTGTGAAAAATCCGAATCATTGCTAATATATGTAGTAAGATCAGCAAATAGTCCCTTGTTAATGTAACTATCAACCGGCATTGAATCATTTAAAAGGATAATATCAGGAACATTTCCGGAAATAATATCCATATTCATCTGCTCAATTCCGCCATTTTCTTTTTCGTCAGAATCGTATGTTGAATAATCTACAAATTTAAATTTATAATCATTGCTCTGCTTGTTATACGCAAAAGCCTGTTTTCTTACATCATAATCAATATAATAACCGCCGATTGTAATAACCTGCTTATCCTTTACATCTTCGGGTGCTACTTTTGTAAGACGTGCAAGATAATAGTTGTACTCAGAATCAGGGAATATGCCGACAAATTCTACATCACTAATAGCAGCAACCTGATTTGTTGATGAATTAAGTTCAAGATCAGAATCAACATAATCCATAATCTTTGTCATACTGTCAGAAGCAAGATCGTATCCATAAAATCCTGCGCCATCACTTATGTAAAGATCATAACCATTTCCACCAAAGAAAGAATAATCGGTATATCCCGTAAGGGCTGTAGAAGGCTCTCCTATAGTTCCGTTTGTAATATCAAATGAACATAGTTCTATTCCTTTATCTCCATATGAAGAAACAAAATACTTATTGTCAAAGCCTTTATAAATCTGGTAATAACGATACTCTCCATTTGCAGAAATGTCATACAAAGTCTTGAAATCAGAGCCGTCGTACTTTACAATACCTTCTTCAAGACTAATGATAACTTCACCTTCATCAGTGACAACCATTCCATTTACTGAAGTGTAGTTATCATCTCCTGCAAACTTCTCTTTTAAATCGACTCTGTCAAGTTCGTTGCCTTCCGGATCAAATTTAATAAGATAAATTTCTTCTTCACTTCCATCCATTACGTCCTCAGAATCATCCACAACTTCTTCATCAGAAGCTTCTTCACTACTTTCATCTGAAGCACTTTCATCCGGATTTTCTTTTTTATCATCAGTATGCGCTGTATCTTTTTCTTCTATAGCTTCCTCTGAACTTTCCAAAGCTGAACTATCTTCATCATCTCCTGCGGTTCCCATAGCTTTGTCGTCATCTATAGGCTCAGGCACACCACCTTCATCATAAAGATGCATTTCACCATCTTCATCTTCAAAATCACAATTATATATATAGCTAATGGCATAAATATTCTCATCTTTGTCCACTACCAGATACTGATAATTTTCATTATCTGAAAGCGGTAACTGAACATTTTTTACATTTGAACCGTCAGAATTAAAGGAATAAAGATTTATTTTTCCTCCATCACCATACGTAGAAGCATAAACTCTGTCACCAGTTATCGACAATCTGCTAAAATCAATTTTCTGTCCATCCGCTATATCCAGAAGTTCTGTGGCAAAAACATAGTCCTTTGTACTGGAAACAGCCTGATCAACAATACTGTCGCCAGAACCAGTCTGTTTACCACAGCCTGTGAATAGCATGGTCACAGTACTGCCTGCAAGGATAAGCCCTGTAAAACGTTTAAATAATCCTCTTCTCATTTTCATAATCTCCTCTCACAATAAAATTCTTTACACTCATTTTCCACTAAGCTTTTTACGAGCTTCATAATCATACTTCTTATCTGCAATAAACCGAACAATTCCGGCAACTGTCCAGGTCTTATGTCTATACGCAGATACTATAAGCACTGTCGCAATAACTGCTACTACAACAATACAGATAATTCTGATAAGTAAAATAAAAGCCAGTATATCTTCCCATGCCTTGGCGACATTTTCCCAATAAGGATAATAAATTGGTTTTCCCCACATACTCCTTATTCCAAATTTTGAAATAACTTCAGCCAAAGCAAAAAAAGAATATCTATTTGTATTATCAACTGCCTCAACATACATGTCCTCAACGCCACTGCTTTCTTTGACCAGACGCTTTGCCAGTCCTTCAACAGGGTCAGGCATAACTATTTCATAGCAATTGATTCCACCATTATTTATTGTAGCACCATCTTCAGATATTTCCTTAGACTCAGTTCTTCCACTAAAAATTGTTCCATATCTTGCAAGACTCTCATATGACATATATACGAAGCTCTTAGATAATCCGGCAGCTTCATTTAGTCTTCCGCCGTCTCTTTTTACAACTCCGGCAATGTAATGATTGATTCCACCAATTGTTACACACTTGCCAACTATGTCATCAGAGCCAAAAAGCTGCCAGGCAAGTTCTTCATCTACAACTATCCTGTCCTTCATAAGCTCATCAGGTGAAAAATAAGAACCATTTACAAGTTCCATAGGATGGAACAGGAAAAAATCACCTGAAACGCCTATAGTATCTATATTTTCTGCTGTCTTGCTTTCAAATTTAATTGTACTGATTCCCTGCGCACTGTAACAACTTGCATAAACTTTTACTTCTTCAGGAGTATCATCAGGTTCTGTTACTACATCTGAAGGCTTTTGAATATCAACTGTATCTACAATTTTTTTACCAGAAGGCTGTGTTTCTTCTTCCTCTTCTTCTTGGATAATACCAACTTCAGACATCTTTTTCTCAAGCATATATTCAAGTTTGTTTATATCATCAGGTGTAATCATTCTGCTTTCTGTAAAAAACAAACTCACCTGAGCTACTCTTGAATCCTGATCCCATCTTTCAGCAGCCTGCTGATCTACAATTGTTGAAATCAAAACACCTGATACAATATTGAGAATCAATTCGGTCAAAAAAAGTATTAGCGCAATTATCAGTATTTTATTTCTTTTCTTATTGGAAAAATAAAACTTAATATACCCACATATCTTTTTAAATATCATTATTCGCTTGCAAGCCTCACCTGTTCTCCTGCCTTAACAGGCTTAGTCGATGTTGTTATAACAAATTCATCTCCATTAAGAGCAGCAGAAATTGCTGTATAGTTATCATCAGAAGCAAGGACCTCTACTTCCACATTGGTTGCAATATATCTGTTGCCAAGTGGACTTGACTTGCTGTTAATAGCAAGAACAAACTTTCCTGTGCTTCCTGTCTTAATTGCACTGTTTGGAACAACCATATCATATTCAATTGATCTTTCACCTATTGCAAGTGCAAGACTCTGACCAGGTGTAACCTCAGTACTTTCAATTTTAAATGTCAAAAGCTTCTTTCCTGATGGATCAGTCTTATCATTTTTTATTGAAGTAAGTGTAGCCTTGAATTCATCACTGAACATCCATGCGTTCTGCGGTTTTGCCACATCTCCGACTTTAAGTTTCTGCGCCTGCGCATTAGTTACAGAAAAACTGGTAGTCATATCTTTACCGTCAATCTGAATAACTGCAAGGGTCTCATCTGCAGAAGCTGTCTCACCTGATGCTTTGTTAACTGATGAAATAGTTCCTGCAACCGGAGACTTAATTGAAGCACCTACTGATTCTTTTTCAAGTGCGGCAATTTTTTCCTTTAACTCTGCAATTTTATCCCTCTGTTCACAGAGAGAGATTTCCTTTTGTATTGCTGTTATCCCCTCTGTCTTATCAGCTTCCGCTTTTTCATATTCGATAGTAACCTTCTGAAGCTGCCTGTTTACTATCTCTATTTTTTCATCATAGCTGTATCCGAGCTGGGAATTGGCAGCCTTAAGCTCAGTGTTGTTTTTAGTAAGCTCAGCAATTACCTTTTCAAGCTCTGCAGCTCTATCAGGATTTTCGCCAACCGTTTTCAAATACTCTTCTTCTGCCTTACTATATTCGATAGTCTGCTGATTATAAGAATTTTCAGTATCTGCAAGGGTCTTGAGATGAGTAAGATAATTTTTTGCATCCTCAAGATTGGTCTTCTCTTCTTTTAAAGCATCATATCTTTCATTCAGTTCCTTTAATTTTGCCTGATATGTATCATATGATGATGATCCGCCATTTCTTACCCTTGTAATTACTTCATCCGGAACATCTCCTGCAAAGAGAGCCTGTTCATATGCAACCTCCTTGCTTTCAAGATCCTCTCTTGCAGTTTTCAGCTCATCAGACTCCTTATCCTCAAGGTAAAAAAGGATATCTCCGATTTCAACGTGCGATCCCTCTTTTACAGCAACACCTGAAATCTTTCTGGTCTCTTTAATAGTCACATTATAAGGATCTTCTGCTGTTACAGTTCCTGTTCCCCTTATCTGAGGACTAATTGAACCATAGGTAATTTGCTGCGTTGCAACCTGTGGCAACGAGTAGTTCATAATAGTATTAGAAAAAAATGTAAGTATAAGCATAACAGACAAAAATGCTATTGCTACATTTTTTACCATATCCTTTTTGTTAATAGGCTTTTTACCATCTCCGGGTAATATCTCATGCCCATTAGAATCGATGATCTGTGTTTCCAAAACTTCTGACATTTCAAACTCTCCCTTAATCGTATTACAAATTTATCCCTTAATTCCTCCCTGGTAAGAAATTCCTTCCACCAGATAATCTTCCCCATATAAAAAAATAAGTAAAGGTGGTACTAAATATATAACTGCAACTGCAAATGCCAGGCTTATTTCACCTGCATTGATCTTGGATAGGAACACCGATAAAGGATGCATATCTGCATCAGGAAGTAAAATAAGCGGTTGTTCTACCATATTCCAGTAATCGAAAAACACCAAAATAGCAATTGAGGCTATTCCCCCTTTGCATAGAGGAATGCAGACTCTTGAAAAAATGAACCATTCGTCCGCTCCATCTATCGAAGCAGCCTCCATAACTTCCGTAGGTATACGTCTCATAAATTTTGTCAAAAGATAAACTGCAAAAGGCGAAAACATTCCGGGAAGCCAGATTGCCCATTTTGTACCATATATGCCAATAGCCTTTGATACAAGAAAATTAGGAACTAATGTAACCTGATAGGGCATCAGCATCATAATTATATAAGCAAAAAATATTACGTTTTTTATCATACCCGTATATCTGGCAAAGCCATAAGATGCAAGCGTCGCAACCGCAAGCTGAACAACCACTATAGGTACTACATAGATAATTGAATTCCAAAACTTGATCAAATATTGCGGGCTCTTAAAAAGAACCGTGTAATACTGCGAAAAGGTCACCATATCAGGGATAAATTTCAGATTAACTGTCTTGGATATAAAAATCTTCCCACCTTTTTCAGTAGTAGCAAAAATAGTTCCATAGTTGGCATTAATTTCCGCCGATGACATAAATGAATTGGTAATAGTCAAAATGGTCGGCATTAAAAACATAGCTGCAAATATGATAGCTGCACAAGTAACCAAAACTGTTTTTGCTGTATCTACTCTTCTTTTTCTGTTTTTTATTTTGTTTTTTACTTTAACCTGCATATCCATATCAACATTAACCCTCTACATCTTTTCCGTAATAATTCTCAATAGCATACATAATGTAGACCAGTATAGTAACTACTATGAACATAATGATTGCAGCAGCGGACAATTTCTGGTAATCCAAGGAAGCAAATGTGTTGTTCATAAAATGCTGAAGAATATACAAAGTCTGGTAAGGATAATCTCCTGTCATAAGGTACACTTCTCTGAAAACTTTAAAAGAGCTAATCAGAGACATTATGGCTACAAACAATATTGTTGAAGACATATATCTGACTTTTATCATCCAGAATACCTGCCATTTATTTGCCTTTTCCAGTGCACAGGCCTCCAAAAGATCTCTGGGAATACTGGCAAGGGCTGCCATAAAAAGAATCATGTTATATCCGAGATTCTTCCACAAAAACAGTACTATGATAACCACAGCGGCATAATCAGATTTTAGCCAGTCAATCTTCTGCGCTCCAAAAAAAGTGCCTACATTATTTACCAGGCCGTTCTGATGAAACATAACCTGCCATATAAGTACAACAGATGCAGTCGGCACCATTAAAGGACTTAGGAAAAATGTCCTGAAATAACTTTTAAACGGAATTCTTGATTCCATTACAGCAGCAAGAAAAAGTGACAATATTACAGCAAGCGGAACCGCTAGAAATGAAAACATAAGCGTATTTTTGGCTGCCTGCTTAAATGCTGCATTATTCCAGACGTTGACATAATTGGCAAATCCGACAAACTCCTTCTGAATCGGGTTATTGATCATTGAATAATAAATAACCACCATAAAAGGAGCCACAAAGAAAACAATAACTCCTATAAGTGAAGGTAGAAGAAAAAGCCATGAAATAAGCTTTTTCTTCTGAAGAGTTGTAAGCTTTCCATTGAAATGTATTCTATTTTCTTTTTTAACATGAGATAAACAAAACTTTTTCACTTTTAAAAATCAATTGGTATCTGCTTTTACAAAATCAGGTACCTTCCCCATTCTAAAACTGCAATAAGTATTTTTGGTACCAAAGTCATCCTTTGGATCTTTTAAAATAAACTCTATCATATACTGATTATCAGAATTATCTCTGTAATTGTACCACACATCATAGAATCCATTGTAAACAGCATTGTCACAAATTTCTTTAATAGAAGCTTCGTCCGTATATGTTTTTTCTATATTTTCAAAATCTTCACTGTACAGATAATTTAGTGGCTCAGTGTTGGCATCATGCCCCGGATATAGATTGGTAACAACAACACTATCAATATATTTTACATCTAAAGTATTCTCAGAATAAATACCACATTTCTTTAAATATGAAATAGTATTGGTATAATTTTCATATACATTCAAATCAATAACAGCATATCCTATCGTAGTCGTTGTATTCATCAACCTTTGATAAGTGCTGCTTGCGTCAAACGTAATACTTCCTATAGGCAAAGAATTACTTACAAGTTCATATGAATAATTCTCTTCAATGTCCTTTCTGTAAGCATCGCTTAACATTGCATAATCAAATTCATTCACAGATTTAGAAACAATACTATTTGAATATGTAAGCTTTTTATCTTTTAAGTTGTCAATCTCTTTTCGCACTTTCTCATCATGAAAAACATTAAAAGCACCATGTTTGTACTCTTCTGAATCAACAACTCTGCTTATTAACGCACTATCTATATCATAAGGTATACATATCGTGCGGTAAACCTTTTTTCCATTTTTTAATCTGTAAAGAACATGCATATATCTGCCGGAATCAGAATATTCACCATTTGCGGTGCGGATATGATTCTCTTTTAAAGTCTTCATTCCAATTTTACTGATTTCTATAATATCATTCACGTTAGTAAGATACATGTTGTCACCCTGCGTATTAATATAAGGATAACCGTTTTCATAATATACCTGAAATGTTGATGAATCATCTATAAGGGCACAGCTGCTGACTTTTTTTGCATCCGGAACATAGCTGTCATATCCTAAAAGATCGCCCCTGAAAATGACAAAAATAAGTGCAACCAAAGCCAGCGCCATCACTGTTTGTGCACCGCCTTTTGCAAATTTCCTGAAATTGTTTTCAAGAATAGCTTCAATTACAAAAGCAGCTAAAACTGTTGAGATAAGCATAGCCACAAGCATGCCCATATACATGTTATTATTCCACACGTAATCATAAATACTATGGAAAAGAAGTCCGCCTGCCATACCTGCTATCACACAGCAAGTCACCTTAAGCAGCCATCTGAAAGGTAAATAACATACTGTCTTTCCCGCATGTTCAGCTTTTCTATATCTACTTGAAATATCTATAAGGATAAGTATAACAATAGCAACAACCAAAGTGTCTATTGTTCCCGGAAGGATCTCAACAATTGTATTTTTTACTCCTTCCATATCCAAAGACTTATTCATAGAATTAAAAACACTCAATCTGTCATATAACGGTGAAGCATATATTACTTCAGGAGTGTCATAATAATATGTTGAAAAGAAAATTCTCTTAAATCCGATAAACTCATAACCAAGTACTGCAGTTACTCCCAAAAAGAAAACATTTAAAAGCATTGCAACAGGAAGTGTTCCGCTTAGCAAAATAGCCAGAACCGAAATATTATATATTGCAAAGAAGAATATCAGGCTTCGCAGCATTTCTATTAAACAGATCATTAATACATATTTATTTAAAGCCCCGAAAGCTGCCGCAATTATAAAAGCCAATGCGCACACTAATACATGAATAAATACAAAAGTAGTTATTGCATTATAATAATTCTGTCTAAGACGCTGTCCTCTTGTTGTTGGCTGACTTAAAAAGAAATCAATCTTTTTCTGGTCAAAAACATATGCAAAACCTTGAAACGCAAATGCGATAGCAATAAACATAATGATTGCAAAGCCAAGCTGATCTGTTCCCATTATCCGCACAACAGTTTTGTATTTTTCTGCCTGTAAAACCTCTGCAGTCTGGTTGTACATTTTTGCATAATTTATACTTCTTGAAAGCATCAGGACATTTCCAACAATATAATAAAATGCCATTAGTACAAAACCAATAATAGCGGTCCATAAAGTTCTGATAATATACTTTTTGTGATTTTTTATTTTTTCAGCCAAGGATAAATTTGCGGATGTCATACCCCACCACCTCCGTTTCACTGATAAATATTTCTTCCAGGGACAACGGTAAAATCTCGAAGAAAATTGGATTGCCACGCTTAAATGCACTTTCAATTTCCGATCTTTCACCTCTGATAGTAATGGTATGAAGCCTTCCACGCTTATCATGTACCATCACTTCTAGTCCCTCCAGAGCTTTCTTCTCATCATCATCTGAAGGAAATACGCACTGGACTTTCTGCATTCTAAGTTTCATATCTCCCAAATCTTCAGAAAGAATAACTCCGCCCTGATGTAAAAGTCCTATGTGATCACATATATCTTCAAGTTCTCTCAAATTGTGTGAAGAAATAATAGGCGTCAGTCCTCTATCTGTCATTTCTGCAGCAAGTATACTCTTAACCCCCTGTCTCACTACCGGATCCAGACCATCAAAAGTTTCATCACATATAAGATACTTAGTACCTGCACATATTCCCAGAAGTATTGACACCTGTTTTTTCATTCCTTTTGAGAAGCTGCTTATTCTGCGCTCAGTGTCAAGTCCAAAGCCATTACAAAGTTTAAAAAATCTCAGTTTATCAAAAGAGCTGTAGATTTCTTCGTAATAATCTGCCATTTCACCCGGAGTACTATTAGGCAGAAAATACTGGTCATCTGAAATAAAAAATATATCTTTTTTTACATCAGGATTATCATATACCGGTCTGTTATCAACACAAACAATTCCGCTATCAGGTCTGATTATTCCAACAACCATCCTAAGAAGTGTACTCTTGCCGGCTCCATTTGTTCCGACCAATCCAAAGACCTGACTATCAGCTACGTTCAATGAAACATGATTGACAGCAGTGATGTCATCAAATCGTTTTATTATATCCAGTAATTCAATCATGTTACTCCTCCTTTACACTTTTCCATATATTCTCCACCTCAGTCATCAATGGGCTCAATCTTTTTCTTAATCTCAATAATAAGTTCATTCACAGATATTCCAATATCCTGAGCTTCATGAAACAGTTCAACAACAGCAGTAATAATTTCTTCCTTTTTATTGTCCATCATGGAAGCATTGTCTTTGACAAAATTCCCCCTGCCCTTGACAGTATAAATAAATCCCTGCCTTTCAAGCTCTGTGTAAGCTTTCTGCACTGTATTAGGATTGGTAGACAATTCCATTGCAAGGCTTCTGACAGAAGGCATCTGGTCTCCCGCCTGCAATATTCCCTTGTAAATCTGCAATTTAAAATTTTCTGCAATCTGCTCATAAATTGGTCTGCCATCTTGATAATCAATAAAATTCATACCATCCACCATAAGAAAAAATGATTAAATTATGAGAAAGCTACAGTGTAAATAATGTGTTAAATCAAAGTAATACACTTAACTAACTGTACTAACAATGATAGTACAGTTACATTATACATAATTCATATTTATTTGCAATATAAAACGCTGAAATCGATTACTTTTTGATTTCAGCGCTATAATTATTCAAAATATATTAAAATCAATTTTTAAAGCTATGTACAGGAGCAGGTATTCTTCCGCCTCTATTTACAAATTCATCGCAGGAAAAACTGTTTACAGGCATGATTGGAGCATAGCCCAAAAGTCCACCAAATTCAACAGTTTCACCAACACCCTTTCCGATAACCGGAATAAGTCTCACTGCAGTTGTCTTTTGATTGATCATTCCGATAGCCATCTCATCGGCAATAATTCCTGCAATAGTAGTATCTTTTGTGTCACCCGGAATTGCAATCATATCAAGTCCGACTGAGCAAACGCAAGTCATTGCTTCAAGCTTTTCAAGAGTAAGAGCTCCTGCCTCAACCGCATTTATCATTCCCTGATCTTCACTTACAGGAATAAACGCGCCTGAAAGTCCTCCAACATAAGACGATGCCATTACGCCGCCTTTTTTGACCTGATCGTTTAAAAGTGCAAGCGCAGCAGTTGTTCCGGGTGCACCGGCATGTTCAACACCGATTTCGTGAAGAATGTCGGCAACACTGTCACCAATTGCAGGTGTAGGTGCAAGAGAAAGATCGATTATTCCAAAAGGTACGCCCAATCTTTCAGAAGCCTCTTTAGCAACAAGCTGACCAACTCTTGTTACTTTAAATGCAGTCTTTTTAATAGTTTCACAAAGAACCTCGAAGTTCTCACCTCTAACTTTTTCAAGAGCAGTCTTAACAACTCCCGGGCCACTGACACCAACATTAATAATCTTATCAGCTTCTGTGACTCCATGAAATGCACCAGCCATAAACGGGTTATCATCCGGCGCATTGCAGAATATTACAAGCTTGGCACAGCCAAGAGAGTCATTTTCCTTTGTAGCTTCAGCAGTCTTTTTTACAATAGTTCCCATAAGTCTGACTGCATCCATATTAATACCTGTTCTGGTAGAACCGACATTTATGCTTGAGCATACAACATCAGTTGTAGAAAGAGCAAGCGGAATAGATTCAATTAAAAGTCTGTCGGCAGAAGTCATACCTTTGCTGACAAGAGCAGAATAACCTCCGATAAAGTTTACTCCAACATCCTTGGCAACTTTATCAAGTGTCTGAGCTATAGAAGCAAAGTTCTCTTTTGTCTTGCAGGCAGCTCCTCCAACAAGTGCTATCGGGGTAACAGAAATTCTCTTATTAACAATCGGAATACCGAATTCTCTTGATATCTGTTCTCCTGTTTTAACCAAATCCTTTGCAGCGTCATATATCTTGTTGTAAATATTTTTATTGAGTGTATCAAGGTCAGACGAAATACAATCCATAAGACTGATTCCCAAGGTGATGGTTCTGACATCAAGATTCTCTTTTTCAATCATTTCATTGGTCTCAATGACCTCTGTAACGTTTATCATAGTCACTCACCTCATACCCTGTGCATTGAATCAAAGATTTCTTCTCTCTGACATTTGATAACAACGCCGATATCAGTTCCGAGCTTCTCAAGATCATCAGCTACGGTGTTAAATTCCTTGGAAGTGCCGGCCATGTCAACAATCATCATCATATTAAAATATCCGCTGACAATAGTCTGGGATATATCAAGAATATTGATGCCTGAATCCGCAAGATAAGTGCAAACCTTAGCTATGATACCAACAGTATCCTTACCAACAACAGTAATAATCGTCTTATTCATTATGCCCTCCTGGTATATGCCTTATGCGTTACTGATTTGTTTCTCAACAGTAACCCTTATGCAACTCTTTAAAAATTACCAACATATTAAAAAAATGTCAATCAAAATTCAAGCACCGGTGAAAGTTCTGTTCTTTTTGCCACCATAATTGGGAAATCATTTCCGTGGAAAGGATTATCTCCCATCTCAATTTCAACTCTTACAGTTTCATAGGCTAACTCCGGAAGATTATTTTCTTTTGATAAATGTCCCAAGAAGATTCCCTTAAGCTTATCATTTAAGAGTTTACACAAAAGCTCTCCGCTCTTTTCATTTGAAAGATGCCCTTTATCTCCGAGTATCCTGCTCTTTAGTATATATGGATAAGGTCCTGTCTGGAGCATCCTGACATCATGATTTGCCTCAAGTAAAAGTGCATCACAATCTGACAGGCAATCTACTGTATAATCTGTATAACATCCAAGGTCAGTTGCTACGCCGATTTTTTTATCACCAACATATACTCTGTAACCGCAAGGCTCCAATGCATCATGCGAGATCGTCATAGGACTGACAAACATATCTCCAATAGAAATATTTGTATCAACCTGTATCGGAATAAACTCCGAAGAAACCATTTCATTCTTTTTATCGCTATCTTTAATTCCTGTAATAGTGCCTTTTGTTGCATAAATAGGAATAGGATATTTTTTCAAAATAGTATGAAGTGCAGCAATATGGTCTGTATGTTCATGCGTAACAAAAATTGCATTTATATCTGACAACGACAGGTCAAGTGCCCTTAACCCTTCTTCAATTCTCTTTTTACTGGTTCCCGCATCAATTAGAATATGCGTATTATCAGAACCAATGTAGGTACAGTTTCCACTGCTACCACTGGCAATACTGGTAAATCTCATTATTATCTCCCGAATAAACAATCAATAGAGCTGATTATATCATACTTTTATACCTCGCAGTACTAAAATATGATATAATCAGCTCTATTTTTTATATCATTTATTATCTTTCCAATAAACTTCTATCTTATCCCCATCCTTTATGGGCTGCATATAATCAGGAGTAGCTCCGTTAAGTATTGTCACTATGCTCCTGCCGTTTGGTCTTGAAAGATCAAAGTCAATGGCATCAAATATATCAACAAATATATATTCTGCTTTGCCATGAAGAGTAATTTCTTCATTATTGACAAAAACATGAAGGTCTCTGGCGAGAATGTTTCTTACAGGCTCTTGTTCCTGTTCATGTAACTTCTCAAGATCCTCCTCTGAAATATTTTCAAGAGTCAACCTGCCATCTTCTCCCTCCAGGATTCTGATACCATCATCGGAACTTGAATAGGACTCTTCATTTGCCTGACTGATAGCAATTTCATCCGCATCCGGTAAATCCGAATAATAATCAAGAAGCATCTCCTCCTGATCTTTAAACTCAATCTTAAAGTTCTCATAAACAGGAGTATTCAAATCGCCGCGCTCATTATTTACAATGATCACTGTGTTTTCTGTGATTGTAATATCCATAAGTTCTGCAATCTGAGCTGCTGTATTATAGTCAAGTACTTTGACTTCATCTCCCTGCTTAATGTCATAAAAACCGGTCTGAGCTTCGCCATTAACCGTAGCATACCTGGAAGCTTCTATATTTTTGCCGTTGACATTAACGTTAAACTTTGTCTTAAACTCAGGTATATTCTCAATAGTAGCCTTTCCGGGAGCACCTGCCGTAGACGGTTTTACATTTATAATGTCATTAGCATGAATTTTTGAATGAATATCAGCAGGCTTGCCATTTAATGAAATAACAGCCGCATCGCCCGGTTCGCCTCTGGAAGATCTCTCTTTTCCATTCACCGTATATCGCAGTTCCTGACCTCTCTTTGGGAAAAGATCTTCATTTGGAAAAGCAACCTGCATGGCAGCATCCACAATCTGCAGCTTTCCATTATCATAGAGCTTTGTCTGTGTACCATTAAATGATACAAAAATAAAATTATTTGCCTCTTCATAGTAGCTCATACAAATACCAAGTGGAGTTACAAGAAGCGAATTTTTCTCAATTTCACTGTCACTAATGAAATTGATATTTTTCATAACTTCTTCTCCCCTAAGTGCTACACGCTCCTCAGGAAGCTGAAGTTCTCTGGCAATTGCCTCCGTATATCCCGGAACACATCCACCACCACCAACAACAAACACGGCGCTTACAGGCTTGTCACCATTAAGACGCTTAATTTCATCAGATACTTTAGCTGCCATTTCTTCAACTTTTGGTCTGATTACTCTTGCAACTTCACCGGCTGTTATGATCTTATCAAGTCCCATAATGTCAACATATTCCACTTTATCATTTTTGCTGGCAGCAATTTTGATTTCATCAGCGGAATTAAAGTCAACAAGACAATTTCTGGCGATAATCTCAGTAATATCATCACCGGCTATAGGAAGCATTCCATAAGCCACAATCGAACCATCATCAGTTATACAAATATCACTTGTACCTGCACCGACATCAACAAGAGCAAGATTGAGCATTCTATATTTGTCAGGTATTGCAACCATCATAGCCGCAATAGGCTCAAGTGTCAGGTTTGCAACACGAAGTCCTGCTCTTTCGCAAGCCTTATAAAGACCGTCTACACAGTCATCTGGAAGGAAGGTTGCTATAAGCTCTACGCTAACTTTACCGGCACTATGTCCTTCAAGATTTGAAATTTGATATCCGTCAAGATAATAATGCATTACCGAATATCCCACAAGATAAAATTTTAGTCCGGAATTATTTTCTTCAAGAAATTTTTCATACGCTTTTCCAACAGCGGAAGAATCAAGATTATAAATATCCTCATCTGTTATGTCATGTCCATCGGGATACTCATGATCATAAGTAATCCTCACAGTTTTGAGCACACGACCTGCCGCAGCAATACAAACATCCGTCAGATGAATATCTGTCTGCTGTTCAAGATTTTCTTTTACCATTCTGATTGTCATTCCGACTTTGCCGATATCATGAATCTGTCCATCGAGCATAGCTCTTGTCTGGTGCATCTCGACACTCTGTGCAATGACATTGAACTGATTGTTTTCTAAATAGCCTACTGTTCCAACAACACTTCTGGTTCCAATATCAAGTCCAAAAACCACTTTCTGATCAGTCTGTTCCAAACTAGCCATTATACTCTCCAATCCCCCAGTTTTTTGTCAATCTGAGCAAAGGCGCTTTTAAGGTCAGTGCTGTTATCAATAACAAAATCACACTTTTCCCTAAATGTGGCATCATCCAGTTGCTTTCCAAGGATATCCGTAATTTTATCATCTGAATATCCCCTTGAATCTTTTAATCTTTGTCTCCTGACCTCTTCAGAAGCAAATACATACCATAGTTCATCAACTATCTTGTCGTATCCGTTCTCAATCAAAAGAGCTGCTTCGACAAAAACAAAATCAAGCTTACCGGATGCTCTTTCACTCTCTATAATATTAATAATAAATGTATTTACGGCAGGATGCAAAATATTATTAACATTTTTTAGCATATTTTTATTATTAAAAATAGCTGACGCCATTTTTGCCCTGTCAATCTCGCCATCTTCACCCAGAATTCCACTGCCCAGAAGAGCAACAAGCTCATCATAGGCAGGGTATCCCTTTTTCTTTATGTCATTGGCAACATCATCGGAAAATATAACTTTGCATTTATAATTATCTGATAAATAACCAAGCACCGCACTTTTGCCGGCACCTATTCCTCCGGTAATACCGATAATATTAGTTTTACCTCTTTTTAGTTCCCCCATCTTATCAATACCTGCTTTTATAATTTATCACTTAGCTTCATACCAATCACTGCCTGTATGGCATTCAGCTTCCATAGGAACAGAAAGCTTTACGGCTTTTTCCATCTCGCTTGTCAAAAGAGCTGTAACTACATCCACCTCATCAGGCGCAGTCTCAATAACAAGTTCATCATGAATCTGAAGTATAAGCTTTGATTTCAAGTTTTCTTTCTTTAATCTGAAAAAGACATTTATCATTGCTATCTTTATAATATCTGCTGCAGTTCCCTGAATCGGCGCATTCATCGCAACACGTTCTCCAAACTGTCTGAGATTATAATTTCCTGCCTTAAGCTCGGGTATCGGCCTTCTTCTTCCATACATCGTAATGCTAAAACCTTTTGCTTTAGCCTGCGCGATAACCCTGTCCTGATATTCTTTTACTCCGGGATATGTCTCAAAATACTTATCCATATATTCCTTCGCCTCATGGGCAGAAATATCCAAATCCTGAGAAAGACCATATGAGCTTATTCCGTATACAATTCCAAAATTAACCGCCTTGGCATTGCGCCTCTGAAGAGGAGTTACATCTTCAAACGGAACATGAAATACCTTGGAAGCAGTTATTCTATGAATATCATCGCCTTCATGATAAGCCTCAATAAGACCTTTATCCTGCGACATATGTGCAAGAATTCTAAGCTCGATCTGTGAGTAATCCGCATCCGCAAATACATATCCTTCCTTTGGAACAAAGACTTTTCGGATAAGTCTACCCAGCTCTGTTCTCATAGGAATATTCTGAAGGTTCGGCTCTGTAGAGCTGATTCTTCCCGTCGCGGTAATAGTCTGATTAAAGCTCGTATGAATCCTTCCATCATCTTCTATAAAAGCAGTAAGTCCATCCGCATATGTTGATTTAAGCTTTGCAAGTCCTCTGTACTCCAAAATATCAGCAACTATCTTGTGCTGCGGAGCAAGCTTTTCAAGAACATCAGCTGCCGTAGAATAACCGGATTTAGTTTTCTTTTCAGCAGGAAGTCCCATTCTTTCAAAAAGAATTTCTCCAAGCTGCTTAGGAGAATTGATATTAAATTCACAGCCGGCATCTTCATAAATTATTTTTTCAAGCTCTTTTATACGAACGGCAAGCTTATCACCATAAGCTTTAAGCTCATCTCTCTTGGCAATAATTCCCTCTTTTTCCATATCAAACAAAATGTAAGAAAGAGGCATTTCGATATTGTAAAAGAGGTTCTCCATCCCCTCTTTTGACAGCTTCTTTCTGATAAGAGGAGCAGACATAAAACAAACATAAGCTATTTTGCACGCATACTCCCTTACTATCTTCTCATCAGCATTTAAAAGAGATTCTTTTCCGAATAAATCAGCTTTTTTCTCAAGATTGAGCTTGCAATACTCCTTGGCAACATCCCAGGGCTCGTAGTCATTTTTGAGCGGATTCAATAGATAAGCTCCCAAAAGAACATCAATCATCCTGGGAGATGTCTTATAAGCATTATCAGTGCTAAATATAACTTCATTTAATGCATCTTCCTCATTATAGTTGTACCCATGATCCCTGTCTGATATCTCATAAGGAGTAAAAAGTCTGTAACTATCCTTTATACCAAAAGTTACAAGAGATACCTCTTTGCTAAGAGCCTTAAGCTTTTTGCCGATATAATCCGGTGTGATAAAGTTTTCAAGAACTATATAAACAGCCTCTTCTCCATGGCAAAGAGCAACACCAATAATATCACGAGCCTTATTGTTGTCACAAAGAGGATAAAATGCCACAAAATTTTCAGGAGATGTTTTTCCGTATTTAAGTGCCTTGTCAAATAAAGCTTCTACCTCATTTAAATCTGAAGTAGAAGACATTTTAAGTGAAAAAACCGGAATATTTTTGTTTTCTCCAAAAGGAGACACCTTTACAAGCGCTGCTTCAAGAGCTGCGATAAGGTTCTCGGTACTTACTTTATCTAATTCATTCCATATTTCCTCAAACCTTGAAATCTGCCATTTAACACTGTCATTGTTTTCGCTATCTGCGTCAAGATTTGTAGCGACCTCCGTATACGCACCGCTTTTTAAGTCAGTTATCAGCTTAAATACAGTACCATAAATTCCGCCAAGATGATTACCTTCATCATCTGTAAAATCGGGAATACTGTAGAAAGCATCAAGAATATTTTGATTTGTAATAATATATTTATTATCAGACATATTTTTCATCCCATTGTAAATGCTAAAATTACTGTAATCGTCCCCAGCGCCACTACGGCCAATTCCAGAAAACGACTAAATATTACGAGGCTATTTCTTGTTTTTAATCTTTTGCAGGCATCCTTAAGCAAAAAATCAAGCTCCTTCTTGAGATTAAAGGTATTGCCATCCTCAAGTCTTTGCATTCCGACTTTTACAAGAAACTGTATCGTCAATTCCTCTTTGCACTCAGGACAACTCTCTATATGATTTAAAAAATCGGCCAATTCCCGATTGTCCAAGTCATCATCCAAAAACTGCTGAATGCGCTTGTCTGCATCTTTACATGTCATATCAAAATCCTTACAGATTATTTAATCCTATATATTGTATGCCAAAAAGTTAAATTTTAATAAACCTCTACAAAATAAAGGATACACTAAAAAAGAAAAAAAGAAAAGCGCTTCACCATAGCTGACGGCGTAAATTTACTGTAGGATTTAATAGGTTAAAGGAACCTTGATATGCCTCCATATGTTTGGCATCTATAGATACGGAAATTCTTTATCCGCTTTTATTAAGCTATCATTGAGAAATATGTATGTCAAGGACAAGC
>JAFSQI010000084.1 GCA_017446685.1 Butyrivibrio sp.
CCGGTACAAATTCTTGATAGATATTTCCAGATACTGCGTTGTCATCAATCGTCGATGCCCGCATCGACTCATTCTTCCGCCTTGTATCTGAAAAATCTATCAGCGGATTTGTTACAGGTATTTATTATTCGATGTACTAGTTTATGCTTTATGCCCGCCAATCTGATTATTTCGATCTCTCGTGGTGGCACCTTCTTCAAAATTCAGTCCTTTGAGAATGGCATTTTTGCCGAATTTATTTTTAATTTCAAGAACCGCCTTTTGAATTTTTCTGTCTTTTTCCAAATCTTGCGGAGAAACGAAAAAAGAATATTGCATATATTCTTCAGGTATGACATTGTTAGCAATAAGATACATTCTGCGAACAAGATACTGGGGATTTACAATAGTGCGGTATAAATTTTCAACAGCGGGAATAAGCATCATTGAAGCATTTGTTTCTGTATCTACTGAGAAGGTACCCTTGGCTATCGAGTAAGGGGCGCTCTTTGCGTATCCGACCTGTAGGGTAAAAGACTTGGCTACAAGCCCTTTATCAACCATATCAAGGCACATGATATCCATCATCTCCTTGGCAATGACGAGCCCTTTATCAAAATCGTAGTCACACATAAGGACCTGTCCCTGAGTGAGAGAGTGTGTCTGTGAGCTGTAGGACTTGATATCGGCAATGGTTACAGGCTCTTTTCCCCAGGCGTGGTCAATTAAAAGCTCTGCATTTACACCGAACAGCTTATACAAAAGATTTTCATCTGCATTTGTAATGTCCTGCATTGTAAAGATTCCGTAAGTTGCAAGGCGTTTTGCAATTCCGCTTCCGATTCGCCAAAAGTCGGTAAGAGGTGTGTGTGTCCACAAGGTTTCGCGATACTTCTTTTCATCAAGCTCTCCGATAAAGTCTTTTGCATGTTTGGCAGTAATGTCGAGAGCAACCTTTGTAAGATAAAGATTGGTTCCTATTCCACAGGTTGCACGTAGCCCAAGCGTGTTGTAAATATCATTTATTATGCACTGTCCCAGTTCTTTTGCAGACATTCCGTATAGGGAAAGATATTCTGTTACGTCCATAAATGCTTCGTCTACTGAATAGACATGTATGTCATCTTTGGAAATATACTTGAGATAAATGGAATATACTTCGGCAGAATAATCCAGATATTTCTGCATTCTGGGTGTAGCCATAATATAGTCAATATGTTTTGGGATTTCAAATACTCTGCACCTGTTTCTAACTCCGAGAGCTTTCATAGCGGGAGAAACTGCAAGACAAATAGTCTTGTCGCTGCGCTCGGGATCAGCAACGACAAGACGTGTGGTCATACAGTCAAGTCCACGTTCAACGCACTCTACGGAGGCGTAGAATGACTTTAAATCTATGCAGATGTAAGTTCGGTCTCTTTGCATTTATAAATTTCTTTCTATCAAGTCTTAAAAAAGGTGGAGAGTATTCCTCTTCCAAGGCTTGCACCAAGATTTCCACCAAGTGTTTTACCAAATTTGCCGAATTTGCCGCCGACAGTTTTACCGACTTCTCGTCCGACGGTTCCGACAACTGAATTTCCAACCGTTTTGATTGCCTGTTTTTTCTTGCGTTCTGCGGCAGCTTGTTCTTTTTCTTTTGCCTTTGCCGCAGCAGCTTCTTCCTTTGCCTTAAGTTTGGCAGCTTCAGCCTCTTCTTTTGCTTTTGCCAAAGCCTCAGCCTCTTCGATTCCTTTCCTTGTAAGGAATTCATAAGCTGAATCAGGATCTACAGGTTCATAATATTTGCTGTAAAGAAGGCTCTGCTTAATCTCTTTTTCTCTGGTATCAGAGTCGATGCTGCCCATGAAACTCTGTGGAGGAAGAATCTTTACTCTTTGGCAAACGCAAGGAGTTCCGTCTTCTTGTAAGAAAGAGCATATTGCTTCACCTGTTCCTAGCTCCTGAATGACATCTGCGGTCTTAAATTCAGGATTTTCGCGGAAAGAATCCGCAGCAGCTTTTACAGCCTTCATATCTGAAGGAGTATAGGCATGGAGAGCATGCTGGATTTTGTTGCCAAGCTGTGCCAGTACACCGTCAGGAATATCTCTTGGATTCTGAGTTACAAAATAAATGCCGACTCCTTTTGAACGGATGAGTTTTACAACTTGCTCAATCTTATCAATTAGAAGCTTGGGGGCATCATCAAACAAAAGATGGGCCTCATCAAAGAAAAAGACCATTTTGGGTTTATCAAGGTCACCAACCTCCGGCAATGTCTCAAAGAGCTCAGACATCATCCAGAGAAGAAAGGTAGCATATAATTTTCCATTATTAATGAGGCTTGTGCTGTCGAGGATATTTATCATTCCTTTTCCGCCTTCGCCTGTTGCAAACCAGTCTCTTATATTGAGTGCAGGTTCAAAGAAAAACTTGTCACCGCCCTCAATTTCAAGTGAAACTATAGCTCGAACAATGGCAGAAATAGATACTTTACTGATATTGCCGTAGTCTGCAGCCAGTTCCTTGTTGTTTTCTGAAATATAGTTAAGAATTGCCTTTAAATCCTTGGTGTCTACTAAAAGAAGTTCATTGTCATCTGCAATTTTGAATGCAATTGATAAAAGGTCACTCTGAAGATCATTTAGTCCAAGGATTCTTGATAAAAGAAGAGGACCCATTTCTGAAACAGTAGTGCGAAGCGGGATACCGTATTTCCCGAAGACATCCCAGAAGGTAGCGGGATATTTCTGATACTTAAAGCCTGCCTCTTCAAGACCGAATTTTTGAATACGTTGTTGCATGTTCTCTGAATTAACACCCTCTTTTACCATACCTGAGAGGTCGCCCTTGACATCCGCAAGAAATACGGGAACGCCCATGTCGCTGAAGGATTCAGCCAGAACCTTTAAAGTTACAGTTTTACCTGTTCCGGTTGCACCGGCTATAAGCCCGTGACGATTAGCCATTTTAGGCAAAAGAAATACATTTTCACCACTATCTGTGTTAGCTATCCAAACTTTCCCTTCTTTATACATACCTTCTCCATTCCGTCGAAAACCGACTATTAAGTCAAATATGTATAATTATATCACAGATTGCTGAACATATGTTCAAAAATATTTTTTTCTATAAAAAGGGAGTGCCGGAGTAGTATGAGGACTACTCCGGCTGGTGTAAAAAAGTTGTTATGAAAGTGTTTCCCATGCTTGGGAGGAAGGGATGTGTATTTCCCTTCTCTGAGATACAATATACAGTTCCAACCTAAAAATTACCTAAAAGTTTATAAAAATTTTTAAGTTTCTATATATGATATTGCCTAATAAATAATACAATATAGATATATATAGGCATTTTTGAACGTTATTATGTTTATTATGAGGTAAAGACATGGCTCTTGAAATAAAAGATTTGAGAGAATACATAGATAAAATGCAAGGAATGTATGATATTGTACGCCTTGTTGAACCCGCAAGCTGCAATGCTGTGAGTCTTGAGCCAGGTGATATAAAAAAAGAAGAGGAAAAATGCTATGCAACCTGGGGAAAGTGTGACAGGTGCACTAATTGTTCAAGTTACCAGGCATGTGTGAGCAACAGAGTACAGGAAAAAACAGAAATCAGAGATGGAATAGAGTGTCGTGTTATTTCCATTCCTTCTCCGATTATTGATAACGGGATAATGAAAAATACTTATTGCATAGAGCTTGTATCTTTTGGCAACAAAGCCGGAGATATGATGGATGAGGATTTTTATGCCTGCGTTGATAGTAATGAAGATGCGCTCTATGTCAGTATAGTAGGAAATAAAAGAGTAAGTGACGATATTATTTCTTTAGCTCTTCTTGATTCTGAAATAGGAATAATATGTCTTGATGAGGATGAAAACTGTATTTATTCCAATAAAAAAGCTTTTAAAATGTTCCATATTCCAAATGAACTTAGAAGAATGCAGGACTTTTTGAAAAGCTGGATAACAAGTAACGTTGAAAAAAGAAAAGAAAGTATATGGAGCCAGTTCTTTATATATGATGGAACAGAATATCTATATGAGCTTCATATGATGCCTGCCGTTGATTCGATTAAAAAGAAAATCATAGGAACTTGCATCGCAGTTATGGATGTTACTGAAGAGGCTGTACATACCGGTGGAGTAAAGTTTAGAGAGACACACGACGTACTTACGGGGATTTACAATCAGGAGGGATTTTTTAAGGAAGTAAAAGAGAAATTGATTGAGACTCCGGATGAGGAGTACTATATTCTTTGTTCCAATATAAAGAAATTTAAACTGCTCAATCAGCTTTTTGGCATGGAAAAGGGTGATGAAATACTTAAGCTCATAGCACATAATATTCAAAAATGGTGTACAGCAGACGATGTTTATGCCAGAACCCATTCGGATGAATTTGTTCTTTTAATGAAAAAAAGAGAATTCAAGACACGGGTTTTTGAAGATGGAATTAAAGAAATTTCATCAATGCTTGACAGCAGTATATACAGACTTCATTTCCAAATTGGGGTTTATGAAATCAAGAATCCTCGCGAATCAATTTATGAGATGCTGGATAAAGCCAGAATGGCAATGGAGACTATTTTTGACAACAAAGAGGTTTCTATAGCTTTTTTCAGTGAAGATATAATGAGTAAGTTTTTGAGGGAAAATGAAATAATAAACAGCTTTAATATTGCCCTCGAAAAAGGGGAGTTTCATATTTTCCTTCAGCCGCAGGTTGACTACAATGGAAATATTCAGGGAGGAGAGGCACTTGCCAGATGGATTCATCCGGAAAAAGGGATAGTTGCTCCAGGAACTTTTATCGGAGTATTGGAAAATGCAAATCTTATTTACAAAATGGACAGATATGTTTGGGAGCTTGCAGCAAGGCAAATCTGTGCATGGAAGGGAACGGATAAAGAAAATTTAAGAATTTCAGTAAATATTTCACCGAAAGATCTTCAGTTTTTGGATATAGAGGTTGTATTTACAGATCTTGTTGAAAAATATGACATAGAACCCGGAAAGCTTAATCTTGAGATAACAGAGACAGCGGTTGCCTCTAATGTGGGCAGATGTATTGAGCTTATGTCAAGGCTTCGACAGAAGGGCTTTTTGGTTGAAATTGATGACTTTGGATCAGGTTATTCATCGTTAAATCTGTTAAAAGACTTTGAGGTAGATGTACTAAAAATTGATATGAATTTTTTGTCTAATACCGGTTCACAAAAAAGGACGGATATTATTCTGGAACATGTGATCAGTATGGCTCAGAAACTTGACATGCAGGTAATAGCGGAGGGCGTTGAGACAAAACAGCAGCTTGAAATGTTAAATTCAATAGGATGCGATTTCTTTCAGGGGTACTATTTTTCAAAGCCTGTTGATGTGGCAACATTTGAAAAACTCAGATTTTAAGGTGATATGTTTTTTACGAAATGCGCACCAAGTTGCGCATTTCGCTTTGAAAACCAATTTATGAAAGATTATACAAAAAAGCCGTTCCTTATGTTAATATAGGAACGGCAATATTTTTGGGAGGAGGGGTTGCCTAGTGGGGAACCAGACAACCCGTGTATGAAAAAAAGTATTGTTGGGGGTTCAGAAGGTATGTCCTTCTGATAAATATATAATATAGGTAAACTGTTTCTAAATTGTGACAGAACTCTAAAAGAAATATTATCTATTCTAAAAAAATAATGGGAGAAGAAGAAAAAATGTCAAAAAAAAGTCGAAATAATGTATATAACAAACCGGGAAAAGCCTCAAATAACAGTCCTTTTGGGCAACTTATGCTTTCTATAATAATATTGGGAGTTGTTGCTTTGATTTTTATAAATTTTGCCCTGCCTCTTCTAAAACAGTCTGTAAAAAAAGTGGCAGCACAGAAGACTGTAGATATTATAACCGAAAATGCTGAAAAGATTGCTGCGAGTAACCCGGAGGTGGCTGAAATTCTTGATTCACTTACGGAAGAGGACAAAGAAGTTGTTTCAGAGATCATAGAGAACCATATGGACAACGAGTCTATTTCAGAAGTTATGGAATATGTTAAGGATGGCAATCAGGAAGAACTGATAAAATATGCAACAGAGAATCTTACACCTGAGGAAATGACAGAGCTTATAGGTATTTATGGAAAGCATGCTCTTACAGGAGAATAATAAAGCTAAATATTTAGCCGGCATCAAAACAACGCTGCCGGTTTTAAAAAATAAAATTATTTCCATATAACGCAAAAACACCCACGGGGGGACGTGAGTGCCTGCGATTTTCTTATGAGGGGGAGATAGTGATTAGGCTCCGAGGAATCGTGAGCCAAGCTGCATCACTAACTTGATTATTATAATATACCTAAAATGTGTTCAAAAAGTGAACATTGGGGCTAAAAATGTGAAAAATGTATGAACGTTACAATATATTTTTACATATGTAAACAGAAAAATTGAAATAAAAAAGCACTGCCTGGCTGGGACAGTACTTTTTATAGGAGATTATCAAGCTATCTATTTTAAATTCTATTAGAATAGAAAATTGATAGTAAAATAAAATGTATGTGAATTGTTGGTATTAACGTTTAAAATGTGATATCAGAGTGCTGCGTCGAGCTTCTTTGCAAGTGCATCAGCAGGCATAGCACCTGTTGCTGTATCAATTACTTCTCCGTTTTTGAAAATAAGAAATGCCGGAATTGACATAATGTTGTACTTGGCTGCAAGGGCACTCTCATCATCTGAATTAACTTTGCCGACCTTAACCTTGCCATCATACTGTTCAGCAAGCTTTTCAACTACAGGTGCCATCATCTTGCAAGGACCACACCAGTCAGCGTAAAAATCAACAAGTACAGGAGTTTCACTTTTTAAAACTTCTGCTTCGAAATTTGCTTCTGTAAATTTATATTCCATATCTTATTCTCCTTTGCGCATTTTTAATATAGTTGGTTTTGTGATTTGTAAGTGTATTGAGGTGTTTGTTACAATTACATTTTACACAATTCAAATAAATTGTCAACAATTAAATTTTGGAAATTTAAAAAGTAATATTTTTCTTCAGGACAAATTATTAATTGACGATTTATACATTAAATCGTATAATTCCATTTGGCTGTTATGAGCTTTTTCTTATATTAATGTGTTAAATTTTTTGGCAGTCTTTTGGAGGAGATTATGGAAAACGAAAAGCTGAAACCTATGTTGTTTACTGCGCTCAAAACTTATAATGGCAAACAGTTTGCGCAGGATCTTGTTTCCGGAATCATCGTTGCGATAATAGCATTACCGCTTTCTATCGCATTGGCGCTGGCTTCCGGAGTTGGACCGGAAGAAGGTCTATATACGGCTATTGTTGCCGGATTCATTATTTCTTTTCTTGGCGGAAGTAGGGTACAGATTGCAGGTCCCACCGCTGCATTTGCTACAATTGTAGCAGGTATAGTTGCAAATAAAGGAATGGAAGGCCTTGCACTTGCAACAATTTTCGCGGGAATTTTACTTGTTTTGATGGGTGTATTCAGACTTGGTTCCCTTATCAAATTTATCCCTTATACTATTACAACAGGCTTTACAGCGGGTATTGCTGTAACAATCGCAATTGGTCAGATCAAGGACTTTTTGGGATTGACATATCCTGCCGGCACTTCAACGGTTGAGACCATGGAAAAGGTTGAAGCTATTGCCAAAAACATCGGAACATTCAATTATCAGGCACTAATAGTTGGTCTTGTATGTCTTCTTATCCAGATATTCTGGCCCAAGATCAGCAGCAAGATTCCGGGCTCTCTTATAGCAGTTATAGTTGGTATTTTCATGGTTAAGATTCTTGGACTAAATGTAAATACTATCGGGGATCTTTATGAGATAAAAGGTAATCTTCCTACTCTTACAGTCCCGGCTTTCAGCTTTAAAACTATAAGAGACGTGGCAGGAGACGGCTTTACCATTGCAATCCTTGCTGCAATTGAATCTCTTTTGTCATGTGTGGTTGCAGACAGTATGATAGATTCAAAGCACAGGTCGAACATGGAACTTGTAGCTCAGGGACTTGGAAATATCGGCTCAGCTTTATTCGGAGGAATCCCTGCTACCGGAGCTATAGCCCGTACAGCAGCCAATATTAAAAATGGTGGAAGAACTCCTGTTGCCGGAATGATTCATTCTATCTGCCTTGTGCTCGTACTTGTTGTTTTGATGCCATATGCGGCACTTATTCCTATGCCAACAATCGCAGCTATTTTGTTTATGGTTGCTTATAATATGTGTCAGTACAAGACATTTTTACATCTTTTGAAAACAGCTCCAAAGAGCGACATTATCGTACTTGTAACAACATTTGTTCTCACTGTTGTATTTGACCTTGTGGTTGCTATTGAAATTGGAATGCTTGCTGCCTGCGTTCTTTTCATGAAGAGAATGAGCGAGGAATCAAGAGTAAAGGGTTGGAAGTACTATGACCCTGAAGATGATCCTGATGGTCTTAAGTTAAAAGATATTCCGAAGCACGTAAGAGTTTATGAGATAAGTGGCCCTATGTTCTTTGGTGATGCTGAGCAGATTGCTGCTATTAGTTTCAAGGATTTCACAAGAGCTCTTGTTATTCGTATGAGAGGTGTGCCGGCTATAGATGCTACAGCCATGCATTCTCTTGAACAGCTCTATGATAAGTGCAAGAAGAACAATATTCAGCTTGTATTTTCTCATGTCAATGAGCAGCCTATGAATACCATGGAAAAAGATGGATTTGTAGATCTTGTTGGACGTGAAAACTTTAAGCCTCATATTGATGAAGCATTAAAGAGAGCAGCAGAAATATAATAAAATATTAAACGACAACAGATTTGGTATTGTATAAAAAAGCCGGTACATTTTTTGGTCAATTGACTCATGTGTACCGGTTTTTTGATTATACAAAAAAATATTGACAAGGATTATCAATAAGTATATTCTTATCATAAAGAAGTTAGCATTTGCTAACAACTTGCATTGCATCTTCATCAATAAAAAAATAATTAAATTATCTTGTGATTTGTTATTGACAACCGCTATCAGTTAGACTAAACTAACGATTGGTTAGCAATCGGTAACGTGGATTTGAAATTTTTTTTGAAAGTACGTTAGTGGTAACTAACATAGTGCAGTTGGCTACGCCAGATTTTGGTCGTTAAAAGCGACATAATTCCTTGCAAAATCTGTGCGCATCCTAGTGTGGCTGTTTTATATTAAACGGCAGGATCATCTGACGTTTACTTTAATTGTTGGTACGAGCTGCATTCGAATGAACAATAATATGTGAAAGTGAGGTATATATGATGCCACTTACGATGACAGATATAGGAGATATGGTAAGTATTAAGAGAATAACAGGCACAGATGAGGTAAAACAGCACCTTTCAGAATTGGGATTTGTTGTAGGTGAGGAAATCTCAATTGTAAATAAAAATGGCGGAAACCTGATCGTCAATGTGAAGGACAGCAGGATAGCACTTGATAAAACTCTGGCAAACCGCATTTTTATATGAACTGTCAATATATTTTTTCATATTCTTAAGTTTTTTAAATAAATTTATATAGAAAGGGAGATTTTTCAGGTGAAAACATTAAGAGATGTTGAAATCGGACAAACTGCAACAGTGAAGAAATTGCATGGGGAAGGACCTACAAGACGCAGAATCATGGATATGGGGCTTACAAAGGGAGCTGATGTTTATGTGCGCAAGGTTGCGCCTTTAGGAGATCCTATTGAGCTGACAGTTAGAGGCTATGAGCTGACAGTTCGTAAGGCTGATGCGGAATTTGTTGAGGTTGAGTAAATAGTATTTGGTTTTGTATTCAAAATAAAATGTATTTGTATTTTGAGGAGGCAAAAATGGAAATCAAGATTGCTTTAGCGGGTAATCCAAACAGTGGTAAGACCACATTATTTAATAATCTGACAGGTAGCAGGCAGTACGTTGGTAACTGGCCGGGTGTTACTGTTGAAAAGAAAGAGGGTAAGCTTAAGGGAGCTGAATACAAGGATGTTGTTATTCAGGACCTTCCAGGTATTTATTCACTTTCTCCTTACACTCTTGAAGAGGTTGTTTCTCGTACATATCTTGTAAATGAGAAACCTGATGCAATAATCAATATTGTTGACGGAACAAACATCGAAAGAAACCTCTATCTTACAACTCAGCTTCTTGAGCTGAATATCCCCATGATAATTGCACTTAACATGATGGATCTTGTTCGTAAGAACGGAGATAAGATTGATATAAAGGCACTTTCAAATGCACTTGGCTGTGAAGTTGTTGAGCTTTCAGCACTTAAGGGCGAAGGTACTGATGCTCTTGTAAAGAAGGCTATTGACGCAGCAAAGTCCGGCAAAAAGAGCAGTGAAAAAGAAGTAATCACAGGAGAAGCAAAGGCTGCAATTGATAAGATTGCAGATATAATCAAGGGCTCATGTGATGACAGATTTATTCGCTGGAACAGTGTAAAGGCATTTGAACGCGATGAAAAGGCATTGGAAGCACTTAATCTTTCTTCAGACAAAAAATCACAAATTGAGCAGATTATCAGCGAGACTGAAAAATCACTTGATGATGACGCTGAATCAATTATCACAAACGAAAGATACAGCTATATCACAGGCGTTACCTCAAAAGCAGTAAAGAAGGGACGCGCCAAGGGAGAATTGTCAGTTTCAGATAAGATTGACAGAATTGTTACAAACAGAATTCTTGGTCTTCCTATTTTTGCAGTTGTAATGTTCTTTATTTATGCAATAGCAATGGGAGGCTGGAGCGTTTCTATTGGTACTGCAGCAACAGATTTTACAAATGATGTTATTTTCGGCGAATGGGTTCCGGGATTTTTTGATGGACTTTTAGGTCTTCTTCATGTAGAAGAGGGAACTGTTTTATACGGACTTATTCAGGATGGTATTGTAGCAGGCGTAGGTGCAGTTATCGGATTTGTTCCTCAGATGCTTGTTCTGTTCTTCTTACTTGCTATTCTTGAGGATATCGGATACATGGCAAGAGTTGCATTCGTTATGGACCGTATCTTCCGCCAGTTTGGTTTGTCAGGAAAGTCCTTCATCCCTTGCCTTGTTGCAACAGGATGTGGCGTTCCCGGAGTTATGGCAAGCCGTACAATCGAAAATGAGCGTGACCGAAAGATGACTCTTATGACTACAACCTTTATGCCATGCGGAGCTAAGCTTCCTATTATCGGTCTTATTGCCGGTGCGGTATTTGGAGGTTCTCCATGGGTTGCTGCGAGCGCTTACTTTATCGGTATTGCTTCTATTGTTCTTTCAGGAATTATTTTAAAGAAGTTCAAGGTATTTGCCGGAATTCCTGCACCATTTGTTATGGAGCTTCCTGCATATCACATCCCTTCAGCAGTTGGTGTGCTCCGTGCTACATGGGAGCGTGGTTGGTCATTTATTAAAAGAGCAGGCTCAGTTATCGTAATATCTTCAGTTATTATCTGGTTCCTTTCAGCATTTGGAACAGTAAACGGAAAATTTGGACTTGTTGATAATCTTTTTGAAGATGAGAGCGTTATAACAGATGAATATGTAGCACAGCTTGCTGATAAAATGGGAGTAGAGGAGTCAGATATTACTCCTATGGATTCTTCACTTCTTGCAAGTGTTGGTAATACATTTTCATTTGTATTTAAGCCACTTGGCTTTGGTAACTGGAGGCCTACTGTAGCAACAGTTACAGGTCTTGTAGCCAAGGAAGAAGTTGTTGGTACATTCGGTGTTCTTTACAATTATGACGGTGTTGCAGCTCAGGCCGTTGATGAAGAAACAGGAGAGCTTCTCTTTGATGAAAACGGTGAACCCGTTATGGAAGAACTTGGTGAAGAGGGTGAGCAGATTTGGGATAGAGTTGCAGCAGATTATACACCTATCGCAGCATTCTCATTCATGATCTTTAACCTTCTGTGTGCTCCTTGCTTTGCAGCTATCGGTGCAATCAAGAGAGAAATGAACAATGCTAAGTGGACATGGGCAGCAATCGGCTATATGACAGCTTGGGCTTACGTACTTTCACTTATCGTTTATAATCTTGGAGGACTTATTGTTGGTGAAGTTTCTTTCGGATTTGGTACAATAGTTGGTGTAATTCTTCTTGCAGGACTTATTTATCTTATTGTTCGCAAGGGATATCAGGCAACAGAAGAAGATAGAAACTTAAACGCAGTTAAGGCAAGTGCATAAAAAAGATCTGTTTTGTTTACTGCAACAATTGTTTTTGCAAGGTGTCCCGGTAAATCCGGTTTTACAGCCGGATTTACCTTTCGGGCTCCTGTATGTTTTTGAAAGGGGGATTAAGTATAATGCCACCCGTTATCGGAAATCTTATTGCGATAGCAATAGTGATTGCAATTTTGTATATTTGTGGAAAAAATGTTGTTAATATGATCAAAGGAGAACTTACCGGCAAAGGCTGTTCAGGATGTTCAGGCTCCTGCTCCGGTTCATGTTCAGGGTGCAGTAGCTGCAGCAGTCACGCAGATGCTGGAAAAGGAAACTGAGAATGTATAAGACTACAGCAAAGATTGATGGGATGATGTGCAGTATGTGTGAGTCCCACATTAACGAAACAATAAGAAAGGCATTTCCATCTGCCAAAAGTGTAAAAAGCTCTCATGTTAAAGGCGAGACATCTTTTGTTACAGATGATGAAGTAAATATAGATAAGCTAAGAAAAGCAATAGAACAGACAGGTTATCAATTTTTAAAAGCAGACAGTACAGTATACGAAAAGAAGGGGTTATTTGGTTTTCTAAAATAAGGGGAAATTGGATGAGCAGTGAACAGGTAATAGACAGACTTAAGAGTAATGGCTGCAGAATTACCAAGCAGCGCAAGCTAATTGTGGATGTTATTATGGGAAACAATCATACTTCCTGTAAAGACATATATTACCAGGTAATGGCTAAAGACAATACAGTCGGTATGGCTACAGTTTACCGGATGATTCGGGTACTTGAGGATATCGGTGTGATTAATAGAATAGATATGATAGAAATTAATAATGATGTAAAAGTCAAAGATGATTTATGGAATAAAAGTGTGTAAATACGTTAGGATAATAAACCTTGTTGTTGCATGATGGTGACAACAAGGTTTTTTGTGTTATATTAGGTAATATGGAATACAGAGAACTTAGATATTTAGTAAAAAAAGATGAAGACGGCATAACAGCCGGAGAAATAATGAGAGAAAAAATGCTTCTCTCAAGCAGAGAAGTAAGCAGGTGTAAGCTTTTTGATGATGGAGTGATGTGCTGCGATAACGGCATTTACAGTTCCCTTAGAGTAATCGGACAGTTAAGAAAAGGCCAGGAGCTTGTGGTGAGGCTATATGAGGACAACGAAAATGCAGGGGATATTGTTCCTGTAGACGGTCCTATAGATATAGTTTATGAAGATGAGGATTTTATAGTTCTGAATAAGCCTGGAGATATGGTGATTCATCCGTCTTATGCTCATTACATGGACTCTCTTAGCAATTACCTTGCCGGTTATTACAAAAGGACACTGCAGGAGCATGTTGTGCGCACAGTTGGAAGGCTTGACAGGGAAACATCAGGACTTGTGATATTTGCCAAAAATCGTCACAGCGCTGCTCTACTTGGAAATCAAAAGGAAAATATGTCCCGAAGAAAAGAATATCTTGCTATATGCGAAGGATTTTTTGACAAGAAAGACGGAACAGTAGATGCGCCCATAAGGCAAAAACCGGATGAGAGAATGATAAGAGAAGTCCATCCCCTTGGAAAAGAGGCAATTACTCATTTTCATGTTGAAAAGCAGTATGATGATTATGCTCTTGTGAGGCTGGTACTTGATACCGGAAGGACGCATCAGATAAGAGTCCACATGGCGTATATAGGACATCCGCTTGTTGGCGATAATTTTTACGGTAATAAAGAGAAAACCTACGGTCTTAATAGAGCAGCTCTTCACGCCGAAAGAATTTCATTTATTCATCCGATAAATATAGAAGAGATATCTTTATCCGCAGATATTCCCGAAGATATGAAAAAGCTTTTATAGGAGACAAAAATGACCTATTTCACTTGTTTTTTTCTTGATAATGAAAAAGATATTATCGTAAATTTGTACAAAAACCTTGATAAGATGTATTACAGTCTTTCTACGCCGAATCATCACTCTGGCAATCTGATAAAAAACCTTGCGAAGACCTGTGGGCTTACGCTTTCAAAAGATGAAAACGATATGCTTATCATTAAAGGAGAAGTGCCGTGCTTTGTGGATGCCAATAATGAAGAGGTATATCTTTTAAGGCTGGGTGGAATTAAGGTTGCAAATATTTATCCTGACGGTGAAGTGAGGAGGAAGGCAACGATTCCTGCTATAGCAAAGACCCTCATGAGTCAGACCAAGGACTATCAGCTTGATATCGGCAAGACTATTTTTAAGACATATGTTCCGAGGGAGCTCAAATTCAGAGCAGATTTGCATACTCATATGAATGGTAATCTTCCTGCAGATGTTCTGATTGCTCTTGGAATAAGACATCAGATACGCTATCCACTTTATTATGTAAAAAAACTGGAACTTGGACTTACAGATTCTCAGTGGCAGAAAGTTCTTGCTCAAAGGGAAAAAGTTGCAAAGCAGTTCAGCGCATCTGACCTTAAAGGAAAATATCTGGATAGAAAAATTGATGATAATACATTTATAAATTTTGCGGATCTTATTCTTAATAATCCCTGCAATGCTGAAATGAACATAGTAAAGATACGAGGCTCGCTTGCTGTTATCAAGGATGGACAGGCTGTTTTTACCAATCTTGAGAAGGTTTATTTGTATCGCTATGTCTTTGCAAAGGGCAAAGAAAGCGAAGATAAGATAAAAATTCAGAATGTGTCTCAGATTCCGGATGAAGATGTAAAAAGACTTCTTATGCAGATGCTTATAGACAAGGAAGATAGCAGGTATTGTAACAATACCATTTTTCAGGACAAGCTGTTATGGATTGCAAGGTGCTATAAGAGCCAGGGAGTCTACTATGCAGAAATTAGTGATACAACTCTGGTAAAAAAATATGAATCTATTGAGATGTTAAGGCAGGTACATCAGGTAATGCCGCATATTTACAGTGATACAGGAGTGATGATAAGATTCCTTGCTGCCATGCGAAGAATTCCTCTTACTATTATTAAGGATGCGGTGACTCCTTCAAACTATCTTGAGCAAAATCTGGAAGTCCTTCGTGCTACTGCACTTGATTCATATGTTGCGGGATGTGATTTTGTAGGCGAGGAAATTAATGACATTATTACGTTAAAACCTGTATTTAAAGAGCTGATGAAGATTGCTGCTGTTGATCCTACTTTTGTGATAAGGGTTCACGCAGGTGAAAATGACAGTCAGAAGGAAAATATAGCTCATAGTATCCAGTGCGTTAAAGACAGCCTGCTTCCGGGGCAGAAAATGCCGCGAATAAGGCTTGGTCATGGACTTTACACCTATAGCTTTAAATCGCAAAAGGGCAGGGAAGTGCTAAAGGCGTTAAAAGAAAATGATGTAGTTCTTGAGTTTCAGATAACCAGCAACGTAAGGCTAAATAATCTTAATTCGCTTGATAAACATCCTTTAAAGCATTATTTAAAACATGGTATTAAATGTGTTCAGGGTACTGATGGAGCAGCACTTTATGGAACTAATTCTATAGATGAACAGCTTTCTTTGGAAAAGCTGCTTGAGCTTTCTTATGACGAAGTTGAGCTAATGAAAACTACAGAAACTCAGATAATTGAGGAAAGCCAGGAGGCCTATTCTACAAAGAAAGCAGTTTTTAATGAGATTCTTGGCGACAGGGATATGGAGGAAGTTCTTCTCGAAAGAATGAAAACCGTCAAAATTTCAGAGAATAATACAACAGGTGCCCTAAAACTTGACTGCAATAAGGAATTAAAGGATCAGATTGAGGAGCTTACCTGGGACAGACTTCCTGTTGTTATTTTGGGTGGAAGCTTTAATACCGAGAACAGAGCAACCAGGCTTACAGATTATTGCACTAAACAGATGGATGAACTTTTAGACTATTTAAGCCCTGAGGAAGCTTGCTTTATTATCGGATATAAACTTACGGGATATGAGAAATATCTTTTGGAACATAATCAGAAGAAATTCAGGATTTATGCTGTGGTTCCGGCTGTTGCTACAAAAAAAGAAATAGAAAACCTTAAAGCAGCAGATGTAAAAATCCGGGTTTCGACTGAATCTGAAGGAATGGGAATATATAAGAGCTTTAACTATGAGATTTTTGAGCGAAGACCTTCTGTAGTAGTGGCTTTCGACGGAAACAGTGCGGCAGCCAATCTAATCCAGGAGGCAAAAAACGGAAAAGGAACTGCAACAATCTGCATAAACGGTAAGTCCAAGACACTTCGTCAAAAGGCAGAATCATTACAAGGATATGTTCATACCTTTGACAGTGACATGGGAATTGTAGAAATATTAAAGAGAAGCTCTCATTGATTTAAAGAGAGCTTCCTTTAAATATTGTATTTTTTCCGTATTTTTCATCAATTAGTTTAGACATCTCATCAAGCTTTTTTTGCTTTTGATCATCTTTAGAAGGAGCATTAAAAGTATTGTCGAATAGGGATAATTGTCTATAGGAACCGTCATCAAGTTTTGTAACCCCGACACCTACAAGTCGTATTACTTCTCCCTGAATGAAAAGACCATTGTTTCCCAAAAGAAGCTTGTCAGATAGCATTTTTGAAAACGTGAAAAGGCTGTTTTCATCATTTATGGAGTTGTCAAGCTGCATCTGAGCCGAATGGCGTTTGAAACTTCCGGTTTTCACAGAAACAGTCACAGTTCTTCCGTACACGTTATCTCTTTTTAGCCTTTTGCTGACACTGTTTGACAAGTGCTTTAATACTGGAATAATCTCTTTGTCATAGGAATCCGCAGTAAGATCAGAGGACAGAGTGGTTTCATTTGAATAACTTTTTGCATCCTCATAGGTTCCTGAAACATTAGTACTTCCAATGCCGTTGGCACTATTGTATATGTATGCACCGCCATTTTCTCCAAGTATTGAAACCAGCATTTCAGGAGAGGCTTTTGCTGCATCGCCGATTGTGCGAATGCCAATTGATTTAAGGCGCTGAGCAGTCGAAGAACCGCATCCGTATAAATCTCCTATAGGTAGCGGCCACATCTTTTCTGGTATTTCTTCCGGGAAAAGAGTATGTATCTTGTCAGGCTTAGTAAAATCACTTGCCATTTTTGCAAGCAGCTTATTGCAGGAAATTCCTACGTTAACAGTAAAACCTAAAGTATCACGAACTTCATTTTTTATGAGATTGGCAATATTAATAGGAAAAGGTAATTCTTTTGTCTCGGCTGCTTTATAAAGCCCGCGCATTCCTGAAATGTCAAGATAAGCCTCATCAATTGACACCTGTTGAAGGAGAGGTGAGTACTTACTTATTATGGAAATAAATGCTCTTGAATATTCTTTATAGGTTGCAAAATCAGATTGTACCAAAACAAGCTTGGGACATTTTTGCAGTGCCTTTACTACAGGCTCACCTGTCGTCACGCCGTATTTTTTTGCAGGGATTGATTTTGCTGTAATAATTCCGTGACGATTTTTGACATCTCCTCCTATAGCAGAAGGGATGGTTCTAAGATCGATGCTCCCCGGTTCGTCTTTTAGTTTTTTTACTGCTGTCCAGGATAAGAATGCGGAATTAACGTCTATATGAAAAATAATTTTTTCGTATTTTAATATTTCTTTATCAGATATCATAATTTTCAATATTTATAAATGTATAATAGTTTTCATGTTTTTATATGTGATACAATAAGTATATCTATTTTCGGGGGGCAATAAAAGAGACAATATGAATAAGAAGATTTTTAATGTAGTAAGAATTATAGCAATTATTATTTGTGTTGTAGTTATAATTTATGAATTGGCACATATTTACATGGATCAGAAGGAATATCAGGTTGCTGATGAAGAGTATGACACCATAAGAGAAACCGTGGTTTCTTGGCCGGTTGATGAGGACGAGGCGCAGATTGTCGACTATCCTCTTTTACAGATAGATTTCGATAAACTTGAGTCTATCAATAATGATTTTGTGGCGTGGATTTATTTTCCATGTCTCGATATCAGTTATCCGGTGGTAAAGGAAAACGAGGTTGATGAGTACTTACATGTCACATTTGACGGGCAGGAAAATAAGGCGGGCTGTATTTTTGAGGATGTGCTGAGCGATTCTGAGTTTAGAGGAATGCATGATATAGTTTTTGGTCATAATATGAAGGATCAATCTATGTTCGGAAAATTAAAAATGCTCTATCAATCAGACAACAATGAGCTTCTTGAAGAAAATCCCTATGTATATATTTATACAAGAGATTATGTTTTTCAGTATAGAGTCTTTGGCTATTATATAACGAATGTCGGAAGTGAAGCTTATTCTGTGGTTGAGTCAAGTGAAGAATATGATACTTTCCTTAATTATATTCAGCTTCATTCCGCATATGAAAGACCTGCAGATGCTGATTTTTCCCAGAAACCTAGTATTCTTACACTTTCAACCTGCAGCGGAAAATCGGGAAGCGGCAAAAGATTTGTAGTACATACCTATAAATGTGCAGCATGGGAGAGATGAAAATAATATTTCATCCATTGATTTGTTGTCGTGAAATTAAATATTTTTTTTATAAAAAAATAATCTACTGAATATTGAACGAGATAATGCTATCATGTAACATAAGATTAAGAGAAAGTGTGGGTGCTTCTATTTATAATTACTCAAAACAGGAGATTTGATATGAAAAAGTTAAGAAAGGTATCTGCAATAGTATTTGCTTTCGTCCTGGTTTTTACTTTCATAGCTTGCGGGTCTTCATCATCAGCTGTTATTGATGATCAGGCTGCTGTGAGAGGGCTTGATGAAGGCATTGGTGAAATCTATATTGACGATGAAGCTATTGCACTTGCAGGTTCTGCTGCATCAAGTCAGGCGGCTCTTGACGCATGTACAGCAGTTTTTAATCTTATGAATCAGCAGAGAATAGCAAATGGTCTTGCAGCTCTTATTTGGAGCGATGCTCTTACAAATGCGGCACAGGTTAGAGCAAATGAAATTACATCTTCATTTTCGCACACAAGACCAAATGGTTCTGAATTCTGGACAGTAGACAGTAATGTTCAGTATGGTGAGAATCTTGCAAAGCTCTATCAGTCAGCCGACAGTGTTTATACAGCTTGGATGAATTCACCAACTCATGCAGCTAACATCATGGATGGCGGATATAAGACAGTTGGTATAGCAATCTGTCAGACAGCAGATGGAAGCTGGTATTGGGCTCAGGAATTTGGATATTGATAGTTTGATAAGAGATTTAAATATTTTAAAAGACCCGGTTTGTATGCCGGGTCTTTTTGCATGGTGTTAAAAACTGTATTATTTTGAAGTTTTGCTGCCGTCTGAATATTTTTCGTCACAATACTTGCAGCGGTAAATTTCTTTCTTTTCATCAGCAAGATAGAAAATCTGGGGAAGCTCCTGTTCAATAGAAGAAATACATCTTGGGTTGTGACATTTGATTACATCTGTAATTTCCTTTGGAAGAATCAGAGCTCTTTTTTCGATTATCTCACCGTTTTTAATTACATTTACAGTGATGTTGTGATCTATAAAAGCAAGTACATCAAGATTTAATGTATCGATATCACATTCTACCTTAAGTATATCTTTTTTACCCATCACCTTACTTTTGGCGTTTTTTATAATTGCGACAGTGGAGTCAAGCTTATCAAGACCAAGATGGGTATATATCTGCATTCCCTTTCCTGCCTGAATGTGATCAAGCACAAAGCCTTCTTCGATTTTTCCTATGTTAAGCATTCTTTTTTACCTTTCTTTGGAATATAATATCAGAACTTACGAAGCAGTCCTTCATTCATATGAGCATCGGTCATATCAAGCAGAGTAAGGATAAGAGCCATACGCACATATAGACCGTATTGAACCTGCTTAAAATATGCTGCCCGAGGGTCATTATCTATCTCCACTGAAATTTCATTTACTCTTGGAAGAGGGTGGAGAATATACATTTTTTCTTTTGCAAGCTCCATTTTGGGCTTATCGAGAATATAGAAATCCTTTAATCGGATATAGTCTTCTTCGTTGAAGAAACGCTCTTTCTGTACTCTTGTCATGTAAAGGAAATCAAGACGTGGCATTACATCTTCAAGCTTTATTACTTCTTCATAAGTAATTCCCTTTGAATCCAGCATTTCTGTGATATAATCCGGAACCTTTAATTCTTTTGGTGAAATGAAAATAAAATGAATGCCTGTATAACGAGTGAGGGCATTAATGAGAGAATGAACTGTACGACCAAATTTGAGGTCGCCGCAAAGACCAATAGTAAAATCTGATAGTTTACCATATAGGGATCTGATTGTTAAAAGATCTGTCAAAGTCTGAGTGGGATGTTGATGACCGCCATCGCCTGCGTTGATAACGGGAATGAGAGATTTGGAAGCGGCTACCATTGGAGCACCTTCCTTGGGGTGACGCATAGCACATATATCAGCAAAACAGGAAATAACACGAATGGTATCGGCAACACTTTCGCCCTTTGCTGCGGAAGAACTTCCGGCATCAGCAAAACCAAGTGTCTTTCCACCAAGTCTCAGCATTGCTGTTTCAAAGCTTAATCTGGTACGTGTACTGGGTTCATAAAAACAGGTCGCCAATATTTTGCCGTCGCACTTATGCGAGTAGGCATCCATATTCTTTTCAATGTCATTGGCAACATCAAAAAGTGCCTCCAGCTCATCAGTAGTGAAATCCAGAGGATTCATCATATGTCGCAAATTATTCATACCGTCTCCTATAATTGTTGGATGTTTTTTACCGTATAACATATTACCACAATTATTTCGGATATGGTGAAAAAAATTCGTCGTCGGTGACAAGAGCAGTTACAATTCAGTTGTCAGCCAATATATGAGTGGACATAAATGCTTATTTTCGTCTACGTCGTAATTCATATAGATTCAAATACAAGAACAAGCTTCATTTCAACGTTGTTCAAAGCATTCAGCTTGTTCTTGTATTTTCATCCTATGAATTATCTCCTCGTCCGA
>JAFSQI010000007.1 GCA_017446685.1 Butyrivibrio sp.
AAGAAGAGCGATAAAAAGAAAAAAGATAAAAAGGATAAGAAGTCAAAGAAATGAACAAAAAAGTGGAAACAGCAGTTTAGGCAAAACGGCTGTTTCCACTTTTTGACAGTTGTTTATGAAGAAGGACTTGGTAAGGAATGGAAAGCCCGTGCTGAGTACTGGAAGAATCCTACTCTAGAGCTTCGTGAGTAGTACAAGAGCGCATTTGCAAAAGACACTGTGATAGGGCAGTATACCTTTGGAACAGAAGAAGACGCTGTATCGCCTGATGGTTATTCACTAGATTTATATTATGCATCTCCATTTTTTTGGTGGACACATTACCGCCTTTTTCTGCAAAACATGTCCGAATTCTGCTGTCATACTTGATTCGAGGTATTTTTGAATGCAAGATATCGGTAAAAGGTTTGTTTAAGCAGGAGGTGCTTATGGCAGGGATTGGTCGTGTGTCCCAAAATGGAGTTTATAGAAACGCGGTGGAAAAATTTAGCGAGAAAGATACCAGATTTATGGAAGATTTTGGAAAAGTTATGATCGAATCATATGAGAAGAGGGCTGAGGGAAGCTATACGGAATCTGACCGGGAAAGGCTAAAGGAGATATTTGGGAAGACTGCTCGAAGCATGGATAATCCAGCGTATTTCAAAGATTTCTATGGAAGTTTTTGCAGAAATTATGGACTTTGGTAGAACATGACAAAAAGGGGCTCGATAACGATCATGCAACTGGGCTACTTCTGCTATAATAAAAAAGATCTTTTGCAAAAATGATTTTTAAAAAATGTGCATAAAATGAAAAGTCTTTTATCTTTGGGTGCTGTAATAATTATTTGCAGAAGGAGGAGGCCATCTGATGAACTTTAAGGACTCGTTTGAGCGCATGGTTGATGAGATTGAGAAGTATGTTGATTATAACAGGTCTGAATATTTGAAGGCCAGTGAAATAATCGGTATTCTTCGGAAGCAGGAGGGCAAATCAGCGAGAGACCTTAATGTGATATTCGAGTATATATCTGGCAAATCATTAAACAGATATATAAAAGACAGAAAAATGATGGCGGCATATAAATACATGATAAAAGACGATGAGTATGACATCCAGTCGTATATTGAGTGTTCTGGATATGATAATGAATCATCTTTCAGCACGGCTTTTTCTGAAAGATTCGGGATATCACCAAAGAAGGCGTATGTCAGTAAGGACAAGACCAGGATAGAAGAACCGGTCTCGATTGGTTCGCTAATATCAGAATCTGACGTATCAGATCACGCGGATGATAAAACCGGGGAAATATATGGGCTGCCACAAAATATAATTGAAAGATACAATGAAATATGTGAATATCAGATACAGTTCGGGCTTGAGAATAAGCATGTGGAATTAGCATTGTACTTAAATGATAAAAAGGGCATAGAGTTACAGGATGCGTTTAAAACAGTTGAAGATCTTGTGATGGATTTTAGCGATGTAAAGGTCGCTCCGACGTTAGAATTCATGATTGATGTTATTGAAGAAGAGGTTCCGGTTGCTTATATAAAGCACCTGTACCCGGATGTCAGTTTATGGGAACTAAAAACATGGGCCTCATTCATGAAAGATGAGGGTGGAAACTTATTAAAGGAGACTCCGGAATTTGTCCGAGCTTTTTTTGATAATACATCCGCCGGGCTTTCCTACGGGAAAATGAAGGAATTCTATAAAGATTACGTGGAAAAATACTCGGACAAGCTTACTTTTATGAAGTATGTTGAACTGAAACAGGAAGATGGCGACATAGAAGAATATATAGAGTTAAAAAAAGAGGAGAGAGATCTTCAGGAGGAATTTGCTGAGTTTGTGAGGTCGATTAGAGAAGATAATGCAGACAGCGACCATGGAATAAAGAGCATTCAGTAATAAGAGAAATAGTATGATGCTTAAGCCTGTGTCCATAGTGACATGGGCTTTTTTTGCCCGAATTTATAGATTTTTAATAATATATCGGCACCGATATATATTGACAGAAACGGCGGTCCTGTCTATATTAAATATATCGGTGCCGATTAAAATATAATGTCATTGGTTTTAGCGGAGGATAATTATGGAAAATAATATAAATATGGAACTCATGAAAAAGATGATGGTATTCACACGAAAGGCGCATGGACACAGACCGCCAGAGCCTCCATTTGGAGAGCATGGTCATTGCGACCACAGACCACCAGAACCACCATTTGGAGAGCCAGGACATCACGGCCACAGACCACCAGAACCGTCTTTTGGAGGGCCAGGGCATCATGGATTCAGACCCCCTCTTTCAAGAGAGCGCCTTCTTGTAGAAATGGCAGAATGCCCTGAGGGAATCAGGCAGAAAGACCTGATGGAAAAACTTCATATAGGACAGTCATCTACTTCCGAGCTGATCAATAAGCTTGAAGATGACGGATACATCGAGAGAAAGGTAGATGAGTCTGATAAGCGGGCAACTCTTCTTTTTCTGACAGATAAGGGACAGGCAAGGGCTGCTGAAGTGGCTGATGAGAGAGCAGCAATGTTTGATGATATGTTCTCCAAGCTCTCAGATGAAGAAAAGCAGACATTATCTGATCTTTTGGACAAACTGCTTGCTGAATAAAAAAATAGTGTAGACAAATTGTAGACTTATTGTTAATTTTCAACCGTTTTTAGGCATGATATTATTATAATGCGCCAAGCGATATGAG
>JAFSQI010000085.1 GCA_017446685.1 Butyrivibrio sp.
TCCATAAGGACACCTCCCGTGCTTTTTTTGTGCCAACAAATACTTTAACACAGAAGGTTGTCCTTTTCTTTTATATATTACATTGCATGCAATCTATATACTATTCTCTATCAATCCTACAAAAAATTTACCCTAGCATATGATAAAAGTTAATAGAAATGACGTTTTCCCAGTTTAGAGTTATTTAGTTTGCTCATCCATGTGGTCTAGGGCGTATTCCACTGCTTGTATTACAAAGTTAGAAAAAGATACATCATGTCCATTAATTGCAAAAATATAAAAGACAAAAACAGATTGTAAAGATATTATGATTATGATAATGTAGTAAAGCCGTGTACCTCCAGCAGAAAGGAGGTGAGGCAGCACATGGAGTATATCATCGCATTCATTATCTCTGTATTGGCAAGTATAGTCGCCTACTATTTTTGCAAATGGCTAGACAGGGATGAGTAACACGGTACTAGCCTGAGAATAGCTCACTCTAACGAGTAAGAAACCCTCGATGCGCCAACATCGGGGGTTTCGTTTTGCCATAGAATATATCATCGCTTTTAATTGCGTTTCCGCACCATCATATTACTACAACTATTATGTTCAGTCAATTAAAACTCTTATAAAGAAACGTGATCAATAGCTGTTTTCCCACATTATACATGATTAGCACGCAGATTTGTACCCTAAAATTACCCTAATTTAAGTGTTCCAAAACGTACTTTTTAGAACCAAAACAGACATTTACAACAAAAGATTTTTATCAACAAAAAAGACTGAAACACCAGTAACTATCTGGATTCCAGTCTTTTTAAGACGAGCAGGGGAAGCAGGATTCGAACCCGCATGAGCGGTTTTGGAGACCGGCATACTAGCCATTGTATGATTCCCCTATGTATCTTCGCGGTTCTTTCGCACCAACGAATATAATCTTATCATAGTGAATTCCAATTGTAAAGAATAATTTATAAATTTTTTTGGAAATGTGCAGTTCTCGGACGAGGATGATGATTTTCAAGACGACGAACACAAGCATTTTCAAATGGATACCTTGGAACTGGGCGTAAAGAAAGGCTGCCACACTGATTTGATTAGTATGGCAGCCTCATGTTCGCTCATTAATCCCACTGTACGTTTACAGTCTTAATTGAATCATTGATGGGCACATAAATATTCCAATATGTAACATAGTTTGATTCAGTGCTGTAATCCTGCTCAGCATTCTTATTGTAGAGGTGAACAATCATCTCACTGCCATCTGATGAATATGTGACATTTGAAACGCCAACTTCAACAGATCCTTTGTTCAAAGATTCGCAGATCATAACATAATTTTTCTCGAATACAACCTTAGAAGCAAATTCAGCATTATAACTTGCTACTCTCTCAACTCTAATATCATCATAAGAAGAAGCATTAGAGCCTGTAGCCCAGATTCCTGCAACCAATATTGCCATTAATACTGCCATTAAAGTACACATTTTCTTCATGTTCTTATCACTCCTTATAAAAAAACAAATACAGGTAACTGCACATCGTATTACAAATACATAAAACCCGTCCGCTTATTTGGAATACGATATACTTGCTGGATGGAGATAAATATCCGCCAAACAAACAGGTGAATGAAGTATCTCTTCCCTAAGTTTTTTAATGAGATGATTTTAATATATAAATAATTGTTTTTAAATAAAAATTTTTAAAAAAATTTATATTTTTTTTAGATTTTGAAACCATATTTTTCCATTTCTTTTCAGAAGTGAAATTTTTTTTAAAACATAAATAGTTGGCTTTCATAAAACAATTGGTTATAATCTTTATGTTATGCAATACAATATTAATGGAGGAAAAAAAATGGCACAGAATCCTGTGGTTACAATCACAATGGAAAGCGGCGATGTTATCAAAGCTGAGCTTTATCCTGAAATTGCACCTAACACAGTTAACAATTTCATCTCACTTATTAAAAAGAACTTTTATGATGGACTTATTTTCCATAGAGTCATAAATGGTTTCATGCTTCAGGGCGGCGACCCTGAAGGAACCGGAATGGGCGGCCCCGGCTACGATATTAAGGGTGAGTTCTCATCAAATGGATTTAAGAATGATTTAAAGCATACAGAAGGTGTTCTTTCAATGGCAAGATCCATGATGCCTGATTCAGCAGGGTCACAGTTCTTCATCATGCACAAGAAAGCTCCTCACCTTGATGGCGACTATGCTGCTTTCGGCAAAGTAACAGAAGGCATGGATATCGTTAATAAAATTGCAGAAGTTGATACAGACTGGAATGACAGACCAACTCAGCCTCAGGTTATGAAGACAGTAACCGTTTAAACATTTGGAGTTGATTATCCGGAACCTGAAAAAATGTAAATACACCAAAAATCAAGACCGCTAAAGCTTTTACAGCTCCTCGCTGCTTAAAGCCTTAACGGTCTTAATTTTGCTCAAGTTTACTCATGCATATTTTGAAAAAATTAAGCAATGAGTTTTCTACGCATTCTTTACGCCTGTCATATTACCATGGGCTATAACTTCCACCATCACCTTCTTCTATCCCCATGCCATCATCACCTGCATTTCCAGAAGAGCTTTTCCCTCTTTTCTCAAGTTCGCTCTGTTCCTGCTTTCGTTCACCCATAGCATCTTTTTTCTTCTGCTCAAGCTGATCCTTCTGGCGCTTTTCACGCTCAGACTGCGATTTATTCTGATCATCAGAATCCGACTCCTGATCCTGATCTTGCTCCTCATTCTGTTCATCATTGTCTTCACTGTTATCAGGATTTTCAAGCTGCTCAATAATCCTGTCAATATCTTCCTTTAGCTGTTGTGCATCCGCATCTTTTGCTTCTTCCGGATTTTCTGCTGCCCAGCCGTTCTCAAGAAGAATATCTCTGGCTTTGTACAATATTATAAGAGCCGTATCCACTTTTTCCTGTGAACTAAGATTTTGAAAATCAATAGTATTACACATGGAAAGGGCAAGATTTATTCTGATATCACACTCTTTTTGACCTACAGGATAAAGAGTAAGCGCCTTGGCATAATAACCTATGGCACTGTTATAGTCTTTTTGATTATATGAAACATTTCCAAGGTTATAATATGGAAGGTAACTTTCCGGAGCATTCAGGAAAAGAAGCTTTTCTTCATTTTCAACAAGATATTCATCTTTAGCATAAGCGACCACAAAGCTGTGATTTTTAATAACCTTGTAAACTATTCCCCATGCAATCAAAATACAAATAATTGCAGATGCCAACATTATATATATCTTTACAGGAATCTTTTTATCTTTCATAATCTGCCTCTTTTACCAAGTCTTTCTGACAAATATTATCCCTTCAAGCAGCAACATGATTGCCAGAACCGCAGCATAGTAATAATATGTGTCAACATATCTCTCTGCTCCGTCACCCTGTTCAACAATGGTTGTGCTCTGCTGCTTTATTACTTCTATAAGCCCTGCAAGCGCTGTATTTCCACCATTAACATTAATATACTGAACATCAAGGTCTTTAGCTATTTTTTTCAGGTTCTCTTCATCAATCCTTGAAATTGCATCAGTTCCGGTATTAGGATCATAAAGATAATCATAGCCTTCTTTCATCTTTCCGCCGTTTTCGGAACCATATCCAAGGACAGCACCGGAATCCACATACTGCTGAAGAGCTTCATAGGATACTGTATCAATAGAATTGGTAACTTCTCCATCACTCAAAAAAAATACAACTGTCTTACGGTTATCTTTTCGATTGGAGGACTGTAAAAGTGCCTCCATGTCCTTATATGGAACGGAAAGGCTGCTGCCAAGTGCATAGTAGCTGTCAGGCATCATCATGACATCTATAGTATCTTTAATGTACTTCATATCCTGAGTATAAGGAGAAAGTACATGTGCTGTGTCATCAAATGTTACAAGGCCAAAGCTGCTTCCAGCCAGCTCATCAATTATATATTTCACATCAGCCCTGACACCTTCAATTCTTGGTTTATAGCCTTCATAATCCTGCGCCCACATACTTATGGTGCCATCTACAACGAAAAGAACGTCAAGATTTTTTGCAGAAAACTCATAGTTAGTCTCAATCGTAACAGGTCTTAGACCTATTATCAAAACCAGCCCATAAATAACGGACAATCGTACAATTTTGAATATTTTTTCCAGAATAGTTCCCTTATTTTTTATTGTAAAAAAAGCTGTTGCAGTCACCGCCAATACAAAGGCTGTTACCAAAACACCTATAGGAAGCATAGGCTCTATATTACTACCTCCGAGAGAGGTATATCTTGTAAGTAAAGTATGATTTATCATCTCTGTAACACCAATCCCGCCACACATGTAAATGCCATACAAATAAAAAGAAATACGAAAGGTTTTGCAGGAAGATCCTGTGTCTCTCTCGACATTATCATATTAACTGTCATTACATCCTGCTTTTGAATATCCTGAACGATTGCTGACACAGGAAGATTGGGAGTTCGGATATACAAAAGACCTCCTGTATTTTCGACGGCTTTTTTGAACTCATCTCTGCACCCGGAATAGCTGTGAGCTTCCGGCTGATAGAAATTATCTTCTGATGGAAATATCCCAAACACTGTAACCTTATTTTTTTTGCATGCATTTGATGCTTCATTAAGGTTCATGATCTCACCGTCAAAAGCGTTGAGCTGATTGTCAGTACTCATAATAATCACCCTGGTTCTCTCAGCATCATCAAGGTAAGGGAAAGAATAAAGGGCTGTGCCAAGTCCCTCACCAATAAGTGAAGAACCTCTGAGCGTGTTGTTATAAAGAGTACCGGCATCATAGTAGTCCAATTCCTCCATCAGCTCATCATACCTTTTCTCCACTTCAGAAGGCATCTCGTAGGTGTAGTCATAATAAGCATATATTTCCTCATAAAGCTCTTTTTGCATCTCAAAATAATGACTAAGCTCATCAAGCTTCAAGGCGACATAATCATAATCATCCGTCAAAGGAACATATGTCACGGATGATGTATTGAAAATGCTGATTGCTATTCTGTCTCCTGCCAGACCGCGTACCACGCCCTTTAAGTAGTCTGTAATCTCAGAATTAAGATCATACAGAGAGTACGAAACATCCATACAGATAATAATGTCTCTTTTCTTTACTCCAGTGTAAACATCCTGCTTTTCATAAGGTCTTGCCACCAAAATAAGCGCCGCTATGGCACTTCCCGCAAGTCCTAATGCCATAATTGCAGAAAGAATCCTGTACTTTAATACAAGACTCTTATAAATGCCTGTTGCCTTGATTCTCGCAGTATTAGCAGCTTTTATACCTATCGAATATTTGTCTTTTGATCTTCTTTTTATAAAATATGTTATCAAAATTGCTATTGCAAAAATCATAATCCCAACAGCAATTATCCACCCATACATTAGCTCCATTTTCTGACAACTCCTAAAGCTCTGCTACAGGAAGCCACAAAATCTTTTTCATCGGCTCTGCCATCCTCGGCAAATTCCGGAATATAATACTCTTCCATAAGTTCATCAAGTTTCCTGATCCCAAAACTTTTTATCTCATCTTTTGTATAATTCTCAACGTTGATTCCGGTAGCTTCATGAACAAAGCCTCTTATAAAAAGACTTAGTCTCTGATACGCTTCCCTTTTACTCACCATATTGTTGGCATAAGAACCTGCCAACATCTGCAATTTGGAGATATACTCCCCTTTTATAAGTGTAAGAGCTCTCCTGGTGGGCTTTTGGATAACTATTTTATTTTTTCTTCTCTCTTTATGTTTTTCATAAAAGAATTTAAACGCCATTATAATAAGTAAAATGGCAATCCCGGCAAAAAACGCCGCGAGTACCATTACCCAGGGATAATACTCAAATGGCGGCTGTAATGTAACCGTAGTATCCATGTCTGTACCTTTCCAATAGGTCTATAGTCGCATCGATTATTTTATCTTCAGAACTTATTGATGTAAGTCCGGCCTTATTCTGCTTGCAGATAAAAGATGCTCTTTCTATAGTCTGTCTATGAATCCTTAGTTCCTCCTCATGAAGCTTTTTGCTATGGGAAAGAAAGATTTTTTCATATAGGCTTGTATCAATATCATATGCCAGGTTTCCGGTAAGCATGGCATCTTCAATATTTATAATAAGAAGATCATTATTTGCCGTAATACCTCTAAGCATATTGTCATCAAGTTTCTCAAGTCCTTCCATATCAGTTATCAAAAAAATAATCATTTTTTTGTGAACTGAAGCAATTACTTCCTGAAGAACATCATAAACACTCTTCGTATGTTCTTTATCCACTCTTGATTCATAGCTATATAGAAGCTTTTCAAGGTGATCCGCTCCCGACCTGAATAGACTTATTACAGATTTATTACCATCAGGAAAAGCAATTGCGTAATCAGCGCCATTTCGACCCGTAATATACGCAATTGTTCCAAATGTCATAAGTGCCAGTTCCTTCTTGGGGCGACCGCTTTTGGTATCTCCTGTCATTTTACTTCCACAATCGCAGACAAACATTACATTGTGTCTTCTGTCTGTCATATATCTTCTTACCAGAATATCGCCCATTCTTGAGGATGATTTCCAATCAATATCATGTACATCATCGCCATAGGTATACTCCTTTAAGTCATCAAATTCCATGCTGCGCCCGCGATGAATCGAATGAAAATCTCCGTCAAGAATATTGGAAGTTTTTCTGTTTGTATAAAGAGCCACCGCCCTTCTTATTCTTGACAAATACTCATAATCAAGCTGCATTATTAAGCACACTCCTCTGTTTTGATCACGGAGCTTTTACAGAATTGACGATTCCGTCAATGACCTGCTCAACTGAAATATTGTCCGCAACCGCTGCATAATTAAGACCGATCCTATGTCTGAGCACCTGATAACTTACTCTCTTTACATCTTCAGGAATAACATAGGTTCTGCCCTGCATCAGTGCTGCTGCCTTTGCCATCTTAAGGAACGCGATTGAAGCTCTTGGGCTGCATCCGATTCTCACGTATTTTCCTACATTACTGTCTTTAAGCTGCCCTGCTCTTCTGCTGGCAACAACAATGCTTGATATATACCACTTTATAGCTTCATCTACATATACTTTTTCACAGATATCCTGTACCTTATCCACATCCTTGATAGTAAGGACAGGCGGAGTTTGCCGTGAAATAACACCGCTCTCTATTCTGTTTAAGATTTCAACTTCCTCGGAAGCAAGCGGATATGTAATAACCTCTTTTATCAAAAATCTGTCGGTCTGTGCCTCAGAAAGCGGATAAGTTCCCTCCTGCTCAATAGGGTTCTGAGTTGCTATTACGATAAATATATCCTCAGGCATCCTGTAGGTTTTTCCGCCGATAGTCACCTGCTTTTCCTGCATTGCTTCAAGCATAGCAGACTGAGTCTTGGCACTTGAACGGTTTACTTCGTCAAGAAGCACAAAATTTGCAAAAACCGGACCCAATATAGTCTCAAATTTGCCATTAGCCTGATTGTAAATCTGTGTTCCGATAATATCTCCCGGCAAAAGGTCAGGTGTACACTGAATACGTGCAAATTTACCGTCTACAGCATCTGAAATAGCCTTGGCTGCAGTAGTCTTGGCAAGTCCCGGTACAGACTCTATAAGAATATGACCATCAGCAATTATCGCTCCTATAAGTGAAAACTTAAGTTGCTGCTGACCTACTACCTTTGCATCATAATAGTCCGACAGCTTTTTAATTGTCTCAAGAGCATAGTCATAGTCCTGCTTTGATATATTTTCATCAGCATTGTTTTTAGGCGCAAAAGAATTTGCGTTCTGATTTTCTGCCCTCCGGTCATTAAAAGCGGATGGTGTCTGACTAGAATTATTTAATTCACTCATTTTCATACCTCTATATATCGACCTAAATGGGTACCGCTTGCGGTAGATTCCTTAGGTCTGTCCATTTTTTTATTGGTTTGACACTACCTGAAAATTTCCGATTATTTTATTATTGTGGCAAGATTACGCATTATTCCAGCCGCAATGTCGGGTTTATTCATGGAATAAACATGAATATGACTCACACCGTTTGAAATAAGGTCTATTATCTGGTCACATGCATAAATAATTCCTGCTTCCTTCATCTTAGCCGGATCATCAGCAAATCTGTCGACCATAATCTTCATTTTCTGAGGTACTGTAGAACCTGAAAGTGCTACACTTCTTGCAACCTGCTTAGCATTTGTGATAGGCATGATTCCAGGAAGTACCGGCACATCAATACCTTTTTCTCTAATTCTGTAAAGAAACTGATATAAAGTCGAATTATCAAAAAACATCTGTGTAGTCAAAAAGTCACAGCCTGCATCAACTTTTTCTTTTAGATGCTCAATATCTTCTGACTGTCTTGCACACTCTACATGTCCCTCAGGGTAACATGCTCCGCCTATACAAATATTCTCATCAAGAGATTTGATATCATAAATAAGCTGTGTAGCATGATCATAATCATTACAGATTCGGCCTTCCTTGGGTATGTCTCCCCTAAGCGCCATGATGTTCTCAATGCCTTTTTCCTTATAAACTGAAATCATATTTTTGACATAATCCCTGGTAGATGAATAGCATGTAAGATGCGCTATTACCGGGGTATTATATTTATTCTGAAGATCTGCAGCGATACTTGCAGTATTGCTGCTGGTACCGCCACCGGCTCCATATGTAACACTCATAAAATCCGGTTTAAGAGCTGCAATTTCAGCAGCAGCCTTTTCTACAGCTTCGTATCCGGCGTCTGTTTTAGGTGGGAATACTTCAAAAGAAAGAGTAACCTCTTTATCATTAAGAATATTTTTTATTTTCATACAATCGACCTCCCATAAAACTCCATTTTAATAAAAACTATATCAGAATCAACTTAACAATTTTATTTCGCTACAGTTCCATAGTAGTTTAACAAAAATAAAAGTACGGTGCAAGGATAGGGTTCCTGCACCGCACAATATAATTAAAAGTTACTACTCAATTGTATTTTACACCCCAGATTGTCTTATTTGCTCCACAGGCTGTAAAGGTCATGACTTCTGTTCCGGCTTCATCCTTTTGCTTACAAAAAACTCCACTGTAGTCAGTGCCGTCATAACTGATATGCATATAATAACTGCCATCAGAAACTGTGTATGAACCTGTGGCAACATCTCCGTTTCTACCCTCAAAATACACATTTCCGGCCTCATCAAGATAAATAATAAATGGCTCACTTATGTTTTTGCTTATATCAAGTCCAAGACTATCAACATAATATCTTCCCGCAATTTCTTCGGCGCTGTAGCCGTTTTCGGAAATTGTCTCCTCATCTGTCGGATAAGGAAGCATCACAGGCCATCCCTCTTCATTAAGAAAATACTGCTTAACTCTTGGCTCAAAGTATTCTCCTTTACTTGCAAAACGGGTATGATAAACTACATATTTTTTGCCATCATCATCTATAAAGGCCGAATTATGTCCGGTTGCCTTGTAGGCAGTCTTTAGAGAAGGTAAATCATAATTACCGCTTAACTTAAGTCCAAAGCCATAGTGGTCTTTGTCACTAAGTTCCGGCTTTTGTCCGTTCATATCAACATAATCACCGTAAACATCTTTTGATCTGAATACTCTTATCTGATATCCACCGTCACTTGCAAGTCCGCCATAAGATACAAACAAATAGTAATAATCACTGTCTTTATCATAAAGAATATACGGACCCTCTATAGATTTATGACCGCCTCCCAAGAGTTTTTTTCCAAAATAGGCATCCACACCATTTTCCGGATCTGCCTTGGGATGAATAACCTGACCTGTGGTTTTATCAAGCTCTAAAAGATAGATTCCTCCACTCCAGGAGCCGTAAACCATCCACAATCTGTCATCCTTATCATAAAAAACTGTAGGATCAAGCGCATTTGGATATTCATCAAAATTATAGCTGCCATCTGACTTAATATAATTACTTTTGGCATAGCTCTCATCCACATAAGAAAGAACATCAGTCTTTTCCAAAGTATCTTTAGTAATTCCTGAATAAATCAGATCTCCACCATATTCATACATTCCATCAATTGTTTCGCAGGTGGCAAATCCAAGAGTGGATGCATTCCAGGTCGAGGATGTACAGTAATACATGTAGTATAGACCGTTATCCTTGTTGTAGATTATGTCCGGAGCCCAAAGATGACATCCTCCATCATCAGTAGCAACTACACTGTCTTTTTTTCCTGTGTAATAAAACACCTTGCTGTCAGCATCTTTAAAAAGATCTCCAAAGACAGGGTTAGAATAATTATAGCCGTTCCCTATGTAGTTAAATGTTCTTAAATCATCTGTGCCTGCCATTGTCATGTGTGTTCCGATAATGTAATATTTCCCGTTATCCAGAACAACAGACGGGTCATGCACAGATACACCCGCGCTTATACTTCCGGTAACAATACCATCCATGTTAACCGTAAAATCCATCTCTGCATCCCCACTTGCTTCTTTTTCCAAAGTTTCATTGTCTGTCAAAGAATCTGCTTCATCAGTACCACCACATCCTGTAGCAGCAGACAACATCAACGCTGCTAAAGTTCCAACTGCAAGCGCTCTTTTCCCCATAACTTTCCTACGCATATAGTTCCCCTTCTTTTGAGTTTTACATTATATAATTTTATTTTTTTCTAAAATATTTTATTATTTCTAAAAATTATAAGACTTCCGGATTGTTTTTTCAATAGTAATCTATGTCTGACAAATTGCAAAAGCACCACATGTCTGCGAAATCCGCGAACATGTGGTGCTTATATTTAAAAATTCAATAATCGTATTGGACCAGGTCCTCGTAACCAAGTGGTGTGTATTTTGTATTATTTCCCTCTCTTACACATTAATTTCTGCCTTTACTCCAAGTACATCCTTGTTGGCGTCAAGTATTGGCTTAACCACTTCATCAAGGAACTTATCAACCTGATGTGCGCTGCAACCAACATACTTTTTGGGATCCATGGATTCCTTAAGCTCCTCAAGGCTTAAGTGAAATGCCGGATCTGCTGCAATCAGTTCAAGAAGGTTATTATCCTTGCCTTCTACCTTAACTGTTTTTCCTGCTTCCATAGACAGTTCACGAATTTTCTCATGAAGCTCCTGTCTATCGCCACCAGCCTTAACAGCATCCATCATGATGTTCTCTGTTGCCATAAACGGAAGCTCTGCAAGCATATGCTTTTCAATAACCTTAGGATAAACAACAAGTCCATCTACAACGTTGAGGCACAGATCAAGCACACCATCTGTAGCAAGAAATCCCTCAGGAATTGAAAGTCTCTTATTGGCAGAATCATCAAGTGTTCTCTCAAACCACTGTGAAACCTCAGTTATAGCAGGATTTAAAGTGTCTACAATAACATATCTGGAAAGAGAACATATTCTCTCACTTCTCATAGGATTTCTCTTATATGCCATAGCTGATGAACCAATCTGACTCTTTTCAAATGGCTCTTCAACTTCCTTGAGGTGCTGGAGAAGTCTGATGTCCTGTGCCATCTTGGTAGCAGATGAGCAGATTCCTGCAAGAACATTTACAACCTTCATATCAATCTTTCGGCTGTATGTCTGACCTGAAACTGCCATACATCCCTTAAAACCTAGCTTTGAGGCAAGCATTGGATCAAGCTTGTCAACCTTTGTAAGATCTCCGTCAAAAAGTTCAAGAAAAGAAGCCTGAGTTCCTGTAGTTCCCTTTGAACCAAGAAGCTTCATGTTATCAAGACAATAATCAAGATCCTCAAGATCAATTGTGAAATCCTGAAGCCAGAGAGTAGCTCTTTTTCCTACTGTTGTAGGCTGTGCAGGCTGAAAATGAGTAAATCCAAGTGTAGGCTGATCCTTATATTTATCAGCAAATGCTGCCAACTCTGCTATAACATTGACAAGCTTTTTACGAACAAGCTTAAGAGCCTCTGTCATAACGATAATATCTGTATTGTCACCAACGTAACAACTCGTTGCTCCAAGATGGATGATTCCCTTTGCCTTTGGACACTGCTGACCATAAGCATAAACATGGCTCATAACATCATGACGAACTTCCTTTTCTCTTGCCCTTGCAACATCATAGTTGATGTCATCCTGATGTGCCTTGAGCTCATCTATCTGTTCCTGAGTAATATTAAGTCCAAGTTCCTTTTCAATCTCAGCAAGTGCAATCCACAATCTTCTCCAGGTTCTGAACTTCATATCCTGCGAAAAGATATACTGCATTTCCTTGCTTGCATAACGCTCTGAAAGTGGGCTTGTATAACGATCTGTACTCATTTTTTCTCCTCCAAAAACAATTTGATACACTATTTTGCCGGTTTTAAACATTACTATAATATCAACGGTCGTATTCGCCTCTGATATTCTCAGTCGGCGGATCAACCGGATAAGTTCCTGTAAAGCAGCCTTTGCAAATACCAAGATCTCCGCCAACCATCTCTTTTAATCTTTCGATTCCAAGATATGCCAAAGAATCAGCTCCGATTATCCTGCATATATCATCAACATTTCTGTTGTAGGCTATAAGCTGATCTCTTGCAGGCACGTCTGTTCCAAAATAACACGGCCACAAAAATGGCGGTGAACTGACTCTCATATGTACTTCTTTTGCACCGGCATCTCTAAGCATTCTGACAATGCGGTCCGAAGTTGTTCCTCTTACAATTGAATCATCAATCATAATGATTCTTTTGCCCTCGACTGCACTCTTTAGTGCATTTAGCTTAACCTGTACACTTGACTCTCTGTTCTTTTGCTTTGGTTTTATAAAGGTTCTTCCTATATATGAATTCTTTACAAAAGCCTGCCCATAAGGAATACCTGATTCAAGGGCATAGCCAAGTGCCGCTACATTTCCTGACTCCGGAACACCAACTACCATATCAGCATCTACAGGTGAATCCTTTGCCAAAAATCTTCCTGCAGCAATTCTGGCATCATAGACGCCGATGCCATCTATATAACTGTCAGGTCTTGCAAAATAAATATATTCAAAAATACATCTTGCATGCTTATCCTTTGGAATACACATGCTCTTATCTGACTTGATTCCATATTCAGGTGAAATTGTAACTATTTCTCCCGGCTCAACATCACGGATGAAAGTTGCTCCTATTGTATCAAGAGCACAGGTCTCTGAAGCAAGAATATAACAGTTTTCACGTCTTCCAATAACCAAAGGCTTGAATCCATAAGGATCTCTTGCACCAATGAGTTTTCTTGGAGACATTACAACAAGACTATATGCTCCCTTGATTTTTAACATAGCTCTGCCAACCGCTTCTTCAACCGAATTTGTAAGAAGCCTTTCTCTGGCAATATGATATGCAATTACTTCTGAATCAATAGTGGTTTGAAAAATCGCACCGGTATATGCGAGCTCATTTCTCAGCTCTGGTGCATTGACAAGGTTACCGTTATGCGCAAGTGCAAGGGTACCCTTAACATAATTAAGAACTAGAGGCTGTGCATTTTCGCGTGTGCTGCTACCAGCCGTAGAATAGCGCACATGACCAACTCCGATATCTCCCTTTAAGGTATCGAGTATCTCATGGGTAAAAACTTCATTTACAAGTCCCATGTCCTTGTAACTTGACACTTTCCCTTTGGGTCCATTCGTCTCACTCACCGCAATTCCGCAGCTCTCCTGTCCCCTGTGCTGGAGTGAGACAAGCCCGTAATAGATTGATGTTGCCACATCACTGCCGTCGAAGTCATACATGCCAAAGACACCGCATTCTTCACCCAGGCGCTTGTAGTTCTCACATCTTAAATTTTCCATAAATCTCCTCATTGTCACAGACTAAATAGTAGACTATAAAAATTGCCACAAACAATTGAATAATATCATTTACGTCTTTTAATGGCAATGGGAATTTTCAAATTACGTTACAATTCACTTGTCAGCTAATATACAAGCGGACATAAATGCTTGTTTTCGTCTACGCTGTATGACATTTCACTAAGCTCGAAAAAACCTCGCTAAGTGATCTGCACATCCGTCGTAATTCATAAAGATTCAAATACAAGAACAAGCTTCATTTCAACGTTGTTCAAAGCATTCAGCTTGTTCTTGTATTTTCGTCTTATGAATTATCTCCTCGTCCGAGAACTGCACATTTATGTCCGCTCATATAATTAGGCTGACAACTGGATTGTAACCAAATTACATATCCGGATATTTTTCCTCGTATCTGGAAACCATATCAAGAATTTCCTGGGTATACATGGGATACTGCTGAGCCATATCCTCGATTTCCTGCTTGGCATTTCCGGCTACAACATTTTTGTTGTATTCCATTCGTTTTCTCAGGGACTGACGCTGAACATTAAGGCTGTGACGAACCTCGACTTCTTCATTGTGATCAAGAAGTGCCTCAGGCTGATGTATCCAGATCTCAGGGTCCTTAATTCTAAAGTGTCTTAGCATATATACAAGGTCCTTCTGATTAGTATCAAGAAGACGCTGTGCATCGGCAAATTTTTCCCGTTCCCTCGCCTCGCGAACATACTTTTCATACAGACTAGCAAGTTCTTTAGCACTCGAAACTCTATACTTAAGACATAGATAATCTATAAGATTGGTATTGTTGACATATCGGATTTTCACCTGATTCTGAAGCATAATAAGCCTTGAAATAGACTTTGTCACAGATTTCCGCTCTGATGCCGCATTTGTGCTGTTTACATAAATCATAGTAGCAGAAACCGCCGTCAAAAGAACTGAAATCATATAGCCATAAGTAACATCAAGTTCAAGCGCAAACTGCATTATAACTAAGAGCATAACTATTGCGCCTAGTGCAACTGCAATTGAAATAATAAGCTTTTTACTGTTTTCTATGGTTCTTTCAAGCTCATCCTCTCTGAATATATAAGCCTGATGTTCACTGTCCAGACGCTTAAGGTCATTCTTAATCTTTTTCTGATAGTTTTCGGCCTCAGTAAGCTTTGCAATTACCGATTCAGCTTCATTTTCAAGTCTGTTCATATGCTCGAACTCCTCATCGGTCATCTTGCTCTTTCTCTTACTGAATCTTTCACGTTGATACTCGGAATCAAGGATTCTCTGAGCGCAGTCATTAACCTCTTTTCTCTGGTCTTCAGGAAGCGCATCAATCTCATCCATATCACGCAAATGACTGGTCACATCGTTATACTCAGTCTCAAGGGCATCGAGCTCCCTCGCAGCTTCCTCCATCTGCTGAAGGCAACTGCCAATGTACTCTCTTCTTTGGACAGGATCATCCATGTCCAGATTCTTCCTCGTATAGACAATATCGCTCCAGTTTTCAAGTTCTGACTGCGTCTCAATCTCATCATCTCGAAACTTACCGAAAATTCTCTCCAAAAAGCCCATGCATCCATCCCCCAGTCTTTGGACAATAAAAGCTGTTTACATTACTTATTTCCGATTTTTTCTTTGACCAGATTTCTGTACTCTGACTTAATAGCCTCAGTTCTCTCCCCGATCTGTTCGTAATATTCGTGAGTTTTTCCCTCAGCCTTGTACACTGAAATCGCTCTTAATGATAATTTATCCTGGCTCGAAGAATAAAGATTATTCGCTTCATCCAGGCGTTTTTCAAGTTCTAGAGAAATCTCATACACCTCATCATTTTCAGCTACAAAAGACACATATTCCTTGTCTGTAAGCCGCATCCTCACTGCTGCAAGATACTGTATAAAAGATTCCGGATTTTTTCCGTCTTCATATGCTCTAAGAAACATATTCTCCGCTCTCTCAAACAAAAACAGCTTTGCATACATAACGCCTTCATTATGCTCTATCTTTGCTCTGAGTGCGTTGTCAATATCCGGAGTATTACTAAGTAAAAACTCATATTCCTTAAAAGCCATGCTGTAGCGGCCGCTGTTCATCAGAAAATCCGCTCTCGACAGACGCTTTCTGTAAATATCCATTCCGGCATTTTCACGAAGAATTTCTTCGGTCTTGTCCACTTCCTTCTTGGTGTTATAGCCGACGTAATCCAGAATTGTTCCTGCTATAGAGGCAACTGAACATTTTTTTGCAAGCATACTTCTAAGTTCATCAGCAAGCTTATCGAGAGAACATTCAACCGCTATCCAGTCAAAAAGCTCTTTATTGAAGCTATCCTCATCAAGCAAAAAAGCATTCTGAACAATGCAGTAACAAAGTTCTTCTATGCAATAGACATTTTTGCCTATCTTTTCTATATGAAATGGATTTTTCGCATAGGTTCCTATGCACAAAATCGGTCTACCCATATCATCTCCTACATTAAATCAATTGTCTGTTCCCAGACCTTGCCGGTTGATGGGAATAATTCACCAAAGCCCATATCCTGAACCTTGATATCCACCTCGGTAACAGAACTCATCTTAAGAGAAACCCTAAGCCTTGTGACACCCTTAGGTCTATCCTCCAGACCGTCAAGAAAAAGCTTCACTATCCTCGGACTCTTTCCGGTAAGAGGAGTGATTTCAATTTCCAAAGTTCCGCTCGGATCGATTATCACATCCATGGAAGACTGTGCCTCATACCAGTTAACTCCGGCATCAAGAAGCGCATGATATACTTCATTTCCACATTTAAGTAACTCTATTCCGATATTGGACTTTAGCTTATCTTCACCCAAAAAGACATACTTTGGTGTTTCTTTTGATGGATGAATTCTCTCTCTTGCAGCGATTGTTGCACCCTTGCTAAAGAGATTGTTTCCCTGGAAAACTCTTCCGATCCTGCAAAGATACTCAATAGATCTTTTTGCCCACTTCTCCTTAAATCCATCTCCCAAAAGAAAAACTGTAGAAATCGTCTTGGACTCACATACCTTCTGCATGATACTCTGAAACTCATCGTCAAGTCTGTCGCAGGTTCTGTGAAAAAGAGTCGCATCCTTCGGAAAACCTTCCCTGCCAAGCTTTAAATCACTATATTCAGTATTTTCAATTGTAGCAACTATTGGCGTCGTATTGTGATTAAGGCTCATTTCATAGATATTTAGCATGTCCAGATCATAATCACAGGCAACAATTGTATGATGCATCAATTCTTCAGGCTGAAACAGCATGTAGTTAAAAAAGCTCTCTTCATGGCTCTGATAAAAGATATTGCGTGTCTTAAGCTCAAGGGTTGAAGTTACAGCATTCAAAACCTGAACCATCCTGTTATCCAAAAGCCTTGTTGTAAACATTATCGCTTCAACCTTTTCAAGTGTCAGTTCCATTGCAAGAAGTGACAGGCTTCTTTTAACAAACAATGTCAAAAGAGCTGTCGGATCATACTCGGAATCTCCGACAGTAACAGGCTTACCGTCCCTTGCGGCACTCACAAGATTATAGACCGGAATCACGTCGTCATCTTCTATATGACGCACTGCCTCCTTGCCAAAGTACCACTGGTTTACATCTTTTCTTTTACAGAGTACTGTTGGAATGTTGTATAGTTCTGCACCTGCAAGCACAGATAAAGTCTCCGGCATATCAGCATCGGAGCCAAGGAAACTTATCTGAGAAACCTTATCCCCAAGATCATATCCAAGCACAAAACGTTTGTCATCAGAGTTTCCAAATAACATTAAACTTCAAACCCTCTTCCCGTAACTTTTTCACATTACTGCTTGCTTTCATACCTCTATATCCGGCAAACAGTTTGCGAATTTATTCCTGATTATCTTCATTCAACGGCTTAAACAACTGATCACAGATATTTTTCTTCTGATAGTACTCAGCAAGCAGCTTATCTACTGTATCGTAGTCCTGCAGCGTTTCTCCGATCATAATGTCATTGATCAGATTATATCTGCCACTTGTTATATTTTTTACTATGTCGTTCTTAGTAATCGTTCCGCTTTCCATAGCAACTTCATTATCACCCTTACCGCTTTCGGTAATGTAATACTGCAGTTGTTCGCCAAAGAATAATACAAAGCCCATAACAAAAATACCTTCGTACATCTCAGGCATCTGAGCACTCTTATACTCTCCGTCTGCACTTCCCACAAGCCTGTAATAAATCGTGCAGGAGGCTCCCGGTGTTGTCCGGTACTCTATCATAGTCTTATCGTTAAACTGATACATATCCGGCATCAGTTCTTCATATTCTTTATAGAAAGGAAAATAAATTCCCTGCTTCAGAAGTCCCTTAAGAAATACCCTGGCGATGTCTTCATTAACTTCTTCGTCAGCAGTCTTGTCAGTAGCAAAGTACCTCAAATAAGCAAGCTTACAAATGTCCTGAAGCGGAACTCCCTCAATTGCAAGCTTCTCTATACGTCTAAAAATATAACCGTCAGCAACTTTTCCGTGAACAAAGCTGTCATAAGCACTTTGTGTGATAAAAGCAGTCTCAACGTCGGTATTTGCCCCGCTATGCACATATTGCTTGTAAATTTCCGTCTTCTCACCGATATAGGAACCTGTATAGAGCATCTGTATAAGCATTCTTTCTGAAAGAGCATATGTATCAAGCCCGAAAGCTTCTGCCGCCTTCCAGACATTTCTCATCTCTTTAAGTGTTCCCTCAAAATATTTTATAAGATATACCAGAAGCTGCTCATCATATTTGCCGTTTGCAAAAGCATAGTAAGCAATCTCAACCTCTGCTTCACCGACACCGAACTGATCTCTGTCCAGCAGCCTGTCGCAAAGCCTTAATACAGTCTTTGGTTCAACACCGTTTGTACCAAATTCCTTTATCCACCCCAAAGCATTCTCATATAGTCCACTCATTACCATGAGTTCAAGTATCTCATTTCGTTCACTTCCCGAAAGAGTTATGGGATTGATATCCACAAGATACTCTGTGAGCTGCCTTGTAAAATCATTATCATAGTAAAATCTTACAAGATTGTTCCTTATTTCATCTCTGCATTTCTTTCTAACAAGGTCTGATGCAGCAAGATCTCTGTATCTTCCAACATTTTCCATGGTGATGGTATATGCATTTTTCCCAAGGTCACTTAAGAAAAGGTCAAGGTTTTCTTTACCCTTCTGAATATATGGAGTAGCATATGCTGCAAGTTTTCCGGGAAGCATAAGCTTGATATTACTGTATGGAACGCTGGCCGCGTACCTGTTGTCATCACGATCTGCCAAAAGAACTGCATAATCACTTCCATACAGCGGAACATACGCTTTTCCGTCTACAATAGGATAACGCATTTCTCGCTCACACTTGTCATAAATAACAAGAACACTCGTAATTCTCTTATCCTCTGTTCTGATTTCAGAAGTATGAAGAATACCAAGCACCTTTGACGCGTTTGTGGCATCAACCATCTGTTTTGTAAGCATATTCTTATATAGATATGCCAGATCTCTGCTGATACGTCCCTTATCAAGCTGCGCCATCAGGTATTTTTCTATCTGAGGAACATATGATTCGTACAGCTCCGGATACTCTTCCTTGTTCTCATGTACATACTTGTAAAGAATAGCATTTTTATCATACTCAAGGTCACTTTGGTATGAAAAATACATGAGTACCATCCTGTTGATATCACAGGGAAGACGCCCCTCATCATCAGTATAGATAGACATCATATAGTACTCATATAGCCTTGTAATCCTAAGTTCTCTTTCAACACCCTTAGCATACCACTCAAAGCACTCAGGATCTGTCCTGCTTCCCTTGACAAGCAGAGAAACAATTGCCTCAAGAACATCGTCACTTTCTTTTATCTTGTAGCATGCCTTAAGAATTCTAAATAGTCTTTCATCAAAAGCTCTTACTCTCACAGCCTGATATATAACCTGATCTATAAGATTTAGGCTTATGATTTCTTTTTTAGCACCATACTCAAGAACATACAGCTCAAAGCTGTCAAGTCTTGTCAAAATGGAGGGCGATTCATTTAAAAGATTCATTGCCTCCATGTAAATGATCGGGCTCCTGCAGCCAAAAGAAAACTGACTTTCAAGCGTCATCCATTTTCTTGGGCTACTTCCTGTAAAATCATCTGAAACATAAAGAAGAAGCCAGGCAATTCGCCAATTGTCCTGATTGCGTCTGAATATCCCATCAAGTCTCTCTGAAATATCATTAATATAGCTGTCTTCCCTGCTGCACAAAGTTGAAAGATACAGATAATAGCAGTAGAGCGTATCTCCGGGTTCATCCTGAACCTCTTTGGCACACTGATCAAGTATCCACTTTCCTTCGTTTACTCTTCCCGCTGTAATATAATAATGCGCTGTATAAAGTCTGAACCTTAAGTCTTTATCATCAATGGCATTCATCTTTGCTATGATCTTGCCTGTTTCAGACAGCCATACTCTTGATGTGATCTTCTTGCAGCTAAATGACTCAAAAGTTTTTACAAGTTCAACCAACAATTTTTTCTTTTCATGATAATCAATTGTCGGATGCTTATCAGATATATCCGCTGAAACAGTAACCGGAAGCTCAGCACAAAAAAATGCATTTCTGAAAACTATTTTTCCAAAATTGTTTCCACCGTGCAGTTTATCAGCTTTTATCCTCATTTTGAGATGACAACTGCTGCCGGTAAAATCATCTTCTCCAAGCTCTGTTTTATCAAGAATAATGAAATCTCCGACGGTCTCAGCATAAAGGTTGGTATATCCCCAGCCGTTTCGTGTAACAGTAATAATGTTATCTCTATAACCACTGCCATAATCTATGACCAATTCCTTTTGGTCAAGGATAAAGTTCATGGGCTGCTTTTTATTTATTGAAATAAGAAATTCCTCTACATTCTGCTCATTGCCGGGAATCTGACAAAGTCCTCTGTAAAGGCTCTCATAACTATCCTCTGTGGAACTGAATAATGATATAAATTCAGGTGAATAAAAGAGGTTGACAGCCTCTTTCCAATCTGTTTTTGCCAGGTTTGCAAAATGAAAAAGATTTCTGATATCACCAAGGCTTGAAGCAATAAGATCAAGTCTTACGGTGACAACGAAAGGAAGAAGGTACTCTCCCTGATTTGAAATAATGCGAAAATCTCCCTTGAGGACATCGCCTCTTGAAAGACCATGCGCATCGAATCTATAAGCCACTTCATACGGTGTACCTGAAATACGGCGGGTAAGAACCTGCATCCTTAAGTCAGTAGCAGACACTTCGCCCACCAGAAGCATCTTGTCCGGTCCAAATACCGTAAAAGACCCTTCTACAGTTTCTCCGGCACATAGAGAAATCTCAACACGGGGAGTTGAAAAATCAAGCTTCCTCTCCGCATAATAATATTTTCCCTTAAGTAACTGTTCAACTATTTCCTTCACGACTCACCCCAAAATGCAATATATATTTTAGTATATCATATTTTGCATTTCAGCGCACAAATGTTCAAAACAGACTAAAGCTTCAGTTGTCATCCAATCTATGAGTGGACATAAATGCTTATTTTCGTCTACGTCGTAATTCATATAGATTCAAATACAAGAACAAGCTTCATTTCAACGTTGTTCAAAGCATTCAGCTTGTTCTTGTATTTTCATCCTATGAATTATCTCCTCGTCCGA
>JAFSQI010000086.1 GCA_017446685.1 Butyrivibrio sp.
AAAATACAAGAACAAGCTGAATGCTTTGAACAACGTTGAAATGAAGCTTGTTCTTGTATTTGAATCTATATGAATTACGACGCAGACGAAAATAAGCATTTATGTCCACTCATATATTGGCTGACAACTGAATTGTAACTATATTCAATTTATTTTGAGAGCACTGACAGCAAATATTCGTTTTCTTCATGTGAGCGCACAGCTACTCTGTAAAATCCGGTTGAAAGTCCCTCATAATCTGCACAATCTCTTATCAGGATTCCACGTTCAAGAAGCCTGACTGATAAATCATACCTGCATCTAAACAATATATAATTGGCGTCAGATGAAAAGACTTTAAATCCTGCTTTTTTAAGACCATCAGATAAATACTTTCGCTCTCTCTTTATGTATTCTGCTGATGAAGCAACATATTGTGAATTTTTTAAACACTCAGCTCCTGCCATTTGCGCAAAAACTGAAATATTCCATTCAGGCAGGTGAGCCTTGATTTTTTTAATCATCTCCCTACTGCCAACAGAATATCCAAGCCTTACTCCCGCAATTGCGTAGGTCTTGGTAAATGCCCTCAAAACAATGAGTTTCTTGCGCTTATCCACCTCTGTTATCAACGACAATTCTTCGTCTTTTCCGGTAAGCGAAAGAAAGCATTCATCAACTACGACTACAGCTCCGATTTCATCACAAGTCTCCAATATTTGTTTTAAAAGTACTTCATCTATAAGACGCCCGTTTGGATTATTCGGAGTAGTCAAAAAAATAAGCTTTGGCTCGCATATTTTTAGATCATCAAGGAAATCTTTGGTTAAATCAAAATCATTTTCCTCTTTCAAATAATGGCAGTAAATCCTGCAATCCGGGACAGCTGATGAAACAGCGCTTTTATATCCCGAAAACCCCGGCGCAACAAGCATCACTGAATCCGGTAAAAGACTGTGACATATCGCCATTATCAGCTCTGATGCCCCATTACCAAAACAAATCTGCTCCTTTGAAATTGAAAGCATCTTTGCTGTCTTAGTTGTAAGATTCTCATTTAAAATATCCGGATACCTGTCGGCACAGGAAATAGCTTCTATAAGCTTTTTTCTCACATTTTCCGGCATTCCTAGCGGATTGAGATTAACTGAAAAATCATATTTGACATCGTGTCTGTATATATCACCACCGTGCATAAAACTCCTCTATGTCCCTATCTTCACATCAAAAATATCAAGCCTGCTATGCATATCATCTCGCACAGAATAGCTGTAGTGATCATCAGACGATTAGCTCTTACTATATCTTCTGATTCTACAGCCCTCTGCGAATCGCCAATATAGGGCTTTTCCACTCTTTTTCCAAAGTAACTGGCAGGTCCCGCAAGCTGTATTCCAAGTGCTCCGGCACATACACTCTCAGTATGAGCGGAATTTGGGCTTGCATGATTATATCTGTCTCTTCGGTAAATTCTTGATGCATTTTTGATGCTATATTCTTTTCCCAGAAAAATACACGCTGCAACCATTAACCACGCATTGATTCTTGCAGGTAAATAATTTACAACATCATCAAAACGTGCTGCAGTCCTTCCAAAATCAATGAACTTATCATTTTTGTAACCAACCATAGAATCCATGGTATTTATGGACTTGTAAATGACTCCAAGGACCGGTCCTCCGAGCGCAAGATACAGCATTGGTGCGATAACACCGTCTGAAGTATTTTCAGCAACTGTCTCAATTGCTGCTTTTGCAACACCTGTTTCATCAAGCTGCTGCGTATCTCTTCCAACTATCATAGAAACAGCATATCTTGCATTTTCAAGAGACGAGCCTTTAAGGGCTTTATAAACCTTCATACTCTCCACGTACAAAGATTTCATTGCAAGAAAATAGTAGGTCAAAACAGCTTCTGCCAATACTCCAAGCCATATGTTAATACAATAAAAAAAGCCCAGTATTGCTGCAGTAACGAGAGCCGATATCAGAATAACCAGAATAGCCATATATGTTCCAAAGGTTCTTTTTTGTCGTTTTCTCGTCGCTTCATCCTTAATATTTTCCGCCTTTTCAAGAAAAAAATCTGTCAGTGCACTTATAAGATTTCCAATAACACGAATCGGATGAGGCCACCCTATAGGGTCACCCAAGATACAATCTATTACAAAGCCCGTAAAAAAGGCCATCAGATGATATTTCAAAAAAATACCCCTTTCCGTTTTCTACATGATAATCATAAATATTTCCACCAAAATAATGCTGCAAAATTGCCATTATTATTCCGCCATGAGTAACAATAGCAATATTGGTTGCATCTTTTCCGGATTCAAGCACTTTTTTTAGTGACAAAAGAGCTCTTTCTTTAACCTGCTCCGGTGATTCCCCTCCCGGAAAAGGCATGGTTCCGCCTGAATCTATCCACGCCTGATACTCAGGATCTCCTGATAATTCCTTATAGTTTTTACCTTCAAATCTGCCAAAGTCAGTCTCTCTTAGTTCATCTATAACAATAGCTTTCTGCCCCGGCCAGATAATTTCCGCAGTCTGAACCGCTCTTTTTAAGGGACTGGAAAAAATTATGTCAGCGCATGGATATTTAAATTTCTTTATTCCGTCCATTCCTTCTTTAGTTAGAGGTTCATCTGTTGTGCCAATGTACCTTTTTTCTGCATTCCCACTGGTTTTGCCGTGACGAATCAAAAATACTCTCTGAGCCATCACTTTATCCTCTGCCCGATTCCGCAAACTACACGATACACTTCTGTAGCTTCAGCCGCAAGCTTAATCAGGATTCTTCCCGTCACCTCACGCCAAAGCCTGTCTGTGCTATCCATAGGCACAACTCCGTTTCCAATTTCATCTGCAATCAGAACCGTGGATCCTCCCTTTATTTTTTCACGAATCTCTTCAAGGATTTTTTCTTCCGTATATCCTTCGTCCATCTTTTTTCTCACAAAAAAATGCAGCTCATCAAAGATAGATTCTTTTCCAAATTTATTTATTACAAAATCAGTTTTTCCCTGATTACTTCCACCAATTACAAGTACCATATTGCCCCTATTCCGCTGATAACCGCTGCAATCACTTCTCCGACAGTTACAAACCAACCGGCGAGATCTCCCGTAATGCCGCCAAATTTATCAAGTGCCATTTTCCTAAAATATCCCCAAAATAATCCCCACGCCAAAATCTGCACTACCGCAAGCACGGCCGATAAATATAGCATATAGCCAAATCCGATGAATAATTCAATAAGCAAAAAAATAAAAACCACCTTAGTACTCGCAGTTCTGGATTCTGTATTCAGAAGTCCGTCTTTTTTTGCATTTTTTATCTTTATGACCGATATTCCGCTCACGGTTCTGGCAATAAAAAAAGAAACAATCCAAAAACAAAAGCTCTTTTTATTCATCATCAAAACAGCTGACAGCAATATTAATACTGCCACAAGCAGATTTATGACAGAAAATGCTCCGATATGCGGATCTTTTAATATTTCAAGACGCTTATCCTTTTCCTGCCAGGAGGAAAGCGCATCCGATGTGTCCATAAATCCATCCACATGAAAGCCGCCTGTTATCAGAAGCGGAATCACAACTGCAATCAGCGCAAATGGCTCCTTACCAATATCAAAGTATTTGCAAACATACATCCATAAATATTCTAATGAAGCGATTACAATTCCAATCCAGGGAAAGAATATCAAGTGATATTTCATATCTTCCCCTGCCCACGTAAAATGCGGCATCGGGATTCTTGAATACATAGAAAAAGCCACCGCTATTGATTTTAATATTTTCATATCATTTTCCTTAAGAAGGTCTAGTATTTTATATAAGTAAAGTTTAGTTACTATTCAGTCAGCAGCCAGCACTACGCTGCTGGCTGCGTAAGAAAGTGATTCAAGTGGCAATTTTGCCCATCGCGAAGCGATTTAATTGCAAAATTGCTTAGTTACTGGTCAGGAACTGAACAGTAACAAAGTTTAAGTCACTTTATTCTGACAGGAATGCCCACAACCACTTCATAGACTTCATCGCTTATAGCCGCAAGCCTTCTGTTTATAAGCCCAAGAGCCGCCATATACGCCCTGGTCCCATCGTCATAGATATTCCCGTCTTCAAAAATGTTATTGCTTACAATTATCATATCCCGGACATATGCCATAAGATTCTCAAAGTCTTTTATAATCTTATCCACGCACCTGTCAGCCTCCATGATTTCCCCATCTCTGAACATTTCATTTGCAAGCAGGTTGGACATACATTCAAGAAGTACTGCCGAACCTTCACTCACAGGTAACTGACTACCTGCTTTATATATATCACAGGGACATTCTATTGTACAAAAACCCTTGCCTTCTCTTGCTTTTTTGTGCCTTTCTATTCGCAAAATGCTCTCGCTGTCATAGGCATCCATCGTGGCAAGGTAATATTTTTTTTCATCATCAAGTCCGGAAAGAAGCGATTCTGCAAATGCTGACTTGCCGCTGCTGCTTCCGCCATAAATAAATGTGATCATAATAACTATCTTTCTCTGCTAATTCAAAATCTGCTGTACTGCGCAACTCCCGATTCACCAAATTTCAGAGCTTTTTTGTAGGCAACATCAGCCATTTTTAGAAGTGAAATCATCATCACTGCTCCGGTTCCCTCACCAAGAGCCATTCCGCCGCATATGACAGGCTCTATTTCCAGCTCTTTTGCCAGCGCTTCGGTCACAGGCTCATTGCTCTTATGAGATGGTAAAAGATAATTTCTGGTTCCTTCAAGTAATCTCTCAGCCACAAGCGCTGATACCATGCTGAGCATTCCATCAAGTACTACAGGCACGTGATACAGTGCTCCGCCTATAACTATTCCGGATAATGCCGCAAGCTCAAGACCACCAAAACAGCTCATAATATCAAGCGGCTCAAGTTTGTCATACATGGAAAGAGCCTTTTCTACAACAGAAACCTTTTTATTTAGTCCTGCGTCATCAAGCCCTGCTCCTCTTCCTGTTACCTCTTTTGCACTCATTCCAAGCAGGTAACCTGCCATCACAGCAGCACTTGTGGTATTTCCAATTCCCATCTCTCCAAGAAGAATTAGCGAATAACCGTTTTCTTTTGACTCCATAACAAGATCCATTCCAAGCTGTATTGCCAAAATGCATTCCTGTCCGGTCATGGCATTTTCTTTCAAAAAATTGGCTGTTCCCCTGCGGATTCTTTTATTAATTGTTCCGGGAATACTTTCTATAGAGTTGATACCAACATCCACGGCACACACATCTATGCCCTGTGCTTTTGCCATGACTCCGGCTGTTGTAAGTCCTTTTCCGATATTTTCTGCACAAATCCTAGTTACGCTCTGATCAGTCTGGCTTACGCCTTCCTCGACAATCCCATGATCTGCGCAACACACAATCAGCCTTGCATGCTCAAGATCCGGATTTTCACTTCCTTGTATAGCACCGATTCTGCTATAGAGCTTCTCAAAAACACCAAATCCGTTTATGGGTTTAGAAAGCCTGTCCCACCCCTTAATAATTTTTCTGTAAAATATCTCATCAATAGGTTCGGTATGTATTTTTCCATCTAAAATGTCAGAAAATAAATATCTCATCACAATTTTTTCCTATATCTTTTCTTTTATCAAAAAATTCAAATTTTGCCTTGTCTCAAACTTCCAGGTTCACCTCAAATACCCGTAAGAGCGTTAATATTGTTATAGCGTACCGCATTTTCAATGAAATTTTCTGCAAACTCAGGACATGACGGATAATACAAGTGCGGAAAGCCAATATATGAACATCCAAAATGATGAATACAAGAATATGAGCGCTTTCCCGAAGGCTTAGTTGCAATAAATGAATCGCCGTTATTATCTGTATCAAAATAGTGGAATTCATGCCCCTTTATTTTGTAATCTGCCCCTTCCAGCTCAATGTAGCCGAATCTGACAAGCTTCCCTGTCCATCTGCACTCTGTATCAATAAGTCCCGCCATTTCATAGCTTTCATCGTTTTTATCTGTGATTTTTTTGGTAAGATACATAAATCCGCCGCACTCAGCGAGCGTTGGAAGTCCGTCACGGATTTTTCTTTTTATCTCCTGTAAAAGAGTTTTGTTCATCGAAAGCTCTTTTAAATAATTTTCCGGATAACCACCTCCAAGGATAAGACCTGAAATATCCACGGGTAGATGTTTATCTTTTATCGGTGAAAAAAATATGAGTTTAGCTCCAAGTCTTTCTAAAAGCTCAAGATTTTCTCTGTAATAAAAGCAAAATGCCTCATCCCTTGCAACTGCAATCCTCACATTTTCGCTATTTTTGCAATTAAGATTACTAATAGTCCTTTCTTCTACTTCATCAGCAAAGATAGCTATTTCCTTTATAGCCTCAATATCTATGCCTTCTGTTATAAGTTTTGAGACCTCTGAAAGCTTAAAATCGACATTTTCAATTTCTTCAGGAATTACAAGTCCCAGATGTCTTCCGGGCAGCTCAACATCAGTATTTTTCTCTACATAACCAAGGCACTTTATGCCAAGTTCATTTTCAATAAGCGGCTTTAAAACACCTGCAAAACTCTTTGAAGTCCTGTTTAATATCACACCCTTAATAAGATTTTTTCTGTCATAACATAGAAAGCCCTTAATTTCAGCAAGGATTGATCTTCCTGCACCATTTGCATCAACCACAAGCACTATTGGCGCCTTTAAAACGCATGCCAGATCATAGGAAGATCCTCTAAGTTCCACACCGCCTACACCGTCATAGAGCCCCATAACGCCCTCAATAACAGCCATATCACCTGTAAATTCCTGTTTAAAAAGGTGCCTTGTTAGGTTTTCATCTGTAAAAAAAGTATCAAGATTTCCTGAAGAAATCCCAAGTACATTTCTGTGGAACATTGGATCAATATAATCAGGCCCGCATTTAAAACTGCATATATCAATATTTTGAGCCTTTAATGCAGATAAGATACCGCACGTTATTGTTGTTTTCCCGCTTCCGCTCCCTGGTGCGGCAATTAATATTCTCGGATAGTTCATATTTCCTCTCAAATCAGGCATCATTACATTATTAACTGGTCAGCTTATTGTAAAAGATACTATATAAACCGGGTTCCCTGCTTCCATAAGGGTATAGTTTCCTGCTTTTTTGGCTTTGCTTATTTGAACCTGCACAATATCCGGATCTTTAATATTATATTCTTTGATCAGATCATTTAACTTTGCTATGGTCTCAAGTGTAACCGCGTTTACTACAACTCTTACTTTCTTTTTATATGAGATTAGCTTTTCAAAAATCTCTTTCATCCCGTCGCTGCTTCCGCCAATAAATACCTTATCCGGTTCCTTTATACTGGAAAGCACAAAGGGAGCTTCTCCCTCGATCACCACAACATTTTTCAGATGAAATCTGTCTATATTTTTCCTGATAAGTTCAGCCGCTTCCGGCTTTTTCTCGATACAATAAACTTTTACTGACGATGAAAGAAGTCCAAGCTCAACTGAAACTGAACCGGTGCCTCCGCCTATATCGTAAATAACATCTCCCTCTGTAACACCAAGCTTACATATAGACAGCGTCCGAATTTCCCCTTTTGTCATCGGAACTTTGTCTCTGATAAACTCATTATCACCAATTCCAGGCACTATTCTGCGCCTTAAGGGCTCTACATTTTTAATAAATACTGTATAAAGTCCATTTTTTTCAATATCCATGCACTGCTTTGGAGTAAGCTCCAATAACTTCTCATCTCCATACATATTAAAACCGGCATATATAAGATATTTTCCTCTGCCACTGTCTTCAAGTAAGGATAACAATTCTCCAATTATTTTTACATCCTCGGCGCCGGAAGTTATTGCAATAATCTGCCTTTCATAGATAGCGCCCGATATCATTTGGCAAATCCAAAGCTCTTTGTCGATTCCATGGGTACTGATTATTTTTGCATTCTGCCAATCCTCACCTATTCGTGCACATAGAGCACTTACAGAAGAAATTCCCGGATAAACTTTTGGTTCAAATCCTTTGGCTTTAAGAGCTTTGTACATTTTTCCTGCTCCGCTGTAAAATCCCGTATCTCCCGAAAAAAGTATTACAATCTTGGAAGATGCACTTTTCTCAATAACAGGAATAATGTCCTTTGGAAGATAATAGGGAAATTTTCTGCATTTTGCAGAAATTCCCTCAAGCATCCTCGAAGCCCCAAAGATAATATCAGCATCTTCTACCGACTGTTCAACCTCTAACGTCATCGAGCCCTTGCCCATTCCGTATCCTGCAAGTATTATTTCCGGCTTTTTTTTGGTCTCTATTTCGGAATCATTACCGGAATTCTTCCCTAAAAGTTTAAGAATATTTTCTTTTACAAGACTGTACTCCTGACCATTCTGCTTTTCGAAAGGTCTTTTTATGATATAACACTCTGCATTTGCTTTTCTTGCAGCCTCTATTCTTTCAAGCTCGCCGCCTGCTTTCCCACTCTCTTTCATGACCACAACTGCAGCCTTTTTATCCTTAAAAAGAGTCAGATTAAGCTCCAGGGAAAATGGTCCCTGCATTGCAATTATCTGACTTCCTAAAAGTCCGCAGTCATAGCATATTTTCAGACTCTCCTCGTTTGGAATAACTCTTACAACAAGACGCTCTGATAAGCTCTTTTCCCGGCAAAAGACAGGAAGATCTTTTGAACCTGTTGTCAAAAAGACAGTACCATTAGTCTCTTTTAGGGCATTTGCACATTCTTCAGCATTTTCAAAGAATTTACAGCCTGAAAAGTCCGCCTGTTCCTCTTTTCTTAACAGGCGAAAAAAAGGAATACAACTAAAATTTTCTCTCGCCTTTTCAATTTCTTTTTTTACAATCTCAGCATAGGGATGTGTTGCATCTACAATTGCTATTGGTTTTTCTATTCTAAAAAGCTCTGCCATCTGCTCAGCATCCAGTCTGCCTATGCGCACGTCCACATTCGGCATATCGCCGGTTACCATTTTTCCGTAATCGGTAGCCACCAGATAAAGACAAGGTACTGATAGCTTCGCAAGTTCCGTAGCAAGTTTTCTTCCTTCAGTTGTTCCTCCGAAAATAATAATCCTATTCATCGATTTTGTATCCTCTGGGAGTTACAATTTTTCCGTTTATTATCACGGATCTCGAATTTCCGATAAAAACCGTTGTAAACATGTTTACCTGCGAATCTTTTAACTCACCTAATGTGCAGGTACAGAAGTTAGTTCCTTCACGCCCGATATTTTCAACAAATCCGCAGGCTCTGTCCAAAGAAGCTCCTGCGCAAAGCATTATCTCACAGGCTTTCTTCAGGTAATCTTTTCTCTTTTTACTGGAAGGATTATAAATTACAACTGAAAAATCTCCGCAAATTGCTGCCTCAAGTCTTCTCTCTATCTGTTCCCAGGGAGTCAATAAATCGCTCAAAGAAATAACGCAAAAATCGTGATTTATCGGAGCTCCAAGCAAAGCCGCGCCGGAAAGCGCAGCCGTCACGCCGGGAATAACACTTATTTCTACATCCTCATACTTAGAAGAAAGCTCATACATTGGCGCAGCCATGCCATATACGCCTGCATCTCCGCTACAAACAAGAGCGACATTTTTGCCTTCCCCGGCAAATTCAAAGCATGCTCTACATCTGTCTATTTCCTGTTTCATGGGCGTTGTAAAAAACTCTTTTCCCGGAAACAGATTTTTTATAAGAGAAACATATACCGTATATCCTACAATAACATCGCTTTGTTCGATTGCTTCCCGTGCCTGCCCCGTCATCATTTTTCTGTCGCCAGGGCCAATTCCAACTATATAAATCATTCCTGCCATTTAATCTTAATTATCCTTCTCCTTGCTTCTGCAAGGGTCATTCCGTCCTCTGAAATCTTGTGCCTGACTATCTTAGCACCTTCTCCAGCCCCCAGTACCGCAGCTCTTTCGCAGACATTCCCTACACCGACTGTCTCTTTGACAAAATCTGACTCTCTAAACTCTCCGCCCACTCTATTAAGCTCTTCTGCTGAAAAAGTAAAAAACTCAACTCCAAGATACTGCGAAAGCTTTATAAGCCCCGGTTCTTTTTGTTTCACATCTATTGAGCAAATTGCGCATAGATTCCTTCTTAATTCCTCCGGATTATAATATTTCAAAATAAAATTCCTTAATTCCTCAAAGCTTTTTCCCTTTTTACATCCAATTCCAAGAACCATGCGCTTTGGAAAAAGAATTAGCGGCAAGTCATCAGTCTGTAATTCGTTATTTCGTTTATCTATGGACTCCTGTTCAAAATCTCCTATGCAAAAATCTACGTTTTCAGGGATACCGATAGCACCACTGCAATTTGAGTAGTCTGTTGTAACTTTCTCCAATAAATCCGGCCTATCCTCTGAGAAAATTACATCTTCAACGCCGCAAAAATATTTAACGTGTTCACCTGCAAGTATTTTTGATGAAACATTTTTGATTTTATCTTTATTATGGATATAAAGAGCATTTTTTTTGGCAAAAACATCAACTGAAAAAACATTATTAATGTCAGTAGCCGTCGTTATTACCGCAGTAGCTCCAATTCTTTCCGCAAGTAAAAGCGATAGCTCATTGGCTCCGCCATAGTGTCCTGACAAAATCGGAATTACAAAATTCCCAAGCTCATCAATTACAATTACAGGACTGTCCTGAAGCTTATCCTTTACAAAAGGCGCTGTTTTTCTGACAGCAATTCCGGTTGCACCAATGAAAACAAGAGGTAAATGATATTCAAAGGATTCTTTTATAAACTCATTTGTCCCGATATTTTCAGGTTTTTCTTCTATTATTCCCTGCTCCCAACCCGCAAAAAGGCTATGGCAAAGCTCTTTTCCACGAGCAGAAAAATATAAAACGCGAAAACACTTAATCGCTGACATCTTGATTTCCTCTTCTGATTTTCCTATAGCCGGTCTCAAAATCAGGTGAATATAGCTTTGACAAGGAATATCCTGACTTAGCAATTACGTCACCCACAAGAACCACCGCAAGATTCTTGATTTTGGCACCCTGCCCTGTTTTTGCAAGAGTTCCGACAGTACAAATATATTTTTTTTCGTCTTGCCAGGTCGCTTTATACACCAAAGCTGCCGGTGTATCTGCACTATATCCGCCCTGTAGTAATCTTTTTTCCAATTCATCAAGCATACCCGCACTTAAATAAATTGCCATTGATGCGTGATGTTTTGCAAAACTTTCTATAGATTCACCTTCCGGAACAGCAGTTTTTCCTGACATTCTTGTAATAACAAGTGATTGGCTTACATCCGGAAGCGTATACTCAAGATTAAGAGAAGCTGCTGCGCCAAAGCACGCACTGACTCCGGGGCAACTGTCGTATTCTATTTTCTTTTTTTCAAGCGCCTGCATCTGTTCCTGAACCGCGCCATAAATGCTAGGATCACCTGTATGAAGCCGCACTACTTCTTTGCCGCTTTCGGATGCCAGATACATTTTCTCAAGCACTTCATCAAGTGTCATCTTCGCACTGTTATAAATCTCACAGCCTTTTTGGGCATATTGTAAAAGCTCAGGATTCACTAATGATCCCGCATATATTATCACATCTGCTTTTTGCAAAAGCTTCATTCCCCTAACAGTTATAAGATCAGAAGCTCCACATCCCGCACCCACAAAATGAACCATTTTTTACTCCCTTTGATTCAGCCAAAATGCCGTAATCACTTGAATAAATCACGCACTCAATCTTTATTTTCCCCTGTGCCCTGAAATCAAGGTAAAAAAGTACTTTTTCAAGGACAATATCCATTGTATTTTGTAAAATGCCTGCATTATCAATTAAATGCAATGCTTCTTCAGTATTTACACAATCAAGAATTTTCAGTGCAAGACTCGCTTCACACTTCGCTCTAAGCGCACAAGCTGCAAGAATCTCCATTCGGCAGTCCGCCTCATGTGAGTGCGTGTTCATAATTCCTCCTGCAACCTTTATCAGTTTTCCGATATGTCCTGTCAAAAGCATACTCTGAAATCCCATTTCACAGACCATATCTACAGTTTCTCCTATGTAATTTGAGCACTTGACGCTCCTGTCCAGATCATAGCCATAGCGCTCCTTCATAAAGTTCTGACCATAATTGCCGGGCGCCACTCTGGCAATAGTATAGCCAAGAGCTTTTTGCTGATTAAGCTCAACCCTTATTGTATCCAAAAGAGCTTTTGTACTCATGGGTTCCACAATTCCGGTAGTCCCAAGAATTGATATTCCTCCCTCTATTCCAAGCCTCGGATTAAAGGTTCTTCCAGCCAGTTCAATGCCTTCCGGCACAGATATTTCTATTTGAAGAAAGCCGTGAAAATCAAATAATCCGCACACTTCCATGACTTCTTTAGTTATCATCTGCCTTGGAACATGATTGATTGCCGCATTGCCCACGGGCTGGTCAAGTCCCGGTTTTGTAACTCTGCCAATGCCACTTCCGCCATCAATTTCTATCACTGCCGGCACAGCACTGTTTTCCTTCGATTCTTTCTTTATACTGACTTTTGCCACAACATGACAGCCTGTAGTAACATCCGGATCGTCTCCGCCATCCTTTACTACAGCACAGCTCACATATGAACTGCAGCGCTCTATATCAACTATTTTTGCGTCAAACATAATTCCGGCAGGAGTTTCTATTTTTATTTCAGACTTTTCTTTTCCCGACAAAAGCATATACGTCGCAGCCTTAGAAGCCGCAGCAGCACAGCTTCCCGTAGTAAAACCTTTTCTCATATGCTGTACACCAATGCGTTTACTATAGCCGCAGCGATATTGCTGCCACCTTTTCTTCCGCGATTAATTATGTATGGGACCTCTGATTGTAAAAAGAGCTCTTTAGCCGCCACCACATTTACAAAGCCCACAGGAACACCGACCACAAATTTTGGTGTATAAATTCCTTTTTCCATCATTTCATATAATGAAATAAGAGCAGTCGGGGCATTTCCGATCACAAAAATCACATTTTCACCAAGAGCTGCCGCTCTCTCCATGCTGACGCAGGCTCTGGTAACACCGCGTTTTTTTGCCTCATCCGCCACATCCTCATCTGACATAAAGCAGTGCACCTGCCCACCATAAACCGATAGTCTTTTTTTGTTGATTCCAGCCATTGCCATATTGGTATCAGTGACGATATGTGCACCGTTTTTTATAAGATTTTTTGCTGAATTAACGGCATTTTTAGAATAACACATGGTATCTGCGTACTCAAAATCTGCGCTTGTATGAATAACTCTCTTGGTGATCGGCGCTTGTTCATCCGGAATAACCTTTCCCATCGCCTCAAGCTCTTTTGTAATTATTTCAAAGCTCTTTTTCTCTATTTCGGAAGGTAGAACAAATTCGATATTATCCATTTTCACCCCATGACTTTGTATATATAGTCCATATCAAGATTGTCTCTTAAAACCTTTGCAAGCTTATCGTACTCCTTGTCCTTGAACGCGCGGTAATCCATTTCCTGTTCAAGCAAAATTCCTTTGCTTTGTGCAATCGCTTTTATGATTTTTAGAGCCAAGTCGCCTTCATCAAAGATTCCGTGAACATAAGTGCCAAAAACATTACCTTCCTGTGAAAAGACAATGTTTTCTCCATCGTTTCCTTTCGTTTCACCCATATGAATCTCATAGCCTGCATATTTTTGCCCTGAAATTGCTTTATAAAAACCCTGCATATCCGGTAAAAGACCTTCTGCCTGCTTTCTGCTTTTTTGCTCCTTCAGAACGGTCTTATTATGAAGAAGCCCCAAACCTCTGATTTTTCCACCTTCTTCAACCTTGTAAGGATCACTTATTTCTTCTCCCAGCATCTGAAATCCACCGCAAATTCCGATTACAGGAGCTTTTAGCGCAAAACGCTTTAAAGCAGCTTCCATTCCCGATTCTCTAAGCCACTTCAAATCTGATATAGTATTCTTGCTTCCAGGCAAAATAACCAGATCAGCCTTTTCAATTTCCCTTGGATTTGTCACAAAACGGACATTGACACCATCGATACTCTCAAAGGGAGCCACATCCGTAAAGTTTGATATTCTTGGAAGCCTTATAACTGCTATATCCACTGCTGAAACGTCATTATACCTGTCATTTGACAGTCTTTCGCTTAAGCTATCCTCCTCATCTATGAGTAGTCTTGTATAAGGCACCGTCCCTATAACAGGTACATGCCCCATATCCTCAAGCATATCGATTCCGGAATCCAAAAGACTCTTATCCCCACGAAACTTATTGATAATAAGTCCTTTAACCCTCGCTCTTTCTTTTTCCTCTAAAAGCTCAAGTGTTCCAAGGAGCTGAGCAAAAACGCCTCCCCTGTCAATATCTCCAATTAAAAGGACAGGTGCATCAATAAGTTCAGCAAGTCCCATATTTACTATATCTTCTGATTTTAGATTGATTTCTGCCGGACTCCCTGCGCCTTCAACAACAATTATGTCAGCCTGCTTTTCAAGCTCATGGAATGCTGTCATAATATCCGGAATAAGTTTCTTTTTATATTTAAAATACTCCCTGGCGGGCATATTTCCGACAACTTCGCCATTTACAATCACCTGCGAGCCAATATCGTTGGTGGGCTTAAGTAAAATCGGATTCATATATACAGATGGCTCAATTCCGGCGCACTCCGCCTGCATAGCCTGCGCTCTGCCAAGTTCAAGTCCATCCTTCGTGACAAAAGAGTTAAGCGCCATATTCTGAGATTTAAAGGGGGCAACTCTGTAGCCGTCCTGTTTAAATATTCGGCAAAGTCCACCTGCCAAAAGGCTCTTTCCCACATTTGACATAGTGCCCTGAACCATGATAACTTTAGTCTTCATATTTTTTCCTGTTTATCATTTTTTTTAGTGCTTTGGAGTACTCTTTAAGTCCTTCAACAATCACTTTTCCTGAATCTTTTTCCATATGATAGATTTGTTCAATAATATCTGATGTTATTATATCTTCGGGCTTACCTACCGCTTTTACTCTGCTATCGTCTATTGCTATAACCATGTCCGCTACTGCTTCTACAAATTCAAGATCATGTATAGACATTATGACTGCAATATTTTTTTCCTCTGCCAGTTTCCTTATAATTGATAAAATATCTATTTTAAACTGAATATCCAAAAAAGAAGTAGGCTCATCCAAAATCATGATTTCAGGCTCCTGGCATATGGCCCTTGCCAGCATGATCCGCTGTCTCTGACCGTCGCTCAATTTACTGAAATCACGATCTGATATATCTGTCATTTCAACAAGTTTTATAGCCTCATCCACCTTGTCCCAGTCATCTTTACTCAATATTCCAAGGCGACCTGTATATGGATATCTTCCGGTAGCCACAACCTCTCTTGCCGACATCAGTTCCGGCGTTATTCTTTTAGTTGTGACCATTGACATAAGTTTTGCCAAATCTTCACCTCTATATGAGGCTTCATCTTTTTCTTTTATATATATTTTTCCCGATAGCCCTATAAGCTGCCTTGTAATAGTGTTTATTATCGTAGATTTTCCCGCTCCGTTTGGTCCTATAAGAGCTATTATTTCTCCCGGCGAAACTTCTATTTCAACATCTTTAACCACTACACTGCGATAGCCAACATCCAACTTATAAGTTCTTAACAATTTATCCATTATTCTTTTTTCCTCTTCTTATAAGAAGATATATGACAATCGGAGAAAGAAAAACTGCTGTCACTGAGCTGATACTAAGCTCTGTAGGCGCAAAAGCACATCTTGCTACATCATCACAAAATAGTGTTATTATTGCCCCTCCGATAAAACATGCAGGTATCATAAGGATAGGCTTTGCAGTCTTTAAAATTCCCCTCATAATATGTGGCACAGCGATTCCCACAAAAGATATAGGTCCCGCAAATGCTGTGACAGTGGCTGTTAAAAGACTTGATGTCAAAATAAGCACTATTCTCAAAGCCTTGATATTTACTCCCATATTTTGGGCATAGGCTTCTCCAAGCTGATAAGCCCCAATAGGCTTTGACAGCATGAACGCCAGAACTAAACAGATTACTACAAATACCAGTGAAATTCTGACGTGCTCAATAGTTGTGCCGGAAAAGCTTCCAAGCGACCAGTTGTGAAGATTTACAATATTCGAATCATCTGCAAAACATACAATAAAATCTGTAATTGCAGAACAAATATATCCAATCATCACTCCGCAAACTACTAAAAGTGACATATTCCTTATTCTGTCTGCTAAAAGAAGCACAACTCCCATCGATAAAATAGAACCTGCAAAGGCTGCCACTATCATTCCAAAAGAGCTTATCACCAGTCCGTTTTCGAGCAATAACACCATAGTAAGTGCCACAACAAGTTTTGCCGACGATGATACACCAAGCACATAAGGCCCGGCTATAGGATTTCCGAAAAAAATCTGAAGCAAAAAACCAGAGACAGATAATGCCCCGCCAAGAATTATTGCCGCCAGAATTCTCGGAAGCCTTATTGATAATAAAATATTTCCTGTAAACTCATCAGTCGAGCCATTAAATAGTTTGAAAAAATCCGACAAACCTATTTCTGCACTGCCTAAAAGCATGGAAAAAACAGTTATCGCAATCATAACAACTGTAATTATAAAAATAACAAATATCTGTCCCTGGGTTTTATTTCGCACCGCTTACCCCTTATATTTTTGTCTCTATCTAATCTTATACAGAAAGCTTAAAGTTTCCCCGTTTTCTGCCAGTATATTATTCACATCTTCTATGAAGTCAGCCATATGGGTACTTTGCTGAAAGAAGTCCTCAGGCAGACAATAACATGAATCATTTTTCATCGCATAAAAATCTGCAAGAAAAGGCATTTTCTTAGTTAGTTCTTCCAAAGTTCCTATATTTCCTTCAATAGTGCCGTTATATATGAGCAGGTCAGCATCCCTGGCTCCTGCATAAAAGTCCTCCATATTTATTGTAATGGTAGACGAATTGTTTTCATCTTCACTTATTTCTATTTGAGGTACGTAATTACCTCCTGCAAGTTCTATCATCGAACTTATGTAATCTCCGGGCTTTCTTATAGTAATTGTCCCATTTGTATTTACAGAAAAAACCGCAACAGTTTTTCCACTTGCTTCTTTATTTGTATAAATATTTGAATCCGAAATTTCTTGTATTCTTTCTTTTTGGTCTTCAAAAAGAGCCTGCGCCTCATCAATTTTATTAAAGAGCACTCCATATAACTTGATCCATTCAAGTCTTCCAAGAGGCGTACTCTCATAGCTTGAGCGTTCCACCATAACTGTTATTCCAAGACTTTGAAGCTTCTCATAAACCTCAGGATTATGGTATATCATCGTATTTTCGATTGCAAAATCACAGCCTTTGGATAAAAGAAGTTCATAATCAGGTGCAGAATATTTTCCTGCATAGAGCATTTTTCCTTCATCCATTGCAGATTTTGCAGCCTCAAGATACCAGTCATTTTCTCTGGTTCCGGTAAATTTAATATTTTCAAGAGCACCTATTGACGATACAAGATCCATGACAGACGTTGATACCAGATATGTTGTATCAACATTTATAACATCAAATTCCGTATCTTCTCCACTGCTTAACTGTAAAAAGCTCTGTTTTTGTCCATCTTTTCCTATTGTTATATAGTTATATTTATTTTCTTTACCATCCTCATAAAAATCTACAGTAAACTCTTTGGCATATTCCAGCGAAAGACTTCCCATATACTTAAATTCATCAGGTAATGCCGCATTTTCGGCAATTGTTTGCGTTTTTTCCGATGATGCCTCGCTATCTGCCTTCTCTTTTCCCGGTGAAAAGACTGTAAGCACGTACTCAATTTCATGAGGCGTGCTCATAGCCGTTGTATCACCAATTACAGTAAAGCCCTCATCAAAATATGGGACTTTGACAGTAAAACGGGACTTTTCACCCTCACCGGCTTCGTTGTAATATTTTTCATCACGAACGATCATGTAATCATAATTAGAACTTGACCATACAAGTGTGGCTGTAATCTGCCCATCCGATACTACAACCTCAGCCGGCGAGTTAACTGTAGCTTTTCCGCTTCCCCCCTCCAGAGAAACCTCGCAGCTATATGAACCATCGGCAATTATTCTGTTATCGCTCCTGCCACACCCTGCAAGCATAAAAAGCGCTGCAAAAAGCAGTAATATTCTTTTCATAGATAAAAGCCTCCGGTAAAATCGCTACTTTCACATTCAAACAACTCGCTTCGGTAGTGATAATAAGCATTGTATAATAAACAGCGAATTCTTTTGCCACTTACTATAGAATTTACTTCTCAACAGAAACCTTGTGGTCATACCACTTGCCCTTTTCTCCAATAATGGCAAGATCAAATTCTTCTCCAAGAGCTGTCACAGGAACATCAAATCCGTTTACAGTCTCCTTTGTTCCGTCACTATAGGTAACTTCCACATCATAGGGCTTAAGCCAATTATCTGTATCTTTTTCAGCATCTGCTGCTGTTCCAGGATAAAGATTCAATATCTTTTTTGACATAAGAGCAATTGAAACATAGGCTGTTCCATCATCATTAACAGTAAGTGTAGCCTTATTATCCAGTGCTTCGTTTATGCGGAACATGCTGGAATCTGTATTAAATGTAACCTCATATGTTCCGGCTTCCAGACCAATTCCTGCCTCAGAAGCCTCATTATCTGTAGAAACTTCTTTTCCCATATTCTCTATGGCATCTGCGGTGTGCTGAACATAGAGCTTCTCAACGTTTTCAATTCCGCCAAGACCTGCTATCTGACATTCTACTTCAAGTCCTGCTGCTTCAAACATGGACTTCCAGGAATCCTCGTCATCACCTGCCATGTCGTTGTTAGCGTGATCACCTGCAACAACCATCAACGGACGAAGAATAGCCTTTGTGAAACCTGCCTCCTGAACTGCTGCAATGATATTTTCGCAGGAAGTTTCCTCAGGCTCGCCCTCTACAGTTCCAATAAATACATTCTCGTATCCAAGTTCATTCATCTGAGTCTGCATCTGAGAATATGTGACCTTGGCAGCATGACTCGTACCATGTCCCATGAATACAAAAGCGACTTTTTCATCTGCGGCAGCTTCAAGAGAATCAAATCCTGCAGTCAAAAGAGCTGCATTTGTGATTTCTTTTGCTACAGTTTCCTTGTCATCATTTACTTCCTCTGAATCTTTGCCTACTTCGCCAAGAAGGGGCTCTGCTACAGTAACTGTCTCAAATGAGTCGGCATATTCATTAACTGTTTCAACAAGTTCGTCATACTCTGCGCCATGCATAAGGTGAGTAGGCTGAATTACAAGATTTTTTACTCCGTTATCAACGGCTCTTGTAAGTGCCTGATCTACATTATCGATAACCTCGCCATCTCTTGCCTGAATATGGTTAATGATTATCTGAGCGGTAAATGCTCTTCTTACGGACCAGTCAGGATTTGCAGCAGCAATTGCCTTCTCGATGCCACCGATATCATTTACTCTGCTGTCGTTAAAAGATGTACCAAAGCTCACAACAAGAATTTCATTTTCACCGATTTCATCCTGATTAAGCGGATCATCCAAAGAAGCATCTCCTGTATCTCTTCCAAAGTAATCCGGATCAGCAAATTCGCCTTCTACAAGTTCTTTTTGTGCATCAGTAAGTGCATCCCAGGCTTTCTTTGCCTTAGCGCACTGTTCGTCTGTTTCATCAGTTCTTGTCTGAACATAAATTGCATCAATTAAAGCTGCAACATTATCAGCAGCCTCCTGATCAGAAACTTCCTCAGTAACGGCATTTTCAACTTCCTGCATTTCCTCACTTGCTGCAGTTACTGCCTCAGAACTTTCTGTTGGTGCATTTCCCGCCGCGCATCCACATACTGTCATTGCTGATACAGCAAGCATTGTAAGTGTTGTAACCAGTTTTTTCTTCATAATATCCTCACTTTCAATCAAGATTTCATAGGTTTTTTATTATTTCTTAAAATAAAAAAACCACCTTAACGGTGGTCTCAAATTCAGTGAGTTTTTTACATGCACAGAACAATAGAGAGCATACTAATGCCCCTTCAAATGTTACAGATGTAAATAAATTCATGTGAATCTGATTCGAGTCCCGCAAATCAAAATTACAAAACTCAGGCAGGTCTCCTGACTTCGATCAACATCTATACTCTCTTCCCAAGATATTGTTTGTGCTCAACTATAGTAATCGTCAAAAAAATTTGTCGTTTACTATAAATTCGACATATGTTTTTACACATTCCGAATTAAGCATCAACTTCTTCTCAGTGATAATGAGTACAGACTCCCTAACACAGTGACGGCTTCGCTCCGGATTCTCACCGGATTCCCTTTTCACCCATTCGTAAACAATGGACACCTGAGTCCTATGAAATCTATTTATTTTTTCTATGAAAAACTAACATTAATAGTTATGTTCTGTCAAATATTTTATTAATCACAAATCTTTCCGTCTTTCCATGCAAAATCGACAGTCTTTCCGCCGATAACCTTTAAGCCGCGTATTCTTCCGCTTTTCCACTGCTTTGGAAGTGCAGGAAGAAATTCGGTTCCATCTTCATCGCTTTGAACAAGCATATTTGCTATAGCAGCCGTTGCTCCAAAGTTTCCATCAATCTGGAAAGGCGGATGATTATCAAAAAGATTAGGCAACGTAGATTTGCTAATAATCTTGTTTAAGTGCTCAAGGGCATTTTCTCCATCATGCAGCTTCGCGTAGTTATTGATTATCCAAGCTCTGCTCCAGCCGGTATGTCCGCCACCGTTTCCAAGTCTTCTCTCCAGCGTTTTTGCCGCTGCAGCTGCAAGGTCAGGAGTTTTTTTGACTGAAATCTGATTTGATGGAAAAAGACCGTATAGCTGCGAGATATGCCTGTGCCCCGGATCCTCTTCTTCATAATCTTTTGGCCATTCCATTATCTGACCATATTTACCGATACTTGTAGGATGAAGTCTTCCAAGCGTATTCTGAATCCTGTCGATTACCTCATCATGCTGCCCAAGAATATCTGAAGCCTTGATACACTGGGTAAAAAGATCTCTAAGAATCATATTATCCATGGTTACGCCATAGGTATTACATCCTTTATTCTTTTTATCAATAATAAATGTGTTCTCAGGGGATACCGATGGACATGTCACCAAAAATCCTTCTTTATCTTCAATCAGAAAATCCAGGAAAAACTCTGATGCCTCTACCATAAGATGGTAGTTGTCCCTTAGAAATTCGGTGTCATTTGTATACTGATAATGAGTCCAGATATGAGTGCAGAGCCACGCAAATCCCATAACCCAATAAGTTCCCGGAATCCACTGATCCTGAGGCGCAGTATCTCCCCAAATATTTGTGTTATGATGAGCTACTATTCCTCTGCATCCATACATCACTTTAGCTGTTTCTTTACCATGCTCCTCCATTCTTTTCATCAGATCAAAAAGCGGCAGATGACACTCCGACAAATTACAAACTTCTGCCGGCCAATAGTTCATTTCAGCATTTATATTAATTGTAAATTTACTGTCCCACGCAGGAGTAAAGCTGTCATTCCATATTCCCTGAAGATTCAACGGAAGCGAGCCCGGTCTGCTCCCCGAAATCATAAGATATCTTCCAAAATTAAAATATAAAACATAAAATCCCAGATCTGTCTCAGTTTCACCTTTTTCGTCAAGCTCTTTGAATGCAGCAAGTCTTTTATCTGTCGGAAGATCCTCATAAGGATTTTTTTCACATTCCAGTTCAAACGAAACTCTGTTAAATAAACTCTGATAATCCTTGATATGACGTTCTAAGAGTATGTCAAAAGATTTTTCTGCCGAAGCACAAACTTCACTGTATAGCTCTTTTTCAAGGCATTCATATCTGAAAGTAGAGCCGCCGTCTATGACAAGAAGCACTTCATCCGCTCCTCTTACTTCAAGTTTCTCATTAGCTGTACTTACAGTGCCGCCCTTTGTGACAGCTTTGACACAAACTCCAAAATCCATTCCATCTTCGCCAAGTTTTCCATAAAGGTACAAAGTATCATCTGAAATTTGCTTTATTCCGGAATACTCTTTCCCTCTCGTAACTGAGGCATCAAAAGAAATATTTTTCCCTTCCGAAGCAGAAATACGCACAAACATGCACTTATCAGTAAAACTTGAAAATACTTTCCTTTTATAAGTCACCCCTTCAAATGAAAAAGAAGTTGTGGCAACAGCATTTTCAAGGTCAAGCTCCCTGCAATAATCTGTGATTTTAGATTCGTCAATTTCCCCTAAAAAATCAACTAAAAGATTTCCAAGAGGCTGATAAGGCTTCATACCACAAGGAGTGCCTGAAAAAGCCTCTTTAAGAAGCTCCTCAGCTTTCTTAATCTCACCATTCATCAGAAGTTTTCTAAGCTTTGGCAGATTCTCAAGCGCTTTTTTGTTATTTCTGTCCTCATATCCCCCAAGCCAGATAGAATCCTCATTCATCTGAATCAATTCTTCACTTATTCTGCCAAACACCATGGCTCCAAGTCTTCCGTTTCCGATAGGAAGAGCTTCTACCCACTCTGACGCAGGCTTATCATAATATATTCTTGCTTTGTTATTCCCCATTCTTTCTCCATCCTACTATTACTGCTCTTTAAACCTATTATTGCACCGTCTCATCCATACTTCTAACTAAATATGAACAAATCATAATTAAAAATTTATGAATACGCGAACGAACAGTAACTGGATTACAACCAAGTTTCATCTTTTATTTTTGGAACAATCTTCCGTATTCATTTCTGCTTTTCTTTCTTCATACCAATTACCATCAGAACCGATTTTGCTGCCACACCAAATCACACCAACACTAACAATTCCAAGTACTAAGAAAACTATTAACCCAATCATTTACAAAACCCCTTAAGCTTTTTTAGTTCTCTGGTATAATTTCATCACTACTTTTCTCCATTTAAGATCTCACAAAATAACATTTCCTGTTCATGAGACTTAAGCTCAATTATTCCAGAATTTTTTTTGGCAATTTTTTCTTCATTTATAAAATCCATTACCACTCTGATCATTTTGTTAGCTCTTGCCATATCGCCAGCTTCGACTACTCTCATTATCTCATCTATTGCATCCATCTACTCTAAGAAAGAGGGTTTCCGAATCATGTTCCAGAAATCCCTCTTAACGTTTTCATCTTTCATCTCTTGCGAACAGCTCCGCTGTCTTTAATAAACACAGTTTCTGTTCATCTTTCATTTTTCTGTAATACCTTAACAGTTCCAGCTCTGTAACACCTATCTCATCTTTACTTATTCTTCTCTAGTAAGTCCTGAATCCGCTTTAATACTGGATCGTCAACTATTTTACTTCCTTGTTACTGTTCACTCGCATACTGCTCGCTCCAGTAACCACTTCGCGCATTCATTCCAAATCGACTTCGTCGATGGAATGCGCTCACTCCTGCATCAGGTTCTCACGAAATGCGCAGCTTAGTGCGCATTTCTGTCTGAAC
>JAFSQI010000087.1 GCA_017446685.1 Butyrivibrio sp.
AAAATACAAGAACAAGCTGAATGCTTTGAACAACGTTGAAATGAAGCTTGTTCTTGTATTTGAATCTATATGAATTACGACGCAGACGAAAATAAGCATTTATGTCCACTCATATATTGGCTGACAACTGAATTGTAACTAACTAAAGCCAAATATTTCTGTCTCATGGAAAACAAATCATTAAAGTGTTAAGATAATAAGTAACAGGAGAAATTATGCAAAATACAATTGGAAACGAAGAAAAATATTATAATGAACAGGACAAATTAAATACTTTGAGAATGCGTGAAATATTGGATACTCTTCCACATTTCTGCAGACAGTTTTTCAGAGGAATAGAACCTACAACATCATCACGTACAAGACTTGGCTATGCTTATGATCTTAGAACTTTCTTTGAATATCTTCATAACGAAAACTCTTATCTTGCCAAAATCAATATAAAAGATTATACCATTGACATTTTAGATAAAATAATGCGTGAAGATATTGAAGAATACTTAGAACATTTAAGTCTTTATGAAAAGAAAAATAAAGAAATCACTAATGCTGAGCAAGGAAAAAAGCGAAAAATGTCAGCGCTTCGCTCTTTGTATAACTATTTTTATAAAGCTGAAATGATAAAAAATAACACTCCGGAGCTTGTAAATATGCCTAAGCTTCACGAACATGAAATTATCAGACTTGAGCCAAATGAAGTTGCACTTTTGCTTGATCAGGTGGAAGCCGGAGAAAAACTGACAAAAAATCAATTGAAATATCATGAAAAGACCAAGTTACGGGATGTCGCTCTTCTTACACTTCTTTTAGGCACCGGTATTCGTGTATCAGAATGCGTCGGTATAGACCTTGATGACATAGACTTTGACACAAACGGATTAAGAGTACACAGAAAAGGTGGGTATAATACGATAGTTTATTTTCCGGATGAAGTCAGAGACGCTCTTCTTGAATATCTTGAACAACGTAAGAATATGATTCCTGTAGAAGGTAATGAAAATGCTCTTTTTCTATCTCTTCAAAACAAACGTATTACCGTGAGAGCTGTAGAAAATCTTGTAAAAAAATATTCAAGAAATGTAACTACACTAAAAAAAATCACGCCTCATAAACTAAGAAGTACATTTGGTACAAATCTATATAAAGAATCAGGTGATATTTATCTTGTCGCTGATGTTCTAGGCCATAAAGATGTTAATACTACAAGAAAACATTACGCTGCGCAGGATGACGAAAACCGAAGACGCGCTGCAAGAATGGTCACTTTGCGAGAAAAGAATAAAAAATAGAAAAAAGCCTATGAAAAACAATTAAGAGTTTTTCATAGGCTTATATGTTTTCTTAAACAGATTCTTTTCAATAATAAAAACATTATGCTTGTTTTCTATACTAACTGCAATATAATCACCCTTCTGACCAAGCATATATTTTTCGCAATCCCAATAAGGGAAGAGCTTAGTTGTTTTAGAAATTTTCTTGGCAAAAATGTTAAGCTCACCTGTAGAAGTACATGATTTAGCCAAAGGCAAAAGCTGCATTACTTTCCCTGTATCAGCATTCTTGATTGTTGGAACGTAATCAAATTCCGGTCTAAACTTTTTCCTTGTGACTGTATAGTTTGAATTAAACTTTTCTTTGGAAATAGGAAAAACATTTCCGCTATAATCAATTATCAAAATAGTATTATCATTTATTTCTACAGTATTATCTCCAAACAAAGTTCGAATAATAGCCATATTTCCAGCAGGAATAAGCTGTTTTGCCTCAACATACCCCAAAACAATTGAAGAACGCTCATACCGTTTCATCTTGGATGTATCAATGTTGGTAATATTAGCTCTTATAATATCTGAGTTTTCAAAGTAATCAGCCATTCTTTCTCTAATTATGTTAGAAATAGAATGCTTAGCTGAATCATCATCAATTTCGATATAGTCAGGATAATTTCTAACAATCAACTCATTATTGAGCATTCCACCGGCCTTTTCAGTATGGCCTCCACCAGAACCAATATCTTTTGCTAAAAATGCTGCGAGTTCATCTGCTCTGGTCTCGTTTGAACAACTACGTATCGAAAACTTAACGCCAAATGAAAGAACACTATATACAAGACATACATCTACTGTATCAACTGCAACAATGAAGTCTCCAATAAGACCTAAAATATTTGGATCACAAGGATCTGTTCTCAAGATTGCATACCTGTTATCAGCATGGTATTCAAGTCCAAGCATTGCAACTCCTGCAATTTTTGCTTCCTTCAAGGTAAGATTCATATTTTTCAATCTTACAATCAAATCCTTGTCATAATGAAGGTTTTCTAGCATATCTCTATCAAGAGGATGAGACATCTCAGAAAAAGCATTTGTATCTGAATAAAGACCATAGTACAAAGCAGTTGTAATCTTTTTGTCAATTAGATCATCCTCATTCTCAAGCTTTAACAAATTCCAAATAACTGAACAACAACTTCCTAAATTACTACGTACCTCATTAAGCTTAGGGAGCGTTCCATATACTTGATGATGATCTATAACAGCTATTTCTTTTGCAGGAAACTTACGTACATTTCCTTCACCATATTGACAATCTATCATAACCAATAAATCAGGCTTATGTTTAAGTGCATTAACAAATTCAATTGGAATTCTTAAAGTCTCAATAAGATATACAAGATTGCTCTTGCTTATCACAAAATTACCTGAATATATAAATCTAACTTTTTTATTGTGGTTTTGAAAGTACCGATATAAAACATATCCTGAACAAATCGCGTCCGCATCAGGATTGTCATGGCACTGTATAACAATATTATTATAATTCAATAAATTCGATAATTTCATAAATAAGCATCTCCCTAATATCCTATTATACATTAATATAGATACTTATTAATTGAAAAATTATGATATATTTATTGAAAAAAATGTACGGAATGTGCAGTCCATACTAAAATACACAGTATTAATTCTATTTAAACTCTGTAGAATAATAAGGAATAATTAAATTCTCGCCTGACTTGATTTTGTCACTCTTATTGATTCTGTTAAGATTACAAATTTCAAATACGTATGCGTTCATATTATCATAATGCTCCGGAGAATAATAATCAGAAGCAATATTCCAGATATTATCCCCTGTATGCACAGTAACAGATTTATAATATTTAAATTCAGGCACAAAATCATCCGATTGTGCATCAGACATCAATGTAGTACCAATAAAAATTGAAATAAAGAGAATAAGAGTCAAAAAAGCAAATAATAAAGTGAACTGTCTTCTGACAATCTTCTGTCTCTTAATCCTATTATTGCGAATACGAATTTCGCTATCACTAAAATATCTGGGATCATTATATAACTTTGCTGCATACATTGCTTCACTCATAACAACACCTCCCGGCGAACATTTGTTGTGAACAGTTGTTCTAAAAATATATTATCGAACAAACTTTCTTATGTCAAGAAAAATCGAACATATATTCCGAACAAATTTTTCGAACAGGCATTTGCAATAATATGCAATGTTATGCTATACTACTAATAAGAATTGTTAATGAGCTCCTTTCATTATTTTGCATTGTGAGTTAATTTCAATTAACCAGGAGGTTCTATGGAAAAAGGTTCAATTTCAAAAAAACAGCAGGAAATTCTTGATTATATCAAAGAACAAACATTACAAAGAGGTTTTCCGCCATCAGTCAGAGATATATGTAAAGCTGTTAATTTAAAATCTACTTCATCTGTTCATTCGCACCTTTCTACACTTGAGCGCAACGGATATATAAGACGTGATCCTACCAAGCCACGTGCAATTGAAGTTTGTGATGATGGTTTCAATATGGTCAGATCAGAAATTGTAAGTATACCTGTTATTGGTCAGGTTGCTGCAGGTGTTCCTATTCTTGCTGAGGAAAACATTGATTCTTATATTCCAATTCCAGCAAGCATGTGCCCCAAGGGTTCTGATGCATTTATACTTAACGTCAAAGGCGATTCAATGATCAATGCAGGAATATTTAATGGTGACCAGATTTTTGTAAAACAGTGTAATACTGCTAATAACGGTGATCAGGTTGTTGCCCTGATAGATGATTCTGCTACAGTTAAGACCTATTACAAAGAAAACGGTCACATCAGATTGCAACCTGAAAATGATACTATGGATCCGATTATTGTTGATGATTGCGTTATTCTAGGTAAAGTTTTCGGAATTCTAAGATTTTATAAATAAAAAATAAAGTCACTTCATTTTTTTGAAGTGGCTTTATTTAGTATTTGGGATATAAAAAGAACTGCACATAATCGTTATATGAGCAGTTCCTTTCAAATTTTAAATCTTATAAATAATTATTTAAGTGATTCTTTTTCGATAAGCTTTCCATCTCTCCAGATTCTTTCCAAATCATAAAAGAGACGATTTTCACTATCAAAAACGTGAACTATTATATCGCCAAAATCAAGTAAAATCCAATTCCCACTTTCATAACCTTCGACATTTTTTGTATGATGTCCGGCTCTGCCAAGCTTCTCCTGAACACTATCAGCCAATGCCTGAACCTGATTGATATTTGTTCCACCTGCAATAATGAAATAATCTGCTAAAGTTGAGATTTCACTTATATCAATTACTTTAATATCTTCGCCTTTTCTATCTTCAAGCGCATCAACTGCAAGAAGAGCCATATTCCTTGAAACAGCTAAATCTGCCATACATTGTTCCTTTCATTTATGTAAATTTATAAAAGTTCTTGTAATAATTGTACGCATCCATTGTTGCTTCATCACATTCTTTACCAATTGTTTTCAGGTAAATGACTGAATTATGAAGTATATGCGCAAGACATAAATCCAAATCCGTAAAAGCCTCTTTCCTTATAATATCCATGTCATCAAGAGCTTTACGATTAGGTTCTATAAAATCGGCAATATAAACGATTTTCTCAAGCAATGACATGTTTTCTCTTCCGGTTGTATGCCATCTTATTGCATTTAGTATTTCAGTATCGTATATATCATATTTTGTTCTGGCTAAATACATGCCTACTTTAGCATGAAGAAGAGAATGATTTCTTCTCTCAACCTCTGAAATATCAATTTTATTCTTTTCGCATATCTTAACTTGTTCTTCATGACTCATACATTTAGCACAGTCATGTAACATACCCGCAATAAGTGCCTTTTGAACATCAGCACCATAAAGCATAGCCATGGAAGAAGCTGTATATGCAACGCCAAGTGTATGATCAAACCTGTCAGGCTTCAATTGTTTTTCAAGTTCTTTGCGAAGTTTCTGAGAAATTTCTATTGTCTTCATTTATACAACCCCTTGATACAAATATACTCAATACACTCATTTGGAAGCATATATCTGACAGAACGTCCAAGTCGAATACGCTGTCTGATATCTGTAGAGGAAATATCTATTCTGTTAAATGTAAGAAGTCTAATATCTGCATTATAAAGATTCTTCAATTCACGTCTCTTTTTGTCGAGAACCGCTAGATCATCATCTTCTCTGGTAGCAGCAAGAATAATACATGATGTAAGCAAATCTTTGGACCTATACCAGCTATCTATACCCAAAACAGAATCAGCCCCTAAGATCAGATATAACTCATCACCAGGATACATACGCTTAAGATCTTCAATAGTATCAATGGTATAGGAGCCGGTATCTTTGTCAATTTCAAGTCTTGAACAAGTAAAATACGGATTACCATCAATTGCCATTTTTACCATCTGATATCTTTCTTCACGTCCTGATATTTCTGTTCTGTTTTTAAAATGAGCCAGATTATTAGGAATAAAAATCACTCTGTCCAGACCAAATTGCTCTCTTGCAGCTTCTCCAAGAAGAAGGTGAGCATTATGAACCGGGTCAAAGGTTCCACCAAGTATACCAATTCTTCTGCTATCCATATTTTAGCCTCCTGTGGTATAAATCATGTGTTTTTCTTGCTCTTTGGTAAAATTATCTTTGGATCATCCTTAAACGGTTTATAAAGAACAAATTTTCTACCGATAACCTGAACAAGTTCTGAACGTGTTCTCTCCGAAACAGTTATCGCTACTTCTTTTATATCAGCGTCACAATTCTTTAAAACGGCTATTTTAACCAACTCATGTGTATTAAATGTTTCAGAAATAGCAGTAGTTATTTCAGGGCTAACACTGGATTTTCCAATTTGAAAAACAGGTTCCAGGTCAGCAGCCAAACTCTTTAAATATGCGCGCTGTTTACTTGTCAATGTCATTATTCTTCTTCCTCATCAAAATCATCATCATCTACAGGAACTGTATCACCGTTCCTATAATATTCAAAACTAAAGCCATACATTCTCACAGTATCACCTTCCTGAATGTGAAGAGCCTCAAGTTCATCCAAAATTCCATTATCAGCCATGAATTTCTGGAAGAAAGCAAAGCCCTTTTCAGATTCAAGGTTAGTGTATCCGAGCATTTTCTCAATCTTAGGACCTTCAACAACAAATTCTTTCTCTGTTTCATCATACTCAACAGTATAAGCATCATCAATTGTTCTGGCCATAGTTTCCGGAAAGTATTCCTGTTCGAAGGTAATATCCTTGTCATCCAATGTAGACAGTATCCTACTTACATAGTATAACAGTTCCTGAATACCTTTTCCAGTAAGTGTCGAAGTAGGAAATACCTTAACACCAAGAGGTTCATATTTTTCTCTTATCTTACTTATTATTTCGGCTTGTTCACCTTCCGGCAACATATCAATTTTATTTGCAGCAATAACTTGAGTTTTATTTGTGATATCAGCATTATAATTTGCAAGCTCATTATTTATTGCTTCTATATCAACCATAGGATCTCTGCCTTCGGTAGAAGCCACATCTACAACATGAATTATCATTCTTGTTCTTTCAATATGTCTCAAAAATTCATGTCCAAGACCAGCTCCCTCAGATGCTCCTTCAATAAGTCCAGGAATATCAGCTACAACAAATCCCTTTGCATCATTAAGATCCACAACGCCCAACATAGGGCTAAGTGTTGTGAAATGATAATTAGCTATCTTAGGCTTTGCATTTGAAACCTTTGAAAGAAATGTTGATTTACCAACATTAGGAAAACCTACCAGTCCTACATCAGCAATAACTTTAAGTTCAAGAAGAACTTCAAGTTCTATAGCCGGCTGTCCAGGCTGTGCATACTTAGGAGCCTGCATTGTTGATGTCGCATAATGCATGTTTCCATTTCCACCGCGACCACCTTTTAATATAACAACTTCTTTGTTATCGTGACTCATATCTGCAATAACTTTTCCGCTGCTGGCTTCCTTAACAACTGTTCCCTCGGGAACTTTTATAATAAGATCCTGCCCGTTTTTACCGTGGCAACGCCTTTTATTTCCATCTTGTCCGTTCTCTGCCTTATATTTTCCACCGTAATGAAAATCAGCAAGGGTGTTGATTCCTTCATCAACTTTAAATATTATATCGCCGCCTTTTCCGCCGTCACCACCGTCGGGACCGCCATTTGCAACGTATTTTTCTCTTCTAAAAGAAATGTGGCCATCTCCACCTTTTCCACTCTGAATAAATATTTTTGCTTTATCTACAAATACAGGCATATTACTCCTTTTTTATCATGTCTATATACAACAGATACATATGCTGTAAAAAGGGCTTCAAACAAATCTGTTTGAAGCCCGATCAACCATAATTACTTATTCTCTACAGGATGAACGCTAGCCTGTTTCTTGTCTCTGCCCTTGCGCTCAAATCTGAGAACACCATCAACAAGTGCATATAATGTGTCATCGCTACCGATTCCAACATTAACACCAGGATGAATGTGTGTTCCACGCTGTCTGTATAAAATATTACCGGCCTTTACGAATTGTCCGTCAGCTCTTTTTGCTCCGAGT
>JAFSQI010000088.1 GCA_017446685.1 Butyrivibrio sp.
AAAATACAAGAACAAGCTGAATGCTTTGAACAACGTTGAAATGAAGCTTGTTCTTGTATTTGAATCTATATGAATTACGACGCAGACGAAAATAAGCATTTATGTCCACTCATATATTGGCTGACAACTGAATTGTAACCATAAAGCTCGCTCCAGTAACTAACGTTTTGGTTGCTTATTATTTAATTAAAACCTATAATGTAATGTGGATTTTATTTGTTCTACGGAGGATTGTTATGCATATTTTGATCGTGGGCTGTGGAAATGTAGGGCAGACTCTTACCAGACAGCTCAGCAAGGAAGGTCACAATATCACAGTTATTGAGGAACAGAGTAGTGTTCTTAAATCTGTTGTAAATAGCTATGATGTGATGGGAATTGTAGGTAATGGTGCAAGTTATTCTATTATGAAGGATGCCGGAATTGAGTCGGCAGATCTTATGATAGCGGTAACTGATTCGGACGAACTCAACCTTTTGTGTTGTCTGATAGCTAAAAAGGCCGGTAATTGCCACACAATTGCCCGTGTAAGAAATCCTATTTACAAAAAAGAGATCAATTTTATAAAGGAAGAGCTTGGGCTTTCTATGGTTATAAATCCAGAGGAGGCTGCAGCAAATGAAGCGGAAAGGTTATTAAAATTCCCTTCAGCATCCAAGATAGAAACCTTTGCAAGAGGAAGAGCAGAACTTGTAAGAACTGTGATTGATGAAAATTCCAGACTCTGCGATAAGGCACTTAGAGATATACCTTCCGATTTAAGGAAACGTGTTCTTTTTTCTGTTGTATCAAGAGGAAATGAGGTTTTTATTCCTGACGGTAATTTTATATTGCGCGCAGGTGATGAGGTAACGATCATCGGATCCAGCAAAAATACCGTTAATTTTTTCAGAAAGCTTGGACTTCCTACGGCAAAAGTGCATTCAACAATTATAATAGGTGGCGGTGAAACCGGTGTATACCTTGCACAGAATCTTATTGCTCTTGGAATCAAGGTTACGATTTTTGAGAGAGATGCAGCAAGGTGCAAGGAACTTACAGATATTTTGCCACAGGCGCTGGTTATAAATGGCGACGGAACAGATAAGGACATGCTTTTGGAAGAGGGCGTTACAAGGGTTGAGTCGTTTGTTGCGCTTACCAATCTTGATGAAGAGAACATTATGCTCTCAATGTATGTAAAGAGTATTAATCCAAAGGCTAAGCTCATTACCAAGGTTCACAGAGTAAATTATGATGAGATTATTGGTTCACTCAATATAGGAAGTATCATTTATCCCAAGAATATAACAGCTGACAGAATTGTTCAGTTTGTAAGAGGTATGTCAACTTCCAAAGACAATAATATCGAAGCTCTTTATAAGCTCAATGATGACAGAGTAGAGGCAGTCGAATTTATCGTCAGAAACGGAAGTCCTGTGATAGGTAAGCCGCTTGCCGAGCTTAATCTAAAAAAAGGTATTATCATTGCCTGCATAAATCACTATGGTGAAATCATTTCTCCAAGCGGTGATAGTGTTATAAGAGATCGTGATTCAGTGATTGTAGTTACAACAAGAACCGGATTGAAAGATATAAGTGATATTTTGGAGAACTGATAAATGAATTATTCAATGATAAGATATTTGTTGTTCAGACTTTTGAGGATAATGGGATATCTTTTAATCCTTCCTCTGATTGTGGCTCTTATTTACAGGGAATTTGACAGCGCGATATCGTTTCTTATTTTGGTAGTAATAATGATAACTGTAGGAATTATAGGTTCCTACAAGAAGCCTTCCAATACAGTCATCTATGCAAAAGAGGGATTTGCAATTACTGCAGTTGCGTGGATTTTGATGAGTGCGCTTGGGGCCGTTCCGTTTGTTATTACAGGAACTATCCCAAATTTTATCGACGCCATGTTTGAAACTGTTTCCGGATTTACTACAACCGGAGGAAGTATTCTTACTTCAGTAGATAACATGGAGTATAGTGTTCAGTTCTGGAGAACATTCACGCACTGGATTGGTGGTATGGGTGTTTTGGTTTTCCTTCTGGCGGTAGTTCCAATGGCAGCAGATGGATACAGCATGCATCTGATGAGAGCGGAGAGCCCGGGACCTGTTGTTGGTAAGATTGTTCCCAAGGTAAAAGATACAGCGAAAATTCTTTACCTTATCTACTTTGGTATAACTGTAGTTGAGACGATATGTCTTTTGATCTCAGGAATGCCGCTATATGATTCAATCACAATAACATTTTCAACAGTTGGAACCGGAGGCTTTGCTATACATGATTCCGGAATGGGAGATTATTCCACTGTAAGTCAGGCTATTATTACAGTGTTTATGGCACTTTGCGGTGTAAACTTTACCGTTTACTACTTTCTTCTTAACAGAAAGCCCAAAGAAGCGTTTGCTATTGATGAGGTAAAATATTATTTTGCAATTATAGGCATTGCTTCATGCGTTATTGCCGGAAACATTTATAGCGCCGGAGTTTTAACTGATATCAGGATGTGCTTTCATCACGCGGCATTTACTGTTGTATCAATCATGACTACAACTGGATTTGGAACGCTTGATTTTAACAACTGGCCAATGCTGTCTAAAGAGATTTTAGTTCTTTTGTCACTGATTGGAGCCTGCGCCGGATCTACAGGCGGTGGATTTAAGATTTCCAGGGCCCTTATAGTGATTAAAAATGCAAGGAACGAACTGAACTTCGTTGTTCATCCAAAGGCCGTAAAAAGGGTTTATATGGACGGACATACAGTAGAGGGAACAACAGTTAAGTCTGTGTCCGCATATCTTGGGATTTATGTTTTGACCTTGATGGTATCGATTTTTCTTGTTTCCTTTGATAATTTTGATTTTGATACCACTGTGACTTCAGTAGTTGCGACGCTTAACAATATCGGCCCCGGTCTTGGAATGGTAGGACCAATGGGAAATTATTCGCAGTTTTCTCCGTTGTCGAAGATAGTCCTGATGTTTGACATGCTTGCAGGAAGACTTGAGCTTCTTCCTATCTTTGTTATTCTTAAGCCTAAGACCTGGAGAAAATAATGTTTATATAGAATCAGCATTGCCGACATGTTTCTTATCAGCGGCTCTGAAATAAAAAAGGCTCCGATTTCTTGATAATTTAAAGAAATCGAAGCGTTTTTTATTATCGTAGGAAACTTCTGATATTAATTTGTCATGACACTTGCCATTGCCGCCTGGGCACTCATGATGTCAGTGGTTGAGATAGTGTAATCCTGAATGACTGCTGTGTTAAAAGAAATACATCCATCTGCATCTGATATTACTGTAGCATATTGTGTATATCCGCTATCTCTGTCACCGGTAAGTACATATACCTGTTCACCTTCATCAATATTGAGATTAACATGAACTGTGGCTGTAGATGTCAATAATGCCTTGTTGCTGAATTTTACTTCATAAGTCCCTGGATAATAAGCGTTCTGATCCTTGGACACCGTTCCACTGATGGGAAGAATGCCATTATCGCTTTCAATCGTAACTCTCTGAGTAAGTCTATGAGAGCCATCATCAGTGAATCCTTTTGTAGAGTGCTTGCTTTTCTGGCCTCTCCTTAGAGTGCCTGAAGTATGCTCGCTACTGCCTATCCCAAGAAAATCCATCAAAGTGTGCTCAGCATCCTGGTAAACCTCCCGGTCAACATCCATTTCAGTAGCAGAGGACTCTTTGGAATAAAACAATGCACCGGAAAAACACGCGCATGTAAGTAAAACAGCGACAAGAACTGCCATAAAAATTTTTCTTGTCTTAGTCATAATAATCACCTTGTAAATAATATATAGTAATCGAAAAATAACTATAGTATTAAACGTTTTCTTCACAAAACCATCTAAATTTTATCACAGTTTGGACACATTTTACAAGATTTTTTTATGAAAAAATTTATAAAATTTTAATATTTGTGTTTTTATGTTCGCTAATATACCTCCTGACAACTGAACAGTTTATAAACTAAAATGCAAGGCATCTTATAAAATAGATGATTGTAAGGTGAACAGGATAGAAAAGGTAAAAGAAATATTTGAATTTACCGAGATTGCGACCTCTTTTGCCGCTGTAGAGCGCCATAAGAATAAAAGCAGGAAAAGAATATGCTTCCATGCCAAGATTTGCGATAAACATAAAGCCTGCAAGAAGCCCCAATAATCTGTAGTTATGCAGCATATAGAAAATAACGATAAGAATTACTCCGTAGAAGTCATAGTCAGAGTTTATCCTGTATGCTATAAAGCCAAAAACAGCAGAAAACAGCGCACAGGTAATCAATTTTAGATACGATGGGAGCTCTTTTTCGAGGAAAAACTTTTGACTTAAATCTATAGCCCAAATGGTGAGAAGACCCATCAAAAGAGTAAAATAGACGTTGCACTGATCCCAAAGCAGATAGCTGTTGGCGCTTAGCGCAGTAAAAATATTTGGATTAAAGACTTCTGTCTCGGAGAAAAAGAGAAGATCAAAAGGTATTTCTGATATTAAACCAAAAAGAAGCAGACTAAGAGAGTATCTTAGCCTGCTTTTTGTGTGCATAAAACCTTCAACAAGAAGAAAACAGTAAATAGGAAAAGCAAGTCTTCCTACACCTCTTAAAAACACGTAAATGCGATTTAAATCCTGAATCGGGGTAGTACCTGTGTAGTGTCCGTATTTTACTACAGGGTACATGATACCGCCGGTCAGATGGTCTATGAGCATAGAAATACATGCAACAATTTTTAATACATTTCCGTTGATTTTTTCAAATTTAGAATGAGGCATGTGCTGTTTCCTGTTAGATTAGTTTACTGTAAAGTTATGTTGTCCCATGTATCGTCGGGAACAAGTGCAATGTAGGTTTTTCCGGTATTGATTTCAAGCTCATTGCCGTCATCATCATAGTACTTGGTCACGCCGGTTTCACTGGTCTTGTTCCAGGCAATTACCTTGGCTTCGCCATTTGTAATGTACCATCCTGTCTGACCGGGATCAATACAGTTATAAATGAGATAGCCGTTTTCATCAAGCTGTGTGAAGCTGCATTTCTGAAGCAGAACATTCTTAAAGCTTAAAGGTGCTCCGTCTTCGGCATCTTCATGTCTGTCACCGTACTCATAATATTCATACTCGCCAGTTTCTGAGTTGTATGAAAGCTGTGACTGGTTGTGAGTAAATGGAAGAGAAACCATTGTAGCCGGATATGTATTGGAATACTTCTGGCTGAGAACAAGTTCTGTTCCATAATCTACGAAATTGAAATGGCTTCCTTCGTTGGCATATTCGTTGTAAGTTGTGGAGTAACCAGCTTTGCTTGCGTAATTGTTAAAGTTACTTTCAAGATCTCCGTTTACAATGTATTCAGTAAACTCTTTAGCCTTACCGTTGTTGATACGTGAGAAAGTTCCTGAAAAGTGTGCAGACCAGTCTTTTGCAAAGTACTGATCGTTGTAGTAAGGGCCGCCATCATGGCAAAGAACCGCATTCCACTCAGAAGCAAGAAGAATATTTGTAGGACGTGTACTACGGATACTGCCGAGCTGTTCAATGTTGCCCCAATCCTTAACCACACACATAAGTCGAGTGATTCTGTCGTTCTTGGTGCTGTTCATGAGCTCATAAACTACATCGGCTTCAGATGTGCCGTAGTGAGGAAGTGCAGTGATTTCATTGTCTACCATTGCAGCGATTGGACGCTGATCTTTGAGCTCTATACTGATAGGCTCACCAGTAAGCTCACTAAAGTACATATCATCAGGAAGTACATAATTGCTGTCTGCAGATTCTGTGTCCTGTGTTGTCACTTCTGCTGAAGCAGTCTCTTCTGTCTTGGTGTCGTCGCTTGGTATTGTCTCAAATAAAGAGTCACCAGAAGCAGTATCAGCCTCTTCATTTCCGCAAGCTGCTACTGACAAGAACATAGTAGAGCATAGAACAGAAGCGGCAATCTTTTTGCCATATTTCTTAATAAACATCATAATTCTCCTCGTATAAAAATAATATCGTTACAGCCTGGCTGCAATTTGCCAGCTGCGGTAACATAATCTCTTCTATTCTAACAAATATGAAACTTTTCAGCAAGTTTGCGGTTACTCGTTACTGGAGCGAGCAGGATGCGAGTGGTTACAATTCAGTTGTCAGCCAATATATAAGCGGACATAAATGCTTGTTTTCGTCTACGCTGTATGACATTTCACTAAGCTCGAAAAAACCTCGCTAAGTGATCTGCACATGCGTCGTAATTCATGTAGATTCAAATACAAGAACAAGCTTCATTTCAACGTTGTTCAAAGCATTCAGCTTGTTCTTGTATTTTCATCTTATGAATTATCTCCTCGTCCGAGAACTGCACATTTATGTCCGCTCATATAATTAGGCTGACAACTGAATTGTAA
>JAFSQI010000089.1 GCA_017446685.1 Butyrivibrio sp.
AACAGAGAGAGGTATTACAGAGCCTACACCTACTTTCTCAGCTTGCTTCGGACAGGCATTCCTTGAGCTTCATCCTACAAAGTATGCTCAGGAACTTGTTAAGAAGATGGAGAAGTCAGGAGCTAAGGCATACCTTGTAAATACAGGTTGGAATGGAACTGGCAAGAGAATTTCTATCAAGGATACTCGTGGAATCATCGATGCTATTCTTAATGGAGATGTTCTTAAGGCTGAGACAAAGAAGATTCCTTACTTCGATTTCGAAGTTCCTACATCTCTTCCCGGAGTTGATCCTGCAATTCTTGATCCTAGAGATACATATGCTAATGCTTCTGAGTGGGAAGAGAAGGCAAAGGATCTTGCTGCAAGATTCCAGAAGAACTTTGTTAAGTACACAGGCAATGAGGCTGGTAAGGCTCTTGTAGCTGCAGGCCCACAGCTTTAATTTCTTAACGAAGAATTATTTATTAAATAAATAGGGCTTATGAAAATGAGCCCTTAAAAAGAGAAGTAACAGCTGTTAATAGCAGGGTTACTTCTTTTTTTATTGTACAAAACGTGATTGATAATTATAAAAAAACAGACCATGCGTTTTTGAGACATGGCCTGTAGATTTTATGTGATAGAAACCGTACTGGACTAGCTTTCATCTTTAGATGAAAGTGTATCTGGCGAAGCCAGATTTTTGCGGGAAATTTCCGCTTTTGCCCGCAAGAAGTCATAGATAATTACTTTGTAGTTTCATGTTCCAATGAAGCACGAATAAATCCGGAGAAGAGCGGGTGTGGTCTGTTTGGCCTTGATTTGAGCTCCGGATGAGCCTGTGTAGCCATATGGAACATGTTTGAAGGAAGTTCAATCATCTCAACAATACGTCCGTCAGGAGAAAGACCACAAAGCTTCATGCCATTCTGAACAAGCACGTTTCTGTAATCATTGTTAACTTCATATCTGTGACGATGACGTTCTGTAATGTTTTCTGAACCAAAGAGCTGGTAAGCCTTGGATTCTTTATCCAGAACACAAGGATATGAGCCAAGACGTAATGTTCCGCCGATATCCTCTACACCATTCTGATCAGGCAGAAGGGCAATCATAGGATGTGTTGTGTTAGGGTCAAATTCAATTGAATGAGCATCATTATAGCCGATAACATTTCTTGCAAATTCGATGATTGCGAGCTGCATTCCAAGGCAAAGACCTAGGAAAGGGATGTTATTTTCTCTTGCGTATTTAATAGAAGTAATCATTCCTTCAATTCCGCGGTCACCAAAACCACCCGGAACAATAACTCCATCAACGTCTGAAAGAATATCTGCTACGTTGTCAGCATTAACTTCTTCTGAATCTACCCACTTTATATCAACTGCAGTCTGATTTGATATTCCGCCATGTTTGAGAGCCTCTACAACAGAAATGTAGGCATCATGAAGCTGTGTATATTTTCCAACAAGAGCAACTTTGACTTCGTGCTTGAGTGAATAAAGAGTATCAACCATTGCCTTCCAATCTGTAAGATCAGGTTCAGGACAATTGAGGTTCAGGCACTCACAAGCGACCTGAGCCAAATGTTCTTTTTCCATGGCGAGCGGAGCTTCGTAAAGATACTCAAGATCCATGTTGTTGAGTACGTGGCTGGAAGGAACATTACAGAAGAGAGCAATCTTATCTTTTGTTTCCTGATTAAGCTCGATTTCTGTACGGCATACGATTACATCAGGCTGAAGTCCCATTCCCTGCATAGTCTTAACTGCAGACTGGGTAGGCTTTGTCTTGATTTCTTGTGAGCAGCGAAGATAAGGAATAAGAGAAACAAGGATAAGCATTGCATTCTCATGTCCAACTTCATGCTGGAACTGTCTGATTGCCTCAAGGAAAGGCTGAGATTCGATATCTCCGACAGTGCCACCTACTTCGATAATTGCGATACGTGTTTCATCATCTGTAAAGTTTCTGTAGAATTTGCTCTTTATTTCATTGGTGATGTGAGGGATAACCTGTACTGTGCGTCCGCCATAATCACCGCGACGCTCTTTCTGCAAAACAGACCAGTAAATCTTACCGGTAGTAACGTTTGAATTTTTATCCAGATTCTCGTCAATGAATCTTTCATAGTGACCAAGATCGAGGTCAGTTTCGGTACCATCTTCAGTGACGAAAACTTCTCCGTGCTGAACAGGGTTCATGGTTCCTGGATCAATATTGATATAAGGGTCAAATTTTTGCATGGTGACTTTATATCCACGAGCCTTGAGAAGTCTTCCGAGCGAAGCAGCGGTAATTCCCTTTCCAAGACCTGATACAACACCACCAGTCACAAAGATGTACTTAACAGCCATTTAAAATTTCCTCCTGATTATTGACGAGACGATATTTGATAGTAAATTGATTAATCGACTATAATGATTATAGCCACAAAACAAAGAACTATTATAGCTTTTAAATTTAATAAAATCTAGATGCTTTCAGAAAATTCTTTATAAAACTTTCAGAATATTGAATTGAATTATTTAATTGTGCGCGATATAATGATATGATATAGGGTTAATAGTGAAAAAGTAAGTGTTTAAAGAAATGCACAACAATATTATAAAATAAAGAAAGAAAAAAGGATATGGATAATAATCAAAATCAAAGAAATAATAATCCGCTGGGTGACGGATCAAATTCACCAAGAAGGCAGAATATCATTCTACTTTTGGTTGCTGCCCTGGTTACTATGGTCTGCATGACTTATTTTTTGAGAGCTTTTTCGGAAAATACCAATCGGGAAATTTCTTATACTGAGTTTATCAGTATGGTAGATAATGGGGAAGTTGAGAGTGTTGTTATTGAAGATGACAGGATTGACATTTATCCGAAAGTTACCAAGGAAGAAGATCAGTTGGGAATCGGCTATTCCTATTGGGCAGGAACAAATACAGTCACATATTATACGGGAAAAGCTGAGGAGGATACTGATCTTACAAAGAGAATGCTTGATGCCGGAGTTGAGGTTTCCAGCCAGGTTCCGGATAATTCAGGAGTGATTCTTACATTTCTTTTATATTATGTTGCTCCGATTCTTCTAATGTGGTTTATTTTGTCACTTATTTTCAGAAGAATGGGAAAAGGCGGCGGACCTCTCAGTGTTGGTAAGAGCAATGCCAAGGTTTATGTACAGAAGGAAACCGGAATTACGTTTAAAGATGTAGCAGGTGAAGATGAGGCAAAAGAGTCTCTTGTGGAAGTGGTTGATTTCCTTCATAACCCTGCAAAGTATGCCAAGATAGGTGCAAAGCTTCCCAAAGGAGCTCTTCTTGTAGGACCTCCCGGAACAGGTAAGACACTTCTTGCAAAGGCTGTGGCAGGTGAGGCACATGTTCCATTTTATTCACTTGCAGGTTCTGATTTCATTGAGCTATATGTAGGTGTTGGTGCAAGCCGTGTGAGAGATCTTTTCAATGAGGCCAGCAAAAATGCGCCTTGTATTATATTCATAGACGAGATAGATGCTATCGGAAGAAGTCGTGACAATAAGTATGGCGGCGGAAATGAAGAGAGAGAGCAGACACTTAACCAGCTTCTTTCAGAGATGGATGGATTTGATTCATCAAAGGGTGTTCTGATTCTTGGAGCCACAAACAGACCTGAAATTCTTGACAAGGCGCTTCTTCGTCCCGGTCGTTTTGATAGACGAATCATTGTTGATAAGCCTGATCTTAAGGGAAGAGAAGAAATTCTTAAGGTTCATTCCAAGGATGTTAAAATGGATGAGACCGTTGATCTTAAGGGAATCGCTCTTGCAACCAGCGGCGCAGTTGGTTCAGATCTTGCCAACATGATAAATGAAGCAGCAATCAATGCAGTTAAGGCTCACAGAGAGTATGTTTGCCAGCAGGATCTTATGGAAGCTGTTGAGCAGGTTCTTGTAGGAAAAGAGAAGAAAGACAGAATCCTTAGCAAAGAGGAAAGAAAGATTGTTTCCTACCATGAAGTTGGACATGCACTTATCAGTGCGGTTCAAAAGAATACAGAACCGGTTCAGAAGATTACGATTGTTCCAAGAACAATGGGAGCTTTGGGCTATGTTATGCAGGTGCCTGAGGATGAAAAATATCTTCAGACAAAGGATGAAATTATTGATGATATTATTGTTTCACTCGGTGGACGTGCGGCGGAAGAGGTTATTTTCAATACTGTAACAACAGGTGCTGAGAATGATATCGAGAAGGCAACCAATATGGCGCGCAGCATGATCACAATGTTCGGTATGAGTGATAAATTCGGACTTATGCAGCTTGAATCTGTTCAGAACAGATATCTTGACGGAAACAGAGTTCTTAATTGCTCAGATCAGACAGCAGCAGAGGTCGATATCGAGGTTCAGAAGCTTCTTGCTGAATGCTACGAAAAGGCTAAGCAGATTATTAGAGATCATCTTGATGCTATGGATAAGATCGCTCAGTTCCTTATTGAAAAAGAGACAATTACCGGTAAGGAATTCATGAGAATTTACAGAGAAGTTTACAATATTCCCGAGCCTACAGAAGAAGAGATGGAAGCTGCAAAGCATGGAAGAATTTACGCTACACGTGCAGAATCAGCTCTTGTAGGTGAGAATGTTCCAGTAAAGAAAAAGGAAGAGCCAAAAGAAGATAATCAGTCTTCTCAGCAGGCATGGCAGCCGGGAGCTGTATACAACCAGCAGGAGCAGAGTGAAACAAGTGTTGATTCTAATTCAGATCATGATGAAAATGTTGAGTCATCCAATACTGATTCAGATATTACTTCTTCTGAAAGCACTGGAAGATTTTCACATGTACCGGCAGATTTTGATAAAGAGTAACAAATACAAAAAGTGACTTAAGTTTTTATTGACTATAATCCCAGGCTCAATAATAGAGCTTGGGATTTTTACGAAGAAAATAATGAGTAATTTTGATATAAAAGAAGAATTAAAAAAACTTCCAAACAAACCGGGAGTTTATATAATGCGAGATGTAAATGACACAATTATGTATGTTGGTAAAGCTATAAACCTTCATAATCGTGTCAGATCATATTTTAGAACCAATATTGGCAGGGGACCTCAGATTGATCAGATGGTAAAACAGATTGACAGGTTCGAGTATATTGTTACCGATTCAGAGCTCGAAGCGCTTGTTCTGGAAAATAATCTGATAAAAGAAAATTCTCCCAGATACAATACTCTTTTAAAAGATGATAAGACATATCCATATATTAAAGTAACAGTAGCTGAGGAGTATCCGAGAGTTCTTTTTTCAAGACTTATGAAAAAAGATAAGTCGAGGTATTTTGGGCCATTTACCAGCGCAGCGGCGGTAAAGGATACTATTGATCTTATTAATAAGATTTTTGGACTTAGAACCTGTAACAGAGTTCTTCCGCGTGATATCGGATTGGAAAGGCCCTGTCTCAACTATCATATGAAACAATGCTGTGGTCCATGTACGGGAGTAGTGTCAAAAGAGGAATACAGAAAACGTATTGATCAGGCGCTTGAGTTTTTAAATGGCAACTATGGAATTATCATGAAGGATCTTCAGGAAAAAATGGAAGCTGCTTCAGAAGAACTTGATTTTGAATCGGCTGCAAAGTACAGAGATTTATTAGAGAGCGTAAGAGTGGTAGCTCAAAAGCAGAAAATGACGGATTCTTCAATGGAAGACAAGGACATTGTTGCAATAGCTTCCGATGATAAAGATGCGGTAGTTCAGGTATTTTTTGTCAGGGACGGAAGACTGATAGGACGTGAGCATTTTTATATGACACATGTGTCTGAAAACCCTCAAAGCGAGATTTTGTTAAACTTTGTAAAACAGTTTTATGCAGGAACACCTTTTATTCCGAGAGAACTTTTGCTGCCTGAGCCTATAGAAGATATGGATGTCATTGAGAAGTGGCTTACTCAGAGGAAGGGCAGCAGGGTATATATAACAGTGCCTGAACGTGGTCAGAAAGAAAAACTTATGGAGCTTGCCGCTCAGAATGCGGAACTTGTTCTTTCCAAGGATAAGGAGAGAATAAAGAGGGAAGAAGGCAGGACAATAGGTGCTGTAAAAGAAATTGAAAAATTACTCGGTATAAAAGGGCTTAACCGAATGGAAGCTTATGATATCTCGAATATAAGCGGCTTTGCAAATGTCGGCTCTATGGTTGTGTACGAAAAGGGTAAGCCCAAAAAGAGTGATTACAGGAAATTCAGAATAAAATCTGTTGCAGGACCTGATGATTATGCCTGCATGCATGAAGTACTTACGAGACGTCTTTTACATGGTATAGAAGAAAAGCATGATCTTGAAGTAAGAGACATTGATGCACAATATGGAAGCTTTACAAAATTCCCTGATCTGATTCTAATGGATGGAGGAAGAGGACAGGTAAATATATGTCTTCAGGTTCTTGATGAGCTTGGTATAAAAATTCCGGTATGCGGCATGGTAAAGGACGATAATCACAGAACAAGAGGTTTATATTTTAATAATGTCGAGCTTCCGATTGATACAAGATCGGAAGGTTTTAAGCTGATCACAAGAATTCAGGATGAAGCCCATAGATTTGCCATTGAATATCACAGGTCTTTGAGAAGTAAATCACAGGTAAAGAGCTCTCTTGATGATATACCTGGAATAGGACCTTCCAGAAGAAAAGCGCTCATGAGGTATTTTAAGTCAATTGATGATATTCGAAATGCAAGTGTTGAAGAACTTTCAAGGATACCTGAAATACCTGAAAACATTGCAAGACAGATATTTGATTTTTTTGAAAAGAAGTCACAAGCCAATGAGCAATAAGTACAAAATTAATTGCTGTAAATTTAAGTCTGTGTTATATTTGAGATGATGCGCAAAACAAGGGAATAATTTTAAATTTTTGCGTTGCTTTTTACAAATTTGTTTTTTATAGGGGGACAATATGGCAAGTGTTAGTTTAAAAACCATCATTGAAAAAATGAAGCTTGAAAATCTTACTCCTGAACTTGATATCAAGAAAATCAGGATAAGTCAGCCTGATATTAATAGGCCGGCGCTTCAGCTTGCAGGATATTTTGAGCACTTTGAGGCAACCAGACTGCAGATAATCGGTTTTGTTGAGTATACCTATATGGAATCAATGCCGGATGAGAAGAAAGAGGAAATGTACAGAGAGTTTTTGTCTTTTGATATACCGGGAGTTGTATTCTGCAGAGAACTGACACCTGACCCTCTGTTTTTAAAAATCGCAGTAGAAGAAAAAGTTCCTGTACTTATTACAAAGAAGTCAACCTCAGCATTTATGGCTGAGATAATCAGATGGCTTAATGTTAAGCTTGCTCCGTGCATTTCTATCCATGGTGTTCTTGTGGATATTTATGGTGTCGGTGTACTTATAACAGGTGAGAGTGGAATTGGTAAATCTGAGACAGCTATAGAGCTTATCAAGAGAGGTCATCGTCTGGTTTCAGATGATGTAGTTGAACTTAGAAGGGTAAGTGAGGAGACTTTAATTGGAACCGCACCTGATATTACCAAGCATTTTATTGAAATGAGAGGCGTAGGCATCATTGATGTTAAAACTCTTTATGGTGTATCAAGTGTAAGAGAAACCCAGAATATAGATCTTGTTATCAAGTTGGAAGATTGGGACAAGGACAAGGAATATGACAGACTTGGTCTTGAAGAAGAGTATACAGAATATTTGGGCAATAAGGTAGTATGTCATCGTATTCCTATTCGTCCGGGAAGAAATCTTGCTGTTATCTGTGAATCGGCAGCAGTCAACCATAGACAGAAGGCAATGGGATATAATGCTGCGCAGGAACTTTACAATAGAGTTCAGAATTCACTTGCAAGAAGACGTAACGAAGAGGATGATGACTAATTATATAGGAAAGAGGAAATAATAATGGCAAGATACGTATTTGGTGTTGATGTAGGTGGAACAACGGCCAAGATTGGACTTCTTACTGAAAGTGGTGAGAAGGTGGATTTTTGGGAAATTCCCACCAGAACAGAAAATAATGGAGAATATATTCTTTCAGATGTTGCTGACGCAATAAGAAGCAAAATGAAGGAAAGAAATATTGATGATTCGGATGTAGTCGGAGCCGGAATAGGAGTTCCAGGCGCTGTTAATATTGATGGTAACTGCTATCAGGCAGTTAATCTTGGATGGGAGAAGGTTAATGTAGTAAATGAACTTCATTCCAAGTTAAAACTTCCTGTAAAAGCCGGTAATGATGCAAATGTAGCAGCACTTGGCGAAGCCTGGAAGGGCGGCGGTCAGGGCTATCAGAATATGCTTTTGGTGACTCTTGGAACAGGTGTTGGTGGTGGAATCATCATTGAAGGAAAGATTCTGACAGGTGCGAAGGGATCTGGCGGTGAGATTGGTCACATTCATCTTGATGATAATGAGTATGAGGCTTGCGGCTGTGGCAATCATGGATGTTTTGAGCAATATGCAAGTGCCACAGGTGCAGTCAGACTAGCAAAGAGAATACTTGCTGCTTCTGATGAACCCAGCATCTTAAGAGATATGGAATTTGAATGTAAGGATATTTTTGATGCAGCCAAAAAGGGTGATAAGGTTGCATGTGATATTGCTCAGCATTATGGCTATTATCTGGGAAAGGGAATTGCAATTACTGCAAGTGTTATTAATCCGGAAATAATCGTAATAGGTGGCGGAGTATCAAAAGCAGGGGATATCCTCTTTGATCTTTTAAAACCAAGTTTTGAAAAATATGTATTCCCTGGATGCAAAGATGCAAAGTTTGCTCTTGCAAAACTTGGAAATGATGCAGGTGTATATGGTGCTGCAAAGATGGTGCTGTACTAATTTCAGGAGAATGTTTTGAATCAGGATATAATAAATGCTTTAAGTGACATAATTCCAAAGGATTATCTTTTTACTAATGAGAAAATGTCTAAGCATACAACATTCAGGACGGGCGGAGCTGCTAAGGTTTTTGTGTGTCCTGAGAATGTTGAACAGCTTCAAAAAACAGTTAAGCTTTTGGAAAAAGCGGAAACTGAATATTTTATATTGGGAAACGGGAGTAATCTCTTGGTTTCTGATACAGGTTATGATGGAGTAATAATATCACTTAGGAATTTTGCCGATATACATTTGGACGATGAAAACGTGATTTTTTCAGAGGCAGGGGCGATGAATTCAGCCATTGCCTCTTTTGCAAGGGATAATTCTCTTACAGGATTTGAATTTGCAGCCGGTATTCCGGGAACAATAGGCGGCGCAATGATAATGAATGCGGGAGCCTACGGCGGTGAGATGAAACTTGTAACAAAAGCTGTTAAGGTTATGACCTCTGAAGGTGAGTGCATCAGATTAGATAATGCAGCAATGAGGTTTGGCTACAGGACAAGTGCGCTCAAAGGAAAGAAATATATTGTTCTATCAGTTTTACTGGAACTTGAAAAGGGCAGTGCGCCTGAAATTTCAGAAAAGATGCAGGAACTTGCACTTAAAAGAAAAGAAAAGCAGCCTTTGGAATTTCCAAGCGCAGGATCAACGTTTAAGAGACCTGAGGGTTATTTTGCCGGAAAACTTATAGAAGATGCCGGGCTTAGAGGTTATTCTGTAGGAAATGCGCAAGTTTCAGAGAAACATTGTGGTTTTGTAGTAAATAAAGGTGGAGCAACTTCTTCTGACATTTTCAAACTTATAGAGGATGTAAAAAGCAAGGTATTTGAAGATGCAGGTATTATGCTGGAACCTGAAGTTATTATGCTTGGAAAGTTTTAAGTAATTGCATGTATGTCAGGTACATTTTGGGCAAGTATACAAGTAGGTCTCTTGATTAATTTACTTTTTCGGAAAAGTGACAAGGAGCAAAAATGAGATTTGTTATAGTTACAGGAATGAGCGGTGGAGGTAAGTCCACAGCTATACACATGTTGGAAGATGCAGGATATTACTGTGTAGATAATCTTCCGGTTTCGCTTTTTGAAAAATTTGCAGAGCTTATAACGATGCCTGACAATGAAATTAATAAGGTTGTGCTTGGTATTGATGCAAGAGCCGGACAGGCTTTTGAAGAAGTTGCCGGAATGATTGACAAGCTAAAAGAACGTGGCGTGATGGTTGAAGTTCTCTATATGGACTGCAGTGATAAGGTTCTAATCAAGCGCTATAAAGAAACCCGTAGAGTTCATCCTATGAATGTTAATGACACGGGAAGGCGTATAGAGGATGGAATTGCCAAGGAAAGAGAAGTTCTTGCTGAGATAAAAAAGAGAGCGGATTATATTATAGATTCGTCTCGTCTTTTGACAAGAGAACTTAAGGAAGAATTGGACAAAATTTTTGTACAAAATGAGAGCTATAATTCACTCATGGTAACAATTCTTTCTTTTGGATTTAAATACGGAATTCCTTCAGACGCGGATTTGGTGTTTGATGTAAGATTTTTGCCAAATCCATATTACATAGATGAGTTGAAGCATCAGACAGGAAATGATAAGCCGGTACAGGATTATGTAAAAAGCTTTGATGCTTGTGGAGAGTTTTTGGATAAATTGACTGATATGTTGCAGTTCCTTATTCCCGGATATGTACAGGAAGGAAAGTATCAGTTAGTTGTCGGAATAGGATGCACGGGTGGACAGCATAGAAGTGTTACTATAGCTAATGAGTTGTATAATCGTTTAAAAAATTGTGGTGGTAATTTTGGAATAAAAATTTTGCATAGGGATGTTAAACAGGCAAAGTGAACTATGTCTTTTTCAGCAGAAGTTAAAGAGGAGCTTTCAAAACATATTGGAACATCACGGCACTGCCAGTTAGCTGAAATAGCTGCAATAATAGAGTGTGCAGGATATCTTTCTGAAGATGACGGGAAATATACGTTGTACATTCAGGCTGATAATGTGCTGGTGGCTAGAAAGTTCTTTACATTATTAAAAAAAGCATTTAATATAGGAACTAGCATTTTGGAGGAAATACCTGACATAAAGGAAAATGGTCGTGTATACAGGCCTGTTATGCAGGATGGCAAGGATTTGCGTTCTGTTCTGGGAGCAATTAAGTTGCTGGATGCTGATGGAAATATCCTTGACATTCAAAATGGCGTAAGTTCGATGGTTACCAGAAATACTTGTTGTAAGAGAGCATTTCTGCGTGATTCTTTTTTATGTTTAGGCTCAATAAGTGATCCAAATAAAGGATATCATCTTGAATATGTATGCATAAATGAAATGCAGGCCAGGCATCTGCAGGACATGATAGAAAGCTTTGATATAGAAGCCAAAATTGTAATTAGAAAGAAGTATTATGTCCTATATATTAAAGAAGGATCAGGTATTGTAGATCTTCTGAATATTATGGAAGCGCCGGTTAGTCTTATGAATCTTGAGAATCTTCGCATTGTCAAAGAAATGAGAAATTCCATTAACAGGCGAGTTAATTGCGAAGTGGCAAATATTACGAAAACGGTTAATGCGGCTTCCAAGCAAATAGAAGATATTACTTATATAAAAGACCATTACGGTTTTGATAATTTGCAGACAAATTTAAGAGAAATGGCTGAGGTTAGATTGGAAAATCCAGAGGCTACGCTTGTAGAACTTGGGAGAATGCTTGACCCGGTTGTGGGTAAATCAGGAGTTAACCATAGACTTAGAAAATTGAGCGATTTGGCCGATAAGCTTAGAGGAAATTAAGAACAATTAATTATTCAGACATAAATATGCTAATTAGTTACTGAAACAAGGTGCATGCCAGGGAACAGTAACGTACCATTATTTTTAGGAGGGGAATTATGATCACAAAATCTATCGAAATCAAACTAAAGGGCGGTCTTGAGGCAAGACCTGTTGCAGAGCTAGTTCAGCTTGCAAGCAAATATGACAGCACACTTTACATTGAGGCTCAGTCAAAGAAAGTAAATGCCAAGAGCATTATGGGAATGATGACACTCAATCTTAATTCCGGAGAGGCAGTTACAGTTATTGCTGATGGAAGTGATGAGACAGAAGCTGTCGCTGATATGGAGAATTTCCTTCAGGGAAACAAATAATACCCTATAAAAGGGAGGATGCCAGGTAAGCTTCCTTACCTGGCATATTATGAAAAAGTTTTTTTAATTTGGTATTGTCTTAACTCATCTGACAATATTATATTAACAAGAGAGTATGTCTAAAAGATGATTCTGAGTAACCATTCTTTTAAAGATTTGTAAACAAATTATGAACAGCACTATGTAAATAAATTGCATGGTGCTGTTTTTCTTTTATAAAAAAGTGTTTTGAAAGCGAGAAAAATTTTCACTTAATTGTTTACGCCTTCTAATACAAAATCTAGACTTAATCGTCGAAAATCACCACAAAATCTATGCGTAGTCACAATTTAATAGAAAATTAATAAATAATCAGTGTATTAATAATGAAAAAAAGTTTAAAATTGTGTGTAGAAATTGTGAAAAAAAGTTCACAGAAATGCTTCCAAAAGTGTTTCTTCATATTTAGGGGATTGAAATGAGAACAAATAGTCAACAAAGTAATGGCTTTGAAGAATGCAAAAAGAGAAAAGGTACTTTTGTTGTAAAAGTAGAGTATTGTCAAAACGGTACGTGGCAAGGAAATGTGACCTGGGCTGAAGAAAACAAGTCACAAAGGTTTAGAAGTGGATTAGAGCTTATAAGAATGATGGACGAAATTTTGGAGCAGGCAGAAATAATTCAAAAATCAGAAATAAACGAAAATTTTATTTGATAAATTTTTTTGGAGGGAGAAAAAATGAGTAGAAAAAAGAACAAAGTACTTGCATTTATTCTCGCTGTTGCTATGGTCGTAACTTCGTTTGGAAGCGATCTGGCAGTTACAAGAGCGTATGCTGTTGAAAGCGAAGAAGACTTGGAAGAACTCAAAAGTCGTGACATTGCGACTGCAGATTGGGAAGTGATTCCTGATGGCGAACAGGATAATTCAGCTGTATCATCGGCTACAGAGGGAGTGGTTAATGATGCAATAGAGGATGCCGCAGTAACAGCTTCAGAGGCTGAAGAAAGTTCAGCGGTTTCTGATACAACGGTGACAGAAGCTGTAATCGATAACTCTGATGTTTTAGATAGTACAGAGGCTTCTGCGAGTCTTTTAAGTTCAGACGTGAATTTGAATGCGGCAACAAGTTTTTCAAGTTCAGAGGAAGATTTGGAAGCTTCTGCAAGTCTCTCAAGTTCAGGAGAAGACTTAGAGGCTTCTGCGAGTCTTTCAAGCTCACAAGATGAATCAGGAGCAGCATGTTCTTCTTTAGAAGAAAAAAATGTGACTGTAGAATATAGAGCGACTAAGGGTGGAAGCGTTTCTGTATCGAAAGAGACAGTTAATATTCTGGATGAGAAGGCTGAGTTTAAAGGAGCAACAGCGACAGCTTGGAATGATGAATATAAGTTCGTGGATTGGACTGATGAAGATGGAAACCAGATTAGTACAGAATCTACTATTATTCCAAGCGACATTTCAGAGGATAAGATTTATACTGCAAACTTTATAGCAGTTGAAGATATTTCTGATAAAATGCCCGGTATTGAAAAAGAGGGAGTTCATGAAGGCGGAGTAGTTGTATCTGTTAAGGCTGAAGAAGGTATTTTTCCAGCTGGAACAGAAGTGGTAATAACTGCGGTTTCAGATGAGCAGGCGCTTGATACTGCCAAAGATGCGCTTGGAGAAAATATTACAGTAGCAAAGGGTGTAGATATAAGTTTTGTATATGAAGGTAATGAAATTCAGCCTGCTGATTTTAACTATGTACATGTGACACTCGCTCTTGAGGAAAACCTTGAGGGAGATAATTTTAGTGTGCTTCATGACCATGGAAGTGAAGTTGATGTAATTGAAGCAGAAGTATCAAAAGATGAAGATGGTAAAGTTGAGAGTGTTGAATTTGATACAAATGAGTTTTCAATTTTCATTATTGCCGGTGATGGGGAAAATTCTTCTACTGATACTGACGATGGAAGAGCTGTTGCAACAATAAGATTTTATAAAGAAGAAATCAATTCAGGATCCAATGAGGTTATTTTCGAAAAATTGGTTAAAAAGGGAGATGCAGTAGCAAATCCTGGTATTCCAACAATAAAAGATAATCAAGAATTCATCGGATGGTATATAGATGGTGATAACAGCAATGAATCAAATAGGGTTTCTTTTTCTCCATCGGATGAGGATCCATCAAGTTCATATATAGTTGATCATGTTGTACAGGATGAAATAATAGAAGTATATCCTGTAATCAGGTCAACTTATTATGTAACATTTATTGGAAGTGACGGAGAAATTGCCAGAGTTAAACAGGTAATAGTTAATAAGGAAGAAGATAAAACACTTGATCTGTCCAATATTACGATTCCAGCACCTGCAGGGAGAGCTTTCAAGGGATGGTCAACGGAAAAAGATAATGAAGAAAAAATTGTTTCTTCAATCAATGTTACAACTGACAGTTTAATGCTTTATGCCATTATTGTAGATGCGTTTTGGATTAGATTCGAAGGAAATGTTTGCGGCGGATGGGGTTCAACCTATACAGGTCCGGTTTTTGTTGAAAATGGTGATACGTTAAGATATGCACTTTCAAAAGTTACAACAGTACCTGAAAGAACGGGATATACCTTTAAAGGCTGGTCTTTTTATAATGAAGTAAATAATACTGTTCTTACAGAGGCAGATCTTGATACTGAAATACAGGATGTTTCAGAAACATTTCTTGATAAGAAAAAAGATGAATTGTATCTCTATGCTGTTTGGACACCGAATGATAAAACAAAGTTGACAATAATTGAATGGCATCAGAATGCTACTCTTGATGGGTATGACTATGCAAAAAACTGGGTATTTGAAGGAGCTACAGGAGTAACAACAAATAGTACAGTTACAGTTGCTGAGAGTAAAGGTAAAGTTGTTGTATCTACATCTAAGGATGGTGCTGTTAAAACGATAGATAAGTTTGAAACAGGATTTAATTATGATACTTCATTAGGAAGCTACTATACTATAAAAAATTCAGAAGAGGAAAAGAACGAACAGGGAGAAATAATAGGTAATAAGGATACTACAATAGTAGAAGCCACTGGCGATACTGTTGTTAATATCTATGTTCAGCGTAAAGAAATCAAGGTTGAATTTAAATTATTAGAATGGGTATATAAGCAGACGAATGATAATTACGGAAGTCTGTATGGTCTTGTTGGCGGAAATTATGTTGAACTGGGTAAATATGGTAATTCTTGGTATTATTATGGTGGGCAATATAGGGGTAAAAGATACAAAAAGTCATTAGAGCCAACAGATTATAAGATTTTTACCGGCAAATATGGACAAACTTATTCACAGACAAATCAAAGCTGGCCAAGTGAGTATCAATGGTATGAAGAATATGATCAAGATGGTGTTAAAGGAACACACTATACATTTCTTGATTCGTTCCTGTTGGATCAGACTCTTTACGGAGAAGCAGCTGAATCAGTAGGACATACCTTCTATCACTATAAACAGAATATTGATGGAAGTTATTCACTGGATGGGACAGCAACAACTACAGTTACCGGTAAGGGCGGAAAATTTGGATTTACTGATAAGTATAATGCTTTTTCCGTATCCAGATATCTTCAGGCGGGAAGTCTTATAAATACAAATTGGCAAACATGGAAAAAATGTCATGACGATTTGGCTAATCCAAGCGGAGAGGGAGATTATAGTATAGATTTAAAAGATGGAGATAATCTTTATATTCTCCACGAAAGGCATAAATTTGATCTCACGCTTAGAGTTTTTGACCCTGTATCCGGAAATGAAACTGATACAACAATTAGCGGAATTCCATATGAACAGGTTTTAAACGATAATTCTAAGGTTGCTCCGTATGCAAAGGCCGACTATACTCCTGGAAAAAAGCAGGGATATTCATTCGGATGGTACAAGGATCCGTTAGGAACAACCCCGTTTGATTTTTCAATGCAAATGCCTGATGGCGGTGCTGTGGCTTACGGAATTTATAAACCAGTCGAGTACACAATCACACTTATTCCGGATGGCGGAACTTTTGTTGCTGGTTTGGCGGGATTAAATGGAAAAGATCCTGCAACATTTATGATTAAATCAACCGAAGAAGTTGATCGAAATAACCTGATTACAGGTATTAAGAAAGATAACTATGAGCTTACCGGATGGTATTATCCTAATGGACAAGAGTTTAAATATGGACGTGTGACAGAAGATACAACACTTATAGCTGTTTGGAGATATCAAGGATATACCAAAGTGGTATACAAAGCAGGTGATCACTTTAGTTTTGATGGTGGAAAAAAGGAGTTTATTCCGGATTATAACTATGCGACAGATTCATCAGTTGTAGTGGCTGCACCTCCAACAACTACGATAAACGATGAAGTAAACAAAAAGTATTATACTTTTATTGGATGGGAAGTAAAAGGAAATCAAGGAAAAACCTATTATCCCAATGATGTATTTACTATTAATTCTAAATTGATTGATGCCGGAGAAGAAAGGTCTGGAGTCAGATATGTTGTTGTAAATGCGGTTTATAAGGAGACAGGTGAGCCAGGTGGAGAGGATGAAAAAACTTTAATAATTTATGATCCTAATATTGCGGGTCAAGGTGCTGACGCAGGGCAGGCACAAATCACTGAATCACAATTAAAGGTTAATAAATCTATAACTGTCAGAGGAGCAACATTTACAAAAGCGCGTTATAAGCAGACTTCCTGGAATACTAGCCCTGACGGTAGCGGGCTTACAGTTAATTTTAAGGATAGTTTGAATGCAGCTACAATTATTGGAGCTGATAATGTTAACAGAGCTGGAAATAGTAATGCAAATATTCTCTATGCACAGTATGAACCTGTTGAACTGGTTGTTGAAATTAAAGGAAGCAGCATAGAGTGTCCTTATAATAACGAATGGATAACTAATAAAGAATATACAATAAATTCAGCAACTTATTATGATGCGAACGATAACAAAGTAACTGTATTTGATTTTACCATTGAAAATGTAAATTATAAGGGAAGTGGTATAAAAGAAAAAGATGTTAAGCTAGATGCAAATAACAAAGTTATAGCTTACGAAATTGCTCTATCAGCGAATGACTTTGAACCTAAAAATAGTGCATATCAAAATGTACGTTTTGTTATTGATCCTAATAACAGCAAACTTAAACTGACAATTAATAAAAGAAAAGTAACGCTTACATCAGCAACTGCTGAAAAAGAATACAACGGAAGTCCTCTTACTAAAAATGCGCAGACAGATATTGCCGTAACAGAAGATGGTTTTGCCGATGGAGAAGGCGCAACATACGATATAACAGGAAGCCAGACAATTGTAGGGAGTAGCGAAAATAGTTTCACGTATACATTAAATACAGGTACAAAAGCTGATAACTATGAAATAACAAAAGTCTATGGTACTCTTACAGTAAAGAACAGAGGAGCAAAGTATAAGATTACAGTAAAGGCAAACAGTAATGTAATCAAATACGATGGTAGCCCAAAGACAGTAGAAGGCTTAGAAACAACCAGTTTTTCCATAGACGATAATACGTATACAGTAAGTGGACTAAGCGCATCAGCCAGCGGAACAGATGCGGGAACTTACCCTTCAAATGTTATAGGAACACCGGTAGTAAAAGATGCAAATAACAATGATGTTACTAGTCAGTTTGCAGTAGGTACAGAAAACGGACAACTTTCAATTGAAAAGAGAAAAGTAACGCTTGAATCAGCAAGTGCTGAACAAAAATACAATGGAAAACCTCTTACTAAAAATGCGCAGACAGATATTACCGTAACAGACGATGGTTTTGCCGATGGAGAAGGCGCAACATACAATATAACAGGAAGCCAGACGATTGTAGGAAAAAGCAAAAATACTTTCACTTATTCTTTAAATGAAGGTACAAAAGCGGACAACTATACAATTGTACCGAAGGAAGGAGAACTTGAAGTTAAACCGCTTTCCGACAATGAAAAACTTGAAATAACAGTACAAGCAAATAGCGGAACGTTTGATTTTGACGGAAAGCCGAAAACAGTTTCAGGATTTAAAGACAATAGCTATACAATAAATGATGCAGTATTTACCGTAGAAAATCTGGTGGCTTCGAGAACAGAAACAAATGCGAATGAGTCAGGATATTATGTAGAAATAACTGGAACTGAAGTGGTAAAAGATGCCGACGGTAATGATGTAACAGCACAATTTAAAGTAAATAAAAATCGAGGTCTTCTTGTAATCAATAAGAGATATGTTTCTCTTACATCAGCAAGTGGATCAAAGGAATATGATGGATCACCGCTTACCAAAAATGAGTTGACGGATATTTTGGTAGGTGGAGATGGTTTTGCTGAGAATGATGGAGCTACATATAACATCACTGGAAGTCAGACGTTAGTTGGATCTAGTCCTAACAAGTTTACTTATAAGCTTAACGAAGGAACTTTACTAAGCAATTATACTATTGAACCATTTGAAGGAATGCTAACAGTTACGAATCGTGAAGCAAAATATGAGATTACTGTAGAGGCAAAAAGTAAAGAGGATAAATATACTGGAGAAAATCATACAGTATCAGGACTAAAAGAGACTACATTTGATGTGGCAGGACACAAATATACAGTAAGCGGGTTAAATGCATCAGCCAGCGGAACAGATGCCGGAGCATATCCATCCAATATAACAGGAACTGCGGTTGTAAAGGATAAAGATGGAAATGACGTAACAAGTCAGTTCGCAGTTAAAACAACAGCAGGAAAACTTGTTATAAAACAGAGAGAAGTACTGCTTACATCAGCAAGTGATACTAAAATGTATGATGGAAAACCTCTTACTAGAAATGCGCAGACAGATATTACTGTAACAGGTGATGGTTTTGTTAAAGATGATGGAGCTACATATAACATTACCGGAAGTCAGACTATTGTAGGAACAAGTGCTAATGAATTTACTTATACTTTAAGTGAAGGAACAAAATCATCTAACTACAAAATTGATAAAAAGGAGGGAAATCTTACAGTAACAAACCGAGATGCAAAGTATGAGATTACAGTAAAGGCAAACAGTAATGTATTCAAATACGATGGTAGCCCAAAGACAGTAGAAGGATTAGAAACAACAAACTTTATTGTTGAGGGAAATGCATTTACGGTTGAAGGTCTTACTGCATCAGAAACTCAAACAAATGCAAATGAATCAGGATATACTGTAAATGTTATCGGAACAGCAATTGTAAAGGATGCTGATGGCAACGATGTTACAGATCAGTTTGCAGTAACACCGGAAAACGGAAAGCTTGTAATCAATAAGAGAAAGGTTACACTTACTTCTGCAACTGATGAAAAAGAATATGATGGAAAGCCTCTTACTAGAAATGCGCAGACAGATGTTTTGGTATCCGAAGATGGTTTTGCTGGCGATGAAGGAGCAACATACCTGATTACAGGAAGCCAGACGCTTGTTGGAAACAGTGAAAATATTTTTACTTACGTTTTAAATGCAGGAACGAAGAAAGAAAACTATGAAATAACTCCAGCCTACGGTACGCTCACTGTAAAAAACAGGGATGCAAAGTATGAGATTACAGTTGAGGCATTGAGCTTGAATGAAACATATAACGGAAAACCAAAGGCTGTTGATGGCTTAAAAGAATCAACCGTTTCTGTAAATGGTCAGAAATTCAAAGTAAGTGGTTTGACAGCGAAAGGAGAAGGAACAAACGCAGGAAGTTATCCGGTTAATGTTATTGGTACTGCAGCAGTATTGGATGAAGACGGAAATGATGTAACTAGTCAGTTCTCTGTAAAAACAAAAAATGGAATAATTAATATTGAAAAGGCAAAACTTACAGTTGAAACTCAGAGTGCTGAAAAGGAGTATGACGGTCGACCTCTTACTGCAAAAGGAAAAATAACTGGATTGGTAAATGATGAAACAGTTACTTTTACAGTTACAGGCTCACAGACATCAGTTAATGAAGGAACCCCTCACGAAAATAACAATACTTATTCCCTTCTGTTTGATGGTACAGCAAAGGCTGATAACTACGAAATAACAGAAAAAATAGGTACACTTACAGTCAAAAACCGTACAAACAAGTATGTTGTTAGTGCACAAACAGATGATGTTACCATTACATACGATGGGTTAAGTCACGGAAACTTTGATTTTAGATTAGAGGCTAAGAACAATAATTTATTAATGAATATGGTTCAGCCTGTAACAGATTTCTTTAACAATCTATTCTCATTGGTTGTAAATGGAATGGATAAGACTTCTGAAATATCCATAGTTGCGGATGGTATGACTTATAAAGTTACCGGTGTCAAAGTTGCTACAGAAGCTACAGATGCTGGAAAATATGCAATGAAAATGGATTTTGACGAAGCTAAAGTAATAGACGCAGAGAATAATATTGTAACAGACCAGTTTAGCTTTGAAGAAGACAAAATGGGTATTCTTACAATTGAAAAGGCGCCTATAACAATTACAACAGGATCGGCAACTAAGACATATGATGGAACCCCTCTTACAAGTCCTGATGCACAAATTGATGGACTTGTAAACGGAGAAACAGCAAGTGTAGTAGCAACAGGGACACAGACATTAGTAGGTAGTAGTGAAAATAGTTACGTAATTAGCTGGGGAGAAACTAAGTCAGATAACTATGAGATAAGTGAAAAACTAGGAACTCTGGTTATCACGGATGCGTCGACACCAACGCCAACACCTACACCTACACCAACACCGACACCTACACCAACACCAACGCCAACACCAACGCCGACACCTACACCAACACCGGCACCTACACCAACACCGGCACCTACACCGGCGCCGACTCCTGCAGCACCAGTACCGGTTCAGGTAGCTGATCAAGCGGTTCTCGGAGCTAGAAGAACAGACGGAGGTACAGGAAATGCCAGTGGGCAGGCAGTCCTTGGTGCTAGAAGAGGCAAGACGGAAGATGAAACAAATGAAAGCGCAAGAGTAATAGCTATAATTGTTTCAGCAGTGGCAGCAATTTCCTTATTAATTTTAGGAAAAAGGAAAGAGGACGAAGAAACAAAATAAAGAAAATATTGATTTTGGAGGCTGATCAAATGATCAGCCTCTATTTTTTTAAATGTGTTTAAATTGTGAATGAACATACACAATTAGATGAAAATATGATTGGTTTTATGATTGTTGATTTTTTATAATATTTGACGTTGGGGGATAAAGATGAAAAAGGAAAATATGATAAAAAATAGTAATACTGATAATTCTAAAAAAAACGGGACTTTTATAGTAAAGGTTGAAAAATGTCAGAATGAAACCTGGCAGGGGCAGGTTATTTGGGCAGATGAAAACAAATCCCAGTACTTTAGAAGCGCAATGGAACTTATAAAGATGATGGATAATGCATTGCAGAAAAGGCAAATGATAGAAAATATAGATAGAAAATATAGATAGAAAATATAGATAGAAAAGTATCTGTTTAAAATAGATTTTGTGGAGGAGAGGTAGAAAGAGGATGAAAAAGAAAAAGAATGTAATTTCGATTCTTCTTGCGCTTGCACTTATTACTACTTCATTTGGTAGTGATTATGGAGCATCAAGGGCTTACGCTATTGAAAACGAAGATGGAATGCAGAATATAGCAGAAGACGAAATTAAAACAGTCGAGTGGGAAAAAGTACTTGAAGATGGTGACAGCTTAAACGAAGCATCCGGGACATTGTCAGAATCAAGTGAAATGGAAGTAAATGAGGATTTTGAGTCTGATATATCGACAGAATCAGAGTCATCTGTAGATGATTCTATAGCTGCAAGCTCAGAATATGTCGAGGGAGTGATAGCATCTGATTCTTCCGAAGAAATATCAAATTGTGAAGCTGCAGAAACATCTAGCGACTCAAACGAAGGTTCTTCAGTATATGCAGCAGAAGAAGCTTCAAGTGATGCGACTGAAGGCATTTCTAATGATGCCAGTGGGGAAGCTTCTTTGGAAGAAAAGCTGGTTACTATAAGCTATAATGCTACAAAGGGTGGTTCAGTTTCAAATAGAAAAGAAACTATAAACCTTAATTCCAGTGAATCTATTCCAGAGGGTGCTACAGCAACACCGTGGAATGATGAATATGCATTTACATATTGGACAGATGAAGACGGAAACCAGATTTCATCGGAGGCAACGTTAGTACCTGATGAGGTTACAGAGGATACAGTCTATACAGCTAACTTTGTTTCAATAGAAACAATTTCAGATACAATGCCAGCTATTGTGGTAAATGATGTACATAAGGGTGGATTTATTGTGTCGGTAAATGCGGAGGAAGGACTTTTTCCTGCAGGTACAGAAGTTGTTATTACAGAGATATCCGATTCACAGGCACTTGATACTGCCAAGGATACTCTTGGAGATACAGTTACATCTGCAAAAGCAGTAGATATAAAGTTTGTTTATGGTGAAAATGAAATACAGCCTGTTGATTTTCAGTATGTTCATATTTCACTTTCTCTTGAAGATACAATTGAAGGCGAATCTTTCACAGTCCTCCATGAGCATGCAGGTGACGTAAAAGAGATAAAGAATGCTAACGTAAGTACAGAAGATGTTAACAATGATTCTTCTGATAATACACAAATTGCTACAGCGGCAGAATTTGATGTAAATCAATTTTCTATTTTTATTATTGCCGGACAAGGTGACAATTCAAGCGATGACTCGGATGATGGCAGATCAGTTGCAACAATCAGGTTTTACAAAGATTTAAAGGATTCCTCCGATAATGAAATAATCTTTGAAAAGAAAGTAAAGCAGGGAGATACTATTTTAAATCCCGGAATGCCCCAAATTTCAGATAATCAGGAGTTTGTGGGATGGTATATAGAAGGCGATACAACAAGCGAAGATAATAAAATCGCTTTTTCACCATCAGATGATAATCCAAAGAGTACATATACAATAGGATATGTACAGCAGGATGCAGAGGTCAATGTATATCCGGTTGTCAGAACATCATATTATATTACTTTTGTTGGTTCAGATGGCGAGATTATAAAAGTTATTAAAGTAACTGTAGAAAACGAAGAAGACAAATACTATGATGTTACAACAGAAGAAGCAACTGCCGGAGCAGGAAAAGAGTTCAAAGGTTGGTCAACTGTAAAAGGTGATTTAAACAGCATTGTAAAAACAGTTGATGTAACACAGGGAAATCTGATCTTGTACGCAACAGTAGTAGATGCTTATTGGATAAGATTTGATGGAAATGGAAGTGGATCTACATACACGGATCCTGTATATGCAGAAAATGGCGAAACACTTAAAACTGCATTAAATAGAGTTGCTTCTGTCCCTGAAAGAACAGGCTATGAATTTAAAGGCTGGTCTTTTGGAAAGTCATCAGATAATAAAGTGCTTACTGAAGATGAATTAAATACCCAGATTCAGGATGTAGCAACTTTAGACAATGAGAAAAAGGAACTATATCTTTATGCAGTATGGCAGGCTAAAGATAAAACAAAGATAACAATTATTGAATGGCATCAGAATATAACTTTAGATGATTATGATTATGCTAACAGCTATGAAAAAGAAGTAACAGCGGGAAGTACAATAAGTGTATTGGAAGATAACGGGAAAGTTACTATTAGTACTTCTGCAGGTGACGATGATATTGTAATAAGTAGTTTTTCAAAGGGATTTACATATGACAAATCAAATGGAAGCTACTATACAATTACAGAAACAGAGAGCGATGCTGCTGGAAATGTAGTCAATAAAGATACATCGATTGCAGATGCATCCGGTAATACTGTTGTAAATATCTATGAACAGCGTGAAAAGATCACGTTGACCTTTAAAATATATAAGGATGGAGAATGGACAACATATAAAACTATTACCAAAGGATATGGACAAACTTTGGATACTACTGATAGCAAATGGCCGGATGAGTATAGTTGGTATGTTAGTTATGAAGGAAGCAAAACAAAAGGTACGCATGTAACTTTTTTGAATGCCCTTTTGTTTGATCTGACAATGTATGGTGAGGCTAATCCTACATCTGGTCATAAGTTCTATCATTTCAAACAGAATATTGACGGAACTTATGATATTGATGAGTCTATGGCAACGAATGTAGGAATTGGACCGGGTGATGGTTTTGATTTTTACGATAAATATAATGCCTTTTCTGTAGTAAGATATTTAAAGGCATCAAGTATCACAAATACCGATTGGGAAAACTGGAATCAGTGCTATGATTCACAGAAAAACTCTGTAGGAACAGGTGATACAAAAACAAAGTTGGCAAAAGATGATAACCTATATATTCTTCATGAGAGACATAAGTTTGATCTTGTTCTTAAAATAACAGATCCTGTAACAGGAGAAGTTAAAGAGGAAAAGGTAACAGATATACCATTTGAGCAGGTATTGGAAGACAATACTGATGTTCAGGAAAAAAGATATGCGGAAGAAGGATATACTCCTGAGGAAAAGCAGGGATATACATTTGCATGGTATAAAGATCCTACAGGCACAACAAAATTTGACTTTTCAATGCAGATGCCGGATGGAGGAGTTGTTGCATATGGTATTTATAGACCGGTGACTTATGAAATAAGACTCCATCCAAACGGAGGTGAGTTTATATCTGGTTTACAAGATGCTGAGTATAATGTAAGTGGCGCGGACGAAGATCTTTCTTCAAGAAGTATTTATGTATTGTCAACTCAGGATGTAGAACGCAATAAGCTTTTAACAGGAATTAAAAAAGATGGCTATGAGTTTGTGGGCTGGTTTTACAACACAGAAAACAATAATGAGTTTAAATATGGAAGAGTAACTGAGTTTACAGATCTTGTTGCTTTATGGCGCAGCCAGGGATATACAAAGGTTGTATTTAAAGCAGGAGAACATGGAAGTTATGCGGGCAATGAGAAAGAATATATTCCAGAATACAACTATGCCACAAATTCTGCAGTGGTTGTTGCTGCACCACCAACTCATATTTTAAATGACGAAGAAAATAAGAAGTACTATACATTTATCGGTTGGGAAATTCAGGGAAATGATGGAACCATTTTCTACCCCAATGATGCATTTACTATCGAAGACAAAATAATCAATGCCGGTGAAATTAGAGTTGAGAATGGTAAAGAAATAAGATATGTTGTGGCCAATGCAGTATATCTGGAAAGTAGCGAACCAGGTGGTGTTGATGAGCTTACATCAATTATCTATGATCCTAATATTGAAGTTGCAGGAGCTGATTTTGGTCAGAGCCAGGTAAAAGAAGATAATAATCTGAAAATCAATAATAGTGTAAAGGCAAAGGAAGCTCTTTTTACAAAGAAAGGTTACATACAGACATCATGGAATACAATGCCTGACGGAACTGGTCTTGAAGTACCTCTTGGTGCAGAAATAGCGGCTGATAATATTGATAGAATTAAAAACAGTAAGAGTAATATTCTTTATGCGCAATATGAAGCTGCCCAGATAACTGTAGAAATAGAGGGAACAACTAAAGAAGAAACTTATAATGGTAAAGAATATACAAATGCTGATTATATAGTTTCAAGAGCTTATTATTTTGATAATGCAGGTAGAGAAATAGCTATTAATAAAGATGACCTGGCTATCAATTACATTGGCGATGGTGTCAAGGGAACGGATGTAAAACTTGACAGTAAAGGCAATATAATAGCATATGAAGAGGTGATTGCAGCAACAGATTTTGAATCAAAATCTGTGCGATATCCAAAGGTTTCTTTCAAGATTTCAGATAATAACCTGTTAAAGCTTAAAATATCTCCTAAGCAGCTTAGTGTAACAACTGGTTCAGCAAAGAAAAAATACGATGGAACGGCAATTACAAATTCAGTAACGACAGTTTCTGGACTTGTAGATGGTGAGACGGCAATAGCTGTTGCGACAGGTTCACAAACTGAAGTCGGAATCAGTCAAAACAGTTATTATATGTCGTGGGGTACGGCTAAGAAAACGAACTATATTGTTGCTATAGAGAAACTTGGAACTTTGGAAATTTACGATGATAGTGTGCCGGTAGATCCGACACCTACGCCGGTAGATCCGACACCAACACCGGTAGATCCAACACCAACGCCGGTAGATCCGACACCAACACCGGTAGATCCGACACCTACACCAGTGGATTCTACACCGACATCTAGTGTTACAGAGTCAGATACATCTTTAACGCCGGAAATAGAATCAGAACCTGTTGCATCTGTTGTTATTCCGGTACCTGTGGTTGATCAGGCAGTGTTAGGGGCCAGAAGAGAGACAATAAGTAGTATTGATTTGCCGGAAGTACTCGGAGCAAGAAGACCAAGTACTGAGGATGAGACAAATGATACTGCAAGAATGGTTGTTGTAGTGATTGCAGCAGGCATAGTAATAACACTACTTTTAGCTGGCAAAAGAAAAAAAGAAAACGAAAAACAGTAAATTTTTTCAAAAATAAAGGTGGGAAGTCATATAAGTGGCTGCCCACTTTTTTACTTTGTGATATCATTAAATTAGTACTTCATGAAAAAAACCGGAGGCAAAACCGTTTTGCTAAAAGAAATTCTTTTTATATTAAAAGAAAGCACAATAAATGACAGTGAGCTATATGGGGAGTTTGAGCGGACTGCATCGTATATTGAAGAGAACAATTTTATAGTAAAAATACAAAGTGAAGAATCGGATAAATGGATTGCGACATACGAAAAAGGAAATTTAGAAGATGATTTAGAACAGTGTTCTTGTGTGAGTAATGAAGATGGAAACATTGCTATTTCTAAAGAAAAAATTCTAGTGGTGTGTGATAATCCTGAAAAGGCAAAAGAGCTTTCAAAGCGTGGTTTTTACTGTATAGGAGTGCAGCACAAGCAAAATACAAATGATGAATTTACTGAAGTAAAATATGTTTTTACAGAATTAGAAGAAGTAGATATAGATTCTTTTGTAAAGGTATATCAGAGATATGCAAACGAGCCGTGGGAAGTTATAAAAACTGACAGGCTTATTATTCGTGAGACAACAGTTGATGATGTTGATGAATTTTATAAACTGTATAAAGAACCGGAAATGACTCAGTATATGGAAGGATTATTTGAAAATCCTGAGGATGAAAAACGTTATCAGAAAGACTACATTGAAAAAGTATATGGACTTTTGGGATTTGGAGTCTGGACACTGGTAAAGGCATCAGACAATACGGTTATAGGAAGAGCCGGATATTCCATAAGAAATGGATTTGATGAAATAGAACTAGGTTTTTTGATAGGAAAAAAATATCAAAGACAAGGCTATGCATTTGAGGCATGTAAAGCAATTCTGGAATATGGGCGAGATGTCTTGAATTTTGATAAGGTTCAGACCCTTGTGAAAAAAGAAAATCAAATATCCATAAATTTATGTAAAAAGCTTGGATTTAAGGAAATAGAGGAAGTGACAGTGGAAGAAAATATTTATGGTAACGGATACAGTGGTCCCGATACGGTGAATTTCAGCGAAGCAAAGTATGGCAAGTATTTAAAGATGGATATTCAATTGAACTAAAAAGAAATAAAAAAAAACAAACATAAAAATTAATTTCAAGAAAATAATGCGATTTTTATAGATATTTTTAGGTTAATACTGTAATATAAAAACGGTAGTGCAAAGAGAATGTAGAGAAATAGGTACAAAGAGCGTGGGAATGTTCTTAGTGGAGGGTACCTATACGGAGGAAAAATGAGTTCAATTGAAATGTTCAGCTTAGTAGCAGGTGTAGTTGGCGGACTTGCCATGTTCCTTTATGGAATGAATGTAATGAGCGGTGGTCTTACAAAAATGGCAGGAGGAAAGCTGGAGAGCGTCCTCGCAAGCGTGACAAAGCACCCGTTTATTGCTTATCTTTTTGGTGTAGGTGTAACTGCACTGGTACAATCTTCGTCAGCCTCAACCGTAATGGTTGTTGGTCTTGTTAATTCAGGAATCATGACTTTAAAGCAGGCAGTCAGTGTAATACTTGGTGCTAACCTTGGTACTACTTTTACAGCCTGGCTTCTTTCGCTAAATGCAATCAGCAGCGACAACTTTATTATAAATCTGTTAAAGCCTGCATCTTTTACGCCATTCCTGGCACTTGCAGGTATCGGTCTTTATATGTTTTCCAAAGACGAAAAAAAGAAAAATATTGGTACGATTCTGCTTGGATTCTCAGTGCTGATGTTTGGAATGACATCGATGTCAAGTGCAGTATCACCGCTTAAGGAGGTTGACTCATTTAAAGCATTCCTTACTACCTTCAGTAATCCGATTGTTGGTTTCCTTGTAGGTATTGCATTTACAATGATAATCCAGAGTTCTGCCGGAACAATAGGTGTACTTCAGGCATTATCTCTTTCTGTCAAGGTAAGGTACAGCATGGCAATACCTGTAGTAATCGGAGCAGAGGTGGGAACCTGCATTACAGCAATTCTTTCATCCCTTGGAGCCAACAAAAACGGTAAAAGAACAGCACTTATGCATTTATATTTCAATGTTATAAAGGCAGTATCCTTTATGACGATATTCTATACTTTAAATGCGATTTTCAGTTTTGAATTTATGAATGATAAAATCGGAATGGTGGGAATTGCGGGGATACATACACTTGTAAACCTTATTGCAACACCGCTTATGCTGCCATTTGCAGAAGTCCTTGTAAAACTTGCACTTAAGACGATTCCTATTGATGATAAGGAGAAAAAAGAGCAGGAGGAGCAGGAAGGCATTCGTACACTCGATCCTCGATTTTTGTCCAACCCTCCATTTGCGCTTGAGCAGGCGAGACTTGCAGCTATCACAATGGCAAATATGTCAAAGGAATCACTGGATAAGGCAATCGCTCTTATAACTGAATATGATGAAGCGGCAGCAGGAGAAGTTGATTATCTTGAGCGCAAGATTGATCAGTACGAAGATCAGCTCGGAACTTATCTTATGAAGATAAATGCGCATCATCTTTCAGTTACCGACAGCCATACGCTTTCTCTTTTGCTTCACTGCATAACAGACTATGAGCGTATAAGTGATCATGCCCTCAATATCATGCAAAAGGCAAAAGGAATGTCTGAGAATCAACGCACGTTTTCTCCAAAGGCGCAGTCTGAGATGGATATCTTTGCATCTGCCGTAAAAGAGATAATGGATCTGGCTATAAAGGCTTTTGAGAATCAGGATGTAACTCTTGCAAAGACAATTGAGCCGCTGGAAGAAACCATTGACGGAATCAATATGGAAGTTAAGCGCCGCCATATCAGAAGACTCAGAAAAGGGAAATGTACAATAGAGCAGGGCTTTGACCTTAGTGACATCGGAACGGACTACGAGAGAATTGCAGATCATTGCAGCAATATAGCAGTCGGAATAATAGAAGTTAATGATGATATGTATGAGGCGCATGAATACATTGAGACGCTGAAGGCAGAGAAGTCCGAGAACTTTGAGCAGGCAGTTGATTACTATGAAAGAAAGTACAAATTGCCGGCAGTTAAATTCTAAAAAAACATAATATTTGCATCACTAAAATGATAATATTATAAGTAGGGATATTTTGCGTTAGAAAACCATATGAGAACATGATCCAGAAGAGAGGGCGGTTTTTTTACATAATAAACTCTACTTGCCGCCCGGAATGTTGTAGAATAGGTACAAAATGAACCGGAGGCAAAATATGAAGGGTGCAAATACAAAAAAGATTATGGCGCTGGCTATAATTGGAAGTGCCGCAGTAGTTGCAATTATGGTTTTGGGGACCATATGGACAGGTAAAAGTGCAAGCTCCGGCACAAAGAAGGCTGTCAGAAATGTAAGCATTTTATATCTTGAAGAGCTGGCAGGCAGAAGAGAACAGGTTGTGGCATCAACATTGAATGACTATATCAGTGATCTTGATGTGGCAATTGGTCTTATGACGCCAAATGATCTTTCCAGCAAAGAGAATCTTCAGGAATACCAGCTTAGAATGAAGCAGCTTTATGGGCTTGAGAAATTTGCCTTTATAGATGAAAACGGTCTTATATATACCTCAAGGGGAACAAGAACGGATATAGACCAGTACCGGTTTGATTATGAATCAATCACAGGTCCCGAGGTCTCACTAAAGGGCGAGGATGGTGACAATACAAAGGTTGTCATTGCAGTGCCTACAGATCGCCTGCCCTATGAGGGGCACTATCTTGTTGCCTGTTTCATGGAGATTGACATGGAGAGCATGCTGGAAAATCTCTCATTTGAATCAGGTTCCAACAATGTAACTTTCTGCAATATTTACACTCCTGACGGATATTCGCTCACCAATATGGTACTTGGAGGGCTAGCACGTGAGGACAACCTTCTGGCAGCTCTTAAAAATGCTGATTTTGAAGAAGGCGATAATTTTGGATCTGTTAAAGAAAACTTTGAAAACGGACGGACAGGAGTAGTTTCTTTTACCTATAACGGCATTCAGGAGACCTTGTACTATGTACCTGTGCATAAAACAAACTGGATGCTGACATATCTTATAAGAGAAAGCGTTATAAGTCAGCAGATTGATGAAATATCTGAGGGAATCATACTAAGAAGTCTTATGCTGGCATTTCTTACGACGCTTGTTCTCGTCGGTGTATTTTCCATGATGCTTATTCAGACAAGGAAAGCTGCCAAACTTATCCTTGAAAAAGAAACGTCGGAGGTCATGCAGCAGGAGCTGGAAGAGCGGATTGCCCTGCAGGATGAACTGATTGAACAGGAGAAACAAAGGGCGAGACTTGACAGAATGATAAATGCCCTGGCATCAGATTACAGGAGTGTATATTATGTCAATTTAAGCAAAGATACAGCAACGTGTTTCAGCAATGATGATGTGAATGATAATATCAGCAAGGATGATGTGTTTTCTTTCTCGGAAGGTTTCACCGAATATGCAAACAAGTATGTTTCGGAGGATTACAGGGAGCAGTTTCTTGAATTCATTAAACCTGAGAATATTCGAAAGGGACTTAAGGAAAGCGCAATTATAGCGTACAGATATCTTGTAATCAAAGATGGTAACGAGAGCTATGAGATGCTCCGTATGGCTGATGCCAAAACCGGCTCCTCAAAGGATACGGATTTGGTAAATTCAATAGGTGTCGGATTTACGGATATCGACGAGGAGATGCGGGATTCCCTTGCCAAAAATCAGGCTCTTTCCGATGCCCTTAAGACTGCTGAAGAGGCAAGCAGGGCAAAGACTGTATTTTTATCAAGCATGAGTCATGAGATACGCACGCCAATGAATGCGATTATAGGACTGGACTCCCTTGCTCTCAATGAGCCGGATATTTCCGAAACTACAAAAGACTATCTGGAAAAGATTGGAAGCAGCGCACAGCATCTTCTTAGTCTGATAAATGACATTCTCGATATGTCAAGGATTGAATCCGGACGAATGGTGTTAAAGAATGAAGAGTTTGCTTTTTCCAAGCTTATTGAACAGATAAATGTAATATTCAGCGGTCAGTGTCAGGAAAAAGGGCTTGAGTACAATTGCCACATAAAAGGACAATTGTGTGATTATTATATTGGTGATGATGTAAAGCTGAGGCAGGTGCTTATTAATATACTTGGAAATGCAGTAAAGTTCACTCCTGAAGGCGGAAATGTGGAATTTGCCGTGGAAAAGACAGGCGGATTTGGAGACAGGTCCGTACTCCAGTTCAGGATAAAGGATACAGGAATCGGAATGAGCAAAGATTATCTGCCTCAAATCTTTGATGCCTTCAGTCAGGAAAATTCAGGGACTACTAACAAATACGGCAGCTCTGGCCTTGGTATGGCAATCACAAAGAGAATTGTCGAGATGATGAACGGAGAGATAACTGTAGAGAGTGAAAAGAATGTCGGTACAACCTTCACAGTAAATGTAACTCTTAAGGATTCTGACAGAAAGCTCTCGGATGACGGTGATGATTTTGATATTCATCCGGAGGATATGAAGGTTTTGATAATAGATGATGATCCTCTTGCCTGCGACCAGGCAAAGCTTGTTATGAATCAGGCAGGAATCGAAGCAGAGTCTGCAGTGTCAGGAAGCCAGGCGCTTGATATGGTAAGGCTTTCTCAGGCAAGGCAGGAGCCTTACAATCTGATTATAGTTGACTGGCAGATGCCGGAGATGGATGGAGTAGAGACCACCAAAAACATACGCTCTATGATCGGAGCAGATACTGCGGTAATAATTCTGACAGCCTATAGCTGGGATGATATATATGAAGAGGCTACTTCTGCAGGCGTTGACAGCTTTATAGCCAAGCCTCTTTTTACCGAGAATCTTTTTACCGAGTTTAAGAATGTATTAAAAAAGAAAAAAATTGCCTCTGAAAAGAACCATAATAAAGCGAATCTGGAGGGGAGACATCTGATTTTGGCTGAGGATATTGAAGTAAATGCCCAGATTATGATGAAGATTCTGTCCATGAGAAAGATAGAGGTTGATCATGCTGCAAACGGAAGAGAAGCACTTGATTTGTACATGGATAAGCCTGAGGGATATTATGATGCAATTCTAATGGATATGCGAATGCCTGAGATGGATGGACTTACAGCCACCAGAAATATCAGAGCATCAGGAAGGAGCGACAGTGCTACAATACCGGTCATTGCTCTGACAGCGAATGCCTTTGACGAGGATGTACAGCAAAGCCTTCAGGCAGGACTTAATGCGCACCTCAGTAAACCAGTGGAACCGGCAGTATTATTTGATACATTGGAAAATCTCATAAAAACGTGATTATAAAAATAATCCTTTCGCTAAGTTAAAGCAACACTTACAGAGTTTGTGGTGACATAGTACTAAAATATAATTTAGATTTATGAGGAAGCAATCAGACTGATTGCTTCCTCATTACCAAGATACAAAAGACAGTTGCTTAGATGGCAAAAGACTTTTTGAAGATATTACGTATCCGGATAGCATGGGCCATACTTTTATTGCAATCCCTGACGGAAGTTATCTATATTCTGAAGATGGTAAGGAAGAATTAATGGGGGAGCATTTTGTCATCAGAGATGGTGGTATCGTATGACATGCCAAGTGCTTAGAAAGAAACTGCAGGAATTGGCTAATATTCCACAGATTTAGGATAAAGGAGACGATTGAAATGGAGTATGATTGTGGATTTACCAATGACAATAAATGGTTTAGATATCGCGCAGCGGCCATTATTGTTGAGAATGGATGTGTTCTTTTTGCGGGGAACGAGAAGGATGATTATTACTACTCTATTGGTGGGGCTGTGCATATGGGAGAAACCGCTGAAGATGCTGTTAAAAGAGAAGTGTATGAAGAAACCGGCGTTGCTTATGAGATAGATCATCTTGCGGTGATTCACGAAAACTTCTTTAATGAAAACCAAGGGGCATTAAAGGGAATGGATTGTCATGAGATTGCGATGTATTTCCTGATGAAATCAAAGGGAACTCAGGAACTTTATAGTGATAGTTATACCCAAGGGGTAAAGGAAAATATGTATTGGCTCCCGATTGATGAGCTTGATAAATACAAAGCTTTTCC
>JAFSQI010000090.1 GCA_017446685.1 Butyrivibrio sp.
AAAGGGATGTCAAATTCGTTGCTGCCCTTTTTCAGGGATACGGAATTCAGGTAAGCCATAACACGTCCGCGGATTGTCTTTGGAGATGTATGAAAACTTCTCCCGGATAAGTGCAGATTTTTGTTAGCTGATATCATGAGAAGATTTGATATCAGCTTAAAGCTCCATAAGTTCATATTTGATTTTAGCTTTTTTAAACTGCCGACCTTAAAAAAGAGGATTAGGCAGTTTTCATTTGCTCTGACATCTACTAAGAGAGGTTCGTTCTCAAGCAGGGCATAGGTCTCAGCAAAGAATCCACCCTTTGCTACATTGCTCAGAATAGTGCGGTTTCCCCATGCATCATTGCTTTCTATTGTTACACTTCCTGAAATGACAAGACCTAAAGAGTCTGTAATATCACCGGCACGTAAAATTATAGAATCTTTCGTATATGTTTTCTCTACAGAAGAGAGCTCTTTAAGAGCAAGGTCAATTTCTTCAGGCATCATCCCGGTGAAGATGATGTTATCTTTTAACATATTCTTATCCCAAGACATAAAAACATTCCTTTGTTTTAAAAATGTGGTTATAACAACATATTTTTTTCTAATCATACTATACTTGCATCATGAAAACAAGGAAAAGGCCGGTGGCTGATGCCATCAAAGTGGAAAAGCTACAGCATCCTTTATGAAAAAGTGGGCTGGCTTACAAACATGTTCTCGGAACCTGTTGAACCATTTTTATGTTTGAATCGCAAGTTACTTGAAGGCTTTTTTTATCTGCTCCAGAAACTTTTCAGCAATAGGAGTAAATGTCTGATACTTATTCCAAATGAGATATAGCTCTGATTTCAGTTCCGGTGAAAGAGGCTTAAATACCATGTCAGTTCCTTCGGTGTTTATCAGGTCCTTGAAAGTGAGCAAGATTCCAAGGTTTTCCCTTGCAAATACAGAACCGTTATAGGACAGTCTGAAAGAACCTTCGAGCCTAAGTTCATTAAATCTGTCTTTGGCCCAGGCTTTGATTTCATTGTTCCAGCTTTGTTCTGAGACAAATAGAGGCTGTCCTATCAGGTCAGAGACTCGGATGGATTTTTTCCTGGCGAGGGGATGCGATGAAGGCATGATTGCTCCCCATACATCAGCTTCCGGAAATTTTACATATTCATATTTATTGCTGTCAGGTGTTTCACACAGTACAGCAAAGTCTAAAATGCCCTTATCAAGCTTTTCAGTAACCTGCTCAGTATCCCCGCTGGTTATATGATAAGTGAAATTGGGGTATTTTTCTTTTAACTTATAGATTTCTCTGGCAAGGTATCTGATCTGATAGCTCTCAGCCAGTCCAAAATAAATATCCCCACCTGTTATATCATCCAAAGAGTTAAATTCCTGTTCTATTTTATCTGACATAGCAACAAGATCCTGAGCCCGGTCACGTAGAAGCATTCCCTCATCTGTAAGCGAAATACTAAAACTGTGCCTGACAAATAATTTTTTTCCAAGTTCATCCTCTAATGCTTTTAATGTCTTTGAAAGAGTAGGCTGTGATACATGAAGCTGCTCAGCGGCCTTTGACATATTTTCTTCCCTTGCAACTGCAAGAAAATATCTGAGATTTTTTATTTCCATGAAAACCTCCCTAAAGCTGACAATTTATATGTTATTCCAAAAACGAATATCATGATATTTATTTTATTCATTAGCGAAAACCCGGTCAAGGATTTACTATGAAGTCAGAAGGAGCAAAAAAGATGGATACAGAAAAGATTCTTGAAAGCCTTTCAGACATGGGCTG
>JAFSQI010000091.1 GCA_017446685.1 Butyrivibrio sp.
GAAAAATTAGCATGAAACGCTGATATAACCGGCCAAATCTGTTACGATATGCCACCCGGATAACCGGAGGGTTTATCAAGGTACAGCAAAACTATCAAGTCGTCAAAAATTTTAAAAATTTAAACTTTTGACTGTCCAGTATCTTTGTGATCCTAAGAAATTATTTTATTCATAAAAAGAACGGCAACACGCATGCATATTCCTCCGAGAACATTTTCGTAATCGGTCTTATTATATTCATGCTGTTCTCTATACTTGATATAATTAGATATAACTGTGAAAAATATGGATTGGTTAAAGGAAGAAATAGTAATTATCTTTTCGGTTTCACAACAGGAGCTCTTATTTTTGTGCTAAGCCTCCTTGTGAGCTATTTCTTTTACAATATATACAGCTCTAATATTGATTCTATGCAAAGTCGCATCATTAATTTAGCTTATATTGATGCACTCACCGGTCTGGCAAACAGAACAAGATGTGAGCAGATGATGAAAATGCTTACTGAAGAGCATGGCACATATGCTATGATCAGTCTCGACCTTAACAAATTAAAGCATGTTAATGATACTCTTGGTCACAATGAAGGGGATCGTCTCCTTACCGGCTTTGCTACCATTCTATCCGATGCATTTTGGGATGCAAATCTTATTGGGAGAATGGGCGGTGATGAATTTTTGGTTATTTTACTTGAAGACAGAGTATTTAATGTCTCAAAAAGAATTCATGATCTGTATTCATTGATAAATGAATGGAATAACAAGGAGCAGATGTTTAAATATTCTGCTTCTTATGGATATGCCTACAGCTACGAAGTTCCCAGCGGTTCTGCCAGTGAGGTTTATATGCTGGCAGATAACAGAATGTATGAAATGAAGCGAGAACATCACAATGAAAACAAGGAGGTACTCTAAGATGAAAAAAGCTCTGAGTTTCATTGGTTTTGCAATCGGTATTCTTATTATTGTTATTGGAAGCATTATTCAGTTATTCAATTTCACTGCAGAATATCCGATTATTCATTTAGAAAAAGGATGGACAGTTATCTACAGAAATGAGCAGTATATTAATACAAATCTGGAGCATATGAGCAGTCAGGTCGGCTCTGCTTTTTCAAAGGGTGATACAATTACTCTTAATTTCGAAAAGCCACTAAACTATGTAGATGTTCCTTTTCCCTATCTACTCTTTAAGACGCAGTTTTGCGCTTATAAACTATATCTTGATGGTGAACTGATATCCCAATCAGGTACTAAGGAACTTGATAATAACACTTTTATCGGTATCACCTACAACTCAGTTAAACTTCCTTATGATTACAAAGGAAAAAAACTATCGATCAAGCTTTTTGTAAATGAGAACGATACTAAGGCTGATGTATACACTCCAATTATCGGTAATTACGATGATCTTTATCGTTATATAATGCACAAAGTCTTGTTTTCTGCATTTACTGCCCTGTTCCTTATACTTTTTGGCATAGCATTTTTAAACATTTCATTACTTTTCTATATAAAGACTTCCGGCGTTGCTCCGCAGGTTATATCCGCAATGCTGTGCATTGTACTGGGACTTTGGATGATAACAGCCTATAACGCATTTGATTTTGCCGTTGTTTCTTCTGTAGCAACCTCTATCGAATATTTTTCAATGTATTTGATACTACCCCTTTTGTTGCTACTGCTAATTAGTCTGCATAAAAGAGGCAATAATACTGTAGTACTATTTTTAGCTGCGGCTTCATTTGTTTTTGCATTAGTATTCATTTTTCTTCACTGTTTTAACATTGTACACATTAATCACTTTCAGAAGCCTTATTACCTCATGTCTATTTTTTCATTTCTTATTTTGATACTATATGACATCATGGATATCTCTCAGAAAAACAGAAACTCTTCACATATAACTCTTATGGCAGGTTTAAATGTCTTGTGCGTATCACTTATTTCATATGCGCTGATTTCTTTATCCTCAAAACTTGTAGATTATAGACAAAATATTATTATGCGCATTCTTGTACCATCAGGATGTCTTTTCTTTGTCATATCTCATTTATTAAACCACTTTATTTTTATGACGCGTTCCTTCGCACAAAGAAAAGAATATGCTTCACTTACACAAATTGCTTATATTGATAATCTCACAGGCGTTCCAAACAGGGCAAGCTGTGATACCAAACTCGATGAATTAAAAAAATCAGGTCATGACTACTGTTTACTTAGTCTTGATTTAAATGGACTAAAAGAGGTTAATGACAATGCTGGACACCCTGCCGGAGATAAACTTCTTAAATCCTTCTCAAAATGCTTGATTGATATTTTTAGCTCAAAAGGTTTTTGTTATAGAGTTGGTGGAGATGAATTTCTTGTTGTATTTACAGATATTACATCCACAGTTCTTGATGCTATGTTGGAAGAACTTGACCGAGAACTCTTGCAACTTGACAAGGATGATCCCGAAGCTAACCACAGCGTTTCCTACGGATATGCTTTTAGTATGGAAGCAGATAAGACTGATCCTCACTCCGTTTTTATGCTGGCTGATTCAAGAATGTACGAGTATAAAAGAAAATATTACAGCCATCTATCAACACGTTGAATAATTGATATTCGATTTCTGAACCATCCTATGTTTCCTCGCGACATTCTTTCGCCGAGCGCAACAACATTTTTGCATAAACTTCCTACCGTGCAAGTGCGAAACTCATCTCTGAGTTTTTTCATCTTTTATGAATCCTATAATATAAGAAAGCCATAAAAGTGTTGAAATTTAAAACACTTTTATGGCTTTTTTATATTATTGTATTACAACATATTCTTTTTAATTCACAGTTTACATTGAACAAAAAATTAGTATGCTCTTCCCCAATAAACCATCTTCTTGGCAGGTTGTCCACATACTACACAGGTTTCAGAAAGATTCTCCTGCTCAAATGGAATACAACGACTTGTTACATTGTAATCCTCTTTAATCTTGTCTTCACATTCGCGACATCCGCACCACATTGCTTTTACAAATCCCTTTGTCTCCTTAAAGGCTTCTTCAAATTCCTGCTTGTTATGAGCTGCAAAAGTATGTGCCTCAAGATGCTTCTTTGCTCTGTCGAACATATCTTTCTGAATCTGATCAAGAAGTTCACCAACCTTTGACGGAACTTCGCTTATAGCGCACTCAATCTTTTCTCTTGTATCACGTCTTACAAGTACACACTTTCCTGCTTCAAGATCTTTTGGTCCGATTTCAATACGAACCGGAATTCCTCTCATCTCCTGTTCAGCAAATTTAAATCCGGGTGTTCTGTCTGTATCATCAGTTTTTACTCTGTAATCAGAAAGGCTCTTTGCGATATCATAAGCAGCATCAAGAACGCCCTCCTTCTTCTGCTGGATAGGAATTACTACTACCTGAATAGGAGCAATCTTAGGCGGTACTACAAGACCTGAATTGTCTCCGTGAACCATGATCATCGCACCTATTGTACGTGTTGTAAGTCCCCATGATGTCTGATTTACATAGTGAAGTTTATTATCTTTTCCGGCATATTGTATTCCAAATGCCTTAGCAAAACCATCTCCAAAATTATGGCTTGTTGCGCTCTGAAGTGCTCTTCCATCATGCATGAGCGCCTCAACTGTATAAGTAGCTTCTGCTCCGGCAAACTTCTCTTTTTCTGTCTTCTGACCTTTAATTACAGGAATAGCCATGTCATTCTCAAGAAAATCAGCATATACATTAAGCATTTGCTGTGTTCTCTCTTCTGCTTCCTCAAATGTAGCATGTGCTGTATGTCCTTCCTGCCACAAGAATTCACGGCTTCTAAGGAAAGGTCTTGTCTCTTTTTCCCAACGAACAACACTGCACCACTGATTAAGTACCTGTGGAAGATCCTTATATGAATGTATCTCTCCCTTGTAATAATCGCAGAAAAGAGTCTCTGATGTCGGTCTAACACAATATCTCTCTGTTAATGGTTCCAAACCTCCATGTGTTACCCATGCAACTTCTGGTGCAAATCCTTCAACATGATCTTTTTCTTTCTGAAGAAGTGACTCAGGAATAAACATAGGAAGATATGCATTCTGAACCCCGGTTGCCTTAAATCTTGCATCAAGATGTTTCTGAATAAGTTCCCATATTGCATATCCAGCTGGCTTAATTACCATGCATCCTTTAATATTGGAATAACTGACCAGGTCAGCTTTGATACATACATCTGTGTACCATTGTGTAAAGTCTTCATCCATCGAAGTAATTTCAGCTACAAGTTTCTTGTTATCTGCCATTTTCTTTTCTCCTTTTCTTTTGAGTAAATCAGGATAAAAAAGCTTTTATAAAATAAAAAGAGCCTTCAAATCCCACACAGGGACCGAAGGCTCTCGGCGGTACCACCCTATTTAAATCTGAATAATCAGATTTCACTCAATTTCACACCCTTAACGCGGGAAACGCTATGCTTACTCAATGTTTTATTTTGTATAAAACATCATTATCACACAGAACTCCAAGGCAGGTTCACTGTTTTATCGTAAAAGCCTCGCACCTTCGACTCTCTCTCTGAAACGCATCCACAGTTACTAATCCTCTTCAACGTTGTTTATATATTTAAAGATGATTTTATTTATCTTTTGCCTAATTGTCAAGTTTATTATCTGTTTAATTCACTTGTTGGTCCTACTGACTTATGATTCTTTATTATTCCATCAATTTCTCTAAGATCACTTGCCGGTAGATCTCCAGGTATAGTATTTTTTACACTGGAAGTTGCATTTCCATATTCCAGAGCCTTTTCAACATCATTATACTTAAGAAGTCCATAAAGTACTCCCGAAACATATGCATCACCGGAGCCAATTCTGTCAATTACATCAATATCCTTATATGGTTCCTCAGTGTAGAATTTATCTTTTTCTGCATCATATATTGTTGATGTAAAATTATGTTTTCTAGGACTGATTACTTGTCTTTGAGTCGTACATACAACCTTAACTGGATATTCTTTTGTATAGCTTCTCATTATATCCTCTAGATTGCCTTCCTTCTGCATCATACGTCTTGAAGTTTCTTCTGAAACAAATAGAATATCAACGTATGGAAGAATATTTTTTATTGCTGCTCTTGCATCTTCTTCACTCCAAAGATTTGCTCTATAATTACAGTCAAATGAAACAAGTGCTCCACCTTCTTTGAATTTCTTTATCATTTCAGTGGTTACTTCACAAGTATTCTTGTTTAGCGCCAACGTTATCCCACTTGTATGAAACATTCTCGTAGAAGTATATACGTCTTCAGGAACTTCATCCAAAGATATTCTTGTCATGGATGAATTCTTTCTGTCATATACAATCGAAGGTTTTCTTGGAGCAGCACCATTTTCGTAATAATATATTCCAAGCCTTGCATCTTCAGATTCATCATAAATAAGGTAATCATCAGACACGCCTTCAAATCTGATTCTATTCTTAATAAATGTTCCTAGTGCGTTCTGTGGAAGCCTGGATATAACACCTGTCCTAAGCCCTAAAAGAGCAACACCTGATGCGACGTTAAGTTCAGATCCTCCTGCTCTTTTATCAAAAATATCTCCTCTTGTCATACGTTCATAATTTGGTGGTGACAATCGAAGCATTATCTCTCCGAGTGTTAAAAGATCAAAATTTTTATCGCTCATACGTCCCTCCATTCATTACAGTTTCAAACGCTATGTCATCTATTTATATTCAAAAAAACTAATAATATTATGACATAAAACTTTTTTTCATGCATAAATCATAAATGAATTTATGCCTTAATGAAAGGGCTTACATTTAAAAAATCTTGAAAATACTGAACGTAAGTAGTCCTTATAATTTGTAAAAGCCTTAATATTTCCCATGTACAAAATTTTCCACTTTTTGTACGATGTAAGCACTTACACTTTTTTTACATTTCATATATTATTATCACATCAGATGCGGATCTGACATTTATAAGCCGATTTACGTTCGCCATAACGTATTTCCTTTATAAAAACCTCTAACAAAGACAGGTTTTCCTGTCGAAAACAGGCTGCTTCCCACAGCCTGTTTTTATTTTCCTTATTTTTCAAAAAAAATACAGCTATAGATTTCTCTATAACTGTTACATTCCTTGTATGTAAAATGGATGGCGGTGGATTCGAACCACCGAAGCAATTTGCAGCAGATTTACAGTCTGTCCCCTTTGGCCACTCGGGAAGCCATCCATGTAAAAAAGCCGATGAGCGGACTCGAACCGTTAACCTGCTGATTACAAATCAGCTGCTCTGCCAATTGAGCCACATCGGCTTACACACGAATTGTGTTATTGATAATCAGTGGGACCTACAGGGCTCGAACCTGTGACCCTCTGCTTGTAAGGCAGATGCTCTCCCAGCTGAGCTAAGATCCCATTCGAAACTTTAAATAAATATATATTATAAAGCTAATTAAATCTTTGTACCTTCAAAACCGAACACTGAACCATCTTTTCCTTCTTCAATCTCTATACATCTTTTTCTTGGATAAGCCCTCGACCTATTAGTACACATCAGCTGAACACGTTACCATGCTTACACCTTGTGCCTATCTAACCTCGTA
>JAFSQI010000092.1 GCA_017446685.1 Butyrivibrio sp.
AAATACTGTAGAAAAGAGGAAGGAAATAATAAATGGCTAAAATGAGAATATCACCGGAATTGAAAAAACTGATCGAAAAATACCGCTGCGTAAAAGATACGGAAGGAATGTCTCCTGCTAAGGTATATAAGCTGGTGGGAGAAAATGAAAACCTATATTTAAAAATGACGGACAGCCGGTATAAAGGGACCACCTATGATGTGGAACGGGAAAAGGACATGATGCTATGGCTGGAAGGAAAGCTGCCTGTTCCAAAGGTCCTGCACTTTGAACGGCATGATGGCTGGAGCAATCTGCTCATGAGTGAGGCCGATGGCGTCCTTTGCTCGGAAGAGTATGAAGATGAACAAAGCCCTGAAAAGATTATCGAGCTGTATGCGGAGTGCATCAGGCTCTTTCACTCCATCGACATATCGGATTGTCCCTATACGAATAGCTTAGACAGCCGCTTAGCCGAATTGGATTACTTACTGAATAACGATCTGGCCGATGTGGATTGCGAAAACTGGGAAGAAGACACTCCATTTAAAGATCCGCGCGAGCTGTATGATTTTTTAAAGACGGAAAAGCCCGAAGAGGAACTTGTCTTTTCCCACGGCGACCTGGGAGACAGCAACATCTTTGTGAAAGATGGCAAAGTAAGTGGCTTTATTGATCTTGGGAGAAGCGGCAGGGCGGACAAGTGGTATGACATTGCCTTCTGCGTCCGGTCGATCAGGGAGGATATCGGGGAAGAACAGTATGTCGAGCTATTTTTTGACTTACTGGGGATCAAGCCTGATTGGGAGAAAATAAAATATTATATTTTACTGGATGAATTGTTTTAGTACCTAGATTTAGATGTCTAAAAAGCTTTAACTACAAGCTTTTTAGACATCTAATCTTTTCTGAAGTACATCCGCAACTGTCCATACTCTGATGTTTTATATCTTTTCTAAAAGTTCGCTAGATAGAGTTCTATATTAGAGATGTAAAGAGTTTTGGTGAAGAGGTTTGTGAGTATGGCTTTTATAACCAGGGTGCAATGAGAAGCACTAACAGCAGCTAGCTTAAGAACGCATAGGATATACTTTTTATGGAAGTCACAGAGGAGGAATAAAATTTGAACAGGATTAACAGAGTAACCTCTATTCTTATTCAGCTGCAATCAAAAAAAATAATTCCTGCCAAAGAAATTGCACAGCGATTTAATATAAGCTTAAGGACAGTTTACAGAGATATCCGGACACTTGAAGAAGCCGGAATACCAATTGGATCTGAGGCCGGAAAAGGATATTTTCTTGTAGAGGGCTTCCTACTTCCGCCGGTAATGTTTACAGCGGCGGAAGTGGGTGCATTGATTACAGCAGGGAAATTTTTAAATTGCCATGGAGATGAATCATTTATAAAGGATTTTGATTCAGCTATGTATAAAATCAAATCTATTTTGAAGCATGGTGAAAAAAACTATGCACAGGAGTTGGAGAACAGTATTAACGTGTACAGCACATCTGGACAGAAAAATACATTGGCGGATAACGTTATTGCAGCAATTCAGACTGCAATCTGCAATAAAAGGGTAATATCAATTCAATATCCTGCATCAGGAGGGCAAGAACCGGAAAGCAGAATGATAGAGCCTATATCACTGGGGTTTTATGAACAGAACTGGTACTTAATCGGTTTTGCAGGCTAAGAAATGAATATAGGAATTTTCGTGTGGATCGGATTAAAAGCATTTGCATAGAAGAAGAGCTCTGTCAAAGCCATGATGGTTCTTTGGAACAAATATTAAAACAAATGCTTTCATATAAAAAACTATATAATGTAATTCTTAGAGCTGAAAAAGGGGAGACATACAATTCTATCAAGAACAGGTATTCTCTCGGCTTCCTTGAAGAAACCGATTTGGGAAGTAAAATGGAAATCGAATTCCAGACAGATTCCTTTGAGATATTGAGCAAGCAGCTGATTGAATATGGATCAGGCATTGAAATAGTCCAACCTGATGAATTAAAATGCATAACCCGTAAACACCTGGCACAAATTACGAATCACTGCCTAAACTTGATTTAGAGAAAGCGATTGGTCTGTTATGTATTTTTTGTAAGGTTTCATATCCCCTGCTGACATACAGCTGTCAGTGTATTATGATATTCTACTATCAAAAAGGAGGATTGAAAAATATGAAACCAAAGATAATTATGCACACACAAATTAGCCTTGATGGCCGCATTAAAGGCTTTGATAATCCGGAAGTTTACTACCAGGTTGCCGGGGGAATTCATTCGGATGCGGTGCTGTTTGGGTCCAATACTGTTTTTACTGCATTTGAAAAATATCCTGCTGAAACAGAGGCTGATTTTGAGAAAATCATAACAAGCCCGGAGGACCCCAGACCAATAGGAGTCATACCTGACAGCAGAGGTATCTTGAGAAGTCTTCATTGCTTAAGAAATCTTGGATATCTGAAGGAAATTGTCATTCTGGTATCAACTGCCACTCCGAAGGAATATTTGAATTATTTGGAGGAAAGGCATTACCCATATATTGTGTCAGGAAATGATCATGTGGACTATGAAAAAGCCTTTCAGATCCTGCATGAGCAATATGGGTGTAAATACATGCGGACAGACAGTGGCGGTGGATTAACCAACAAATTATTAGAAAACGGACTTATTGATGAAATCAGTCTTGTGATATCACCATGTTTTGTAGGTAATAAAGAAAAACAACTATTTGATAACCTTCTGTTATCTGAAAAAGTTAATTTGGAATTGCAGGGAACAGAGAATGCAGAACATGGCTGTCTGTCATTGCGCTATGCTGTGAAAAATAAGGATTAGTGCAGCATACTTTAAAAAGTGTCTGTTGGGACAGTGTCCTAAAGGAAGCATAAGCTCATGGCTAGCGGCGGTGTTAAAGTAACGGCACTCGGCCCCAATATATAGTTGATATGCCCCTAAGCCTTTGAGGGCAAGGCGGTCAACCGCGCCTTTTCCGGTCCGCATACAGTCGTTCAATGAGGGTATCAAGCTCGGCAATGCGGCGGTGCTTCTCGGTGGTTCGTTTCTTCGCCGCCGTTTTCGGCTAATTCTAATTGATCCGAACTGTAAGGATAAGCAATTATCCGGGGCTAGTTAAGTATCTTAGAGAGGAAGATAAAGATAAGTAAACCAATTTTAAAGTTGTACCGAATAAAGCCTTCAAGAGGACAACATGCTTTTGAAGGCTTTATTGCTTACAATTACTTGGATTGTAACGCAAAAGCAGGCACCAAATCAATGAAAAATAGCCTATCCAGGCGACTGTTTCAGAAATATGGGCTTCCGCCAAGGGGATACCAGTGGGGTGCGACATCTTTTTTGCCCACTCAAGGCATGTGGAGACTGTGATTTTGCTATGTCGAGCAGATTGCTGAAAATCCTTGATTTTACGCTATTTTATCCACATGTGACTTTCAAGATTTCACCTGAAGGAAACCGCAGAAAAGAGATTAAGAACGAAATTTCTGTAAAAGTATTCTTGGATGTCGAGACTGTGAACATATTAGACGAATACGATTTAGAAGACGATTTTTAGAATAAATCTAGTTCATCGAGAGGGCGTTTCCTAATAAGGTAGCGCCCTTTTTTGTTGACGGCAAGCTTCTTTTGAGTATAAT
>JAFSQI010000093.1 GCA_017446685.1 Butyrivibrio sp.
AAAATACAAGAACAAGCTGAATGCTTTGAACAACGTTGAAATGAAGCTTGTTCTTGTATTTGAATCTATATGAATTACGACGCAGACGAAAATAAGCATTTATGTCCACTCATATATTGGCTGACAACTGAATTGTAACCAACTATATTTCCCTCATAAGGTAAAGCTACAATCGAGTTGAAAGAGTACATTTTAAGGGTGTATAATTATTTTGTAATTCCATAAATATTTTTATGAAATGATGTAAAGATAAGCCCGCCGGACATTTTTTTGCAGGAGGGTGATCAATAACTCAAAATATGGAGGCTTATGAGAGCATCTATTGATATACACTGTCACATTATGCCTGGAGTGGATGATGGTTCACCGGATGTTAATACCAGCATGGAAATGCTCAGGATTGCTAAGAAAAACGGAATTGAGCGCATAATATTAACTCCGCATCATAAACCTATGCATCATAATGTAAGTCCTTCACACAATAAGGAATATACTTTAAAGCTGCAGGAGCTTGCTGATAAAGAAAACCTTGGAATAAAGCTTTATTCCGGAAATGAAATATACTATAGCGATGAGACTATGAGAGAACTTGAAGAAGGCAAAATTTCCGCTATGGCAGATTCTGAATATGTTCTGGTGGAATTTCATCCGACAAATACGTATAAATCAATTCATAATGCGATATATCAGGTTCAATCTGCAGGCTTTTTTCCGATAATTGCTCATGTTGAAAGATACAGTGATGTGTTGTCTCATCCGGTTTATGTAGAAGAACTTGCTGAAATGGGCGCATATATACAGGTAAATGCCTCTAGTATAATGGGCAAATATGGATTTGGAATTTCTCATTTTACAAAAAAACTTTTGAAAAAGAGGCTGGTCAACTTTGTGGCAACGGATGCTCATGATTGTCATAAAAGAGCTCCGGAAATTTCAGATTGCAGAGACTATGTGGCACGAAAATTCGGAGATGATTATTCTGACAGAATTTTTTTTTCAAACCCGATGAGTATCATAAATAAAGAAATAATATAAGGACATGCGTTTACAGCGATAAAATATTAAAGATATAAATATACGATAAAACGCTAAAGAATAAATATTTATCTGACGATTATTTTATTAGGGGAGTCTGATGGGAAACAAAGATGATGTTCTTGAAATTAACTTAGGCGAGCTTTTTTCGGTATTACTCGGTAGAGCGTTTCTGATAATCAGTGCCGGAATATTTTTTGCACTTTCAGGGCTGTTTGTGAGTAAATTTGTCATTCCTCCGAAATATGAGTCAACAACAAAGATTTATATTTTAAATAAAGAGGAAAATCAGACGGTTACATATTCTGATGTTCAGATTTCCACACAGCTCACTCAGGATTATGCAGAGCTTATAAAATCCAGGCGAGTGCTTGAAGAGGTCATTCAGAGAGTTCATCTGACAGATGTGGAATATGAGGATCTCTATGATGTCCTTAGGGTGGATACCCCGTCAGATACGAGAATAGTAGCCATAACTGTAAAAGACAAGGATCCGCTCATGGCAATGAAGATAGCAAACTGCATTCGAGAGGTTGCCAGTGAACATATCACCGACGTTATGGATATTGATGCCATTAACATCGCTGAGACAGCAAATGTTCCGACAGATAAAGCGAGCCCGAGCGTTGCTAAATGGACTGTTATATCCGGCCTTGCAGGAGCTGTGGTCGTGGCATTTTTTGCAATACTTGGATATCTTTTGGACGATACCATTAAGAGCAATGATGATATAGAGAGGTATCTGGGCGTAAGTACTTTGGCTCTCATTCCTTTAATGACAGATGAAAACGGCAAGAAAAAGAAGAAAAACAAATCATGACATAAGTGGAGCGGGGAGCATATGCAGAACGCAAAAATACATTTCAGTCAGTCTGAGAATAATTATCAGATAAAAGAAGCATACAAGACGCTTCGAAGTAACATTGAATTCAGTGGTCAGAATGTAAAAGTGGTTTCAGTGACAAGTTGTACTCCGGGAGAAGGTAAAACAACTGTAGCAATGGCACTTGCAAGAGCGTTTGCCGAGGCAGGTAAAAAGACTATTCTGGTGGATGCCGATATGAGAAAATCTGTACTTGTCGGAAGATATAAAACCGGTTCTGTACGACTTGGACTCACACATTGTCTTGTAGGAAGAGAAAGATTATCAAGCGTTATTTGCGAGACGGATACGCCAAATCTCTATGTGATTTTCAGTGGTCCTGTCCCGCCAAACCCAAGCGAACTTTTGGGAGGCAGGATTTTTGGAAAAGCACTTGAGAATATGAAGCAGGTCTTTGAATATATTATTATTGACACACCACCTCTTGGAAGCGTTATTGATGCGGCAGTTGTGGCAAAGCAGTGCGACGGCACGGTAATGGTAATAGAGAGCAATGCTATCAGCTACAGGTTTGCTCAGAGGGTAAAAGACCAGCTTGATAAGGCAGGCGCTAAAATCCTTGGGGTTGTTCTTAATAAGGTAGATATCAGCGGAAAAGGCTATTACGGAAACTACGGTCATTATTATGGCAAGTACTATGGCAAATATTATGGGAAGTATTATGGCAAATACGGCGAAGATAACCTTAATGACCAGAGCAAACCGCCTGCAGCTACCGAAGAATCAAATGATGACGATCTTGATGAACTTAACTATCTTGCAGGAGTTATGAGGAAGGATTGAAATAAGTGAAAAGTAATATTTTGGGGATTGTTTTTACGATACTAAGTGGTGTACTTATCGTAATGATCATACTTGCATATGAAAGAAGTGACAGGGAAGAACCTGAATTCAGGTTTTCTGCTCTCAATCTTACATATGATTCTGATACCACAGATAACGATCTTATTGACGGAATAAATGCCTATGATGCAGTTGATGGGGATCTTACTTCAAGAATTGTGGTTGAAAAGGTTGTATTAAATAAAGATGCAAAAACTGCAGTGGTATATTATGCAGTTGCAGATTACAGCGGCAATGTTGCCAAGCAGTCGAGGGTTTTTCCTGCTGACATCAAAAGTATGGTAGTTGAAGCTGACGAATTGCAGAGCACTGAAGATATGAATTTTCCGCAGCTTAGTTTTGGTGAAGGCGAATCTTCATATGCAAGCAGTGGAGTAAGCGCTGAAGCAAATCCTTAATAAAATGCTATTGTTCAGACAGTGGCAGTTGCGCTTATCATTTTGTTAAAAGATGCAGGAGTGAATGTTAATGGGCAGTAAGACCAAAATATTTCTCATAGTGTGGGCATCTCTTATGACCTTGATAGCAGGTGGTGTTATTGGATTTGAGGTTGTAAGAATGGTTGGTAAAGCAAATCTTGACTCGAAATCTGTGACAAGTACCCCTATGATTGATCAGGCAGACGCTGCGCTATTGGCATCTTCCTCAAATACACCTGAATGGCAGCCGGACTGGGTAAGGTTTGACGGTGACGTATATGATTACAACGAAGACATTATTACTTTCCTCATCATGGGAATTGACAAGGATGACGAGGTGGTAAAAGAGGTAAAAGAGGGAACAGAAGGTGGACAGGCTGACGGTCTTTTTCTTCTTGTTTTAAATCCGCATAATGAGTCAATCAAAATAATAGGAATAAACAGAAATACAATGACAGATGTGGATATATATGATGAGTACGGAAGATATCAGACAACAGTGCTTGCTCAGATTGCGACACAGCATGGATTTGGAAATGGAATGGAAGAATCCTGTGAATATCAGGTAAAAGCGGTGTCGAATCTATTTTACCAGCTCCCTATACATGGCTATGCAGCAATAAATATGAGCGCTATACCAACGATAAATGATATGGTTGGAGGTGTTGATGTTACCGTGCTCGAAGACCTTACGAAGTGGGATAAGAAGCTGGTGGAGGGTGCCAAAGTACACCTTGAAGGCATGACTGCCTATCATTATGTAAAGAGCCGTGACATTACAAAGTTTGGTTCTTCTGACAGAAGGCTTGAAAGACAGCGGCAGTACTTGAATTCCTTTATTAAAGCAGCAAGAGATGCAAGTACTGAAAATACAAATGCAGCCGTTGAAATTTTTTCCGAAATAAGCAGCAAAATGGTGACTAACATTTCAGCGGACGAGGTATCTTATCTTGCTCCCGATATGGCGAAGTATTCTTTTGATTCGACTGATTTTATGATGATAGACGGTAAGACCGAGAAAAATGGCGAGTTTGAAGAATTTCACATTGATGAGGATGACCTGTATAAAACCATAATAGATGTATTTTATGAAAAAGTTGAAAATTTGGACTAAAGAAATGAAAACCACAAGCCGATATATAAGCATAAGATTGAAAACTATCAGTATAATCATGACACTTGCCCTTGTTTTTGCCGCTTTGCAAGGATGTTCCGGTGGAAAAAATGAATCGGCTCGTGGCGGTAATGGTGATTTAAGTTCTTATTTTGTGGACTTTGAGAAGTTAAAGAAAGAAAACAGCGATATATTTGGCTGGATACATATTCCTGACACAGATATAGATTATCCAGTGGTGCAAAGCTCGGACGGTGATGATTCTTTTTACAAGAATCACAATTCATTAAAAGAGTCCGATAGCAGAGGTGCGATTTATATAGAAGCAGCCAATATGAAGGATATGTGTGATTTCAACGAGGTTATTCACGGATCTTCTCCGGAAGATGGAAGCTTATTTGCCGGACTGGAAAAGTTTCTGGATAGAAATTATTTTGATGAACACACATATATATATATTTATTTGGATGGTAACGCGCTTATTTATTATGTCTTTGCGGCATATACAAGAGATGATGAGCGGCTTTTGGAACAGTATGATTTTTCATATGCTTCCGGATGTCAGGCATTTCTTGATGAGATATACGGAACCAAGACTATGGGAAAGATAGTAAGGAGCGGCTGGGAAGATGCGGTCAGGCCTGAAAACTTTCTCGTGACATTGTCGACAGTTGACCCTGCTTCTAAGAATCAGATTGTGGTTGTAGGGTGTCTTGTAGGGGACGTAGCAGGGAAAATTGACAGATTTGTGGATTATAGTGACCCTGAATAATATAGTTTATAAAACAAGGAAAGATGGAGGCGGGAAAAAATGAAAAGAATTCTAGCTCTCATGGTTGCCGGTGTGTTATTTGTTTCTTCATCTGTGTGCGTTTTTGCAACAGATACAGGTTCAAAGAGCATTACTGCCGAAGATGTGCTCAAGGAAGAGGTTGATGCATTAAAAGGAATTGTTGAAAAGCAGAATGAATATATGGATAAACAGGCTGAACTTTTAGATAAGCAGTCTGGCCAGATTTCAACGCTTATAAATGCTGTAATTGCCTCAAAATCCAATTCGGGCACCTCATCCGGATCTTCAGGATCCTCAGGTGGAGGCGGCAGAAGCCAGGGCGCAGGAAGCGCAGCTACTGATGTGAGAACAATTATGCTTGCTAAAAATAATGCTGTTTCTTATGGTTCAAATATTGTTTCACAGGGTGGACACGTTGAGATAAACGGTGGTAAGAGTAATGTTACATTCATGGTAAGTGTTCCTGACAGTGGAACAGTTTCTTCAGCAGCTTCGCTTGCAACAAGTGTCGGCGGCTCGCTTATAAACTGTGTGGCAGTAAGTTCAACCGTTGCTTTTAAGACTGCAAAAGTAAACTTCTATGTTACAGGTGTTAATGTAGGCGATAATGTTGCTGTATATCAGGCTCAGGGCGGAAAATGGGTACAGCTTCAGACTCCCGAAATTCGAAAAGATCATGTTATTGTAAATATGTCACAGACAGGAACAGTTGCATTTATAAGAGTTCCGGTTCTCGCAGCTACTACAAACTGAATCAGAGAATAAAAAAACGGCAAAGAGTCACTTGTGGCTCTTTGCTATTTTGTTTTTTATGTATCCGTATATTTTTAAATTCAGGCAAAATAATAAAAGTCTAAGTCTGTCTTTGAAATTAACATGCGCATAAAGTCTTGGAATTAATCTCTTGAAGGCTTTGTACAGACGTGTTATTTCTTCTTTGGATTTTTTATCTTTCAGGTTCTTATCAGCGTTTAGCAGTATCCTTGCTCCAAAAGAAAAAGTAGAGAAAGCTGCTTCATACAATTCTTTGCTTAATAGATAATCCATGCGATTTACTCTTGCCTCGGCGCCTATGAGGTTTTGGAATCTAAATGGTTTTCCACTGATACCTTCACTTTTTCTGTGGATATATTGAATATAAAATGCATAATCAAGGAAATAAAAAGAGTTACAATTTGCGACATATTTGTCTAAAACGTATTCATCACCATTTATGACAGCACTGTCATTAAATTTTACATTTTCCCAGACTTTGGCTTTATATAGCTTTGACCAGACAACTGAGCCTATATATATACCGGGAAGATTTACAATCTCCCAAAACTCTTTTTCTGTTATCATTCTGTTACAGTATTTTGCTGGAACTACAACTTCTTTTAGCGTTTTATTATTATCATAATAGGTCGCGTATTTTCCTGTTACAAGATCAGCCCCACTTGTGACAGCAGCGTCAACAAGCTTTGAAATAGCTTCTTCGGCAAGTTGATCATCGCTGTCCATAAAAAGATAGTAATCACCACTGGCTTTTTCCAAAGCAAAATTTCTTGCATGGGATACACCATGGTTTTCTGTATGGAATATGTGAATATTATTGTAATTTTCAGAAAAAGCATTGATTACTTGTAAAGTATCATCTGTGCTTCCATCATCTACAATTATTATTTCAGTTTTTTTATAATCCTGATTTAAAATGCTTTTTATGCAATCAGATATTGAATCTCTGCAGTTGTATACAGGTAGTATGATTGTTACAAGATTAGAAGACATAAAAATCCTTTCATCAATTCTGGATCAATTGTTGTTTGGACAAAATCCCAATGCTTAAAATATACAATTAAAGAGCAGTACATACAATATTTTTTTATTATTGCAGTAATTTTCTGCTTTGCGTATAATGAAAAACGTGTAACTGTTTTGCGGCATTTTATACAGAGGAGTGAGTTTATGAGCTATGAAGATAAAGTAAGGAAGGTAGTACCGTATACTCCGGGTGAGCAGCCTAAGATAAAGAATATTATTAAGCTTAACACCAATGAAAACCCATATCCACCGGCGCCCGGAGTTGAGAAGTTGTTAAAGGAGATGGACATATCTGAATTTAGAAAATATCCGGATCCCTCATGCACTGTTTTAGTTGATGCCATCGCGGATTTTTATAATGTTGATAAAAATAAAGTTTTTGTGGGCGTTGGTTCAGATGACGTTCTGAGTATGGCATTTCTTACATTTTTTAATTCTGATAAACCGATTCTTTTTCCTGATATAACATATTCATTTTATGATGTTTGGGCTAATTTATACAGAATCCCGTTTAGACAGATTCCTTTGAGGGATGATTTTACAATTAACTCCGAAGATTATTACATAGATAACGGAGGAATAGTAATTGCCAATCCTAATGCACCGACAGGTCTTGAGCTTCCTTTATCTGAAATAGAAGAAATTGTAAAAAGAAATCCGGATGTGGTTGTTATTGTTGACGAAGCATATGTGGATTTTGGAGGTGTCAGTGCGCTTTCTCTTATTGATAAATACGAAAATCTTCTTGTAGTACAGACCTTTTCAAAGTCGCGCTCAATGGCCGGAATGAGGATTGGTTTCGCTTTTGGCTGCCCAAAGCTTATAAAATATCTTTCCGATGCCAAGTTTTCTTTTAACTCTTATACGATGAATATGCCATCATTGTATTTGGGAGCTGCAGCAATTGCGGACAGAGAATACTTTGAAAAGACAACATCAATGGTTGTAGCAACAAGAGAACGTACAAAAAAAGAATTGAGTAATCTTGGATTTGTTTTTGGAGATTCAAAAACAAACTTCATCTTTGCAATACACCCTGAAAGGGAAGGTAAGGAAATCTTTGATTATTTGAGAAGCCGTGGTATAATAGTGCGTCGCTTTGATTCTCCGAGAATCAGCCAATATCTTAGAATATCGATAGGAACTGATGGGGAGATGGAACAGCTGATTGCTGTATTAAAAGAGTTTCTTGGCAAATAATTTTTTAGAGGAGTTTTTATGTTAGCATTTTTTAAAGAGTCACTTATAGGTCAGTATTTTACAGTATTCTTTGTATCAATGGTGCCACTTATTGAACTTAGAGGAGCAATTCCTTTTGCATATGCTTTTACACACACCGGTACAGGATTCAATCTGCTTTTGGGATATATACTTATCGCAGTCGGAAACATGATTCCGGTACCACTTATTTATTTCTTTGCAAGAAAGGTTCTGGAATGGGGCAAAGATAAACCGATTATCGGAGGTTTCTTTTCTTTTTGTCTTACCAAGGGAGAAAAGGGTGGTAAGAAACTTCAGGCCAAGGCTGGACAGGGATTATTCATTGCACTGATGCTTTTTGTAGGAATACCTCTTCCGGGAACAGGAGCATGGACAGGTACTCTTGCGGCCAGCATCCTTGATATGGATTTTAAAAAGGCTATCACCGCAGTAATGTGCGGAATTGTTCTGGCAGCAGTAATTGTAAGTATTGTATGTGCTCTTGGATTTGGCGCATTGTTAGGAATCGCAGGCTGATAATGTAAATAATGTGAATGCTTTGATGGGAGAATATAGATGGAAGCTTACACAGATTTTGCAGTTGTATATGATACTTTTATGGATGAAACCCCATACGATGTATGGGGTGATTTTGTAGATGAATTAATTAAAAAATACGGAATTTCCAAAGCTATAAGTCAAGAAGTAAAACAGGATGACAAAAATGTAAATGAGTCGGATGAAGAAGCGGCTCTTGAACAGGAAAAAAATCTTGTGGTTGAGCTTGGCTGTGGAACAGGAAGTTTTACGCTGGAGATGGCAAAGCGTGGTTATGACATCATGGGGATAGATTTATCTTCGGAAATGCTGGATATTGCGAGAAGAAAGAGCGTAGATGCAGGATTTGATCTTATGTTTCTTGAACAGGATATGAGAGAGCTTGATCTTTATTGTACTGCGGGAACAATAGTGAGTGTCTGTGACAGCATAAACTATCTGACTGAGGACAGCGATGTTATAGATTGCTTTAAGCTGGTCAACAACTTTTTATTCCCCGGAGGAATTTTTATTTTTGACTTTAATACTGTTTACAAATATAAAGAAGTGATCGGTGATACAACTATTGCAGAGAACAGAGAAGATTGCAGTTTTATCTGGGAAAACTACTATGATGAGGAAAGTCATATAAATGAGTATGACCTGACTATTTTCGCAAGATGTGACAAAAATGATGAAATTTTCAGACGTTCAATAGAAACTCATTATCAGCGTGGTTACACACTTGAAGAAATGAAGCACTTTATTGAAGTTTCAGGTCTTGAATTTGTCACAGCAATTGATGCTGACACTCATGAGGCACCTGTTCAGACTTCTGAACGAATTTATATCATAGCAAGAGAAATAACCAAGTAATCAAGCAATCAAGCAGTAACTTCGCCCATGCCATTTGACTGGAAAAACGGCAACTTTAACTTCAGCAAAAAAATGAATGGTTGCGTGATCTTTCTAAGACTAAATTTTTGGCATGGACGAAGTAAAATAATTAAATTTCAATGGTACCTTCAAAGACTGTGGTGGCAGGTCCTTCCATTATCACGGAGCTGTCCTTTAGGCCTTGCCAGGTGCAGGTTATATCGCCGCCAAGTACGTGAACGGTGACCTTGTTATCGGTGAGACCGCCTAGAATGCAGGCTACGGCAGTTGCGCAGCATCCTGTTCCGCAGGCAAGAGTTTCCCCGGTTCCGCGTTCCCATACTCTCATGTGAACATTATTTCTGTCATCAATTTTTACAAATTCTGTATTTATCCGGTTTGGAAACAGATTATTGTTTTCAAATAAAGGTCCGGTATGTTCTATATCAAAGGTTTCAAGATCGATGTTACTGTCAAGGAATACTACAGCGTGTGGATTTCCCATTGATACACAGGTTACTTTCCATTTTTTTCCGTCGACATTGATTTCTGAATTAATTACAGCACTACCGCTTATTTCTGTATTAGGCAGCTTGCCACAGACATTGGCACTTAAGCTTACCGGAATCTGTGAAGGTTCAAGTATTGGAGCTCCCATGTCAACCTTGACAGAGAGTACTTTTCCGTCTGAGCCAATTGTAAGATCGATGTATTTCTTTTTTCCGGCACTTACAATTACGATATTTTTCTTATCAGTAAGGCCCTTATCGTAAACATATTTGGCAACACATCTTATGCCGTTTCCACACATTTCTGAGCGGGAACCGTCGGCATTGTACATTTCCATTTCAAAATCGACATCATCTTCAGAAACAGGATTGATAAATATAAGACCATCAGACCCTATTCCAAAGTGTCTGTCTGAGACCATGACAGCTAATTCGGATTTCTTTTCCTGAGGAATGATTTCTTTTCCGCCGTCGACGTAAACATAGTCATTTCCACATCCTTGCATCTTGGTAAAATGTAATTTCATAGACAAGTTACTCCTTTAACGCACTAAAATATTTGTATACAATTATACCAAAATATTGTATTATTATCGATAACAATTAGATTGCACCATTACTGTTTAAACAGTTTTGAAATACGCATTGAGCAGCGTTTTTCGCAATGTTGTACCCATTATACAGGAGGATTTAGCAATATGTACAGACCAAATGAAGACTATTTGAAATTACCGGGAAGTTATCTTTTTAGTACAATAGGGAAGAAAGTAAATGCCTACACTGAAGCCAATCCGGACAAAAAGATAATCAGGCTTGGAATCGGTGATGTAACCCAGCCCTTGTGTCCTGCAGTTATAAAGGCTTTGCATGAAGCAGTGGATGAGCAGGCGAGCGCAGATTCCTTCAGAGGATATGCACCGGATCTTGGATATGAATTTCTTAGGCACGCAATGGCAGAAAATGATTTTCGTGCAAGAGGGTGCGATATTGCTGATGATGAAGTATTTATTTCAGACGGTGCAAAAAGTGATTCTGCAAATATACAGGAAATATTTGCAAGGAATTCAAAAATAGCAGTTTGTGATCCGGTATATCCGGTTTATGTGGATTCAAATGTTATGGCCGGAAGATGTGGAGAATATGACGCAAATTCAGGTGTATGGAGCAATGTGATCTACATGCCCTGTACTTCAGAAAATGGTTTTGCACCTGATTATCCTACTGAAACGCCTGATATTATTTATCTATGCTTTCCAAATAATCCGACAGGAGCAGCTATTACAAAAGACAGATTACAGGGCTGGGTGGATTATGCAAATAAAGTTGGAGCTGTAATTATTTTTGATGCAGCTTATGAAGCATATATTTCTGAGGAAGATATTCCACATTCAATTTTCGAATGTGAAGGAGCAAGAACCTGTGCGATTGAACTTAGATCATTTTCAAAAAATGCAGGATTTACCGGGCTTAGACTTGCAGCAACAGTAATTCCGCACGATCTTAAAGTTAAGGTAGAAGGAACGGAAATTGAAATGCACAGCTTATGGGCAAGAAGGCATGGAACAAAGTATAATGGTGCTCCATATATTGTTCAGAAGGCTGGTGCAGCGTGCTATACAGATGAGGGAAAAGCTCAGCTTAAGGAAATGGTAGCTACTTATATGAAGAATGCTCATTTCATTTATGATGGTCTATCTGAGGCAGGCTATGAAGTGTATGGAGGCAAAAATTCTCCTTATGTATGGCTTAAAACACCAAATAATATGACAAGTTGGGAATATTTTGATTATCTTCTTGAAAAAGCAGGTGTTGTAGGCACTCCGGGGTCAGGATTTGGTCCAAGCGGAGAGCATTATTTCAGACTTACAGCATTTGGAAGCTATCAAAATAGTGTTGAGGCTATAGATAGAATTAAAAAAATTTAATTTTTTTTAAATCATGTATTCAAAAATTCTAACAAATATGATAGATTTTATGATTGGGTGTGGTATAAATTTATTTTTAGTGAAAGTAGGTTAAAAGTTTTCTTAAATATTGGGAAAAAAATGGCTTTTTTGTCAATTATGGGGGATAAAAAGGTCATATAGGGGGATAAGGTATGGAAAAACATGCCATTAAAATTGCTTTCGTCGCTTCCTCCGGGGGACATTTGGAGGAAATATCCAGACTAAAAGCAATAGAAGAGAACTATAACTGTTTTTTGGTTACAGAAAAAAGCGATTTTGAGGTGAAGGATTTCTGCAAAAAAAGGTATTATGTACCTATGATGAATAGGCGGCAGATGTCGTTTATACCTAAGTTTATGTTGCTATTTTTGAAAACATGGATGATTCTTTTAAAGGAAAAGCCTGACTTTATCATAACGACAGGTGCGCTTGTTGCGTATCCGTTTTGTGTGGTGGGCAAGCTTTTGGGAATCAAGGTAATTTATGTTGAATCGTTCGCAAGAGTAAATGAGCCTTCACTCACCGGAAAACTTGTATATAACATGTCTGACCTTTTTATGGTGCAGTGGGAAGATATGCTTGAAAAGTATCCGAAGTCTATGCTTGGAGGTAGCATCTTTTGATTTTTGTAACTACCGGTTCGCAAAAATTACAAATGAACAGACTTGTTAAGGCTGTTGATAAATTGCAGACGACTATTTCAGAAGAAATATTTGTACAAAAAGGCTGGTCGGACTATATTCCGGTCAATTGCAGGTACACGGATTTTTTGGATTCAAATGAGTATGACAAAATGATTTCAGAGTGCAGTATTTTGATTACTCATGCGGGAGTGGGAACTATTATAACCGGTCTAAATGCTAAAAAACCGGTAATAGTGGTTCCCAGAAGAAATAAATATTTGGAACATGTTGACGATCATCAATGTCAGATTGCTGAAGCATTTGCGTCGAAGCATTGTGTGCTAAGGTGTGATGATGTTGAAAAACTTAAAGAATATATTGAAAAGGCCGGAAAATTTGACTTTAAGCCATACAAGTTTAAGGTTGGAAATATTGAGAACACAATTATGAATTATATCAATATATTTGAGAAGTAGTATTTATAAGCTATAGTTTTTAGTGGTTAGGGCAGTAACAATGAATCGCAGTAACAAAGGGGCTAATACAAATATCATACAGATGTTTGAGGACATAGTTGTCCTTTTGTTGGTATACCTGATTGAGCGTAGGATATTTGAGAATGTTATCGGAAAAGAGACAAGTCTCAAATGTCTTGCGCTCGTTGTGGTTTTTTGCGCAATTTACATTCTGGCTAATAAAGAGGCGAGAATATACAATGTAACATTGTTTTTTTATATGGACAGGTTTTGGCGGATCCTTTCTAAATCATGGCTTTTAGCCGCTGTTATCACAATGGGACTTATGTATGTATACAATCCGCAGGATAATGTCAGAAGTTTTCATCTTCATTTTCTTGGAGCGACATATATCGCCATTTGTATAAACATGGTATTCAGCAGGTTTATTCAAATGGCACTGAACAATTATCAGGCGCCCAGAGCTGCTTATGTGGGAACTTTTGAGGAATATGAGAAATTTCATTATTTTCTCAACAAGACAAGTCTTAAGGTTGCTGAACTAGGTTATATACTTGAAGGAAAAGTTCCGGAAAATAAGGTATTTAATGTTCTTGGTCAAATAGATGAACTGGAAAATATCATACGAAAGAATGAACTTGACCAGGTGTATTTTATCATGCATAGCGATGATAATATTGCCAGGATACAGCCATTTATTGATATATGCCTTGAGATGGGTATTACTGTCAGGGTAGTAATGGATGTTTCATATTCGCAGCAAATGTATTCGTCAAACAGTTATGTCAGTTCTATTGGAACTTTTCCTGTTATCACATATCATACTGTGGCACTTAACAGTTATGAACAGTTTATAAAAAGACTGATGGATTTGCTTATTTCATTGACTTGTGGAGTGATTGTTTCTCCGATTATGGTTACCACTGCTGTGGTGGCTAAATTAGTATCTAAAGGCCCGGTTATTTATAAGGAAAAACGGATTGGATTAAATGGCAGACAATTCGACCTCTACAGATTTAACGGGATTAAAACAAAGCTTGGCATAGAAAATCTCCCTCAACTTTTTAATGTTATTAAGGGAGATATGAGTCTTGTTGGAACAAGACCACCTACAGTAGCCGAACTTGATACTTTTGAGCGCAGTCAGTGGCGAAGAGTAAGTATTAAACCCGGACTTACCGGTTTATGGCAGACCGGCAATCAAATCGAAAGTAATTCTGTAGAGCTGGATCTTAGATATATAGACAGCTGGTCTATATGGTCGGACATGATAATTCTTGTAAAGTCACTTGGAATTTGGATAACAGGAAGAACAGTTCATTAAAAAAGGGAAATTAGAGGAGTAAAGGAAAATGGATATGAAAGAGACTGTAAAGTTAAAGAAAAATTTAAGTGTAACAGATTTATCCGGAGAAAAGGTTATGATTGATTTTGATTCCGGAAAATATTTCATGATCAAGGGTTCAGGCAATGATATATGGGATCTTATTCAGGAAGAAACTACTGTTGAGGAAATAGTGGATAAGCTTCTGGAAGAATATGATGTTTCAAGAGAAACTTGTACCGAGTCAGTTGTGTCATTCCTTGAAAAGCTTAAGGAGCTGAATTTTATTTGATCGGTATGAAAAAGGCGGGAGTTTTTTTATGCTAAATATTATTCTACAGAATTTTCATCTGGAAAAACTATTTTGGATAATTAAATCAAAATTAAAATATATAGTTTTTTGTGGGCTGTTTACAGGATTGATTATAGGAGCATTTACTTTTTTTACCAGGACACAGACATATATGGCTCAAATATCCTTGTATGTTTATACAAATCCTGACTATATAACAGATAATGGTATAAACATTTCTGCAACAGATATTTCCAATGCCAATTCACTGCTTAGCAGCTATACTCAGATTCTTAAAAGCAACAGCTTTCTGAGCAGCGTAATAGAAGATGCTGATCTTGATCCTGAGGTGTACTCGATTAAAGAGCTAAAGAGCAATATAACATCTTCTGCTGTGAGTGGAACTGCAGTTTTTAAAGTAAATGTTTTTGACGAGAATCCATATAATGCAATGCTGATTGCAAATACGATCGGCAAACTTGCACCTCAGAAAATTATTGATGTAGTTAAGTCAGGAGGCATAGAAGTTCTTGATGAAGCTACATTACCTACAGAACCTTATAAGTCCACAAGTGTTTCAATGATGATTCTGATAGGAATAGTGATTGGTGCCGGATTTACAATGGTCATATTTATTATTACGGGGCTATTGGATACCAGATACAGAAGGGTTTATGAAGTAGAGGATATGTTTAATATTCCCATACTTGGTAAGGTCCCTCAGATTACAGAAAAAAATGAAAACGGCACTAATAAAGTGATGCTCACAGAAGAGAGCCCTTTTGTTTTAAGGGAAGCCTATAACGATATCAGGACAAATCTTTTGTTTATGGGACAGGGACAGAAGTGTCCGGTATTTGCGGTGACAGGGGCAGATTATGACGAAGGAAAAACTACAAATGCAATAAATGTTGCAATTGTATTTGCTAATATGGGTAAGAAAACACTTCTTATCGATGCTGACCTTCGAAATGGCAATATCGCTTCGGAGTTTGGAATTGAGGCTGAGCCCGGATTAAGCGAGTACCTGGCAGAATTATCACCTTTTGTAAATCCAAGAAGACAGGTCAGGGAGAATCTTGATATTATCACTACAGGAAAAATCCCACCTAATCCAACAGATCTTTTGATTAGTGAGCGATGGAAAAAGCTGATTGAGAGCAAAAAGAACGAGTATGATATCATTATTCTTGATACGCCATCTATAGGAGTTGTGGCGGATGGTATTGAGGTTGTAAATGTTGCTACCGCGTTTATAGTTGTTGTAAGGGAGTGGGTTTCAAGATTTGAGCGTGAAAACCTCATCATTGGGAGATTAGAGACTGTAGATGCCAATATCTGTGGATTTATTTATAACGGAATTGACGTTAAGTCAGCAGATTTTAATCATAAAGACTATGTTAATGGTGGGGAGTATGGTAAGTATAGTAATACCAGTGTACAACACTGAGAAATATTTAAGACGATGTATGGATGCACTTGTCGGACAGACAATATCCAGGGAACAATTTGAAATCATAGCTGTGAATGATGGGTCAACTGATTCATCACCTGAAATTTTAAAGGAGTATGAAAAAAACTATCCGGGGATTGTGAGGGTTTTTAACAAATCTAATTCCGGACAGGCTGCTGCAAGAAATTTTGGTATAGAAAAGGCCAAAGGGGATTATATAGGCTTTGCCGATTCAGATGATTACATAGATGTGACATTATATGAGAAATTATATGATCTGGCGCTTAAAGAAGATGCTGATATGGTGGAATGTCATTATCATAGTATGTTGGAAAAAACAGCTCAAGATGATAATCGGGAATATAAGGAAATACGCACAAGAGGCACTATCAAAGAGCATGACAGCGTAAGAGAGCTTTTTATTGATCCACAGGTTTCGCCGTGGAACAAACTATACAGAAAGAGCATTCTTACTGACAATAATATTTATTTTCCTGAAGGTATGGTATATGAGGATACTTCCTTCTATGTCAAAACACTTCCTTTTATTAAAAAACATGCATATCTTGATGAAAAACTTGTTTACTACTGTGTGAGGGAAGGTTCAACTATGACTTCAAATCGCAGAGTTACTGATATTTTTAAAGTTTTTGATGATATTATGGATTTTTATTTAAGGAAAGGCATATTCAGGGAATATTATAAAGAACTTGAGTATTTTTGTGTGAAGATTGCCTTTTGCAGTAATTTTAGCAGAATCGGAAAAGTTTCCAACGGATATATGAGAAAAGAGTTTTTTGATAAAACTTTTGATTTCATTCACAAAAAATTTCCGTATTACAGAAGAAATGAGTACTTCAAAGGAAAAACGGGTATGTATATAAAATCTGTAAACAGAATGAATTGTGGTTTTTATGCAAAAGTATTATCAAAAACAATGGTTGGATAATAAAGGATGGAACCTGTAATTTCAGTGGCAATTGCTACTTACAATGGTGAAAAGTATATATTAGAGCAGCTTGAGTCAATATTGTCACAAACCAAAGAAGTTTCTGAGATAGTGATTACAGATGACAGGTCATCTGATAATACTGCCGAAGTTATAAGGAGTTTTATCAGCGAAAGAGGGCTGGATGGTCTTGTGAGTTTTTCTGTTAATGAGAAAAACCTGGGCTACGGCTCTAATTTTATGAGAGCACTTAATAAAACAAGAGGTGATTTTGTTTTTTTCTGTGATCAGGATGATGTATGGATGCCTACAAGAGTCAGGGACATGCTTAACATAATGGAAAGTAATCCTGAAATTGGGCTTTTGGGATCAGAGTTTGAGTCATTTAAGAGTTCAGCGGATGCACCTGATGTACCTGCATGGGAATTAAGAAAGTTTACAGATGATGGCAGTGTACAAAAAATGGTATTTAACTCTCATAATATTTTTATAGGCTGTCAGGGCTGTACTATGCTTATGAGAAGAGAGTTTCTGGAGCAGATAAAGAATTACTGGTATGAAGGGTGGGCGCATGACGAATATGTATGGAAACTTGCGCTTGCCATGGATAAGCTTTACTTTTATCACAAAGTCACTCTAAAGAGAAGGCTTCATTCCGGAAATGTAACTCTTCATAAGGAGCATCAGAAGAATAAAAGATTAAAGTATCTTAAAGATTTGAAAAAGAGTCATGAAAAGACATTGGAATATATAGTTAACTGTAATGGCAGTAATTACAGGAGAAATCTTTTAAAAAGACATATTAGAGCTACAGAACTTAGAATTGAGCTTATCGAAAAAGGTAAGCTGGTAAATGCGTTTGTTTTGTTGGGGTATTTGGACTGTTATCATAAAAAAAGGTCCGTTCCGGTTGAACTGCTTATGGCAGTAAGAGGATAAAGATTTGCAGGCTATAACAGAAAATACAAGTAAATATTTTAAAGCTCCGAGGGAAAAAGTTATATTTTATCGTTGTGCAGTAGTATATATATTTGCACTTTACATTATGCCACAGTATTTTGGTATTCCAAATCCTATTTTTGATCTTACTGCTGTCAGAATAATGATAATTGTGTTGTTAGGGCTGATAGTGTGCGATTATGGGCGATTTAGAAGCTTTAACAGCCTGTTTTTAAAGGAAAAAGCTGCAATAGCGCTTTTGCCATATTTATTTGTGCTTGCGTATACCATGTTTTTTAGAGCGGATATAAATGCTTTTTTAAATCCATTTATAGAGATATTAGAAATGTTTCTTATGGTATACGTCATAAAAGACAGTCTGGGAACGGATAAAGTTATAAAAATGGTTACCGCATTTATTTATGCGCTGGTAATACTCGGAATAATTGAATTTTTTATCAAGGTTTCTCCGTTTTCCTTTATGGTTAATCTTGAGGGAGTATATACCGGAGTATTTATAAGAGGCGGTCATTACAGAGTTATGAGTAATTGTGTGCATTCGCTTGGATACGGACTGCTTCTTACAACAGCTATGCCATTTTCGGGATATGATGTAAAAAACGGAGAGTACAATATCTTAAGACGTCCTTTACTTCTTATAGGTATTATTGTGAATATTTTTATGACAGGTTCACGTTCTACGCTGGGAATAATGTTTTTGGAATTATTCTTGATGTTCGTGATATCTGAAAAAAAATATCTGAAAAATAATACACTTATTCTGACAGCATGCGTGGTCAGTTTTGCACTGTTTACTTTTCTGGCGCAAAAGACATCTATTGGAAATTATATTTTGCTTCAGCTTACAAGCGTTATAGATTCTATTTTTGATACAAAACTGGCTGAGAATTTTGGATCAAGTTCTATTTCCATGTCAAGCAGCACAGCATACAGGCATTATCTTTATAATATTTTCAGTGTGTCCTGGCTTAATCCTATTGTGGGAATTGGGAGAAAGAGATCTTTTCATGCAATGGTAAATGGTGTGCTGATAAGATCTGTTGATAATTTTTATATTGCAGAATATATAAGATATGCTTATCCGGGAATGATAGCATATATCTTTTTCCTTCTGTTCATGTTAGGTAGCATGTTAAGGGATATTTTTATCACAAAATCATCTCTTATTAAAGCTCTTTTTGTAGGAGCATTTTGTTACGTGATGCATTTAACTGTTGTAGATTCACTGCAGACACTTAAATATTTATATGTTCTTTTTGCAATTTACATTTGCTGTGACAAGGAGAAAAAACTACCAGAAGTTGAAGAAATCAGCTTATATAGAGGAAAAAGGAAATCAAAATATGCCAGGAAGTGATAAAAAAATTGTCAATAGAATAAAGGACAGGATGCTTCTTGGAACTATATATGATCAGCTTATGCTAAAGCTTAGGTACAATGATGAAAAGACTCATTTTCTTTATTCTGTAATGGCTGGTCAGAAGCATAGAATGATTTATTATAAGCGACTGAAAAATAGATATCTTTCTAAAGCAACTTCAGACTGTCCATGGGAAAAGCTTCCTAAGACTGATAATAAAGATACTGTATTTGTTATGTGGCTTCAAGGAATTGAAAACGCTCCTGAAATAGTCAGAAAATGTATCGACAGCCAAAAGAGAGCACTTCCTGATAAGAAGTTTGTAATTATAGATTCTGAAAACTATAGGGAATATGTGAGGCTTCCGGACTATGTTATATCAAAATGGGAAAAGGGAATAATAGGAAACGCACATTTTAGCGATCTTATAAGAAATGAGCTTTTGATAAAATATGGAGGCTTTTGGATAGATGCAACAGTTTTCATGACAGATAATGAAATTGTTTCTTATGCACAGCGGTATCCTTTTTTTATGTTTAGTTTTTATTATTTTGGGTTTAATCCTGAAATAATGGAGCTTAATAACTGGTTTATTTATAGTTGTTCCAATAATAATATGCTTTGTCTTTTACAAAAAATGCTTTATATGTATTGGGAGGATTATGACAGAGCAATAAATTATTATATTTATCAGATTTTTGAAACTATAGTCAATGAGTTTTATGAAGAGGAGTATAGGGCTATTCCTATACTAAGCCAGGCTCAGAGCCATGTTCTTGCTACATATATTTATGATGATTTTGACAAAGAAAAATATGAGTTTTTGAAAAAGACATGTGGAGTCCATAAGCTCAGCACCGGATTTGACGCGGATAAGCTCTGTAGAAAGGGATCGTTTTATGACGTTGTCATCAATCAGGGAAACTACTGACAAGAAAGTAATAGAAAAGATATTGCCGGAGGAAGGAAAACTCATTCCTAAAATCATTCATTACTGCTGGTTTGGGAAAAAACCTCTTCCGGATAATTTGAAAAAATGCCTTGAAACCTGGGAAAAGTTGGAAGGCTATACCATTATGAGATGGGATGAATCAAACTGTAGTTTTGATGAGAATGAATTTGTCAGAAAAACTTACAGAGACAGACAACTTGGCTTTATTGGCGATTATTACAGACTTAAGGCGGTATATGAGTACGGTGGTATTTATCTTGATACTGATGTCAAGATAAACAGAAGCTTTGATGAGCTTTTAAAACACAAAATGTTTCTTAATTACATATTCGACTGTTCTGTTGGTACGGCAATAATTGGTGCACAAAAGAATAATCCGCTGGTCAAAGGCCTTTTGGATATGTATGATAAGACAAAATTCGCAGATGAGAAAATAAATTCATCAGATACGGACAAAGTCTTTGAGTGGAGCAATGGGGAACTGTTGGTTCACGGTTATGCAACAAGTAATTATTACTATACCTATTATATTTTAAAGAATTATCCTGATTTTAAACTGGGTAATCATTATCAGGATATGGGGGATTTTGTAATATATCCCAAAGAGCTTTTTGAAATCGGTTCATTAACAGGAAGACATTATGCAGTTCATTTGTGTTCGGGTGAATGGAGAGAAAAAGAAGTAAATTCTTTTTCTGTAAAGGATATCTTAAAAAAATTACTCATAAAGAATCAGAGTGCTTATGATTTTATTCAGATATTGATAAGAAAGCAAAGATACAGGCATCTAAACAAAGGAATCCCTTTTTATCCGTATTACATTGCGCAAAAAAAGGGTATTACGGAGGTAGAACTGTAAAGAATGCAAAAATACTATTTGACTGTTTTTAAACAGATAATTATACAGGAAACCAGCGGAATATATTTATCAAGCGTGGAATTATGGATTATTATGTCAGCAATTATAACTCTGATAATGTGGTTCATTGTTCATAAAAGGCAGAATTATGCGCTGATTAAGCTTTTCCATTTCTTTTTGACCATAGTTTATGTTGGAGTAATATTATTCCTGACAATATTCAGACGTGAACCGGGGTCGAAATCGGGAGCTGTCTATACTGAGATTTATCTGGGATTTGGATTAAAAGGCATATACAGCCCCAGAGTAGCAGTGTACAGCATTTTAAATATAGCATTGTTTGTGCCATGGGGCATACTTTTATATCTGTACAGAGTAAAAGATAATATTTTCAAGGGTATAGTCATGACAACACTTCTTGGTTTCTTATGTAGTTTTTGTATAGAGTTTACACAGAAGATGACTAAGACTGGCCTTTTTGAGATGACTGATATAACAACGAATACTATGGGAGCTTTTATTGGAGCAACATTTACAGCTCTTATATATGTAATTATTAAAGGATTAAAGAAACAATGAAAAAAGACGGTAGTAACAATAAAACAAATATAAAAGATGTAATTATAGTTTTTTTGTCTATTGCAGCTCTTTTGATGCTGATAGTAATAATTTTGATGTCAAATAAAAAAGACAGGACTGTATCGGAGGCACTTGCAAATGACAGCATGATGTCCTCGGATGATCTGGCTGTGGCTTTAAATGACAGCACTTCGATGTATCTGGAATTTACAGAGTTTAATGCTGATAAGTGGGTTGAAATCCATAATACAGGAATGGATCTTTTGGACATTTCCGGAATGAAGATTTATGTTGACGGAAAAGAGTGTGGAAGTGTAGAAAATGGAGTGTCTTTGGCTAAAGATGAATACTATGCCATAGATATAAATGAGAATCCGGGAAATACAGATAAAAATGTGGTTTCTCTATTGAATCAAAGTGGAAAGAAGGTAAAGTCTTTTCTTGTTCCAAAGCTTGCGCCTTCACAGAGTTATGGATTAGCGGACAGTGGTGCAAATATATGGGGGTATATCACTTCTTCAAAGAACTCAGCAAACAGTAAAAATGAAGTTGAATATGTGACCTACGACGGAATTTCTTTTTCTGCTCCCGGAGGATTTTACGATGAGTCATTTAGTCTGATACTTCAGGCAAAAGAAAATGTGAAGATTTACTATACCACAGATGGAACTACACCTACGACTGATTCAACACTTTATGAAAATGGCATAAAGATTTCCAACAAGTCAGGGACAGGATATAAATATGCGGCATTAGCTCTTGGCTATAAAAAAGGAACCAATTATTTCCCAAATTCAGTGGATACAGGGATGGTTATAAGAGCTATAGCTGTAAATAGCGCCGGAGAGACAGTAGCGGAGGCTACACAGAGTTATTTTATCGGACTTACAAGAGATACTGATTACTATAATGTTCCGGTACTTTCTATTACAACAGATCCGTCAAATCTTTTTGACTATGAAAGCGGAATCTATGTTGGCGGTAAGAGCTATGAAGATGCGCTTATACAGGGAATTACATCAGGCTATGGCAACTATTTCAACAAGTGGACCAAAGAGGCCAATATTGAGTATTATGAACCGGACAAGGGTAAATCATTCGAGGCAGAAGCTGAGATTCAGATAAGCCCGGATATTGAAGCAACTGATAAACAAAAAAATCTCATTCTAACTGTTAAGGATGAGTCATATGTTTCTTATTTTGGATCTTCAATTCTGGATTATATTTCAGGAGCAGGAATTCTAAATGTATTTCAGGAGGGAGAAGATAATAAAATAAAACTTAGAAATTATCTGATCAATTCGATTGTGGCAGATACAAGTGTCGGAGCGATGGATGCGCAGGCATGTGCGGTTTTTATTGATGGAGAGTATTTTGGGCTATATTCTATGAGATCTGTATATGATGCTGAATATGTTGCCCGTCGCTATAATGTATCCGGAGATAATGTGAATGTTCGATTTAATAGCATTTACAATGAGGCTTTCAGTAAGTTTTATGAATATGTGACTACTACAGATTTTTCGGTAAAAGAGAACTATGAAAGCTTAAAGAAAAAACTGGATGTGGAAAACTATGCTGAATATATATGTATCAACATGTTTTTTGGCAATGCGTCGTTTTATCCGTATCAGGGTACTGCCTGGAGATCGATAAATACAAATCCGGATAACGAATATGAGGATGGAAGATGGAGATTTCTTTTGCCGGATCTGTCAGAGACTATGGGGCTTGATGCTTTACAGTCAACAACCATAAATACATTTCTTCAAAGAAGTGTTCAGAGCGATTTAATGTTTCAATCGATGCTTATGAGCGATGAATTTTGTGAGACTCTTGAGAGTACAATGCAGAGGCTGATAAAAGAGAACTTTGCTGAGGAAAAGTGGAAGAGCGAGCTTGAAGAATTGACCTCGCTACTTAAGAAACCGGTTAAAGCATCATATAAAAGATTTTATGGTGTGATGGAGGATACTTCATATGATTCGGCTGTTGGTATAATTGAAGGATTCTTGTCACAACGCGGTGAGTATATTATGAAATATACGACTGAGCTTGCAGAAAAAGGAGGAGATCTTACAACCGCCAGAAAGATTCTTAGTGAAGAAGCGGAAAAGAAGGTTGAAAATAAGCAGGAGGACAGTACTGAGGCTGATTCTTCACAGAACCAGTAATAGTTGCATAGGGAAATTTGATGGAAAAAGTAGTTTTTAGAACTTATTTACGAGAACTAATCACAGCCTCCTTTGAGAATAGATGTCCGAGCCCCTTACCTGATGGTATAACCACTGATATGATCATTGATGTGGCTAGAAGTAATCATATGTTCAAGATGCTTTTAGAGTCGCTCATTAAGATTTCAGATGACAAAGAAAAAGTTGAGAAAATGCAACATATTTTAAAAATTTCACAGCATAAGGCTTTTTTTCAGAACATTGAAATTAGAATGATATCGCAGGCACTTGAGAATAATGGTATAAAGCATCAGATTTTAAAGGGCGGTGTACTTCGTTTTATGTATCCTGCTCCTGAATACAGAGAAATGAGTGATATTGATATCGTCGTGTATGATGATAGTCTGGAAAAGACCACGTCAGTTATGGAAGGTATCGGCTATGTCAATAAAGGTCTTATTAAGCATCATGCGATATTAAAAAAAAGAAACGGCGTTATTGCTGAAATACACTGGTGCTTATATGACAGGAATGTAGATAGAAGCCAGTATATTTACTACAAGGATACTTTCAGATCAAAGCTTTCAAAAGGAAAAAACTATACATATGAGTTTGGAAAAGAAGATTTTTATATTTATATGATTTCTCATATGGCAAAGCACTTCTTTGAGACAGGATGTGGAATACGTAATCTTGTTGATATTTACATATATTGGACTCGTTTTGAAAAAGATATGGACAAGGAATATTTGTCGGATGAGCTTAAAAAGTGCGGCACATTTGTCTTTGAAAAAAAGATGAGAGAGCTCTCTTTTATCTGGATGGAGCAAAAAGAATGTCCGGAGTTTTTTGAGAATCTTTTTTCTTACATGCTGGATAGTGGTATTTATGGAAAAAGTGAAAATGGAATCTGGAGCCAGCTTGCAAAAGAAACTGTCGATGGCAGCAGCAATCTGAAGATGCACTATTATTTTCCTTCTTTGAAATTTATGAGGGAAAAATATCAATGGCTTGAAAAAATGCCTTTTCTTCTGCCTGTTGCCTGGGGAGTCAGAGGAATATGCGGTATGTTCAGCAGGCAGTCCAGAGAGCACAAAAAAGAGTTTACAGGTGCAGATGCGGTGAAAACTAAGGAAATGTTGGATATTTATCATGGATTACAACTTGATTTCAGAAGATGAATATGGAAGAGACGAAAATTGATATTATAGTTCCGTGGGTGGATGGAAGTGACCTGCTGTGGCTTGAAGAAAAAAGAAAATATGACAGGCTTGAAGTTGAAAGTGCCGGTAATTCCGCCCAGAGATTTAGAGATTGGGAGTTGATGCGGTATTTTTTCAGAGGCATCGAAAAAAATATGCCCTGGGTAAACAAAGTGTTTTTTGTGACATGGGGACATGTGCCGCAGTGGCTTAATACCGGATATGAAAAGCTTAGAGTAATAAAACATACTGATTATATTCCGGAAAAATACCTGCCTACTTTTAATTCAAATGTTATTGAGCTTAATTATCATCGCATAGAAGAACTTTCAGAAAATTTTATTTTGTTTAATGATGATTTTTTTGTCATAAGAGAGAGCAGTCCGGAGTTATTTTTTCAGAATGGATTGCCATGCGATGAGCTTGTAGCAAAGACACTTGTGAATTATGACCCGTCATCATATATATGGCATATTGTTTTAAATAATATGGGAGTCATAAACAGATATTTTAGTGGTGGCAGAGCTATGTTCCGGAATTTTGATAAGTGGTTAAATCCTGTATATGACTTAAAAACCAATACAATGAATTTAAGTAAAATATTTGGAAAAAGGCTCTCGTCGTTTTATGATTTTCATACTCATGTTTGTCATAAAAAAAGCGTATTTAAGAAATTGTGGGAATTAGAAGGAGATTACCTTGATAAAGTATGTATGAACAGATTTCGTTCTCCACTTGATTTAAGCCAATGGCTTATGAGATATTGGAATCTGGCTTCCGGGCAGTTTTTTCCTGTTGATATAAATAAAATCAGCAGATATTGTTGGTTTGATGATGTAGAAACAAGCCTTGGTACGATACAGAGCGTGATAGCTGATAGTGATACCAGGATAATTGTGATAAACGACACTTTGGATGCCGAAGACGAATATGGATTTGAAAAATGCAAAGCGGGTGTCAGAGAATCTCTTGAGAATATTTTACCTGAAAAAAGTTCTTTTGAATTGTGAGGAGAGTTTAGAATGAGCAACAAGCTTATAAGTATTATAGTCCCTGCCCACAATGTGGAACGTTATATTGATAAATGTCTGACTTCGCTGGCACTTCAGACCTATAAAAATCTGGAGATTATTGTTATTGATGATAATTCACCTGATGAGTCAGGAAAAATCGCAGACAAATGGGCTGAGCGGGATAATAGATTTAAAGTGATCCATAATCAGAAAAATATGGGACATTCCACAGTCAGAAATATAGGACTTGATGTGGCAAAAGGAGACTATATCGGTTTTGTGGATCCGGATGATTATGTTGATCACAGGATGTTTGATAGATTGCTGGAACTGTCGATAAATAATGATGCGGATATTTCGCTTTGTCTTGAAAAAGCATTTGAGGATGGCAAAGCAGAGCCGGATTTTTCTAATAAAGAAGATATTATTGTAAGGGTTGAGAAACATGAAGAATATATAGAGCATTTCATGGATCCGTTTACAGGTCCTATTGGATGGAGCTGGAATAAGCTTTACAGGTCACAGCTTTTTAAAGATGTTCGCTATAGAGATTATATGCTTGAGGATATTATATTAAATGCTGAAATTTCAAAAAAAGTGAAAAAAGCAGTATGGACAAATGAAAGAATGTATGCATACAGAATAAGAACAGACAGTGAGACGGCAGCAGGAAAAAGGGATATTTCAGTACCTGCAGCAGAGTCGTTTTGGAAAACATATGAAATACTACTTTATAATGATAGTTCATTTACTGACAGGTATTTGCTCGCAGTTTTGGGAAAAACGGCAAATTTATATGGAAACTGCAGGAAAACCCATGGCAAAAAATCTGCCGGACCAATTCAAGCCGTATATTGTAAGAAGTTTGACATGTACAAAAATGTAATAAAAAATATGTCTTTTAAGGATTTTGTGAAACTTAATATGGCCAGGTATGTGGGATCATTATATAGTTATATGGCAAAATAAAGAAAATTATAGGGAAGAAAAATGAGTGCAATCAATAAAGTAAAAAAGTATTGGAACAGAAAAGAAGATGCAGTTGTGTATTTTAAATGGGTACTTGGTTATACGAAACCATATATTCCACAACTGGCATTTTTGATGATAGTTGATCTTATATCGACATTATTATCAGTTAGCATGGCTATTATAGGAAAGAGGATGATTGATAAGGCATCTATGGGAATGGTGTCTGATCTTTGGACAATAATTATAATGTATGTATTTGTTATTATTGGATCTGAAGGCCTGACAATGGTAAGCAATATGCTCTCCGTAGTAATAAACGAGAAATTTACTTTCGGCATTAGAAAAAAGGTATTTAGAAGAATACTTGATACAAACTGGCTTGATATATCAAAATATCATTCCGGTGATCTGATGACAAGGCTTACAAGTGACGTACAGTCAATATCAGAAGGAATTTCTAATACGATTCCTACAATTATCAGATTGATCATAGAGCTTTTAGTCACATTTGTTACATTATCATACTATGATATTCGACTGGCACTTTTTGCACTTCTTGTTGCTCCTATTGCTATGCTTGCAAGTTTCATACTTGGTAGACAGCTTAAAAAGCTACAGGTTAAGGTTCAGGAATCAGAATCTAAATATCGTTCATTTATGCAGGAAAGTATAGCAAACATTCTTATTGCAAAGTCTTTTTGTCTTGAAGAATATTCCGAAAACAAACTTCAGACACTTAGAGATGAGAGAATGTACTGGGTGTTTAAGCGCAGTAAAGTTAATATGTATGCTTCTGCTGCTATTGGCCTTTCTTTTCAGCTTGGCTACGTAGTAGCTTTTGCATGGGGCGCGATATGTATAGCCAACAAAGCAATAAGTTACGGCACGATGACTGTATTTTTACAACTTGTTAACAGGATTCAGGGACCGATTATTTCATTGGCGCATTATGTTCCTTTAGTCATTTCGATGCTTGCTTCTGCAGGAAGAGTAATTGAGCTTCAGAAGCTTTCAAAGGAAAAGAGGACAGGAGAGAAAATTGAGCCGGAAAACATTGGAGTAAAGGTTAATGATATTACCTTCGGATATTCAGATGAAAATGTGTTTGAAAACGCAGATATTGAGTTTAAACCCGGAGATTTTACAGCTATAGTTGGTAAATCAGGAATAGGAAAGACTACTCTTGTAAGGCTTATTATGGCTTTCACGGACAAGTACAAGGGTGATATCACTTTTTACAACAATCAGGGCCAGACTATGAAGGCAAGTCCGGATGCCAGAGAGTTCATTGCTTATGTTCCTCAGGGAAATACGCTTTTTAGCGGTACTATCAGAGAAAACATACTTATGGGTAAAAAGGATGCTACTGATGAAGAAATCATTGAAGCATTAAAAAGTGCAGCGGCCTATGATTTTGTCAAAACTTTCCCCAAGGGAATAAATACTGTAATTGGTGAAAAAGGTGTTGGCATTTCAGAGGGACAGGCTCAGAGAATTGCTATAGCAAGAGCGCTTGTAAAAAAAGCTCCTTTTCTTATTTTGGATGAGGCTACGTCATCTCTTGATGAAAAAACAGAGCTCAGTGTACTTGAAGGAATTAGAAAATGGAATCCTTCGCCAACATGTCTTTTGATTACACACAGAAGATCTGTTTTATCATATTGTGACAGAGAGATAGTTATTTCCGGTAAAAAAATGGAAATTGTATAATGTGAGGCCATTATGTACAAAATACTTATGATTGATGATGATCTTGAAGTGCTCAAAGTAAATAAAAAGTTTTTTGAAGAAAAAAGCTGCATAGTGGAAATATGTAGTGATTCTCGTGAGGCACTTAAAATACTTGATAACTTTAATCCCGATTGTATACTTCTTGATGTCATGATGCCGGGGATAGATGGCATCTCTCTTTGCAGGAAAATCAGAAAAAAAACAGGGATTCCAATTCTTTTTCTATCAGGAAAAGTTTCTGAGGATGATAAGATAGAAGGTTTGGAAGCAGGAGCAGATGATTATATTGAAAAGCCATACAGTTTAAAGGAAGTATATCTGCGCATTGTTGCAAATGTTCGCAGATATACACAAAGTATGCCAGTGACAGCGCATAATATGTTGATAAAGCTTGGCTCATTTTCGCTTGATAAGGAGAATCATAAGCTTTTTTATCATAATGAAGAAATTGTCATATCCAATAAAGAATATCAGCTTATTTTGATTTTGGCAGAAAATGAGGGCAAAGAGCTGACTTTTGAAGAAATCGGACGTGGTCTGTGGGGAACGTATATAGACACAGACAGGCGCAGTATTATGGTCAATGTGTCCAGACTTCGTAAAAAAATAGAAGAACAGACAGGTGTGGATAATCTTATAGAAACAGTGTGGTCTAAGGGATATAAGCTTGTTAAACACTAATTTTTATTAAAACAATCAGAGGAAAATAATGCCTAAAAAAAAATTCAAACAACCGTATGTTGACAGTAATACGGTTGCTGAGCTTTCCAAAAAGCTTCTTGAGGCAAACAGCAGGCTAAAAGAGGCGGAAAATGAAAGAAGGATCATGCTTGAGAATATTTCGCATGATCTCAGAGCTCCTCTTACAGCCATGAGGAGTACAATTGATCTTTTGAAAGAGAGAAGTAGTGATGGAAAGTTTTCTTTTTCTTCAAAAGAAACGGATGAGCTTTTGAGCATTTTGGACAGGCGATCTCAAAATTTGGAGGAGCTTGTTCAGAATCTTTATTTTTTGACCAAGCTCGAAAATGGAAGTGAACGTCTTAATTTTGAAAAGGTTCCGGTTGATTTTTTCCTTGAGGATTATTTCTTTTCAACTGAGATTGATGATAAATACAAGGAAAGAGAGCTTGAACTTAAAATACAGGAAAACTCTGATGTGATGATATATATAGATGTAAATAAGTTTACAAGGGTACTTGATAATCTTTTTACAAATGCTTTGAAATACTCCGAAAAAGGAGCAAGTATCATACTCGGAGCCAGTTATTTTGAGGATAAAGTTGCTATTTTTGTCAAGGATACAGGAATAGGTATACCTGACGATGCAATTGAGCATGTATTTGAAAGAACCTACAGAGTATCTAAGGCACGAACACCATCTACTGCGTCAGGAAGTGGCCTTGGATTGTCTATAGCCCAAAATATTATTTTACAGCATGGGGGCAATATATATTGTGAGAGTACGCTTGGAGAGGGAAGTACTTTTACAATTGAGCTGCCGATAGTTAAGGAATAGTGATATATGAGTGGTAGAGCTAAGAATTCAGCACATAATGCAGCAATGGGGTTTATTTACCATTTTTCGGGGACCTTGCTTAGTTTTGTTTCAAGAACAATATTTATTAGTACACTCGGAAAAGAGTATCTTGGACTAAACGGTATTTTTTCAGATGTGTTGTCACTTTTGTCGATGGCAGACCTTGGCTTTTCAACAGCTATGGCGTACAGCTTTTACAAGCCTCTTGCTGATAAGGATGAGGAAAAAATTGCTTCGCTTATTGCTTTTTACAAAAAGATATATAATGTCATAGCAATGGTGGTTTTGGGACTTGGATTATTATGTATACCATTTCTTAAATTTATCATTAATACGCAGGAAGATATTCCTTATCTTGAGGTATATTATCTTTTTGCTCTTTCAAATGTTGTGTTGTCTTATCTTTTTGTGTATAAGACAACACTTCTCACTGCAGATCAAAAGGATTACAAGGTCGTAAAAATTAGAAATATCATGCAGTGGGTAAGGACAATACTTAGAATAATAGTTCTTCTGGTGTGGAAAAACTACATCATTTATCTCGCGATAGGTACAGCGACAGTACTGATAAATAATTTTGCGGCATCAAGTGCAGCAGAGAAGGAATATCCATACATAAAAAATATCAAAGGAAAGATTGGAGAAGAATTTGATATTAAAAAGAAGATAGTTGAGAATATGAAGTCTGTTTTTATTTATAAGGCTTCGGGCACGCTTTTCAACGCCACTGACAATGTGATAATCTCTAAGATAATCAGTACTTCAGCGGTAGGAGTATATTCAAATTATCTTTTACTTAGCAGCAAGCTTCTTTTGTTTATTCAAATCATTTTTTCATCAATGACTGCCAGTATCGGAAATGTAATTGCTAAGGACAGTTCAAAAAAACGTTTTGAAGTTTTTGAGGCTCTTCAATCAATCAGTTTTATTTTTTGCGGCATTATTGCCACCTTGTTTTGTGTCATGGCAAATGATGTGATAAGAATCTGGCTTGGAGATTCTTTTCTTTTGTCTAAAACAGTAGTAATTGCGATTACAGGTAATACATATCTGTCATGTGTGCTTCTTCCATTGTGGACTTACAGGGATGCTTCGGGGTTATATCTTAAAACCAAGTATGCAATGCTGTTTGGAGCAATAGAAAATGTTGTTTTATCTATTGTGCTGGGGCATTTTATAGGTCTTGCGGGAATAATATTTGCATCAGCTATTTCGCGAATAACCTCTTACTGCTGGTATGAACCAAAACTGTTATTTAAAGAGTATTTTGAAAAAGATTATAAGCCATATTATTTTAGTATTTTAAAACATATTCTGTTGTTGACAATTGTAATAGCAGCCTTTGAATTTTGCTGGTCAAAATATGATGTTAATGGAATTGTCAGTCTTTTTATAAAGGGAATAACAACAGGAATGCTAAGCTGTTTTATATTTTTTATGGCATTTCGAAATACTGATGGAGCGAAGACTATAATATATAAGGCAAAGCAGGCATTGCAGGCAATTAAGAAAAAAATATCAGGTAAGTGAAGAATATTATGAGTGTTTTTGAAAAAAAGGTAAGCATTGTCGTTCCAGTCTATAATGGGGAAAAGTATGTAGACAGATGCTTAAGGGGCATACTTGATCAGAAGTACAAAAACATAGAGTGTATAGTTGTTGATGATGGCAGTACTGATGGAACAGGAATGTTGTGCGACAGGTATGCTGCCTGTGATTTAAGAATAAAGGTTGTACATCAGGAAAATAAGGGACTTAGCGGTGCCAGAAATGTTGGGACCAGATATGCTACAGGGGATTATGTTGTTTACTTTGATGTTGATGACGAGGTGACTGATTCACTGCTTTCTGAAAATATAGAAATTGCAGAACAAGAGCAGGCTGATGTCGTTATGTATGGTTTTTGGTATTACAATGTTGAAACCGGAAAAAAAATACCAAATTTGATGCAGGAAAAGTTTGCGGGAGAAGATGAACTTTTTTTCAGAAACGCTCTCATTCCAGCCATCCGGCATGAAGTCTTTAATGCCCCGTGGAATAAAATATATCGCAGAGAGTTTTTGGTTGAGAATAAACTATGCTTTGATGAAAACTATCCGATTTATGAAGATATTATTTTTGCATCTGAAATGCTCCAATATGCAAAAAAAATAGTGATAAATCCTTCAATGTACTATATATATAATGTGAGATCTTCGGGAAGCCTTATTTCAAAATATGTTGATAAATACTTTGAATCAGTGACAAGGTTCTATCAAAATGCGATGAGATATTGTGATAGATATTCTGACAATAAAACTCAGGTTGAAAGCTTTAGTACTCTTTATATGAAGCTTGTCACAACAAATCTTAAGCAGATAAGCTGCAATGGAAATATGTCATTTGGCGCAAAATATTTGAAAATCAAGATGATATGTGCGTCAGAAGATGTGCAATCGGCGCTTTTACATGCAAATATGAGTCGGAAAAGGAAAATCACACATTTTCTGATCAGGAATAATATGATAGTTCTGATTATTTCCATGTATAGAGTTCTTGGCGGTGTAAAAAAATTCCGTTAACGGTATTGCTCTATTTTTATGAAGGATATTTTAATGAAAACATTAAACAAGAAAGCCAGTAAGTTTTTTGAAAGAATCAAATTAAAGCCATATATTGATTATTATAGTGGAAAAAAGGATCATGACAGATATGGAAAGAGCGATAAGAAACGAATCTTTTTAATGTTGGTCCCCGGTTATGGTAATATAGGAGACCAGGCAATAGCTCAGGCTACAATAAAGTATTTAAAGGAGAATTTTAAAGAATATGAACTGGTGGTCATACCTCTTTATGCCAGATTTTATTGTGCCGGTGCTGTAAAAAGTGTAATTAGTAAAGATGACCTTATTTTTTTACAAGGTGGCGGGAATTTCGGAAATCTTTATATGTATATTGAGGAGAGCAGGAGGTTTATTGTTAAGCACTTTCCCGACAACAAGATAGTATCTTTTCCTGTTACCATAACATATGAAAAGAGTAGAAAGGGAAAGAGGGAGTTTTTAAGATCAAAACGTATTTATGATGCGCACAAGGATTTTACCATAATATCCAGGGATGAAAGATCATATGAGTTTGCGTTGAAGAATTTTGACAAAGCCAGAAATTTAATATGTCCTGACATGGTTTTTTATATGTGGGAAAAAGAAAAGGAATCAGTTCAGTTTGTGGAAAGAAGGGATATCGGAATATGCCTTCGAAGTGATCCTGAAAAATATAAAGGCATAAGCAGAGTAGATATTTTAAAGGCTATCTCAGAAAAAACGGATAATTGGAAAATAATTGACACTCAGCAATCAAGACCGATAGGAGAAGAAACACGAGACTATGAAATGATTTCTGTCAAAAGAGATTTTGCTGCTTGTAAGGTCATAATAACCGACAGGCTTCATGGAATGATATTATCGCTTATTACAGGTACACCCTGTGTTGTGCTCCCAACCAAAGACCAGAAAACAAAAGAAACCTATAAATGGGTAAAAGAGCTTAATACAGTCAGGTATTGTGAGAATTGTAATGTGGATGACATTATTAAAAATGTGGATGAACTAATGGCAGTTGAAGGGGAAAATTATATAGACTTTAAAACACTGTATTTTAAAGATTTAAAAAGTAAGATATTAATGTGATAACTGATGCGCTTGTTTAGATTAGCGCATCAGTTTTATTTTTCTTAATATTTTTTTTATTCTGGGATGTGAGTACCTTTGCTTAAGTTTTAAAGACAATTGTCTGGAGTATTCTTCAAAGTCGAATTTGGTAAACCATTCATACCATTCGTAGTTTTTGATTTTATCTTTGTTTAGTTTCATTAACTTTTGAACAGGAACATAATAACGGCTGATTCCTGCATCATTAATCTCAAGGCTATAGCTTTTTAAGCTTTTTTCAAAGGCTTTTACAGATTCTATATTCCATTCGAAAGCAAAATCATTTGGATCGGCGCCTTCTGCTATAATTTCCAAAATGGTACGATAACATTTTTCGCAATGGCAGCAGTTCTTTCCTTCGGCTTGTTGAAAGCACACATGAACTTTTGCGAAGTGGTGAGTGTTGTTTCCCTGCTGACAAAGATAGTGTATTTTATTCTGCCGGTTAAGCTCATAGCCATCATGAACAATCTTTGTAAAACCAAATCGGATATGATTATCTATTGTCGGATCGCTGGCGCAGGTATAAGTGTTTTTCTGGTCTTTTGAAAAGCTTGAAGCTATATAGATAGTTGATAAGTTGTACTTATAAGCAACTGCGGCTCCGTGGCTTATTATTCCTATACCATGTTGGAAACCATGCCACCACCTGTCACCGGAGGGCTCGAGGAAACGAATAAGAGCCCCCTCGTTGAATAATAATCTGAATTCACTGGAAATAAAAATATTTTCAAGTGAATATTCTGCGGAGGCAATTTTTGTCAAAGAGGAAAGGCTGTCCCATCCCTTTAAATCGTCAAGTTTTATATCCGCCCCGTGCAATGTCAAAAGAAAGGGCTTTTCATCCAGATGTCGAAAAAGAGTGGTGTATGCGTCAACTCCGCCGCTAAAAAATGAAGCTGTGTTTCGTAAGGCTGTTTCTTTTGGTGTTTGAAATTCATTATATAGTTTCTTAACAATTACATTTCCATTAAATGGCATTCTGGGATACATTTCCTGATAACCTTTTCGTACATCTTCTATGCAATAATAAAAGGCGCTGTCCAGTGCCGGGACAGTAAGTGTCACATTAAAAAGGAAAATAAAAGGCAGAAAATTTCCTGCAAAGGTAACGTTTAAGATACTTTCCGGAATATCATTTATATCAAAAGGATATTTAACAGCAAAATTCCTCTTGGGATATAGATATTTTGCTATATCTCCTGATACTTCATAGATAAAGTTAACTAATTGATTGTTTTTTTCTGTTTTGACAAGTTGGATTGTATTGTTCATTTTTTTCTTGTGAGTATTTTATTTAGATTAGTGGTAAATTGCAGCCGATAAACAGTAACACAACTATAATATAACAAAATACGTTATACAAACAGCTTGATTATTGATATTCGTTTTGATATATTTCAATTATTGTTTATGTCAATTTATCAAATCGTATTATAACTATCATTGCAATGAATTGTTTTTTAATGGGGGAAAAATGGGGCAGTTCAAGCAAATATATCATGCACTCTGTGGGAGTGTGTTTTCTGAAGTGATAAAGAATGAGGTAAGTAATCTTGATTTTATAATGATGAATACGCCGAGGCATGGTAATATGGGGGATCATGCCATTGCGTATGCAGAAAAACTTTTTTTTGAAAAGTATTTTCCAGATATCAGATATGGAGAAATTACAGGCCCATATTTATGGAAATATATTGATATATATAAAAAATATATTTCGAAAGATACGGTGCTTGGAATAAGTGGGGGAGGATATCTTGGAAATATCTGGTTTAATGAAGAAGTCTTAATACGAATAATCTTTGAATATTTTCCCGAAAACAAAATCGTTTTTTTTCCCCAGACAGTTTTTTTTAATGCTGCTGAAAATCGTACTGAAGAAATTGAAAAAAGCAGAAAAACATATAGCGAACATAGAGCACCCGTCATGGCCTTTTTTAGAGATCGTTTATCCTTTGATTTTGGTTTAAATGAATATAAAAGTTTTGACAAAATCTTTGAAGCACCTGACATGGCTCTTTTCCTAAAACCTGAATTTGATATTGAAAGAGAAGAGGAAGCAGTTATTATTTTCAGGCATGATGTTGAAAAGAGCGAAAGTACTCCGGGCGTAGATAAAATTGAAGATGAATTAAGATTAAAAAATGTCTCGTATAAAATTATAGATACTGTAGTAGGAAGACGAATCAGTACAAAAAAAAGAAATAAAGAATTTATCGATATACTGAAAAGATTTGCTTCGGCGAAATTTGTCATAACAGACAGACTTCATGGGATGATAATGTCTGCAATCACGGGAACCCCATGCCTTGCTTTTGACAATCTTACCGGAAAGGTGTCAGGGTGCTATAAATGGATTGAAAACCTTGATTATATAAGGATTTTAAGAGATGATTCAGAACTGGAAAGTGGGGTTGACTGGATTATAGATGCTGCTGAAAAAAAGTGGAATTATGATAATAAGCATCTTGAAAAATATTACGAAAAAATGGCTGATGAAATCCGGCTTTATTTACAATCTTAGGGAAATATTATAAAATATTGAATGCTTGTATTGAAAAGCGCATTAATAAATTTTTATATAAGAGAAATGGAGTATTAATTATGGCATTATTACAAGAGTGGCGTGAAAAGGCTTATTCTGAGACAGCCAACAAGGGCGATCTTCAGAGATTATGGACAGATTATTTCCAGAAGGAGCGTGATATCTATGCGCAGCTTCTTAAGACACCCGATGAAGTTGTAAAGGGAACTGTCAAGGAACTCGCTGATAAATTCGGAATTGATCTTATGTACATGGTTGGTTTCCTTGATGGAATCAATGACAGCTTAAAAGAGCAGAACCCTATTGAAGAGATGGATGAGAATACAGAAGTTAACCTTGGCTTTGACAAGGAGCTTCTTTACAAGAACATGGTTGCAGCAGGTGCAGACTGGCTCTATGGTCTTGAAGAGTGGAAGTCTATTTTTGATGAGGAGAAGCTCAAGGCTCTTTACAAGGAAGAGAAGGCTTCACATACTGTAAGAAAAGAAAACAAGATTTATCCAAACGATCCTTGTCCATGCGGAAGCGGCAAAAAGTACAAGAAGTGCCATGGTCGTAACGCTTGATAATATATTAAGTAATAAGGATAAAAAATTTTTTAGTGGCTGAGCCCGGTTGGCTTAGCAGGAAAGGAAAATAAAATGAACAGAGAAGAATTTTTGGAAGTATATCGTCATTCTATGGCGCATATACTGGCAAAGGCAGTTATTGAACTGTATGGAAAGGAAGTTCAGTATGCTATCGGACCACAGATTGATGATGGATGCTACTATGATTTCGTACTTCCTAAGGCAGTAACAGCCGATGATTTCAAGACCATCGAAGACAAGATGCGTGAGATTATCAAGAGAAGAGAGGACTGGACAAGAAAAGAAGTTTCTAAGTCTGAAGCTCTTGAGATATTTAAAGATCAGAAGTTCAAGACAGAACTTATAAATGATCTTCCTGAAGATGAGATTATAACAGTTTATTATACAGGTGAAGATTACGTTGACCTCTGCAGAGGACCTCACGTTGCAAATTCACAGGAACTGATGAATGTTTCATATCAGGTTAAATCTGTATCAGGCGCATACTGGAGAGGCGATGAGAAGAGAGATCAGCTTTCAAGAATTTATCTCTATGCTTTCCCAAGCAAGGATGAACTCAAGCAGCATATTAAACTGATTCAGGAAGCTATGGAAAGAGATCACAAGAAGATTGGTCCTGCTCTTGATCTGTTTATGTTTGATGAGACTGCTCCGGGAATGCCTTACTGGCTTCCAAGAGGATGGAAGATGTATCAGGCACTTCTTAAGTACTCCAGAGAAGTGCAGGAGAGACATGGTTATACAGAAATTGCAGCTCCGCTTGTTAACAATAAAAAGCTGTGGCTTATCAGTGGACACTGGGCTCATTATGTAAACAACATGTTCATGGTTCCGGGTGTATCAGGCTGGCTTAAGGCTGATGCAGAGATTCCGGGCGTTCTTGAGAACATCAATGACAATACAGAAGAACCTAAGAATATAAAGATTCAGGCTGGTTCAGTTGTTTATAATCGTGAACTTGATGATACAATGGCAGCTAAGCCAATGAACTGTCCAAATGCTATGATGACTTATAAGAGAACAAATCACTCTTATAAAGAGCTTCCTATTCGTTACAGTGAGTATGATGTACTTCACAGAAAAGAAAAGTCCGGACAGATGAATGGTCTTTTCCGTGTTCAGGAGTTCCGTCAGGATGATGATCACACATTCGTAATGGAATCACAGATCAAGGAAGAAATTGCTGATGTAATCTCAATTGCTGATGAAATCTATTCAACATTTGGTGTTACATACAGAGCTGAGCTTTCAACAAGACCTGAGGATTTCATGGGTGATATAGAGGTTTGGAACAGAGCTGAGACTGCACTTAAGGAAATTCTTGATGAGAAGTATGGTGAGGGCGGATATGAGATCAATGAAGGTGATGGCGCATTCTATGGCCCTAAGATTGATCTTCAGATTAAGGATGCTCTTGGAAGAGAGTGGCAGTGTGGTACTGTACAGCTTGACTTCCAGCTTCCTCATAATTTTGGTTTGACATATCAGGCACAGGACGGAACAATGCAGATGCCTGTAGTTATCCACAGAGCTATCTATGGTTCACTTGAGAGATTTATCGGTATCATTATCGAAAACTTCAAAGGTGTATTCCCATTCTGGCTCAGCCCATATCAGGTAGGCATTGTACCTATTCGTGTGGAACACAATGAGTATGCCAAGAAGGTTGAAGAAGCACTCATGGCAGCAGGAATCCGTGTTGAAGCTGATTATTCTGACAACAACATGAAGGAAAAGATTAAGAAATACAAGAACTACAAGGATCCCTATATTCTTGTTGTGGGTGATAAGGAAGCTGCTGAAGGAACTGTTTCCATCAATGTACGTGGTTCCAACAAGCAGATTCAGAATGTTCCTCTTGATGCGCTTGTTCAGATGTGCAAAAAAATGAATGAAGAGCATTGCCTTGAACTCATTGACAGCTATGAGGCTTGAAAAGTTTACAGGTAAAAATATGGCTAAAAAATTTGGAAGTTTTCTACTTTTGATTATGGCTGTTCTTTTGTCGGGAATAGCTGGAATGCTGTGCCTTGGTGGAATTAATTCTTATGCAAGGGATAATCTTGATGATGCAAGCGGATGCGTATTTATTATTCCACCTGATTATGTTCCAAGTGATGAATCAGGGGTGTTTAAAAATAAAAGTTATCCGATGGAGTCTTCCAGTATAAGTTATAGTGTTTATTACAACGGTAAAGACAAGGTGATGACAAATAGGGAAGCAGCAGAATATAAAGCATCAGGAAGAGCAGATATTGTGGATGAATCCTTGAATCTTACCAAAGAAATTTACGAAAGCAATATGATTGCTGCATATAATAAAGAATACAGCGAAAATGTGGACTTTTCAGTAAACTCTTTTGATAAGATAACAGTTGACGGATATCCCGGATTTAAAATTGTTTCGGAATATAAGCCTTCTGATACGGAAAAAATCCATCAGACTGTTTATATGATAATCTCAAAATACAGAACATTTACAATTTCTTTTCAGAGAGCTGATGATGACGATTGCCAGGAAATTTTTGAAAAAAGTGCAGCAACTATCCATATAAAGTAAAATAATTAGAATTTTTAGTCTTGAAATTAAGAAGCATCATCCGGTAAAACTATTTGCCGGATGATGCATTTTCTCTTAAATACGTGTAAAGAGTGAAGTTTGTTTTAAAAAGTAAAAAGCGAATCTTTGTCTTTAAATTGACATGAAAAAACATTTTTTCGCATAGTTTACAATAAACTTTGTATAATTTTTTTATATCTGCTTGTGATTGGACATCTTTTAACATTTTTTTTGCATAAATAAGTTTCCGTGTTCCTTGTCCAAATCTGTATAATGCTACGTCAAAGTACTGTCTGGAAATCAAATATGCGATTTCGACAGTGTTTGATTCACTTGAGTCAATAATATTGTGATTGGGCTTACTGCGCGTGATACTATCAGTGGATAGAATCTGATTGTAGGTTATTTTGTCGAGTACAAATATTTTGTTGCTTTGATTCATTACCTGTGGCAGAACAAAACAGTCCTCGGATGTTTTACCGATTGGAAAACGCAGTTTTTCCCAAATAAATCTTTTGTATAGTTTTCCCCAGGCCACAACGAAAATTATTGAGTCAAGGTCGACGCACATGTGCCATGCCTTTTCTTCAGACAACAGTTTATTGCTGTATTTAGGTGAAAGCGGGATGTATTCTTTAGAAACACCATCTTCCGAGTATCGCTCCAAATTACCAATAACAAAATCTGCGTCATTTTCTTTTAATGCTTGTAAAAGGCTGCTTAGAGAATTTGCTGGTAAAAAATCATCACTGTCTAAAAAGAAAATATATTCGCCGTTGCATATATCAAGTCCGCAGTTACGTGCATGACTTAGACCGTGATTCGAATTGTGAATTACAACAACATTATCATATAACGAACAATACTCATCACATATTTGAGGTGATTTGTCAGAACTTCCATCATCAATGAGGATTATTTCTGTGGACACTTCGCTTTGAGAAATAACACTCTCGATACATTTTTTTAAGAATTTTTCCCGGTTATATATTGGAATAATAACTGATATAAGATCTTTTTTCATACGAAGTCCCCACAAATGATAGGATTTTACGGATAAACAAATATAATTTTACATCATAAAAAAATATTGGACAATGCATTTGTTTTTTGACCAAAATGGTCGTTTGTGTATAATTTATGAATATAGTTTGAATGAAGTGTTATAAATACTATGTTTTTACTATTTTCAAAAGTGCATAACTATGCTATAATTCCCAAGGATTTTACGTGGAATGGTAAATAAATAAGTATGTTATGGGTGTAGGAGAAAAAGAAAATGAATCGTTCTAACACAGGTGCGTCTTTTGATAGTGTTCATATTATTTTGGACATTTTTATTTTGGTATTGGCATTTATTGTTTCATTTTCTTTTTGGGGAAACACAATAAATTCTACTTTGCAGCTTAGGGCTTTTGCATCAGTTTATTTGGTATGCATTATAATTTTCCTATTATCAAACAGGACTGCTAATATATATAATAATACAATTTTCTTTTATATAGACAGGATTGTGAGGAGAGAAACCTTTTCTTTTATATTGGCGGTTGTTTCCGGCATTATATTGATTCTAAATGTTTCTGACATCGGCACTGCTAAAAGATTCCTTATAGGAATTGCATGTGTTTCTTATGGATTAATTATCTTGGAAATCTTGTTTTTCCGAAATATTATTGATCGTATTATTATGAGAAGACATGTACCAAGAGTATTATATGTCGGAAGCAAGGATTCTTATAATAAGTTCAGATATTTTCTAAAAAAGACTTCAATTATTGTAAATGAAATCGGTTATATTAGTTTTGAAGAGGATGACTCTATTGAATATATTGGTAAACTTCAGGATTTAGAGAAAATCATCAGAAAGTATAACATTGATCAGGTATATATTCTTCAAAAAAGAGAAATGGATATTCCTTATTTACAGAAGTACATAGATATCTGTATCGAAATGGGTGTAACCTGTAGGGTTATTATTGATACTTTCAGACGTAGAAAGTCATATTCATATGTCAGCAGTATAGGTACATATCCGGTATTTACATTTCATACTGTCACTATGAATAATATGCAGAAGGTCATAAAGAGGATTTTCGACATTCTATTTTCTATTTTTGCTATAGTGATTACTTCTCCAATCATGATTATTACTGCTATAGCAATCAGAATTGATTCTCCGGGCCCTGCATTGTTCAAACAGGTAAGAGTTGGTAAGAACGGACGTCATTTCAAAATATGGAAATTCCGTAGTATGTATCAGAATGCGGATGATATGAAAGCTCAACTTCAAGAACTCAATCAGGTAAAAGATGGAATGATGTTCAAGATAAAGGATGATCCTCGTATCACAAAAGTTGGAAAATTCATTAGAAAAACGAGCATCGATGAATTACCGCAGTTCTTTAATGTGCTGGCAGGATCAATGAGTGTAGTTGGTACAAGACCACCGACAATCGATGAGGTTGAGAAATATTCTATGCATCAATGGCGTAGAATCAGTATTAAGCCAGGAATTACCGGAATGTGGCAGGCTAATGGAAGAAGTTCTATAACAGATTTTGATGAAGTGGTAGAACTTGATACAGAGTATATCGATGAATGGAGTATGGGACTGGATATCAAGTTGCTGTTTAAAACAGTTTCAGAAGTGTTTGGACGTAGAAATTCATATTAAAACTAAGGGAATAGTGTTGTTATGAAAATTGCGATGATTGGGCACAAGAGAATACCATCGAGAGAAGGCGGGGTAGAAATAGTAGTTGAGGAATTAGCTACACGTCTTGTCCAAATGGGACATTCTGTTACAGTATACAACAGAAAGGGAAAGAATGTTTCGGATAAGGATGCAGATCTCGAAGCACATAAGCTTAAGAGTTACAAAGGAATAAGGATAGTTCATGTACCTACGCCGGATAAAAAGTCACTTAACGCAATAGTATATTCTTTTTTGGCTACAATATGTGCTCTTGTGGGTAATTATGATGTTATTCATTACCATGCAGAGGGCCCGTGCTCAATGTTGATAATTCCACATTTCTTCGGAATAAGGACAATTGCAACAATTCATGGATTGGATTGGCAGAGAGCGAAGTGGGGAGGATTTGCGACCAAATTTTTGAAGTTTGGTGAAAAGTGTGCAGCAAAATATGCTGATGAGGTTATAGTTTTATCGACTAATGTTCAGCAATATTTTAAAGATACATATAACAGAGAAACAATTTATATTCCAAATGGAGTAAATAAGACTGAGTTTCGTGAACCGGAAATTATTACTCAGAAGTTTGGACTGGAAAAAGAAAAATATATCCTATATTTGGGGCGTCTTGTTCCGGAGAAGGGCATTACATATTTAATGGAGGCATACTCTAAGATTGATACAGACATTAAGCTTGTAATAGCAGGTGGAGCGAGTCATTCAAGTGATTATACAAAACAGCTTTATGACCTTGCTCAAAAAGATGACAGAATTGTTATGACAGGATTTGTCCAAGGCAATCTTTTGGCAGAACTATACAGCAACTGTTATCTATATTGTCTTCCGAGTGATATAGAGGGTATGCCGATAAGTCTTCTTGAAGCAATGAGCTTTGGACGTAAGTGCCTTGTTAGTGATATTCCGGAGAATGTTGAGGCATGCCGTGATTATGCCCATTATTTTCAAAAATCGAATGTGGAAGATTTAAGTAAAAAACTTAAAGAAGCACTTGAAAATCCGGATAGTTTTCATTCAATGGATGAGATCATGGATTATTGCTATCGCCGTTTTGACTGGAATAAAGTGACCGGAGCAAGTGCAAGATTGTATATCGATGCAATTCTTAACGTTGAAAGAATTGATAAAGTATGACTTCTTGCGGGCAAAAGCGGAAATTTCCCGCAAGAATCTGGCTTCGCCAGATACGCTTTCATCTAAATACAAAAAGTTGTGTCAAGCATTTTTGAAAATGTCTCAAAAAATCTTTAACATTAGCCCTGGCTTTTATGCCGGGGCTTTGCTTTATCATAGCCTTAACTCCGCTCTTGGAGACTGCCCTTTGAGAAGGGCATCTCCGCCGCT
>JAFSQI010000094.1 GCA_017446685.1 Butyrivibrio sp.
AAAATACAAGAACAAGCTGAATGCTTTGAACAACGTTGAAATGAAGCTTGTTCTTGTATTTGAATCTATATGAATTACGACGCAGACGAAAATAAGCATTTATGTCCACTCATATATTGGCTGACAACTGAATTGTAACAAGTATTCTTGATTCATTAGCAAAATATGAACACAAGGTATAAAAAAGTGAGTAGAGTGCAAATCCCTTTTTGACATATAATGTGGATGTATTATCTAAATTTTTTGCTCATAGACAAAGGGGGTAGACAACATGGGGAGCGAATATAAAGAAAGCAAAGATAACCCACTTCACAGAGAATATGGGATATGGAGCAACACAGTCTATATATTAAGGAAAATGTGGCAATATAAGTCCGGAGTTCTCTTTCTGGTTATTCTTGGAATTGTATGTGATTCCGTCTTATCGTATTTCTGGGGGATTTTTGGAAAATACGTCATTGATATCATTCAAATGGGATTAGGCGGGCAGGAAGGAATGCGGCAGCTTGCCAGGCTCATGCTGGTAGCAGGAAGCATAAATCTTGTCCTGAATTTTGGAAGAGCATTATCAGATAACAGAGTCTGGTACAACCTCATACTCATTCGTATGAATATGCTCACAGAGAGGATTGCCAAGGTACTAACGCTGCGCTACGAACTTATTGAAAGACCGGATGTACTTGATATTGCAGAGCGTGCAACGAGGGCAACTAATTCTGATGACAACGGTGTACAGGGTATGATGCAACTAATGAGGCAGGTTTTGACAAACGCCTTTACACTTGTTGTCACTTTTGCTTCTATTCTGATTCTTGATTACAGGCTTATCATAGCACTTATCATTCTTGGATTAATGCAATTTTTGTACTACAGAAAGATAGTCAAGGTTGATAAGGAAGAGGTGTGGGATAAAATGTCTTCTGCATCCCGCAAATCAGAATATATGACCAGGATTACTCAGGATTTTGACTTTGCCAAGGATATAAGACTCTTTGGACTTAGCGATTTTTTGTCCGGTAAACAGGAAGAAGTAAATAAAGAAACAATTGAAAAAATGGATCTTCACCGCGATCTGTGGTATAAGCATGCTTTTGTTGTTCAGATAGCTTATGTCATTATAAAGGGTCTGATTTATACTACTCTTTTTGTGGCTGTGTTTAAAAAGAATCTCTCAATTTCTGATTTTACTATGTTCTTATCGCTGGCAATGGCTTTTTCCTCTGCGCTATTAAATTTCTTGCAGAGATTTGGCGATTATAAAAAAGCATCTCTCGAGGTTGATGATTTCAGGTCATTTTTAGCTCTTGATCTTGATATGGATGAAAGTATGTGCATTCCTATCCCTGATGCAGATAACTACGAGATTGAATTTAAAAATGTTTCCTACAAGTATTATAAAGCAGACTACTACTCCTTAAAGAATCTGAATTTGAAGATAAATGCCGGAGAAAAGCTTGCAGTTGTCGGTCTTAACGGGGCAGGCAAGACCACTATGATAAAGCTCCTTTTAAGATTGTATGAACCGACAGAAGGCAGCATTACTCTTAATGGCATAGACATTAGAAAATTCAAAAGAGAAGATTATTACAAACTGTTTGCACCTGTTTTCCAGAATATTGAAATATTTGCTTTTAATATAGCGGAAAATATCGCTATGCTAAGTGGCGATGACCTTGATAAGGAAAAGGCTCGAAATTGCGCAATAGAAGCAGGGCTGGAAGAAAAGATTGCATCCCTGGTAAAGGGCATCGATACGCCTCTTACAAATATCATGGAAGATGATGGCATTGATATGTCCGGCGGTGAAAGGCAAAAGCTTGCTCTGGCAAGAGCTCTTTATAAGGGCGGCAAATTTGTAGTTCTTGATGAACCATCCTCAGCTCTTGATGCTATAGCAGAGCAGAAACTTTATGAACGTTTTGATGAAATGATAGGAAAAAAATCAGCGGTATATATCTCACATAGACTGGCATCAACCAGGTTCTGTGATAGGATTGCCATGTTTGAAAATGGCTCTCTGGTAGAGCTTGGAACTCATGAGCAGCTCATGGAGCAAAATGGAAAATATGCAGAAATGTTTAATGTTCAGGCTCAGTATTATCGTGAAGACGAGACTGCAGAAAGCGAGGTGAAAAAAGTTGGCTGATAAGAAAAAAGAAACCACTTTAAAGAAAATAATTTCTGTTATCCGTGTCTTGTTTGGAACTGCCGCCAGAAAATATCCGCTTTTCTTTGTATGGGAGAGCCTTAAGACTATTATTTCCATTGCTCAGCCATTTATCGCCATAATGATCTCGCCCATGATAGTAGATGAGATTGTAGGAGAGCGAGATCTTAAGAAACTGATATTCTACGCAGCAGCTCTTATAATTGGCGAATTTATCGCAGCAATGCTGATTGAAAAAAGTAATGCGGTTCTTGGCAAATATCAGGAAAGACTATCATGTTATTTTGATGTTCTTTTGGGCAAACAAACTATGGAACTTGATTTCCAGCTTACTGAAGATAAGGAAGCACTTGATCAGCTGCAGAAAGCCAAGACCGGTATAAGCTGGTACTCAGAAGGAGTCTATGGTGTAGCGGAACAGGTATTTATGTTTGTCGGGAACATCATCAAAATGGCAGGTCTTGTCACTGTTATAATTCTGCACGCGCCTATCCTTCTGTTGATGCTGGCTATATATGCTGTTTTTCATTTTGCACTTACAACCAAGATCAACAAATTTGCGGTAACTACATTTAATAAACTTTCCAAGTTTAATAACATGTTTGGATACTTTGCCTGGGAAGTGGTAGATTCCCGCTACGGAAAAGATATAAGGCTGTATGATGCCAAAAATTTAATGCTGAGAGCCTGGGAAGGAAATACGAAGAAGACAATAGGAATGTGGAAATGGCAAGCTGATAAGGAGCTTCCATACAGTTTCTTACTTGAAATTGCAGTATTTGCAGAGAGCATTTTTACATACTTTTATGTAGCGCTTCGAGCCATAAATGGAGCTTTTGGAATAGGCGTTTTCACTCAGCTTATCGCAGCAGAGGGCGCTCTTGAAAATACGCTTTTTAATCTTGTATGGAATATTACGGAGCTTGTTAAGAGATGCAATTATGCCTATGAGTATGTTGTTTTCATGGATTATCCTGCTGCGCTTCCTAAGGGTGATAAACATATTGAGAAAAAAGATCATGAGATTGAATTTAGACATGTCTCTTTTGCCTATCCAAAAACAGACAGAAAAATACTTGATGATATCAGCATTAAGATTAGACCTGGCGAACACCTTTCAATAGTTGGTCTTAACGGGTCAGGAAAAACCACATTCATAAAGCTTTTGTGCAGACTCTATGACCCGACTGAGGGAGAAATCCTTGTAGATGGTGTAAATATCAAGGAATATGATTATAAAGAGTACATGCAGCAGATAGCGCCTGTTTTTCAGGATTTCAAGCTCTTTGCTTTTAGCATGGGTGAGAATATTGCATTTGATAAGGCTGGTAACGCAAAAATTTCTAAATATACAGATCTTGTTGGCCTCAAAGACCTATTAGGAAAACTTGATAATGGCTTTAACACCAATATTTTTAAATATTTCGATGAAAAGGGCATAGAGCCTTCAGGTGGAGAACAGCAGAAAATTGCTATTTCAAGAGCACTTTTCAAGGAGTCGCCTATTGTTATTCTTGATGAGCCTACAGCTGCCCTTGATCCTTTGGCTGAGTATGAGGTATATAAAGAGTTCCATACTCTTGTAGGTGGAAAGACTGCTGTTTATATTTCTCATAGACTTTCAAGCTGTAAATTCTGTGACAAGATTGCAGTGTTTTCAGAAGGGCACATAGCGGAATATGGAACACATGATGAACTGATAAGCATTCCTTTCGGAATTTACGCAGAAATGTTCGAAGCACAAGCAAAATACTATGTGGATGAAAGTGCGTAAAGTAATTGTCACCGAAAAAAGCTATATGGGCCATAACGTGGGAAGCAACTGCTGGCTTTCGATGTGGTAAGAGGAGAGTTGATTATGGTTATACATCCAATTGAACCAATATATGACAAAAACATACTAAAATGATATAATGTTAAATCGTTGGGCAAACTGTATCCATATTATTATATTTGGTTATTGGAAGTAATGAAGATAAATATGAAATATTATTACAATAGTTTCTATTTTACTGTTCAGATAGAAATGCGTGATGCATGAGCGTAAGATAATGAGGTCAAGGCATATTTTTGCCTCAAAATGTTTTAAAGGAGTTTAAAAATTGATTTATAGCAAGGATATAAAAACTCCATATTATTTGCTTGATGAGAGCATATTACTCAGTCATATTGCTGAGATGGATAATATAAGAAAAAAGTATACAAGCAATGACGTGCGTTTTTGCTATGCAATAAAAGCTAATCCTTTTCTTATTCCATATATTGATAAAGCTGTAGATAATTTTGAAGTATGTTCATGGGGAGAATTGAAAATATGCATCCGATATGGAGTTGAGCCTGAAAAAATTATTTTATCAGGTGTCAATAAGGAATCCCAGATGATTGCAGATGCTTTGGAATATGGGGTTAGAATTTTCACTGCTGAGTCAATGCATCAGTATGATGAAATTGTGAGACAGGCAGAAAAGACAAATACTTATGTTAAATTGCTTCCTAGATTATCGAATGGGGCTCAATTTGGAATGGAGCAGAGTTGTATTGAGAAGATTATTGCTGATAATGCTAATCATTCATGTATTTGTTTGGCGGGGATTCATTATTTTACAGGTACTCAAAAAAAGAAATTCAGCAAAATTGAGTCTGAACTAAAGTTGTTGGAAGATTTTTTGAAAGAGCTTAAGATAAACTATGGTTTCGAACCTGAATTTCTTGAGTATGGACCTGGATTAGCGGTGCCTTATTTTATCGGAGATGATTTTGATAGTTACTATACTGTCTATGAAGAAATGGTAAAGTATATAACCTCATCAAAATACGGTTATCGTGTAAATCTTGAAATGGGCCGATTTTTTGCTGCGTCATGCGGAGAATACATTACTTCGGTGGTTGATGTTAAAGGTACACCGGAGGAACCGATACTGATACTCGATGGAGGTAGAAACCATATTAGCTATTATGGACAGAATATGGTGATGAAAACACCTGTGATTGAAATGGAAAGTATTGATGAAGGTAATGTTGCTCCCTGTGATTTATATGGCTCGTTATGTTCTTTTAATGATATGATTGCCAGATCTGTTATGTTATCTAATCCCCAAATAGGGGATAGGCTGGTATTTAAAAATATTGGTGCATACTCGATTACTGAGGGAATATATTTGTTTCTTAGCAGAGATCTTCCGGGAGTGTATGCTAAGGAAGCTAATGGTTCATATAAAATGCTCAGGGATAGCAATCCGACATATGAAGTGAATTGTATAGTTTTCTGATTTTCTTCAGAAAAACAGAAAACGTACTGGACTAGCTTTCATCTTTAGATGAAAGCGTATCTGGCAAAGCCAGATTCTTGCGGGCGATTTCCGCTTTTGCCCACAAGAAGTCATAAATTTTTATTAAACTGTGATAGGAGAGGAGATTTAAGATGGAAGAATTATTGGAAATATTAAAAGGTGCACGACCTGATGTGGATTTTGAAAATGAAGAAGCTCTTATTGACGATGGAATACTGGTTTCATTTGATATTATTTATATTGTAAATGCGATAAATGAGGCTTTTGATATTTAGGTAAATGTATCTCAATTAAAACCTGAGAACTTTAATAGTGCCAAGGCAATGTGGGATATGATCCAGAAGATGCAGGAATGAAATATGAATGAGTATAATGTATTAAGCTTCTTGGAGAAAAGTGTTGCAAAGTATCCAAAACGAGTCGCTTTCAAGGACAAGGATGAGGAGATTAACTATAACGATCTTTTGATAAGATGTCAAAAGATCGCTTTTATCATACGCCAAAATGCCGGGATGGAAGACTATGAAAAAAACAGACCGGTTGTTGTATTTATTGACAGGAATATAAGGAGCATTCAGCTTTTTTTGGCAGTTGTATATAGTGGGAATTTTTATGTGCCTATCGATCCGACACTTCCTGCTGAAAGAATTCAGGCTATGCTGGATACCCTTCAGCCAATAAGCTGTATTTCTGCTTCGAAGAGAAAAATTCCGTTTGAGGTTAATGATTTTGATTCGTTACTGGAACAGTCAAAAAAAATAGATGAATCTTATTGTGATAAAGTAAAAAGAATCAGGGAAAATGCTATTGACACTGATCCGGTATATGCGATTTTTACATCAGGAACAACAGGAATTCCAAAAAGCGTAATTGTTAGTCACAGAAGTGTAATTGATCTTGTTAATAGATTTGCGGAGACTTTTCCTTTTCCTGATTACCCTGTTTTGGCTAATCAGGCTCCATTCGATTTTGATGTTTCAGTAAAGGATATATATAATAGCCTGCATTTTGGAGGTACAGTTGTTATTGTTCCAAAGAGCTATTTTGTCATGCCATCGGCTCTCTTACCATATTTGAAAGAGAATAATGTAAATGTATTGATATGGGCAGTATCTGCACTCAGAATTGTGCAGAATTTTAAGCTGTTTGATGCATGTATTCCAGAGGATATTTCTCTTGTTATGTTTTCAGGAGAGATAATGCCCGTGAAATGCCTTAATTATTTGATGGATTATTGGAAAGATGCGACCTTTGTAAATCTTTACGGACCTACTGAGATTACTTGTAATTGCAGTAGTTACATAATACAAGGTAGATTACGTGATACAGATAGTATCCCTATTGGGAAAAGCTTTGCCAATTCAGAAATGTTTCTGGTAAATCCTGACACATTAAAAAGAATACATAAAGCAGGTGAAAAAGGTGAAATATGCGTCAAAGGAAGCTGCCTTGCTTTAGGGTATTATAGAAATGCACAACAGACAGATCGTGCTTTTGTTCAGGATCCAGAGGTGACAGCATATAAAGACTTGATGTATAGGACAGGCGATATTGGCTTTTTTGATGAATCAGGCAATATGTATTATGTAGGGCGAAGAGATCATCAAATCAAGCATATGGGACACCGTATTGAGATGGGTGAGATTGAAACAGTTGTAAATGCTATTGATGAAATTAAAATGGCGTGTGCTGTGTATAAAGAGTCTAAAGAAATGATTTATCTTTTCTACAGTGCAGATTCACAATGCGATGATATTATTATAAAGCAGATAAAAAAGCTTCTTCCCGCCTTTATGCTTCCAAATAAATTTGTGTATATGCATGAATTGCCTATGAATGCACATGCCAAAATTGACAGAAAAAAACTTGAGGAGCAGGAATGATTTTCTGTCATTATATTATGGAGATTTTTAAAAATGGTTTATTCCTTTCCTTTTTTGTTGTTTGTGGCAGTACTTTTGTTTTTGTATTATTTTTTATTTAAAAATCATCAATGGCTTGTGCTATTAGTTGGAAGTTATGCTTTTTACTTATATGCAGATACTGGATATTCAGTTTTTTTGGTTGTTACAACGGTTATGACTTATTTTGGTGCAATAAAGTTAGAGCAGCTATCGGATTTTCAGAAGAAAAGCATAAAAGAAAATAAAGAAAAATGGACAAAAGAAGAGAAAAAAGAATTTAAAGCAAGGATTTCCCAAAAGAAAAAATTGCTTTTAGCTATGATAGTGGTTATTGCTTTTGGAATGCTGATGGTATTTAAATGTAAAAAGTTTCTTCCATATAGCTGGTTAATACTACCGTTAGGAATGTCATTTTATACATTTCAATCTATAGGTTATTTGGTTGATGTTTATAGAGGAGATATAAAAGCTGAGAAAAATTTTTTACATTACGCACTTTTCGTATCCTATTTCCCACAGATCATACAGGGCCCCATTAATAGATTTGACAAATTGCATTATCAATTTTTTCAAAGACATGGTTTGAGTTTTAGGCAGTTAAGATCAGGATTATGGCTCTTTTTATGGGGGCTTTTTAAAAAGCTGGTGATAGCAGATCGTTTGGCTATGTTTGTTAATACGGTTACTGAGCAAAAAGACGTTCCGGCAGGTTCTATTGTTGTTGTAGCAGTATTCTTATTTAATATTGAATTATACGCTGATTTTTCGGGCGGAATAGATATGGTTTGTGGTATTTCAGAGATGTTTGGAATACAACTGACTGAAAATTTCAGGAGACCTTTTTTTGCAACTACAATTGGAGAATATTGGCATAGGTGGCATATTTCGCTTAGTAATTGGATAAGGGACTATGTTTTTTATCCATTGGCTTTTTCTAAAATTTATGCAAATTTTTCCTCTAAGTTATCTAAAAAAAATGCGCATTTAGGGAAAACAATTCCGGCAGGTATTGTTTCTGTTATTACTTTTTTGCTGATAGGACTTTGGCATGAGTTTAGTTATGCGTATATAGCCTATGGACTATGGCATGGTTTTATTATGGCTGGTGCTCAGATTTTTGAACCGCTTTTTGGTTATTTAAATAGGTTATTTTCATTAAATAAAAATAGTTATTCTATGAAATTATTTGGGAGAACACGAACCTGGATTTTAATATCAATTGGAGAAATGTTCACTTTTACAGGCTCATTTAGTGGGTTTATTAGGCTTTTCCATCAGATAATTCATGACTTTAGCTGGTATAGAGTTATCACAGACATAGAAATGTACAGTCTTACATATAAGGATTTTATTGTGGTTAGCGTGGGAGTGATTATTTGGTATGTAGTCAGTGTAAGACAAGAAATGGGTATGCATATACGTGAACACATAGCTGCGCAGCCATGGATTTTTAGATATGCTATTACTGTGGGAGTTATAATGACAATCTTGATATTTGGAATCTACGGCTCATCGTACAATGCGGCGGATTTCATCTATGGGGGATTTTAAAAATGAATTTGAAATCAGTGAAGTTTTTGGTGCAAGTATTAGTTGGTGCGTTATTGCTTTCGATGATGGTATTTTATGCTTCCAAGGTTTTAGAAAGAAAAGATGCTTATAATAAATATGAAGCTTTTTTTAGAGAAGAAAATGATTTCGACGTTTTGTTTTTTGGAAGTAGTAATATGCAACTTATGGTAAATCCGCTTCAGTTATGGAATGAATACGGGATTACTTCATATAATTTTGGCAATACTTCTGAAAGATTACCTGTAACTTATTGGACAATAAAAAATGCACTTGAATATGCTACTCCTAAGGTGGTTGTCATAGAAATAAGTCAATTTGGGCAGACAGAAAAATACAAGGATATGTATAGTGTACATCTTGCATGGGATAGATTTCCTCTATCACCAACAAAGATAAAAGCAGTATATGATATTCTCAGTCCTTCAGATCCACGATATGAGCTATTGTTCAATTTAATTCTTTATCATGATAGATGGAAAGAATTGACTGAGCAGGATTTTTCGAGAAGTTATTCAAAGGAAAGAGGATATAGTGCAAATTATGAGTATATAGTTTATGAAAGGCCTGAGTATAAATTTCGTATAGATAATTCTGCTACAGAAACAGAAGGGGCAATGTATCTTGAGAGGACTGTAAAAGAATTACAGGAAAAGGGGATACAGGTTATGTTTGTTCATTCTCCTGAAGTGAATAGCGAGGAAAAGCAGGCGAGAATTAATGCAGTAACGCTTTTGGCTCAGAAATATAATATTCCGTTTATTGATTTTACAGTTATGGATGATTCTGTAATCGATTATTCCACAGATTTATCAGATACGGATCATGTCAACATAAAAGGTGCTACTAAACTTACTCATTATCTAGGAGAATATCTTATAAATAACTATGATTTAATAAGTCATGCCGGAGAGTCTTCATATGCTGATTGGAATAGTTCATATGAAAAGTTCAAAGCTGCAAGTGAAGGAATTGTTTTGAAAAAAAGTGAGTGAGAAAAAAGAGAATCGTAAGCAATGTACGGTTCTCTTTTTTATATATTAGTTAAATATCAGATTGCTGTATCAGTAATGTCGATTTCACTGTCTTTAAACTGTTCATTTAATTCTTTTTCATGCAATTCCTGAATATCATCAAGTGCAGAGAGCATTGGCTTTACATCCTGATTATGGATTTTTCTCTGAACATAGTTTTGAGTAATTTTCATAACTGTGCCGCTTAAAGAGATGACACCGATAAGGTTTGGAATTGCCATCATTCCGTTGAAGGTATCTGAAAGATCCCATGCAAGTGTAAGGTCCATTGTTGCACCAAAGACGATGAAAATTACAAATATTATATGGTAGAACTTGATATTTTTTCTTCCAAAAAGATATTCAAAAGCCTTACTTCCGTACTGGCTCCAGCCAAGGGTAGTAGAGAAAGCAAATAATAAGATTGCTATTGCGATAAAGGCATATCCTAATTTACCAAATACTGTAGAAAAAGCTTCGGCAACAAGCGCAGTTGACACCTGTTCTGAAATCACAGTGCCTGTTTCAAGATCTACCAGTCCGCTTGATAGTACAGCAAAAGCAGTGATTGAACAAACAATGATTGTATCGGCAAATACTTCAAAAATGCCCCACATTCCCTGCACTACGGGTTCACGTACATTTGAACTGGAATGTACCATTACTGATGATCCAAGACCGGCTTCATTGGAGAACACACCTCGTTTCATACCCCATTGTACAGCCATGGCTACACCGCTTCCTACAATACCGCCGCCTACAGCACGCATGCCAAATGCACTTTTAAAGATAGAAATGAATACAGCTCCAAACTGGTCAATGTGAACAATACATACGATGATGGCGCAGACCATGTATATAATTGCCATAAATGGAACAAGTTTTTCTGTGACGGAAGCTATTCTCTTAAGTCCTCCTACGATTACAAGACTTGCAAGTATCATAAGTATGATTCCGGTAATTATACTTGGAACGCCGAAGGCTGTTTTCATATTAATTGCGATTGAATTGATCTGTCCCATATTACCGATACCAAATGAAGCTAAAATGCAAAAGATACTAAATAGAATTGCTAACGTCGAACCGATAAGTTTGCAGCCGGGTTTAGAACCGAGTCCATCGCGAAGGTAATACATTGCACCGCCGCACCATTCATTTCGTTCATTTCTTCTGCGGTAGTAGATACCAAGGACATTCTCTGAAAAATTAGTCATCATTCCAAAGAAAGCTACAATCCACATCCAGAATATTGCGCCCGGACCACCTGACGCGATGGCAGCAGCAACACCTGCAATATTACCTGTTCCGATTGTGGCTGCAAGCGCGGTACAAAGACTTTGGAACTGGGAAATCTGTGTATCATTTTTATGTGTGTGGGCGGTAACATGAGAGTCCTTGAAAATTCCGCCTATCGTATTTGAAATCCAGTGTTTAATATGAGATATTTGGAAAAAACGTGTGAGAAATGTCATCAATATTCCTGTGCCGACAAGCAGAATCAGCATTGGAAGTCCCCATACAAAGCCATTTACAGCATTATTAATGTTTTCTACTGTGGATAAAAAAGTTTCCATAAAAATCTCCGTTTCTGAATTTGATAGATTAAGAAAAGAATGTAGAATATATGTTACTCACATACTTTATCACATTAAAATGCCGAAGTAAATAGAAAATGTATAATTGTATACAGGAGTTTCAAAAAAAGTTACAATTCAGCTGTCAGCCAATATATAAGCGGACATAAATGCTTGTTTTCGTCTACGTCGTAATTCATAAAGATTCAAATACAAGAACAAGCTTCATTTCAACGTTGTTCAAAGCATTCAGCTTGTTCTTGTATTTTCATCTTATGAATTAT
>JAFSQI010000095.1 GCA_017446685.1 Butyrivibrio sp.
ATTATTAAAGGAGAAAAATAAATGAAATTAAGAATTATAGCAGCTCTGATAACAGTCATAACACTTCTTACAGCTGTTGCCGCCTGCGCCCAACAGCCCAACACGACAATAAGCCTATCCGACACATTTGCCGACGCAGAACGCTATCTGTCGGAAATGAACTATGAGCAGGCACTTATCGAATTTGACAAGATACTTGAAGTCGAGCCGAAGAACGCAGAAGCGTATATTGGAAAAGCCGAAGCATACATAGGGCTGAATAAATACGATGATGCAGCTGATATATTGAACGAATGTATTGATAAAACAGAGAATATCAACTATGACCGCATAGTAGAAATATCCGGAAGAATAATCGAATTTGCGCCGGATAGTATTACTGTGTATTTGGTCTGCTCAAGAGCATATATCTGTTTAGACAATCTCGAAAAGTCTATTGAAGTTCTGCGGAAAGGGTATTCACTAACTAATAATGAGCAGTTGAAAACAATGCTCGAACAGCTTGAATCAGGTGATATAGATATTGCTTCGGTCGGAGAGCAGAGTGAACCTGTAAATGAAGATGCATCCGAAGAGACAAAATCTGTTTCAGAATTAGCCGCTAATATGCTTGAAGCGCATATTAATAAAGGCAATCCTATTGACAAAGAGCTTGCTTCTGAAATTAAGTATATTTGTATTTCAGGCAATGGTAACACAATATATGTAGATACAGAATTGCGAGAAGACCTCAATCCAATAACCACTGGAGAATTTTGGTCTGGAAGTATCATACATGGAAATCGCGCAGAAATTGAAAGTGATGTAAATGATATTTCTTTTATATCGGAATTTGTCAATCTTGAATACCTATGTATAGACCCTTTTGAATCTGAGAGTTATGATAGTCATATCACCTGTAAGATTCTGAATGATCTTACTCCGCTTTCTAAGCTGGAAAAGTTACAGAAGCTTTCCATTGATTCTGGATCAGGAATTACTGTGGATTTATCGCAGTTTTCATCTTTGAATGATCTTACTGTGCTTAACCTTTTTAGCAATGTATATGTAAAAGATGTAAATGAATTCGGTAATTTCCCAAAACTAACTCAAATAAAGTATAGATCGGATCTAAAAAATGATAGTATAAGCTACTTATCAAATCTGAACGAACTCGAGCTTTTAGAAATTACATCTGGCTATAATTACGATACCTCTGAATGGGATACGGCAGATTATGAGCATATAGGTGGAGAAATATACGATCTTTCGCCTTTATACGGACTTGTTTCACTTAGGCTTCTGGATATAGATGTTTCTACGTCTGATCTTCAAGCATTGGGTACACTTACAGGACTCAAAGAATTGAATATTGCGTTTTCGGAACCGGATAACTCAGATGATTTTTATATGCCGATTCCGGACTTCAGTGCGTTTGCTAATCTGAAAGAGCTGGAAGAACTCACTATGTTTAATCAAACTCAAAATGAAAGCATTTTTACTGATTTATCTTCGCTCTCTTACCTTTCAGAATTAAAGTATATTAAGATTGTTAACGATGGAAACAGAGGATTACAGTATATTGATATATCGCCTCTTTCGTCGCTTGTAAATCTTGAGCAAATAGAAATACACGGCGCATTTGATGATGTATCATCTCTTATCGGCCTGAATAAAATTCGTAAACTTAGATTGAACCATGGAAGTGTGCATAGTTATGATAGGGATATTGATATGACAAGTCTCACAAATATTAAATCTTTTGAGGACATCTTTATTCTCGGTGGTTATTTTACCGATTTAAGCGGCTTTTCCGATATGAAAGATCTTAATCGCTTAGATATAATAGTAATGGATACCACAGATCTTACACCACTTTATTCATTAAGCAACATATGTTCCATATCACTTAGATACGAACAAAGCGATTATAGTTCAGAAAAACGTGATAAGTTTGAGATGGCGATTGAAAAATTAAAAGAACATCTCCCGGATTGCGATATATCAACATATTAACGTCACTTTATGTTGCTTTGTCCTATTCATGAGTTGTAAGGTCTGTCATCGTAGTTATGACGAAGAGTTTTGGGAATGTGAATTCTCGTTTAACATACAAGATAAGCACCTCACTGACGAAGATATCAGGTCTATTGCGGAAATAACACAACTTACACACCTTATTCTTGACAATAACGGAATATCTGATATATCAGCTTTAAGCACCCTTACAAATTTAAAAGAATTGTGGCTGAAACACAATAGTATAAGCGATATTTCGGCACTGAAAGTCTGTCCAAAGCTCAGTAAAGGAAAGTTCCTCAAGTCCCGCAAGTGAAAAAAGTGGTGTAAGGTCTGGTATCCTGCTATTCTCCTGCCATAAATGAAGCACTTTCAGTGATGTATGTCCATAAAGCGGTGATACATCAGTTACGGAATTGTCTGTCAGATACAGCTTTTCGAGCTTATTCATATCTCGTAAATGTTATAAGCGATACCTTTTATGACATATCCGTCTCCCCAATTCTGTCAACCCGTTCCCGGACAGCCGCATTTATAATGCCAAACCTGACTATTGACGGCTGTGAGGGGTAGGCTTGTCCTTATTTTTCAAAAAGTATTGACTCTTGACAAGATTCATGATATAATATAATCAGAGCAAAAGCTCTGGTGAAAATTATATATTTTAACTGCATTTATAGAATTGAAGCAATGCTTTACGGTATGTGTGTAAAGCAATGAAGAAGAGATTAGAAAGTTGAACGCC
>JAFSQI010000096.1 GCA_017446685.1 Butyrivibrio sp.
CCAAGTCTCATACACAAATCCTCCACTTCTATTATACCATACCATGGTGTACCGTGTAAACATAAATTTGAGAATTGACAAAAAATAAAGACCATTACTGGCCTTGCATGGTCTATTATGTAATTAGCTGTCAAACTACCGTGAGAATACTTTTAAAAAATGTGTTAAAAAAATTATAGATACGTGTAAAAAAGTTGTCAAATGAGCTTGACATGATGCTTATATAAGCATATATTTTTCTTAGAAAAATGATTCTTCGGGGCAGGGTGTGATTCCCAACCGGCGGTAAAGTCCGCGACCCGCTTAGGCGGCTGATTTGGTGTAATTCCAAAACCGACAGTATAGTCTGGATGAGAGAAGAATGCACAATATGTTATTTTTTGTGTTGCCCCAGGCGTGATATGATTCTGCTTGGAGCTTTTTTATTTTTCCTTATCTCATTATCAATAACAAGAACAGTACCCGACAGAGAAAAAGGAGAGAAAAATGAACGAAAAAACAACACTATTTGACATGATCAGTAACAACGGCGGACACTTTGTTGCATTACTACTACTTGTAATAGCAGCGATTGCAATCACCTATGTGACAGAAAACATTGCCAGGAAAAAAGATATTGAATTAACGGGGCACTCAGAGGGAATGTTCAGCATAAGAAAAATCGCCATCATAGGTGTATTTTCAGCTATATCTTTTGTACTTATGCTCATCGAATTTCCGCTTCCTTTTGCACCTTCCTTCTACAAATTTGATTTTAGTGACATTCCGGCTCTTATTGGTGGCTTTGCAGCTGGGCCAATGGTTGGTGTAATGATTGAGTTTATCAAGGTGCTCCTTAATATTCTCATTCAGGGAACAACATCAGGATTTGTCGGAGAAATTGCGAATTTTGTTGTTGGAGCAGCATTTATTCTTCCTTCGACAATAATTTACAGATTTAAAAAGACAAGAAAAGTTGCGCTTATAAGTTGCCTTGCAGGAACTCTATGTATAGCAATAGTTGGTTCTTTGTTAAATGCCTTTTTCCTTCTTCCGGCATATGCAATTATGTTCGGAAGTGGAATAGATGCATTTGTTGGAATGGGAGCAGCAATAAATCCTGCAATTTCCAACGTAACAACATTTTGTCTTTTTGCAGTTGCACCTTTCAATCTTGTGAAAGGAATTGCAGACAGTGCAATTACATTCCTTGTATACAAACAGCTCAGCCCTATACTTAAAGCTGATCAGATGATTTCTTCACGTAAAACTGTAAAAGCATGAATTCAGGAAGGCGAGTAGTCAGACTACTTGCCTTCTTTTAGATATGAGAAAAATACAAATTGAATTTAGCTTGTTATGGCTTTGGGTTAACGTTATAATAGTAATTGGGTTACGTTATGTTAAACATGCTAAAGGAGGTATTTTCTAATGTCACGTTTTACATTACCGAGAGATGTCTACCATGGAGCAGGAGCTTTGGAGGCATTAAAGACACTTGAGGGAAAAAGAGCTATCGTTTGTGTTGGTGGAAGTTCAATGAAAAAAGGCGGCTTTCTTCAGAAAGTCGAAGATTATTTGAAAGAAGCCGGAATGGAAGTGGAACTTTTTGAAGGAATTGAGCCTGACCCTTCCGTTGAAACCGTTATGAAGGGTGCTGAAGCAATGCAAAAGTTTCAGCCTGACTGGATAGTTGCTATCGGTGGCGGTTCACCTATTGACGCTGCAAAAGCAATGTGGATTAAGTATGAGTATCCTGAGACCACTTTTGAAGACATGTGCAAAGTTTTCGGACTTCCGAAACTTAGGACAAAAGCGCACTTCTGTGCTATCCCTTCAACATCCGGAACAGCTACAGAGGTTACAGCTTTTTCTATTATCACAGATTATCAGAAGGGAATTAAATATCCTATAGCTGATTTTGAAATCACACCTGATGTAGCTATTGTAGATCCAGAACTCACACATACTATGCCAGTCAAACTTGTTGCTCATACAGGAATGGATGCAATTACACATGCTATTGAGGCATATGTTTCAACTGCAAACTGTGAATACACTGATGCTCTTGCAATTCATGCAATAGAACTTATTCAGAATAATCTCGTAAAATCTTACAATGGAGAGATGGCTTCCAGAGATACAATGCATGATGCACAATGTCTTGCGGGTATGGCATTTTCGAATGCTCTCCTTGGAATAGTGCATTCCATGGCTCACAAGACAGGAGCAGTTTTTGCTGATCAGGGCGCTCATATTATTCATGGTGCTGCTAATGCTATGTATCTTCCTAAGGTTATTGCTTTCAATGCCAAGGACCCTGTAGCTAAAAAGAGATATGGCGTAATTGCTGATTATATGCATCTTGGCGGAACAAATGATGATGAAAAGGTTAAATTGCTTATTGATTACCTGCGCAAGATGAATGATGACCTTAATATCCCTCATTGCATTCAGCATTATGGTGCAGATGGACTTCCTGCTGATACAGGATTTGTATCTGAGGATATTTTCAATGAGAGACTGCATGATATTGCAGCAAATGCTATTCTTGATGCTTGCACAGGATCAAATCCTCGTCAGCCTAGCCAGGAAGAAATGGAAAAGCTGCTTAAGTGCTGCTATTATGATACAGAAGTAGACTTTTGAAAATAATTAAATATTGCTGATATTTCTTTTGCAATTATATGTGAGAAGATATAGCCAATAAAAATCTTTGCCTGTCGGTAGTGTTTTTTGTCCTGTTTTGGATACGAATTGCCCGACAGGCAATTTAATTGGTAAACGAAGATTTATTCTGTTATACTAAGAGTGGAGGATTTTGTATGGAAATAGTAACAAAACATGAGACACATTCTGCGGAGGAAACATTTGAGATTGGTAAAAGAATCGGAGAAAATGCTCAACCCGGAATGGTTTATACTTTAATTGGAGATCTCGGAGTAGGAAAGACTGTTCTTACTCAGGGCGTGGCAAAAGGACTTGGAATTGACGGACCTGTTAATAGCCCTACTTTTACAATATTGCAGGTATATGATGAGGGGCGTATTCCTTTTTATCATTTTGACGTTTACAGAATCGGTGATGTAAGCGAGATGGATGAAATCGGATATGAAGACTATTTTTATGGTAACGGTATCTGTTTTGTCGAATGGGCTAATCTTGTGGAAGAAATTTTACCTGAGCATTACACAGAAATCGTCATAGAAAAAAATCTGGAAAAAGGATTTGATTATAGACTTATTACCATGACAAAAAAATAAGCTGATTTAGAATTTTAAATCAATTTGTAATTGACGAAATACATTTAGAAACAGAGAAATGAAATGAAAATACTTGGAATAGATACTTCAGGACTTGTAGGAGCAGTCGCTGTTGCAGATGGTGACACACTTGTTTCACAGTTCTCTATACAATATAAAACTACACATTCAGAGATACTTATGCCAATGCTTGATGATATCTGTAGAAAAATCAATCTGGATCTTAAGAGCATTGATGCAATAGCCGTTGCAAAAGGTCCCGGTTCTTTTACAGGTCTAAGGATAGGGAGTGCTACGGCAAAAGGTCTTGCACTTGCTTTAGATGTGCCTATTATTCCTGTACCAACGGTGGACGGGATTGCTTATAATTTATATGGACTTGAAAAAATAATCTGTCCAATGATGGATGCCCGTAGAAATCAGGTATATACCGGACTGTATACATTTGTTCCCAATACATCAGAGGATAAAGGATGTGAAAGATCTTTTGACATGCAGGTTATTCATGAACAGTTTGCAACGTCTATCGATGACATAGCTGAGAAAATTAATGAAATAGGAAAACCGGTTGTACTTCTTGGAGATGGAATTCCTGTCTATCATGATAAACTTGAGGAACTTTTGAAAGTTCCGTATTCAGTTGCTCCGATGCATCAGAATAGACAGAATGCTGCAGCTTTGGTTGCACTGGCTGCAAAATATGCAAGCGAAGGGCGCACAGTTTCAGCTGATGAATTTGCACCTGATTATCTGAGACTTTCACAGGCAGAACGTGAAGCAAAGGAAAATCCAAATAAAAATCATGAATTGAAGCGACAGGATATGAGAAAAGCTCCTGGACTTGTCAGAATACGAGAAATGACACCTGAAGACATAGAAGATGCTGCAATTCTTGAAAAGACTAATTTAGGAAAAGAGGCATGGACACGTAATCAATTGACAGTAGCAATGACCAGAGATGATACCATTTACCTTGTTGCTGAGAAGGCAGGACGCGTAGTAGGACTTTGCGGCGTACAAAATATATCCGGAGACGGAGAGGTGACAAATGTATCCGTAGCTGCGGATTGTCGCGGTGAAGGAATCGGGTACAAGATGTTGAAACAGCTCCTTGAAAGAGGAAGAGGCATTGGCATCAAAGATTATACCCTCGAAGTCAGAGCAGGTAATACAAGCGCAATTCATTTATATGAACGTCTGGGATTTGTTAGCGAAGGCATTCGCCCCGGGTTTTATGATGATCCCAGGGAAGATGCGGCTATTTATTGGAAAAGAAATCAGGAGTAGTTATTTATGATAGATGTTTGTCTGCTCGGAACAGGTGGAATGATGCCTCTTCCGAACCGTTTGCTTACATCTTTGTATGTAAGATATAACGGAAAATGTGTGCTTATTGATTGTGGAGAAGCAACACAGATAGCAATGAAAAAAAAGGGGCTTAGTTCTAAGCCCATTGATGTAATGTGTTTTACACATTATCATGCTGATCATATCAGTGGACTTCCGGGAATGCTTCTCACCATGGGAAATGCAGAGAGAACCGAACCACTTCTTATGGTCGGCCCTAAGGGACTTGAGAGAGTAGTTGGAGCACTCAGAGTTATTGCGCCTGAGCTTCCGTTTGAAATTCGTTACAAAGAAATAACTGATGATGAAGAATCTTTTGGAATAGATGGAATGCCTGAATTTATCATTACAGCGTTCAAAGTTAATCATAATATCACCTGCTACGGCTATAGTATGAACCTTAAAAGGCAGGGCAAATTTGACGTGGCAGCTGCTCAAGAAAAAGGAATCGAGAAAAAGTATTGGAACAGATTACAAAAGGGTGAAATTATAACAGCTGATAACGGTGAGGTTTATACGCCTGAAATGGTTCTTGGAGAGAGCAGAAAAGGATTAAAACTTACGTATACAACTGATACAAGGCCGACTGACAGTATTGTCAGAAATGCAAAAGAATCTGATCTTTTTATATGTGAAGGAATGTACGGTGAGCCGGATAAAATTGCCAAAGCAAGAGAACATAAGCATATGACTTTTTATGAAGCGGCTAAGATGGCAAGAGATGCACAGGTAAAGGAAATGTGGCTTACGCACTACAGTCCTTCCCTGGTTAATCCTGCAGAGTTTTTGCCGGAAACAAAAAAAATATTTGTAAACACTATAGCTGCCAAAGATGGTAGGAGTGTAGAGCTTAGATTCGAGGATCAGGAAAAGAATTAATCAAGAAATAGGGATTATCGGATACTGTTCATAGCCAGTAAATGAGCACATTTTTTAATTGGCATAAAAAGGATTAGTGTGTGTTTTTTACTGTGACAGGTTCCATGCGACTGGATAGCATCTTGATTTGCGCAGAGCGCAGAAATGAGGGATTATGGAGAAGAAAAGTGTAAGTTCTGCAGTAATAAAATCAGTAGTACTGGTGGTCCTTGGAGCACTGGTCATTCTTGGCATATATTTGATTTTTAACAGGAATAAAAATGTGGCTAAGGAAGAAGACTATGTACTTACAGCTGTTGACGAGATTACAACTACTGATTTAAGCAAAAGTTATCCTGCGGATGCAAGAATGATTGTCAGCTTCTATGCTAAGATAATGCAGACTCTTTATAAAGAGACTTACACTGAAGAACAGGAAGATAAAATGATCAGTGTCCTTGCTGGTATTATGGATGATGAGCTTCTCGCCAACCAAAGCGACTTTAATAAGGCTGTCAAGAATGAAGTTCAGGAGCGAAAAGCGGGTGATTATTCCATTTCCACATATGTAGTTCAGACAAAAGAGCCTGAAGTAGTAAAAATTGACGGTTCAAAAATGTGCAATGTTGATTGTCTTTTTACCCTCAGAAAAGGTACAACACATACTGCTACATACTATCAGTATGTAATGAGACAGGATGATGAAGGAAAATGGAAGATCCTTGGTTGGACCATAAAAGAGGATGAATAATATATAAATATTCGAGGATTATATGAAAGTTGATAAAAAAATAGAAGATGACGGTGTCATTTTCATGTCTGTAAAAAATTCTGAGGAAGGCAATTCCGAAAAAATAAATGATGAAGATGTCACAATATTGGCAATTGAAAGTTCTTGTGATGAATCTGCCGCTGCTGTTGTAAAAAATGGGCGGGAAGTTTTATCGAATATTATCTCTTCACAAATATCTTTGCATACAATATATGGTGGAGTTGTTCCTGAAATAGCATCCAGAAAACATGTTGAAAAAATGAACGGATGCATCAGGGCAGCGCTTGATGAAGCCAATGTTACACTTGAAGATATAGATGCTGTTGCAGTGACTTATGGTCCGGGGCTTGTTGGAGCTCTTTTAGTTGGCGTGTCTGAGGCTAAGGCAATTGCTTATGCAATAAATAAACCGCTCATAGGTGTGCATCATATTGAAGGGCATATCAGTGCTAATTTTATCGAAAATAAGGAATTAGAGCCTCCGTTTGTATGTCTTGTTGCATCAGGTGGTCATTCACATCTCGTTGTTGTAAAAGATTATGGAGAATATGAAATAATAGGACAGACTCGTGATGATGCAGCAGGAGAAGCCTTTGATAAAGTTGCTCGTGCTATAGGACTTGGCTATCCGGGCGGTCCTAAGATAGATAAGGCAGCCAAAGAGGGGAATCCTGATGTATTTACTTTCCCACAGGCCAAGATTGCTGATGCTGAATATGATTTTTCTTTTAGCGGGTTAAAATCCTCAGTACTTAACTATATAAATCAGGCTAAAATGCAGGGGAATGAGATAAATCAGGCAGATATTGCTGCTTCTTTTCAGAAAGCAGTTGTAGAAGTTCTTGTTGATCATTCAATAAGAGCTTGTAGTCAGTACGGAATAAAAAAGCTTGCTATAGCCGGTGGTGTGGCATCTAATTCAGGTCTTCGTGAGCTAATGGAAAAAGAATGTGCAGACAACGGTATACAATTTTACAGACCATCACCTGTTTTGTGCACTGATAATGCTGCAATGATAGGCGCTGCAGCGTATTATGAGTATAAAAAAGGTGTTAGATTTGGAATGGATATGAATGCTGTACCTAACCTTCCGTTGGGAGACAGGGAACGCAGATTTCATGCAGGTAAACACTCAAACTCTATGAATTGAGGTATTTAATCATGAAGACAGTTGCAATAGTTCTTGCTGCGGGAAGTGGCAGCAGGATGAAATCTGATATAAAAAAGCAATATATGGAGCTTGGTGGAAAGCCGCTTATTTATTATTCACTCAAGGCATTTGAAGAGAGTATCGTAGACGATATCATTCTTGTGGTTTCGCGAGGTGATATTGATTATGTTCGTGCCAATATTGTGGAAAAGTATAAATTTGATAAGGTAAAAGATATAGTTGAGGGCGGATTATACAGATATCATAGTGTAAGACTTGGACTTATGGCTGCTGATGCAGATTGTGATTATGCTTTTATACATGATGGTGCAAGGCCATTTGTTAATGATGAAATCATCATGCGCTCTTTGGAGGCTGTAAAGCAAAATGGTGCATGTGTTGTCGGAATGCCGGTTAAAGATACAATAAAAATAGCAGATGAAGATGGATTTGCAAAAGAGACACCGGACAGAGCTCACACATGGCTTATCCAGACTCCTCAGGTATTTTCATACAATATGATACTTGATTTGTACAAAAAGCTCGATAGGGAAGAAGGCACATTAATGGAAAAAGGCATTAATATTACAGACGATGCCATGGTTGTGGAATACTTTACGGATAAGAAAGTAAAACTTGTTGAGGGATCGTATAACAATATTAAGATTACTACGCCTGAAGATATACAGGCTGCAGAGGCAATCCTGAATTCATTGAATAAACAAGTTATATAAATCAGTATTTACTACTTGATAAAAAATACAGAAATACGTATTGTTGCGGATTTTTGTAAACATGGCATAGATGCAGATATGAACTTGATTTCTAAGGAAGTATTTGTTTTATTCTTAAGCTTATAAACGAGAACAAAGCTATTCTTGTATTATATTAATATATTTTGGGAGTATTTTTTGATGGCTGACAAAATCAGAGTCCTGATGGTTGGACCAGACAGATCAGTGCACGGTGGAATATCTGCTGTAGTAAATGAACTATATGGTGCAGGACTTGATAAACTGGTTGATTTAAAATATTTAGGTACTGTAAAAGAAGGCAGCAAATGCAAGAAACTAATTGTTGCTGCCTTTGCTTATGCCCGTTTTCTTTATGAAATTCCTAAATGTGATATTGTTCATATTCACTTTTCTTCTGATTCTAGCTTTGTCAGAAAATCTTTTTTTATAAAGAGTGCGTACAGACATAAGAAAAAAATTGTCCTTCATCAGCATGGGGGAGATTTTAAAACTTACTATGGAAAACAACTGGGAAAAAGAGGGAAAAACAGAGTCAGACATATTCTGGATATGGCGGATGTTTTTCTGGTACTTACTGAATCATGGAAAGAATATTTCTCAAACTTAATAAGTTCCGATAAGATAAAAGTTTTTCCAAATGGAGTTAGTACGGTTGATTATACAGGTATAGCTGGTAATAAATCTGAATCAAATATTGTAAAAGACTATAACAAAATAGTTTTTCTTGGAAGAATATGTAAGGATAAAGGTATGGATGAACTGTTGGAAGCAATGGATGATATTCATACGGAGATTCCGGAGGCTGAGCTTTGTATCGGAGGAATATATGAAGATGAAAGCTATCGGGCAAAAATAAATAACAGAAAAGAATATGTTCATTTTCTTGGATGGATTTCAGGAGAAGAAAAAAAGAGATTGCTTGAAAAGAGTGGTATCCTTGTACTCCCTTCGTATTTTGAAGGAATGCCTGTTTCAATTATAGAAGCTATGCTTGAACAATGTGCTGTTATCGCTACCTCAGTTGGAGGAATTCCGGAGATAATCGATGATGGAATTGATGGAGTACTGGTACCTCCCAGAAATCATTTGGCAATTTCTAATGCAATAAAAGAAGTAATGTGCAAACATGACTATGCAATTTCTCTTGGAAAAAATGGAAAAGATAAAGTGCTGAAAAACTTTTCGGTCGAAGAAAATGTAAAAAAATTAGAAGAAATATATAAAAAAACAGTGACAAAACAATAAAAACATAATGTTTTTTGAATATCCTTAAAATGCAGAGAAATCCAGAAAAACCGCGTAAATATATAGTGATAATACGATAATTATTGTTTTACCGTTTTATATGTTCCGTTTTTGAATGATCTTAGAACCATCGGA
>JAFSQI010000097.1 GCA_017446685.1 Butyrivibrio sp.
AATTTTAATAATTTTCCACAAAGTAACGTTGACTTTGATGTACTAGAGAACTTATTGTTGGACAATTAAATATATAAATGTAGTTTTATGTGGATAAAACTACAAAATAATATATAAGAATACAGCAAACAACATTAAACCACAATAAAATATATATAACAACAAAAAAATACAAAAAAACATATAAAACCACTTAAAACTATATTATAATATTTTTAAGTGGTTTTTATTGAATCAAGTATAGTTGGAGGATGAAATGGCATACAAGATTGTAGTGGCAAATCAAAAGGGAGGAGTTGCAAAAACAACAACAGCAGTAAACATTGCGGATGCATTGATGTATATGAAATATAAAGTGCTATTGTTGGATCTGGATCCCCAGTGCAATAGTACATCTGTATTTATTGGAGGAGCTCCTGCAGAGGAAAATAAGACAATTTTGAATGTATTTCAGAAGAAGGATAATATAAGTGACTGCATAAAGCATACTGATTTTGGAGATGTTGTATGCGGTTCAAGAGAACTTGCAAATTCTGAAGACACGTTCATGAGAGCAGCTGGTGGATTAAAAATCATAAAGAATGCTCTTAAGAAGATTGAAGATGATTATGATTTTGTAATCATGGATACCCCACCAAACGTTGGAGCGTTTATGAGAAACGCACTTTTTGCTGCGGATGGAATAATCACTCCTTTGCAGGCAAAAAGGTTTGCTCTTGATGGTTTATCTGATTTCCTTGATACAGTAGAACTTTTGAAAGATGATGGTAATGAGAACCTTGAAATCCTTGGAATATTATTAACCATGTATGATCAGAGAAATAAGCAGGACCGTGAAGTATATGAGGCATTACCAGAAGTTGGAGCTTCGTTGAACATAAATGTATTTAAGACAGCTATTAGGACCTGTCAGGATATTGAGAATGCTATAGCTGATTCAAAGAGTTTGTTTAGAACAAAGAGCAATTCTAATGGTGCAAACGACTACGCAGATCTTGTATGTGAGATTCTCGAGAAGATAAAGAAATAAGGAGGTGTCGAAGTGAGTGCGCTTGATAAATTAAATGCGAAAGCAAATATTGTAAAAACAGAGGATATCGAAAAGATGTCGGTAACAAATAAAACCACAAAATCAAAAAAAACTACTCAGGCACCAAAGAAGGTAACTACAGTTACGAAGAAGAAAACTGAGCCTAAAGTAGAAAAGGAAGGGTCTGAAGTAAAAGTGGCAGAGAAGCATCCTGGTGGAAGAACTAATACAAGAGGAACTGCAGGTAAAGATTATAAGATGATGAATATTGCAGTTCCCATTGATGTATATGAAAAGCTGAAAGAAGCAAGTAATGGAAATATGACATATTACATTAATTCACTTTTAAAAGAAAGTGTTAAGATGTAGTTTTATGTAGTTTAAACTATATAAAATGGTAAAGATATTTTTAAAGAAATAGAATATTAAGTATACAAAATTAGTGAGAGATAACGCATTTATATAAGATTCACATGCCCTTCAAGTGCCTTTTCCTGCATCTCTGAAGTGATTCCGATATACTTCTGCGTAACCGCTACAGAGCTGTGCTGCAGAAGCTGCTGGACCAGGACGATATTATAACTGTTGTTTAAGTAGATCTCAGTTGCAAAGAACTTCCTGAAGGAGTGTGTTCCTATATTTTTATATCCAAGATAGTCGCATACCTTCGCAAGATACTTCTGGACAGCCCTTTCTCCTATAGGAAAGAGCTGTCCTGTTTCTTCTATATTATTGTCTGCAGCATACACCCTCATGTAATTGTATATGGCAACAGGGACTGTAAAGGTCCTTTTCTTTAACGTCTTTTTCTCCGTGATGTTGAGCCTGTACCTGCCACCATCCATGATTATGTCAGACATCTTAAGCCTCAGGATATCTTCTATCCGTAATCCTAAGTTTGCCTCCAGGACCAGGGCAGTAGCTATCTTCTCATTTGCCCTGAAGAAAGATCCGCCCGTCTTCATGGTCTCAATTATTTCCTGATACTGCTCTTTCGTAAGCGCAACAGTGGTCTTGTTAGCCATTTTCCTTTGGTCCTTTCCTGGTAGTTCTCTTTTTCATCCTGTAAAAAGTAGCCCTTCCAATGCCAAGTCTTTCTGTTATATCCTTCTCAGACAGTCCCTGGTCAATAAGCTCCTGCACCTTTTTGGCCTGCTCATCAAGCTTTTCAGGATGCGGCTTTCTTCCTGCAGGTTTGGTCATGGAAATAGTATCATTTATATTCTGATACTTCTTATTAAGGATGCTTATCCTTCCTTCAAGACTGCTGACTTTTCTTCTAAGTTCCTCTATGACATCTCGGTCTGACACCGGTACATCTGAAGGATTCCGGTAACTAAAGAAGATCTCGCCATTATAGTCCCTGTCCCATACATCAATGAAGGTGCGCCTTCCCTTTGCATCTGAATGCCTAACAAAGATCCTTGGATAATCATGCTTCTTCTCCGGATCAGATTCTGGAAATATGGTTATGAGCGCAAGCGCTCCTTTCCTTGAAGCGCGTACTGTTGCTATCTCATATACGTGGTCCTCATTTCCATAGGGGATTATCTCTCCCTTTACAGATTCATATGTTTCGATTATCCGTTTTTCCTCAGCTTTTGTTATCCAGTCTTTTCTCTTCATCTGCAGTACCTCTCTTTGTATCATTAATATAATGATACTACAGTGTCAGCTCTTATGCATCCTGTTTTTTATAAAAGTTCGTATAATTCTTTTTTTTGAGTTCGTATATAGTCACTTCATATCTGAATGTCAGTAACTACGCAAAAATAAAGTACGTAAAAGTTTCCTTTTACGTACTTTTATTTTTAAAAAATAGATGTCAGTATCAAAAGAGCGTCCTACTTTTATATTTTCCGTTATTACAGCATTTTTGACTTATTAGAAATATCAAGTATCTAACAACAGACTATTTTTTCAAACACTTCCTGTGACTTGCATTTCTTCTGAATTCTCTTTTCTTATAAAATCTATAAAGGTAGTGTTCAACAGCGAAAACATTATAACTACTATAATTGACATTGAAAAAGCAATCGCCAAAACCATCTTTACACCAATACAATCTGACATAAAACCGCCAATAATATAGCTTATCGGCTTAGACAAATTAAGAATCAGCGAATAAAAACTAAATGTAATCCCTCTGTATTTCATATTTATATTTAACTGCAGCGCACTTATTATAATTACTTGCCGTATTGCTTGCAAAAATCCACATATAAAAAACACTATACAGAGGATAATTTTATCATTTAAAAATAACATTACAATCATAAATAAAGTATATAGAAGACATGATGTGATAAGCGACGTTTTTTTATCATGCATTTTTATTACACCTTTTTCAGTAAGAAACATTGCCAGGATAGTTCCCGCAGTAAAAAACATCATGCTCACAGAATATACTTTTACAGAGAAGTTTTCCTTTACCAATGGCAATAATAAGATATTAGTCATACTTAAAAATAAATTTAGCAGACTACAAAAAGTAACAAATGCTTTAAATCCGCTATTTTTTATTACATATTGATAACCTGATTTTAATCTGTGGATATATGACTCCTTTTTACAATTATTTTTGCTTGGAATTTTTAAAAACATTTCTGTAATTGCAGAATAAAAGTATGTTACGCTTTCAATCGCAAAAAAGCATATAATTGATATCTTTCCAAAAATCAGTGAAAATATGCCATTCCCCAAAATACTTGCCAAAAATCCTGCATTATGAACTTTTGCATTAGCTCTCTCCACAGTATAATCTTCTTTTAAATCTATAATAGAAGAATTAATTGCTGGCTTAAAAAAAGAATCTACAGCACCTATTAGAACCATGACAACAATATATTCAAAAACATTTGCTGTTGCTATATATGCCGTAATAAACAAATATAGCACTAAAAAACCTCTTATTAAATCACTTCCGACAACTATTTTTTTACAATTTACTCCATCAACAATAGTTCCTGAGAAAAACGAAACAATTATCCTTGCTACTAGTGAGGCTGATGCCGCTGTCGCCATAATGGTAGTTGACCCTGTCATTTCTAAAATCCAATATGATATTGCAATATCAAAAACAGTATCTCCTAACGCCGACATAAACTGTCCATGAGACAAAATTCCTAATTGTGTTATTTTCATACACATTGATCCCTTTCTCTTAAATATAAAAAGCATGTAGGATCAGCTCCCAATATGTCGCCTGTCTGATTATATGCAACTTTTCTACACCCACCACAAAACGAAAGATGTCTACATTTTCCACAAGGATCTTTAAAATACTTTCTAGCTCTAAACAAATTAATTTTTTTTGAATTAAGCCAAATATCTTCTAAACTTTCGTTTTTTAAATTTCCAACAGAAAATCTAAAAAACGGACATGGGAAAACTTCTCCGTCTGCGGAAACAACACATGAACCAATGCCTGCTGTGCATCCACCTCTAATGCCTAAATAATTATCAGAGCATCTTCCACGTATAATACTAGTCATCGGGTTTTTAAATGGTAATATTTTTCCTTCTTCTTCAAATTCTATCATCTTTCTACAAATGGCTTCTTTTTCGGTACAAGAAAGCAATAAATCCTTATTGTTTCCTGTATCGCAGCATATATTAAACCCTATATCAACACCTGCCTCATTAGCATTTGTCACAACATTTTCTATATTTTTTAGATTTTTCTTTGTTATTGTAGAAAACAGGTATGTATATATACCTTTGGAATTAAACACTTTAGCCAATTCCAGGTTATCTTCAGTAGAAATGCTTCGTGAAGAAGTATCATCTAGTTCATAACTCAAATGTACGCTGTCAAATACTTTTATATATTTCAAGTCAATGTTTCTTATAAATCCATTGGACTGAACAACAATTCTTGGAATTTTAAACTTATCTCTACGTATCATTTCACAGAGATTCGTAAAGTCTGGATGTAAGGAAGCTTCCCCTCCTGAAATGACTACAACTTGCACACCATTTTCTTCAGCAAATTTTAGATATTTTATAATATCTTTTAAAGGCATATTTATATGCTTATTTTCTCGATTATAACAATATTGACAATTTTGATTACATTCTGTCGTAATCTCAAGTTCCAATAAATGCATGTGTAAATTCGCACCGGATGTCTTTTTCATTTTCTATTACATTATCCTTTCCTGATATATAACTACTTGTCCATGCCCTGCATCCCGAAAAACATTTATAATATTTTATGCACTCCTTGCATGTATTAGGAACCGAATTTTCATATATAATTTCTCGAAACTTTTCAAATCCTTTTCCATAATGCCAAATAAATGATTCATCTCCATACAAAATATTTCCACAATAAAAGTCTTCGTTTTGGAAAAAATTACACGGATATACATTCCCCATATAGTCAATTACAAGTTTTGTTTTCCCACCAATACAATATGGCGAATCACATATTGTTGTATTCTCATATATTTGCTTATTATTAAAATACATAGAATGCAATCCTTGTTTTAAATCTAGTCTATTTTTAGGAATGCTATCAAGAACCTTAAAATATTTTTTGAATAAATCTTCACTATATGAAAAGCTCTCTTGTTGAGGAATATCTGTCCCATTTAAACACTGTATTGCTAATGTAGGAGAAAACTGTTCAAATTCAACTCTTTCTGTCAAATAATTATATACTTCAAATATCTGCTCAAAGTTTGACTTTACAACAGTCATATTAATTTCAACAGGTACCTTATTGTCATTTGCAATCCTTATATTTTTCATGATGCATTCAAAAGACCTGTCATTCCTAACAATCTTATTATGCAGTTCCTGTGTCCCATGTATAGAAAAAATAATTTTATCTATATCTAATATGCATGATGATATGTCACAAGTGCCATTTGTATTAACTACAGTTTTCAATTCTAATTTTCTACAATACGATAATAACTCTTCAAAATCATCGAATAAAAACACTTCTCCACCTGAGAAGTTTATATTTTTTATACCGAGATTATATAATTTATCAATTATTCTTTTCCATTCTTCAACAGACAAATTATTATACTTGCATTGATTCGTACATCCCTGAAAACAAAAGCAGCACTTTTGATTGCAGTTTCTAGTTATTTCCAACTGCGCCAAAGAAGGATGTTCCCACAACATCTTTAATAATTCTTCACGTCCAAATTCATGCAATGTAACCATTATTATTATCCTTAATTATTATTTTTTTATCTATGAGATATCTAAAAAAATCATCTGGAACAGCTTCCCACTGTCCTATTAAAACTTTAAATACCATTTTTTTGGCATTGCCACTAAAAAACAAAATGTCATGTCCATTGCAAATGGCAAGTGTGTTTTCATTCCTTTTATAGACAAGATTCGAGTTTATTCTATATTCCTTTTCCATTTTTCTCCCAATTTTTTCAAAATGAAGGAGGGGCTAGAACAGCCCTTCCCTCAAAAATCCATTAATTGTAATTAACATCACATCCACAATCAATAAATTCTTCAACATCCATTGCCCATTCTTCTTCTTGGATGGTCTCGATTGTTTCATAATCTGGACACATTGTTAGTTCCCCCTTTCTTTTTTACTGCAGCAAAAATAATCTTCCTTTAATTTTAATCTCCACAAAAATAAAAAAAATGTCGTTTGGTGTAACTTTTAATTACATCAAACGACATTTTAACTACCAATCACTTTTATTAAACTGACCTCAGTATTTTTAGGAGGCCATATTTATGAAACAAAAAATTTTATCATTACTATTATCCTTAACCATCCTCGTATTCACACTCACCCCTTACTATACCCCAAACGTACGTAAAAATCAATCAATCACACATTTTATATCAGTAACAACCAATATAAAATACAAACTGCAAAATCACATTCCAGCCCCTTCTTCTGATGATTTTGAATTTGAAACATAATCTCTACTCAAAGTACTCTTTCATAGCATCAGTTATTATTCTTTCATTTACACTATCATTAATGACTTTGCATAAATGATAAGCATCTTCAAAAATTTCTCTGCTCTTCTTTACATTTTCCAAATGATACGAACATTCTGCCAGGATTATCAAAAATCCTGGCAGATGGCGATATATTCCATGATCAACTGCTAACTTTCTTCCCTCTTCTGCATAATCAAGAGCCTTTATGTAATTATTAACTATGAGATATTCACGTGCTAAACCGTACAGTATTAAACATCTTTGCGTCCGAGCTGGTACTATATTTTCATACCTATTCTTATTATTGGCTAGTAAATCCTCCCATATTTTTAAAGCCTCTTTTGACTTCCCCATTCCAGAAAAAGCTACTGCTATCTGATTAATTATTTTTATTTCATCAATAGAAAATATACCATGTTTTACATGTGCTAGCTGAAATTTTGGGTGTGTCAGTTCAATTGCCGCAGTTAATTTTATAATTTTTTCATCAGGATTATAATCTCCACTTATTACTTCTGATCTAACAATAAATTGTTCTGTAAGCTTATCTCCTGGCTCCATTATATTGCGCAATTCGCTTTGTTTGATTTTTAGAAGTTCTTTTAGTTCCTGTTTTTCTCTTCCAGTAGCCTTTTCATATTTTACATTATATGCTGTGATTTCCTTACATAACTCATTTATACGCAATTCCTCAGCATTAATAGCTGCATAAAATCTATCATCGCTTATATCCAATCTCTGTAACAATGCATTTAACATGCTTCTTGTCGGTGTCTGCTTGTTTGTTTCTATTCTCGACATTGTAACCTTGTCACAAATCCCAAAGCATGCCTCTTCCTGCGTCAAATGAAGCTGTTTTCTTTTTTCTCTAATTATTTCTCCAATTGTAACTTCAATCATCTACTGCCCCCCCCCCTCCTCGGCCGCAATGTCAGTATTTATGCGGCTTACACGCATTACTATCATATCTATATTACCACATCTGCAGGCAAATATAAAATTTCTCCTAGCTCCGCCTGCCATTATCTTTCATACTCATCATGATCATGGTAATGGCTTCGTTCAATGATTTCACCGCTTTCTCTTTCACGCTCATCGCGCTTTTCTATATCCCTCTCATATTTTCTTATCTTTCTGCGTGTGCTTGGATCAGCGTTATCATAATCACAGAACTGCTTCTCGGCTTTTTCTATATCAGCGTCACTAAAATCTTTGCCAAATTCCTGTTTAAGCTCTGCCTTAAGGTCTTCCACATCCCTTGGATCAAGCGATATCTGTGATACCTCCTTCTCAGTATCAAGTCTTGCGTATACTGCATCAAAGTTTGTCTGTTCTGCTTTTATCTTTTTATCAAGGTCCTTGGAAGCTCTGGCTATCTTTGAAGTCTCAGCTACATATTCATTATATTTTTCCAATGTTTCAAAGCCGTTATTCTTAAGGTACGCTTTCCGGTTCTTTTTAGCTCCTTCGATATAAGCCTGTGCATGTGATATCTTTTCCTCCAGGTCATGATACTTTATGAACATGATCTTCGGGCACTGCTTTAACTCACTTTTGTAAAACTCTATATCTGTTGCTGAATCACTTATGGCATCTTTAAACTCAGTGAGTCTGTGGCTTATCTTTTCAATCGTCTTTTCTCTTCTCTTTAACTCCTTGTCTATGTCTGCCTTTGCATCCATATATTCAGTTATCCTGATCCTTGCTGCAATTCCCATGCACTTGTCATGGGAATACTTATCCCTCTTAACTGATGCAGCATTTCTTTCAAACCTTGATAGAAGTTCTTCTTTTCCTATTCCAAGATTAAAGGTCTTGTTAAGATTAGTATCCCTGACCTTGTTTCCATCCTGGTCCATGAATGTCAGATGCTTATGTTTATCCTGCCAGTCAACAGAGTATCCTTTTTCAGAAAGCATTTTTATAAACTCTTCCTTCGACACTGCCCTGTTCATGGAATCCTTTACTACTTCCATTGTATTGTAGACATATGACTTTACAGATCTTCCTTCCAACATGTCCTTCATGAAGTGATACTTTTCTTTTGTCCATGCTGTTATGCCGGTGCGCTCATGCCCATCAAATGTCTTGTTCTTTTCACAGATGGAAAGGCCATGCTCATGACAGATCTCATCACTTCTGTCCTTCATCTTCTGCAGGTCCTTTGATGACATCTGGAACTTTTTCCCATCTTCAAAGCTTACTGAATTTATTATGAAATGGGTATGGACATGTTTCTTATCCTTATGTGTTGCTATAAGGACCTCATACCCTTTAAAAAGAGGACAGCTTTCCGCAAACTCTTTTGCAATCTCATGAGCTTTCTCAGGAGTTATGTTTTCTCCCGGAGCAAATGACTGTACGAAATGTTTGTAGGTCCTTCCATCTGTCTTTCCATATATTTCTTTTGTTGCCTGCATTTCTTCTTTTGCAGTTTCAGGATTGACACCTATTCCGGATAAAAGTCTTTCTTCTGTCTTTTCTCTTTTTTCAACATAATCGATCGCTGTTCCTATCGGTGCGTGGCTAGATACTGCTTTAATGACTGCCATGTTTCTTTTACCTCCTTTAAGGTCCCTGCTAAAACATTTCCATAATCAACATATCCGTTTTCATTAAGTTTCTTTGCTACCTGGTTAAGGTTGATCCCCTGTTTTTTCATTTCAGGGATCAGTTCCTTAAGCGGGTCCATGTTGGTTATCTGCATTTCAAGGGCAGCTCTCCGGAGATACTCTTGCTGTTTTTTTCCGGATGAAGAGATCTTCTCTTTTAAGATTTCCAGCTCTTCATCCGAAAGGCGGAACGTTACCTGATGTGGTCTTTTCTTATTCATAGTGGAGCCTTTCTGCAGCTGCGTTTTTGAAAAAATATAAAGCAGCTGCGATCAAAATTTATGAGCGAAGTGAATAAATTTCTGATCATGCCAGCCACACAAATTTACAAAAAGTTATAACTGTGGTTGGCATAAATGTGAGGATCCAAGGGGAGCAAGGCTTCCCTGGCAAGCGCTAAAGTGGTAACACTTTAGGAAGCTTGCAAAATCTCCCACATGTATATTTTACCACTACTTTCTGGTCAGGCAAAGTGGGAGATTTCATGCTGCGAATGCATGAAAATATCAGACAGTCCCGGCTGCAGACTTGATGATTTTTTTATGTATGAGCAGCATGAACAGCATCGCATTTTGAAATTTTTCATTTTGTCATGACTGTGATTTTGCGATGCGGCTTCGCCAGGAACTGGCGAAAAAAATATAAGAGATCATTCCCGGATTTTTCAAAAATGAGAATGGTCTCTTATATAAATTCTTTTATTTTTTATCCAAGCTCTACATTGTCCTGGTTAGTTTTATAATACTTGGTCCTTCCCTCTCCGCTTAAGATAAGATAATCATTTTCTACAAGATTATTAAGGAACTTTCTCCTGAAATATGAAGAATCACTCATTCCCAAATACTCACTTATCTCTGCAGCAGTCTTTGCATTGTTATAACAAAATGAAAGGATCTTATCATCATATTTACTTCCATTTGGTACGGGAACATATATTAGATTTTCAGTTGGCTCTGCTTCAACTCCTCCATCATATGTAAGATCCGGAAGCACTAATGTAAAGTGATCAGAAGTTGAATAAATATATGGTCTGTGTTTTTCATCTGCCTTTGAATAATCTTCTACTATTTTATCAAAACCGGTCCCAGCAGCTTCCATCACATTACATGAAACAAGTATTCCACATATCAGCTCATTTCTTCTTTTTGACATTATGGATGACAGATCATATGTCTTTTCTATCTTTGTACTCTGGAAGAAACTTCCCGGTGATGATATCTCTAGTCTGTCCCTGAACATGTCGACTTGGATCTGTGTTCCATCAAGAAAATAATCCCTGTGAGCAACCGCATTTATGATTCCTTCAAACAAAGCTCTTGCAGGATATGCGTCAATGTTTACTCTTGAAGATGACTCCTTTACCATTGTATGGTTCATCCTCTGAGTCACAAAATCCTGCATATATTCAATGGTATCTGTAAGACAACCTGAAAATTTATTTACAGTGACTATTCTCTCACTGCCTTTATTGAATCCTGAAAAAGCAGAACACATAACTTCTGTTTTGCTGTCGCTGTAATCATCAGAAAACATGACTGCGCCATTGGCCAATTTTTTATTTTCATCAAAAAATCCCAGAGAAGTAAGAGCTTTGTCTGTAAGTTTTTTTCCTTTTGAATGTTCTTCATGGAATTTAAAGAGCTTGGAAAAATCATCCCTCTTATATATATGCTCTGAAATGAGCGTATCAAAAGATGTGTTCTGGCTTTTGATGCTCATGTCTATAATCTCTTCATAAGTTGCTCCATTGGTAAATCCTTCTCTTCTCATATATATTGAAGGAACGTTTTTGAATTTGACGATCACAGGTCTTACAGGAGATTTTTCTACTTTTACAGCTATTATAAATAGTTCCTTATCCCTGACTTTATAACTGATAAAGTCGATCCGATATGGCGGTCTTGGAGATAGATGCTCATTTACCTGATTATTAAAATAATTTCTTTCATTATCAGCCTGCTTTCTGTCAAAACCGATAAGCTTATTTGTCTTATCATCTACACCTATGTACATGGTTCCGCCTTCAGCATTAGCAAACCCTGCGATGGTTTTTATCCATCCCTCTATATCATTCCTGTTAAGAATCTGCTTACATTCCACTTCTCTGTTTTCAAATCCATTACCTTTTATGATTTCTTCTAAAAACACGATAACATCCTCCTATTGAAGTACTTCAATAACTACTTCAATTATACTTCAATAAAAAGTTCAATACAACTTCAATAAGAATTTCAGTATCTGTTCAATAGTAGTTTTTCGTTTTAACTAAAAGCATAGGATCTTATTGAAACAAATATTGCTAGAAAACAACAACATATCTAATGTTGTTGTTTATATTATTAATAACAACATATTTTACTTTATTAATTTAAGAGTACTTAAATCCAGTATTTATGCGGTTTTTGATTAGAAGTAGTGTAGTGATTTTCCGAAAGTGGTGTAGTATATGGCAGAAAGTGGTGTAAAAAAATTCTAGAAGTAGTGTAAAAAAAGACATATAAATAATTGGCTTAAGTAGTGTAGTAATTTTCTAAAAGAGGTGTAGAAAAATTCCTATATCTTGGTCTATACATTGAAAGTAGTGTAGAAAAAATCCTATTGCATATACATAGTTATTTACTGAAGGTAAATAGAACAGCATTGTTATAGCATATATGCATATGACATTTTTTACACCACTTAACTATAACAGAGAAAAAGTACACTACTTCGCAACTGCAGTTAATTATCACGGATAGGATTGTTTTGTGAATAGGACATTAATTACACCACTTTAAAGTAGTGTAAAAAAACATAGATAAGTAGTGTAGAAAATGGTAAAATAAATTTTGAAGTGGTGTAGAAAAGGATAGATTATGAAAGACAACAAGAACAGTACAAATAAAGAGAAAAAATACGGTATAAACAGCTATAAGAAGAGCAATCTCCTTATAAGTTCAAAATATAAATCGACCATTACGGAGAATAAGATCCAGGCTATTGCTTTGGCAAGTATACAAAACGCCAAAGAAAATAAGGCTGGAAACCTTGAATGTACGTTTTCTGCTGCAGAATTAAGAAAATTATTTGGCGATGATTCTGGAAGTCTTTACAAAAGACTGGATTCTACAGCAAAGAAGATGACAGGAAGTGTCATCGGCTACACCAATGAAGAAACTCAGAGTTTTGAGTATATTTCTGTTATTTCCAAAGCAAAGTATGAGGATTCTAAATTTACCATTATATTTAATGGTGAGCTCAAGGATCAGATTTTGGATATTCAGGAGAAATATACAATCCTTAATCTGACCACTATGATGAAATTTGAGCATGTGTATAGTTTTAGGCTCTATGAGTATATTAAAAGCGAATACTACAAGAAAAAGTATATTGTACAGGAAAGAATCAAAGGAATGGGCTATGAAATGACAATTCCTTGCGCTGAAATGCGACTCATGATGGGAACCGTAGATGCAAACGATAATAAAGTTAAAGCTGTTCTCAGCAAAGGGAAAAAGCCGGATTATAATAAGGCTGTAGAAGTAGCTGAAAAAGAGAAAAAGTCTAAGTTTAAGGAATGGAAGGAATTTAAACGCAGCGTCATTGATGTGGCAGTAAAGGAAATTAATGAGCTTACGGAACTTAATATAGAATGCAAAACAGACCGTGCTGGTATTGGAGGAAAAGCTGTAGGTATTAGTTTTATAATCACGGATAAGGAAGATACTATTTCTAATATTGAGCCAGAAGTGATTGATGAGAAGTCAGTTGACATTTTGGATCTTATTGATGAAGTAAGATCTTTTATCACTGATAATCTTCCATCTTCCGATATAAAAGCAATTCTTGAAAGTGCTGATCTTGATGTAGATCGTGTAAGATTGGCATATGAATTGTCAAAAAGGCAGAAACAAATATCTAATCTGACCGGTTGGCTTATAAAAGCAATAAGAGAAAACTATCAGCCCGGTATAAGCACAAAGAGCAAAGGAAACAATTTTAATAATTTTCCACAAAGTAACGTTGACTTTGATGTACTAGAGAACTTATTGTTGGACAATTAAATATATAAATGTAGTTTTATGTGGATAAAACTACAAAATAATATATAAGAATACAGCAAACAACATTAAACC
>JAFSQI010000098.1 GCA_017446685.1 Butyrivibrio sp.
ATCTGATATGAGAACAATAGAAAAACAGAGTAAACAAAGGTAATATTACTATATTTCAAGAAGCACAAAGATAACGCCGAAAGTCAGACAATTCAAGGCTTTCGGCGTTGATTATTATTGTTATACTGTCAAAGACAGGATTTTATCGTAAAATAGTATATAAGTAAAATTATAGAGTTAAGGAAACATAATATGTTATTTGAATTCGATGAAACATATTTTAAAGATGAAGAACGAAGCGGATTTCTGATAACGGAGTGTATGAAACGCTATTGGGCGGCTGCACTCAGGACAGTAGAAATTTTTGATGAGATATGCAGGCGCTATAATTTAAGCTATTGGGCAGATTGCGGTTCAATGCTTGGCGCGTTCAGACATCATGGCTTTATTCCATGGGATGACGATATTGATCTTGGAATGCCAAGAAAAGATTATAATTTATTTCTGGAAATTGCAGAAAAAGAGTTGCCTGAGGGATTTTTTGTATCAAGATATGAGTCAAATGTACATAAATATAATGGAACTACAGTAGTTATCAATCATCAGGGGACTCTTTTTTCATCTGAAATACTTGGAGAATACTATAACTGTCCATTTCCGGTTGGATTTGACCTATATCCGTATGACAATGTGCCTGATGATGAAAATGAATTGCAAAAATGGCGGCTTGATTATCTAAGATGTCTTCATGAAATAAGAACAATGCGTGAGGACATGGAAAAAGAAGGAAATGTGGATTTTGAAAAGCTAAAGGAAAAAGTTGATGAGGCGGAGATTGTTGCCGCCAGATACGCAGGCTCAGATACTGAAAACATGACGCGATTTATTTTTATGGCACTTGAGAACAAGAGCGAGGTTTTGAAGAGAAAATGGTGTGATATCCAGATGGAAATGCCGTTTGAAACTGCGACAATTCCTGTGCCGTTATACATAGAAGAAGTTCTTCTTTCCAGATTTGGTGCAGATTATGTCAGATCTGTAAAGGCTGCGAGTGCTCATAACTATCCATTATATAAGAGAGATATTGTGGGGATGATGGAGTTTTTGAAAAACGGTGGGATTGAACTGAAAGACCTTCCTCCGATACTGCAATATATCAGGAGGGAAGCAGAATACAGAGGGATATATAAGGAAAAATAGGTATAGCGGCTTTATAGTTTCTGAATTTAGGTAAAGTGGAAAGAGGTAAAAAACATGAAGAAAATAAGTGTGGTAATCCCGGCATATAATGCGCATAATACGCTTTCCAGATGTTTGACCAGTCTTGTCAATCAGACGCTTGAGGATATAGAAATTATAGTTGTAAATGATGCTTCTACTGATGATACATGGGATATTATGCAAAGCTGTGAGGCCAGATTTCCGGAGAAGCTTGTTATTGTAAACAGTGATGTAAATACAGGCTGTGGAGGAGCCAGAAGCATCGGACTTGATATGGCAACAGGTGAGTATATCGGTATGGCTGATGCGGATGATTATGTAGCTTCTACTATGTATGAGAAGTTATATAAAAAGGCAGTTGAAACCGGTGCTGACATAGTGGACAGCGGATATTATAAAGAGGCTGATGATTCTGCACTTCTTACAGTTACAGATGAACTTGAAGGAGTTCTGGATGATAATAAGCGGAGTAAACTTATACTTGGTGGAGGGTATCTGGTTACAAAAATAGTAAAAAATGAAATTTTAAATGATCCTCCGGTCAGAATGCAGCAGAATATGGCGGCGCTTGAAGATTTGGAAATTTTTAATTATATTTTTTTGCGGGCAAAGAGCATTGCTGCTGTAAAAGAAATATTTTATAACTACTGTGATACTGCAGGCTCTAATACTAAAATGACTGATATAAACAGATACTATGATGCTGTTTACAGGGCAATGAAGGGGACATATGAAAAATGTCATGAATTGCCGGCATATGAAGGCTGCCGGCAGGCTGTAGAATTCATGATTACACGGGTATACTCTTATGGAGTAAACAGATGTATTTATGAAAAAATTGCAGGATATGGTGCAGCAGAAAAAAATGTAAAAAAATATTTTGATGATATTGGTCAGGATGAGGCTGCAATGTTAAAAGCGCTGGCACAGCTAAAAAAAGGAATTATTCATATTCCTTATGATGATAACAGTAATGTAGTGAAAATGATTTCGAAGCTGGATATAGACATTATGAAGGAATGTGACAGGAGGTTTTCATAGGAACTGTTTAGAAATACACTTTTATTCCGTAGCAGTTCCATTGATTAAGTCAGGAGATTATTAGCTCTCTTGCTTTAATCTTTCTATAAATTTAATTGTATCTGTTTCAAAGTTTTCTTTTTCTTTGGATATGAATTTTCTGTAATCTGCAAAGTTGTTTTGGTGCAATGCAAAATTGTCACATATTTCATGCAAAAGTTTATCAAGCTCATCCAAAGACTGTGACGGGCTTTCAAATTTATATTCTTCCGGGATTGGTACATCTTTGGCGTAGGCTGCCGATCCCTTTTTATTTGTGATTACACAGCAGCCGTTTGCAGCAGCTTCACGGGGAATGCGGTCTTTTCCCGGGTGATTGCCAAAATCCACATATACTTTTCCTGCCTGCATCATAAGAATTATCTGTGAGATATTAAGACCGGTAAGAGGAACCCATTTAAGCCAGTTTGCTTTTTCCATAAGAGGTTTTAGTTCTTCGTATCCTTTTGCCGGGTTGTAGAGGGCAAGGTTTTGCCGAAGTTCTGCAGGATAGATAAATTTGCCGTGTTCATCATTTATATAATCGGAAAGGTAAAGTCCTTTTACTCCGGGAAGGACTTTATTTACATAATCCATGGCATAGTAAGATTGGTAGAGATGGAGTGAAACTTCGGATTTTATGTAGGAGAGGTTTTTCTCTTTTGTAGATTCAATGTAATTGTCTACGCTCATCCACCATAAAACCTTTTTGGAAAAACTAAAATTATTAAGGCTATATGTCAGACCTTCAGGAAATATCACAACATTTTCCGGACGGTCAATTTCGTTAATATCAGAGAAAACGGGTACGTTGTATAATTTATATTGCTCCGGAGTATCTGCATCAGAAACTATATTATAGGGAGATTCCAGATTTACATAGCTCATGTATGCTTTTACACCGGTAAGTCTGTTAATGGCACTGCATAACTGATGTGCCAGCTCAGGTCCTCCGGATACACGTTTTTGAGGGGAAAGAATAAAAATTTTCATGGAGTTATTATTCCTTTTTTATATAGAATTGTTGATTAAAATTGACGTTTATATCATTAAATATTGTAATTACAGATCATGACAGGCTTTTTCTGACCACAAAAGACCGGTACAAGAGGGGAAGAGCTGCCATAATATGCATCGAACTGACTTGTAAATTTTTCTATATTTTTCAGGTTAAAACTTAGATAGTCATATTCAAGGTTTAAATTATCCGCAATGGAAAGAACGTATTCCTTTAAGTCGGATGTCTCAGGATATATACATAAAGAAACGTGAATTTTGTCAGCATTTTCATTGAAAATATTAATTCGCTCAGTAAGCTTATCCTTCAGATTTTTTGAGTGTTCATTTAGTTCATACATGCTTATGCAATACAGAATTTCTTTTCTGGAGTGATTGACAACAGGGTATTTTTTTTCAAATACCTGGCTGTCAAATATGATTTTGCTTTCATATTTTTTTCTATAGGACTCATCTGAAAAACCGCATAATGCATTGACATATTGTTTCTTTATATTTTCGGATTGGACGATTACTTTATCTGCATAAAAAAGTCCCGGGGTTGTAACATAGAACTTTAAATTGACCTGGTCTGTATAATCTGTTTCTGTAAAATCAGAAGTGCTTCCAATAGGTATGTATACGAGGTTTTCTGTATACCTTTGCAGGTTTTTGGAGTAGTAACAGCCCGGCAAAGTAAGACAGGGATTGGTTTCATCATATGGATTTTGAAAGTATATTGTGTCAGGGCAATGAAGCGAAAGATCATATGCTTCCCACGAAGTAAGTATCAGACTGGATGGATAGCCGTTCAAGTGCAGGGAAGCTTTTATTTCCGCTTCATCGGATTTTATCTGACCGAAAAAATTTTTATGCATGAGTGGAAGTGGAACAACAAAAATGTCTGTATCCGGTGAATTTAAAGCTTTTTCATAATACTTTTCAAATACGTTCCATTCTATCGGACCCACCGGTAAAAAGAGAACTTCTTTTCTGTTTATTAATTCTGTAAATAAAACTTTTTCCAGGTCAGCAAGTATTTCCCCGATTTCATTTAAATCAGACTTTTTTTTGTTTAAAATGTATTGATAGATTTCATATATTTTTTCGTTAAGGTGTTCTAATACTTTAACGATATTCCTGGTATGAGGTGAATTTTCACCTTTAACATTTTCTATGGTTGTTCCAAGGTCGGCTGAAAGATTTTGCATTTCATTAAAGAGGCTGGCAAGAGCAGAAGGATCATTTCTTTCAGCTATTTTGCAGCAATCAAGGTATTGAGATTTTAAAGCTTCAAGACATTCCTTTGCAAGCTCTTTTATCGAACCGGATTTGTCAGGTACTGCGCGCTCAAGCAAGGTTGTTGTAAATTCAAAGCGTGGAAAACGGCTTCCGGTCTCTTTTTCAAAGGTCATACGCTGATTTTCAAAGGCTGGATAGGCGTGGCCATCCCAAACCTTGCGAATCTCATTATAATTGCCATAGCGCCTTGAAAGAGCTTCATTGTAATATAAAGGCACCGGAATCCTGGTATCCTCAAAGGGAAGGTATACACTTTTTTCATAAAAAACCGAAGGTTCACCTGCTACACCTTTCATAATCCAGGGAAAAATCTGACCAATTGAATCTGATTGCTCCTTGGGGACACGAGCCATCTGTTTTTCTGCAAGCTTGTAGAGAGCAATGCAAAGTGAGCGGTCATCTTTGAATTTGCGCAAAGAAACAGAGTATTTTTCTTCAAGGTCAGAGAGCTTATTATTTATCTGCAAACTATCATAATTTTTTCTGATTATCATATCTGCGATGGTGATAATATATAATATTTCGTCACATCTTTTTTTCTCTTCTATAGGATCCTTGTAAAGATAGTCCTTTACAAAAATATCAACTGCAGACAGCCAGGGAAAATTGTAATGGCTATCGAGGTATTTTTCGTCAAAATTGATTCGCTGACTTCCTACAATGCGTGACAAAAAAAGCCAGTGATTTTCATGGCGTTCATAGTCATGTATCGAGTAGCCTGACGGAAGTTCGCTGTCCGCTACAGCTCTGAATTTATTGTAGTCATCTCTTTTCATGCAGATGTCTATATCATCATCCCACGGAACAAAACCACCGTGTCTTACTGTTGCAAGCATGGAACCCCAATCGGCAAAGTAGGTAATATTATGCTTTTGGCAAATCCTGTCAATTTCTGAAAGAACATCAAGACTACATGCCCATGACTGCTTTATTGCTGTGGGTATATAAAAACCATTTCTGATTTCATCTTTGAAAAAATCAATTCCATGCTTCATAGACATACTCCTTTACGTAAATATTTTAACATGTAATCGTGCTTTTTGAATTAATAAGGGGTATAATTTTATTATAAATTGATGATTGATGGTTATTGAAGAGCACTCCAAGGGAGTGAACATACATCTGGTGAACAAAAATACATGAAAAAAATTTTTTTTTATACGGATGTCCTTCCGTTATTGTCAAAAGAAAAAATTGCAATAGACAAGCTGAAAGATAATCTTAAGCTTTTCAGGGAGACGTCTGATAAAATTTTGCTGGTTTGGCATCCCTGGTCAAAAACAGAGGAGTACCTTGAAATAAACAGGTCGGCTGTAACAGAGGAATATCTTAACATAGTAAAAGAGTACAAAAAAGCCTCCTGGGGAGAACTCGATGAGAGTGACACCATGGAGAAAGCAAAGGAAAAGCTATTGTCCTGTGATGCGTATTATGGTGATGTATCGGAGCTTGCTTTTTACGCACAGGATGCGAAAATCCCTGTGATGATACGTAACATTGAAATATTGTAATAGTAAAAAGGATAGTTAATATATGCCGATACTCAGCTTTCCTGATGAATATTTTAAAAATGAAAAAAGATGTGGCTTTCACATTACTTCCATGATGAAAAGGCTGTGGGCATCGCAGATGGAAATGCTTGCATGGGTTAATGATGTGTGTAATAAGTACGACATCAGATATATTATGTGTTATGGGTCGCTTATCGGAACAGTAAGGCACAAGGGATTTATTCCATGGGATGATGACATTGATATAGCAATGCTAAGAAGTGATTATGAAAAGCTTCTTGAGGTTGTACCTTTGGAATTACCACCATATCTTTATACAAAATCATTATTACCCGGTGCAATTCCGCCGAAGGAAATGGGGTTTGGTATAACAAATGGAAAAATGCTTAACACCTCCCCGGCTTTTTTGGAGCACTTTCACGGGTGCCCGTATTCTACAGGGATTGACGTATTTGTTTTTGACAGGATACCTGAGAATAAAGAGGACTATGAGTATCAGGATAAACTTATAAGACTCCTGGACAGGCTTTTGATGCTGCAGTGGAAGGTAGATGATAATACTATTTCCGAAAAAGAGGCATCTGAATATCAGGCTATAAGAAGCAATATAGAAGCAGAGTTTGATTTTGAGCTGTCTGATAATGAGCCGAAAGCCTTGCAAATATTAAGGCTGCTTGATATGGCATGTAAGCTCTGCGAGGATTGCATGTCTGATAAGGTTGAAAACAGAGAACAGGTTATTTATTACGGTGAAGTCGGCTTTAAAGAAAAGTATTTTACCGACAGGATATTTGTATCTTTTGAAAATGTGATGACAGTTCCGATTCCAAGAGATTATGACGAACTTCTTAGAAAAATCTTTGGTCAATACGAAGTTCCAAGGAAATTTACAGCATCACATGAATATCCGATTTACAAATATCAAAGAGAATTTCTTTATAAAGCTTATAACGAAAGGGGCTGGGATATACCGGAGCAGTTCCTTGAATATGACGAAAAAGGGAAACTTGTTGTTGACCCGGCATCGTTTAGGAACTGTAGCAGAATTAACTGAACAATTTACGCAGGTATGAGTTTTCAAATGCAAGGAAGAAAACGTAGGCAATGCGGGCATTGCCGAGGCTTTCTGACGCAGTATTTGGAAATTCAGACAAGTAAATTGTTCAAGTTATTTTGCTACAGTTCCTTAAATAAAATACAAATTTGATTGGAGTATTTATGGGAAAAGATTTTATACTGACAGCTTCTATGATGTGTGCGGATTTCGGAAATCTGGAGAGGGAGGTAAAAAACCTTGAAGATGCAGGAATCGACTCTTTTCATATAGATATAATGGATGGTCGATATGTGAATAATTTCGCTATGTCACTGTATGATATGGCATATATTGCAAAAGCAAGCGATATTCCGCTTGATGTGCACCTCATGCTTGAGCATCCGAGAAACAACATAAGCCTTTTTCTTAAGGAACTTCGTCCCGGAGATACTGTGTATATCCATCCTGAAGCTGAATATCATCCATCTACAACTCTTCAGAAGATTATTGATGCGGGGATGCATCCCGGAATTGCAATTAATCCGGGAACCAGTGTTGAGACTGTAAAGGAGATGTTGCGCATAGTAGATCATGTTCTTGTTATGGCAGTTAATCCCGGAAATGCCAGCCAGATGTTTTTACCATATGTAGGTGAGAAAATCGAGCATTTGATTGAGCTGAGGGAAAAAATGGGATTTAAACTCTTCTGGGATGGGGCATGCGGAGCAGAAAGAATGAAAGAATATGCCTATCATGGAATGGATGGGTTTGTTCTTGGTACAACACTTCTTTTTGGCAAAAAAACTCCTTATAAAGAAATTATAAAATCTGTGCGGAGTCTTGATTTTGAGTATTTAAAGAACGAAAAACCGGTAAATGAGATGATTGTATAAACAATATAAAGCAAGTATGAAAATTTAATAAATTTAAACAATATAAGTTGTCGATATAGTGTTATTTCTACTATCAAAAGCTGATTTGGCAAGTAAAATGGTAAACGGTATTGCATACATGGTTGTTCGTGGTAATGTTGACACTATAAAAAAATATGTGCTAACATATTTTTAGAATAAATTTTCGGACAAAATTCATTTTGCGAAATATTGTTTGAAAATTTTTTCTTTATGAAGCATTGTCATGCATTAGGCGGTGAGTACCGATTTTGATGAAATGTGGACATATTGGAGCTTTTTTCACATGTTGGATGTGAAATGGCGAAGCACGGTCAAAATCAGTGTATATCTACAGAGTGATTACTTTTATCAAAATTGCAAAGATTGGAGCGGGCTATGTGGTATGTAATTCAGTCAAAAACAGGTGATGAAAATAAAATCAAGCTTCTCTTGGAAGAACTTTTGGATAAAAGCTGTTATAACAGATGTTTTGTCCCGCTTTATGAATCTGTAAGACATAGACAGGAAAAAAGTCTGATCATGATGAAAAAGCTGCTTCCCGGATACTTGTTTGTGGAAACTGATTATCCGGAAAAAGTTCATCGTGTACTAAGAAGCCTGCCTGATTATGCGGATGTACTTGGTGCCAGGGAAAATCGTGAAAAAGAAAAGTGCTTTGTTCCAGTTGGTAAAGAAGATGAGAGCTTTTTTGACAGTATACTTGAAGACGGAATAATGCATGTCAGCTACGTTCATTTGTCAAAGGCAAACAGGATAGATAAAGTTGTCGGTCCCTTAAAACAGTACAGAAATTATATTACCAAGATGGAATTCAGGCATAGATATGCTACTGTTGAGACAGAAATTTTCGGTAAAAGAAGAAAGCTTCAATTTGGATTATGGTCAGACCAGGATCCCAAGATGCCCTGGCTGGAAGAACAAAAGGAAAAAGAAAACATTAATACAGTCAACGGGAACATTATTAACAGTCACACTTTTAATATAGGAATCAATCCCGGTGATAAAGTTGAATATCCTGAAATATATGGAGAAACGGTGTTTGTGGTTGATCGCGTGGATCCTGCAAAGAGGATACTGCATACAACTATAGATTTATTTGGTAGTGCGAGAAGCATTGAAATGTATGTGGATGATGTTAAGAAAATAGGTTAGGTACTGTAAAGCTGCTGTTTGGTGAAACGGCAGCTTTATTAAATATATGGTGCATGGAAAAAGGATAAAAATGTAAAAGGTTTATGTCACGAAAGTATGTAAATAGATTACTCAAGTCATTAAATATTCATATTTTATTGCATGATAGAGCTAGTTTGGAGAATAAGTATTTGGGAACTACCAAGCGAGAATTGAATTGTGGCTAAGGAGAATTCTACCAACAACAGGTATCGCTTAACGAAGGAGGAAAACATGATGGTAATGGAAAATAAGATGTTTTACGAGATGCAGAAATCCAAGGACAGAGAATTAAGACGTGATGGTATGGAAGGCAACCACGCTGAGTTTAATTTGAAGTCGTCTGATTCGAAGCCTTTTGATTCCGAAAGAATGTCTGGAAGACCATCTGGGTCAAATAATAATTCTATCACTAATGATTCATCGGGAACTCCAAATAAAGCAAAATAGATCATAATAAATTAGGAAGTTATGTATGCAGTTAAAGGACTTATTAGAGAATATTCCATTACTTTTTCAATATTTTATTCCTGGATTTGTTTCGCTATCTATATTTTTGTATCTTTCTTCAAAGAGGGGGATGGAATCGCAATCAAAACTAATTTTTAGTGTGGTTATTAGCTATTTGTTGATAGCTTTTACAGAGGTTCTTATAGGTTTGGCTAAGAGGATGGAGTTCTTGAAGGAATCTGTTCTTGTGAAATCAGCAATAGCTATCCTTATCGGAATTGCATGTTCAACCTTGATGGCATGGATTTTCCGAAGTACATGGTTTTCAAAGCTGCTTGTCTGGCTATTTAATAAGACACCAAATGATGATATATGGATGGATATTCTCAATTTTAAGAAAGGCTCAAATCTTAAGATTTATGGGAAAGACTGTGATTATTACATAGTAGGACATCATTTAGTAAATGAAGAAAAAGGCAACGAATCATGGTTTGCTGTAACAGCATATAGCAAATATAGCATTGGGAACGAAAAATTGATAGAGGATCATTCTAATGATGATAATGCAATTTTAGCTATTAGGCTTAGCGACATTGATCACATGGAGATATTTAACTGATCGAATGATATATCTGTCAATGGTGACAGTCAATCACATGATAATTATATGAAGAGCTACTCATAGAGATGATTTTTCAATGAGTAATTTGATCTATAGTTAGATTAGCGGATAACAGTATTGGTAAGATAACGTTATTGAAGAAGCTTTTTTTCCATAACATCATACAGTGATGATGTTATGGAAAAAAGACATCAATGTCGTTTATTTGATAAAGTTAAGCAGAGGCAGCATTTCTTAATAAAAGAAAAACATTTATGAATATACTATATGCAACGCCAGAGTTCGTTACAGAAAGTGAAGCTGGCGGATTGGCAACTTATATATATAATATTTCAAGAATACTATCACAGAAAGGGCATAGAATATATGTGATAGTAGTTACAGACAGAGATGATTATTTTGAGTTTCTGGATAATGTATATGTTTATCGTATATTTGTAGATATTAGTTCATTGGATTTAAAAATACCAGGGATAATATATCGTGAATGGAGCAAAAGGGTCAATTCTAAAATAAATGAATTAATGATTTCAGGAATAAAAATTGATATAGTCCAATATGCTAATTGGAGAGCGTTTGCACTATACCGAACGAGCATTCCGTCTGTGGTAAGAATTTCATCAGATTTACCCTTATGGAGAGCTGCGGAAAAATTGAATTTTGATATAAAAAAAGAATATGTATGTACTACTGCAACAGATTATCTTGAAGATATTGCTTTAATGAACGCGGATGCAGTATATGGTCCTAGTATTGTAATATCCGAGATAATTGGTAAAAGAGTTGGAAGTAATATAGATGTAATAGAATCGCCGTTTTACCCCGTGGATGATAGGCAATATAAAAATGTAATTGAAGGTAAATATATTTTTACATTTGGAACTCTAAAATTGATGAAAGGGATAAAGGTTATTGGCGATAGCATTAACGAACTATTATCAAGATATACAAGCATTAAATATGTATTTGCTGGAATAAATGGAAAATGGATTAATGAAAATGGTGAGTCAGAAAATGCACTTGATTATTTAAAACGAAGTGCAGGCAAAAATGCAGATAGAGTTATATATTTGGGAAAACTTAAACGCAATGAAGTGTGTGATTTGGCTGAAAAATCTGAAGCTTGTGTATTGCCATCGTTAATTGATAATCTACCCAATGCATGTATTGAAGCAATGGCAAGTGGAGCGATAGTTATAGGAACACGAGGAGCTAGTTTTGAGCAACTAATTGATAATGAGAAAAATGGTTTTTTAGTTAAAAGAGATAATGCTAATGAGTTAATAAGAACAATTAATAAAGTGCTGAATTTAAGTATAGAAGAACGCTATGAAATAAAATGCAATGCCAGGCTACGTATTGATAATATGGATCCTGATAAGATTGCAAATGAAACTATAAACTTTTATGAAAAAGTACTGAAAGGCTATAGAATTTCGGTAAATAGAAATTACTATAAGTTATTAATAGAAAAATATAATAGGGAAATAAGTGGTAGAACTGTTTAAATTCCCCACTACTTTTATAAGCTACTTTTTGGGATAGTGTCAAATGATCTATGAAAAAACTGGGTATAAAAAATAGGCTCAGATGAACCTTGAAAATTGCAGATATATAGGTTGAGGTAGCCGGACGCCACCCTTGACAGCACAAAAAATAACTGCTGACGGTAAATCACCG
>JAFSQI010000099.1 GCA_017446685.1 Butyrivibrio sp.
CGGTGATTTACCGTCAGCAGTTATTTTTTGTGCTGTCAAGGGTGGCGTCCGGCTACCTCAACCTATATATCTGCAATTTTCAAGGTTCATCTGAGCCTATTTTTTATACCCAGTTTTTTCATAGATCATTTGACACTATCCATTCCAGATTATGTTTGAATTATACAGATAAAAAGACTCTCATATCTTCGTATATAATGCGTACAATTTATCAATTAATGCAAGAAGGCTGCCACACTAATCAGTGCAACAGCCTTTGAACAGCTCAATATTAAATAATTTTATCAAATGTATCAGCAAGAGCAGGATAAATTGTCTTGAACTGCTGATATCTTGCCTCATATTTTGCAACAAGCTCAGGATCAGGCTTCTCTGTCTTGCTTACCTTTACAATTGCCTTTGCAGCCTCTTCAACACTTGAATATGCTCCGCACGCAACCATAGCAAGCATAGCTCCGCCCATTCCGGGTCCTTCTTCACAGGCAGGAACATCTACTTCAATGTTAAGAATATTTGCAATCATCTTTCTCCAAAGAGGACTCTTTGCACCGCCGCCGCAGATCATTGTTCTTTCCGGGCTAACACCGATTGACTTTGCAACTTCGTACATATCTCTTGTGGCAAATGCTACACCTTCAAGAACAGCCTGTGTCATATCCTCTCTTGTGGTATCCATTGTAATACCGGTAAATGTTGCACGGGCATTAGGGTTGTTCCAAGGTGATCTTTCTCCCATAAGGTAAGGAAGGAAGAATACGTGATTCTCACCAAGCTTCTCAATACCCTTCTGCTCTGCAGCATAATCTTTTGTCTTAAGGATTTCGTCATTCCACCACTTGTTGCAGCTTGCTGCACTAAGCATACAGCCCATCAGATGGAAATGACCGTCAGCATGATCAAAAGAATGAAGTGCATTATTGCTATCAACAGCAAAGCTGTCTGATGACATAAAGATTGTTCCGCTTGTTCCAAGAGAAATATTACATCTGTTGTTACCAACTGTGCCTGTTCCAACTGCTGCCGCCGCATTGTCTCCGGCACCTGCTGCCACAACTACTCCATCTGAAAGTCCAAGCTCTTTTGCAAGCTCTGATTTAAGCTCGCCAACCTTTTCAGCACTGTTATAAAGTGTAGGAAGCATTTCCTCTGTGATTCCGCAGATATCACACATTTCTTTTGACCACTTGCGATTCTTAACATCAAGAAGAAGCATTCCTGAAGCATCAGAATAATCTGTGCAGAATGTACCTGTAAGCTTGTAAGCAAGATAATCCTTAGGAAGCATTATCTTTTTGATTCTCTTAAAGTTCTCAGGCTCATTTTCTTTTACCCAAAGAATCTTAGGTGCTGTAAATCCTGCAAAAGCAATATTTGCCGTATATGCAGAAAGAGTTTCTTTTCCAATCTCATTATTAAGATAGTCAACCTGTTTCTGTGTTCTTCCATCATTCCAAAGAATTGCAGGACGAATAACTTCATCATTCTCATCAAGTATTACCAGTCCGTGCATCTGACCGCCAAAGCTGATTCCTGCAACCTGTGTTTTATCTACATCTTTAAGAAGTTCCTTTAATCCGGCAATTGCCTCATTGTACCAGTCTGACGGATTCTGCTCAGACCAGCCCGGCTGCGGGAAATAAAGCGGATACTCCCTTGTTGTTGTTCCATGAATTGTTCCTGTCTCATCCATAAGCACCAGCTTAACGGATGATGTCCCCAAATCTACACCTATGTAAAGCATTGCAACCTCCTGATTTTTCTACAAAATACTTTTAATACTTACATCATATCATACTGTATTTTATCTGGCAGGTCACTTCGGATTTTGCTTTTTATTACTTGATTATTGTTTAAAAATAAATAAAGAGATCTTTCGCATTCCACGTTATCATTTTGTTTATAAGTCTTAAATAATATTAAAAATCTATAATACAAAATATTTATTAGTCAGTATCGCTTACGCAACACTTACTCTAATCGGATGTAACGCTACACCCTCTATCCCATCAGAATTAACTTTAG
>JAFSQI010000100.1 GCA_017446685.1 Butyrivibrio sp.
ATACAAGAACAAGCTGAATGCTTTGAACAACGTTGAAATGAAGCTTGTTCTTGTATTTGAATCTTTATGAATTACGACGCAGACGAAAACAAGCATTTATGTCCGCTTATATATTGGCTGACAACTGAATTGTAACTTACTGTTCACTAGCATACAGCTCCATAATTTTTTCAGCGACCTCTTCTATGGTCATATCGGAAGAATCAAGATATATCGCGTCATCTGCCTGCTTAAGAGGAGAAATTTCCCTGTGCATATCGCGATAATCCCTGTCTACAATATCCTGCTCAATAACCTTGATATCGCACTCTATGCCTTTTTCTGTAAGTTCCTTGAAACGTCTTTTTGCTCTTACTTCGGAGCTTGCTGTCAGGTAAATTTTCAAACGGGCATCAGGAAGCACCACAGTTCCGATATCCCTGCCATCCATAACAACATCTGTTGTAGCTGCAAGCTTCTGCTGAAGCTCAACAAGTTTTTCCCTTACATCCTTATTAACACTGCTGGCAGATGCCATATTTCCGACTTCTTCAGTTCTGATAAGTCCGTTGACATTCTCACCGTTAAGGTAAACAACCTGCTCACCATTTTCATGTTTTATCGTAATATCAGCACTTTTGCAGGTGCTGCTTATTTTCTCGCTTTCTTCAGCACTTATTCCATTTTTTATCATATAAAGAGCCATTGCTCTGTACATAGCACCAGTGTCAACATAGATAAATCCAAGCCTTTTAGCGACCAGCTTGGCAATAGTGCTTTTTCCTGCTCCTGCAGGTCCGTCAATTGCTATAGCATTATTCATCTTATTTTTTCCTCACATATATTTTCTGAATTTTTACGTTACTGTCTAATTAAACGCAGCTTACTCCGGCAAGATGCCCTGTAGACCAGGCCACCTGAAGATTAAAGCCTCCGGTCTCAGTATCAACATCAATGACTTCTCCTGCAAAAAACAGTCCCTTTACAAGCTTTGACTCCATTGTTGAAGGATTTATTTCCTTAACACTGACGCCTCCTCTGGTGATAATTGCCTCATTAAAGCCTCTTGTGCCCGTTACTGTCATAGGAATATTCTTGATCAGCTTTACAAAAGAACTTCTTTCCTCCTTTGTAATCTCATGAACCGGCTTTTCAGGATTGATTCCTGAAAGCTCAATCATTACAGGGACAAGCTTTGACGGGAAAAGACCTCCAATAACATTTTTAAACTGCTTATTAAGTCCTTCCTCAAAATCTCTTAACACTCTTTTATCAAGCTGTTCTTCAGAAAGAGCCGGCTTAAGATCAAGTAAAAGCCTGGCATTTTTATCTTTTTCATAGTGGCAGCTCGCAGTTAAAACCAGTGGTCCACTCACTCCAAAATGGGTAAAAAGCATCTCTCCAAATCCGTCATATACCGGCTTATTCTTTTTACTTCCTTCAATAAAAAGCTTAAGCCCGACATTTTTAAGCGAAAGTCCCTGAAGATCCCTGCACCATTTTTCGCTGATTTCAAAAGGAACAAGTGACGGAACGGGCGAAATCACGTTATGTCCCAGTTCTTTAGCAAATTTATATCCATCACCTGTTGAACCTGTAGAAGGATATGAAACGCCACCTGTACATACTATAACCGCTTCAAACTCCTCTCTTGAAGAAGTTTTATCTTTTCCTGAATATGTAAGTGCTGTCACAGCCTGATTTTTAGTCTCAATGGATGTAACTTCAGTTCCAAGCTCGATTTTAACTCCCGCCCTCTGAACTGCTCTGTACAAGGTATTTATTATATCTGAGGAATGGTCGGAAACAGGAAAAACTCTTCCCCCACGCTCTGTTTTTAAGTGACAGCCGTTTTCTTCAAAAAAATTCATTACTGCCTGATTGTCAAAATCATAAATCGCGCTATATAAAAATCTTGGATTTCTCTTTACAAATCCAAAATAATCTTCAACTTCACAGGAATTTGTAACATTGCATCTTCCTTTTCCAGTTATATAAATCTTTTTTCCCGGTTTTTCATTTTTTTCAAATAAAGTGACATCTCCGCCACTGTTTGCAGCAGCAAGTGCCGCCATCATTCCGGCCGCTCCGCAGCCAATTACTGCAATTTTCTTCATTAAAATTTTTCCTTGTTATTAGTGAGAGGATAACTGATCATCGGTGCATCAGAAGCAAAATCTATCTCATCATTAAGATATACCTGGTAATTATTCCAGGTTTCTTCGAGCATCTTAAGATCCGCCTTTACATCCTGGGGCTTTTTTAGGCAAAGAGCTACAACAAGTGCATTGATTACACTAAGTGGTGCCACAAGCGAATCCACAATAGAAGCCATTTCGCTCTTTGCAAGCAGATTACAGGATGAATACAGATTCATAGGTGAATGCACCGAATCTGTTATGGTAATCACCTTGGCATTTCTGTCATTGGCAAATTCCATGCACTTAAGAGTTCTCATTGAATATCTCGGAAAACTTATCCCGATTATCGCGTCCCTGTCACCGATTCTGATCATCTGTTCAAACATTTCGCTTACACTTGTAGTTCTGATCAGTACGTTATTTCCTCGAATTATATTTAGATAAAAGTGTAAAAAATCTGCCAGCGGTGCGCAGGATCTGATTCCTACAATATAAACCGTTCTGGCCTTCAAAATAATATCTACTGCCGTTTTAAAAGCGGCGACATCAATACTATTAATTGTATTTTCGATATTAGTAATATCTGATTGAAGAATAGTTGAAAGAATTTCTCCTTCACTACTTCTTCCAAATTTTCTGCCTATTTTTTCTACAGAGCCAAATTTGTCACTGACCCAAACCGAAAGTGCCTTCTGAAAAGCAGGATACCCGTCATATCCAAGGCTCATGGCAAAACGTACAACTGTAGACTCACTCATGCCTACTATCTTCCCAAGCTCTGCAGCAGTCATAAAAACTGCCTGTTCATAGTGGTCACAGACATACATTGCAATCGACTTCTTACCTTTACTCATTCTGGAATAACAGTTATTTATTCTGGTAATTACGTCGACATCTTCCTCAAACTTCATACCTTACAAACCCCATAACTTTTTTCAAATAATAATCAGATGCTGAATGCCTTGTAGGCTGATTCAAGCATTTCTACAGAAGCATTTTCATCAAGGTCATAATCCCCTGTCACAGCCATACAACCTGCACCATGGATAAATATCCACATCTGCATAAAGAGCTGCTGAGCATTGGATGCCCCAAGTGCATTTGCTCTGGCAATTTCATTTACCACATTTTCATTAGATCCGTTTACAAGGTCATACATGCTCTTTGATTCCGGTCCCTGCGCAGATATAAACAACAGCCTGAATAAATGAGGATATTTCTGGGCAAATCCGATATAAGCAAGCCCAAGATCAACGAAAGGCACATCGTGTGTCTTGGCGCAATTATTGTAATATTCTTCGTAGTACTGTGCTGCTTTATCATAAACATCCTTTTTAAGCCCATCCATATTTTCATATATGCGGAAAATAGGCTGCGTAGAGCAACCTGCTGCCGCTGCCAGTTTTCTGGATGTAATCTGTTCAAAGCCTTCCTTCTTAGTAATCTTAAAGGCTGCATTTATGATTTCTTTTTGTGTGATGGTAGCTTTTCTAGACATTGCACTCCTCCTGCAAATGAATGTATATTTTAGTTTTGTTCTACTGATATTTCACAAAATTTATAAATGATATTTTATTAAAACCGCACCTAAATAAAAGCATGCGTTATTATTTTACAAGAACCATCTTTAAGTGTCAATGAATGTAAAAAAAGAGCCTGCACTTTTTTGCAGACTCTTTTTAATATTATTTGCTTATAAGAATTCCGTTTTCATCAAATGTATATTTCTTTCCCCACTTGGTGATTGTCTCGCTGACAGCCATTTTTCCATCAGCTTTAAAATAATATTTGTTACTGTCTATTGTAACGAAGTCGCTCTTTACCATGCATCCGTTTGTTTTAAAGAAGTAGTGGTCAGTGCCTACAGGAACAAGACCGTACTGCATCTGGCAAAGATCATTAAAGTAGTAGGTAGCGCCCCACCTTGTCATAAAGCCTTTTGCAAGAATTCCTGATGAAGCCGCGAAATATTTAAAGCCATCTACAGTAACATAATTATCTTTCAGCATTTTTCCGTCTTCTTTAAAATAATAACGGTCATTACCTATTTCAGTAATACCAACAGCCATCACACCGTTTTCATCAAAGTAATAAGTGCTGTTCCACTTTGTAACAAAGCCTTTCTTCATAGCTCCGTCACTTCCAAAGTAATATGTAGCATCGCCTTCTGTCAAAAAGCTTTCTTTTAGCATATGGTTATTTTCTTTGAAATAGTAAGTCTCACCATCAATTACAGTAATTCCCTTTGCATAGCTTCCGTCACTGTACTGATAATAGCTTGAGCCCCATTTATTTATCCACTCGCCTGTTATTTCAGGCTCAACTGCAGTGTAATCACCTGTTCTATAAAGATAGAAATCATCAAATGCGCCCCAGGCACCGGCTGCTGCCTTTACGCTTACACCAACAGTTACTTTTGTGTTATCGGCTGTTACTGTAATATCTTTTACCTCGGGATTTGCCCAATTCTGCCAGCCTGTAACACCTGTATCTGTAACAAGCTTATCATCCCCTACAACAGCATAAAGCTGGAAGCTGGCATTTGCGCCTGCATCGCCGCCCTCAAGGAAAGTTCCAAGCTTATATACGCCTGAATCAAGTGTTATTGTCTGTTCAACCGTATATGAGATTTCTTCGTCATCCCAGAATTTAAGGCAATAGCTTCCTGTTCTTACGTTGCTGGAATCGTTCTGTCTTCCAACGCAGGAGTTTGCATCTGTTATTACCCATGCACTCATATCTGCATTTTCAAATCCAGGATTAACAATGTTATTTACTGGATTTATTGTAAGTTTGCAGGTAACTTCTAAAGAAATATCATCAAGTGCTACACTTCCGTTAATTGTATATGTTCCAATTCCACCTGCTTTTGCTGCTGCAATTTCATCCTGATTCCACAAAACGCTTGCCTTTGTTTCTGAACCATCAGAATATGTCACAGTCGCATATTCGGGAAGTACAATCTCTTCTCCCTCTTCAATAGTAACATCATCTGCTAAAGCTCCGGTTACAGTTACTTCTGCTGTTGTACCTGTTCTTATATAGCTGTAGATTTTTGCTGTAGCAAGAGGATGTCCTTCAAAATCAAACCATCCCTCATTATCAACTGCCGAACCGCCATACCAGTTCTTTGCGTCTTTATCATAATTTCCTGCATATGAAGTTGCCCAGCCGCTTCCATAGGTCTGCCAGATTTCTTTATTCTGAGAAAGAATTTCACTCGCATTATCCGCATCCTTATCATAGACCTGTACAGGAATCCAGGCAGGTTCCCAGTAAAATACGCCAATTCCTCCATCTATTCCGGCAACTGTGTTTACTACTGCTCTCACAGCATTTGCCTGTCCCTGAACGGAAACATCGTAGTAATATGCATCTCCTGACTTGCCTTCATACTCTGTATTTCCATGACCGTCGCCATCTTCCCAGGTATGTATATATGAAGTCTCAGCTACCATCACCTTTTTTCCATAGGTGGTTGCTATATTTGAAAGAACTGACTCAAGGTTTGATAAAGTTCCATGCCAATATGGGTAATATGATGATGCAAATACATCATAATCTACGCCGTAGCTATCAAGCTTACTTGCATATCCGGCATATCTTCCTGCGGTCTCAGGATTTGTAAAATGAACTGCAACAAGAATATCTTTTCCATATGTTGAGGAGATGTTTCTAACTGCTGCACTTCCTGCTGAAAAAATCTTTGCCATATTTTCCCAGCTTGTCTCTCCTGCAACTCCATTGTTGGTCTCGTTGCCGATTTGAACCATTCCAACATTTATACCGGCATCAAGGAGCTCTTTTAAACTATTTTGTGTGTACTCACTTATAGCCTGTGCCTTCTCATCAATAGCCATTCCAGCCATTGATTTAGGCGCTGTCTGTTTGCCGGGATCTGCCCAGAAATCAGAGTAATGGAAGTCAATAAGTACCTTCATTCCGGCGTTGGTTGCCCATGTGCCGATTTTTTTTGCAACCTCCAGATCGCAGTTACCACCGCCGTAGCCGTTTCCGTCGGAATCAGCAGGATCATTCCAGACACGGATTCTGACATAATTCATTCCGCCATCTTTAAGGAAATTAAAAAATCCCTGATCATCAAGCTCATTTCCATCATAGTCATAGAACTTAACTCCACTGTTTTTCTCTGAAACATAAGAGCTCAAGTCTGCACCGGTAATAAAATCTCCGCTTGCACCTGCGACTTTTTCAACATAAATATCGGCATCAACCTCAGTATTTTCAGGTTCAGTGCTCTCTCCGGAATTTTCTGAAGTATTTTTATTCGAAGCTTTTACACAGTTAAGATATCCCCAGCCTTCTTTTGAAACTTCAAAAGAAATACTTAGTTCTACATCTTCCATATCTTCTTTTGCAGAAAAAGATACCTCACTTGTAAGCCAGTTGTTGTAACCCGTAAGTGCTGTGCTCTCTCCTGTAATATCACCTACTTTTACGGTAAAAGAGCTGTTTTCTCCCATTGCTTCCGAAGAAAAAGTGTAGTCACCTGCGGGAATATCAATTTTTTGAGAAAAAGTAAGAACTCCGGCGCCAAGTCCGAACCAATAGTTCACACCATTATCTGAACCGTCAGAAGGAAGATTCATCCACTGGTCAGATGAATATGTAAAAGATGTAATGCTGGCGCCTGTAGCATCCCAGTCATCTACCGTAACTGTCCAGCCGGCATCCTCAGACCAGATATCCGCCGTCATATTTTCATTTAGAATTGTAAGAGTTTTTACTGAATCCTGTTGACTTTCTTCAGTCAACAGTTCTGCTGCGTCTGCATTTTCAAGTGTTTCATCAGACGCTTTAGACTCTTCATTTGCTACCGGTTCTGTTTCATCTGAATTATTTTCCTCTGCATAAGCTGTGAATGCAGTCAACTGTGAGGCAGTCACTACTGCTGAGAGCGCCAGAGATAACGCTTTTCCCCATTTTTTCTTATTCATCCCCTTGATTCCTCCATAAAAAGCTATTTACGTCTATGATTATATATGCGCAATTCTGCGCAACACCATATGTAATTATCACGAAATGCGCAGCTTAGTGCGCATTTTAAGTCTGAACAGTAACGAACATTAACCATTTTTTATCTATGCATTAATGACGATAGAGCACACTTTTATTCGCTATGTTATACTTATTACAATAGGAATTCACACGAAAAAGGGTGAAGTTTTAAGTCAAAAAATTCATATAAAGGAAGACAAAAAAATGGAAAATCCACTGATTTGGGCACATAGAGGTGCCAGCGGCTATGCGCCGGAAAATACACTCCCAGCCTTTAAAATGGCGGCAGATATGGGAGCAGACGGAGTTGAGCTCGATGTTCAACTGACAAAAGATGATGTTCTTGTCGTTTGTCATGATGAATCCATAAACAGAACAAGTAACGCTACAGGCTTAATTCGTAATTATACTCTTGAGGAATTGAGAAAATTTGACTTTTGCAACAAAAATCTTTCTTATAAAGGAACCGTAATTCCAACCATGGAGGAAGTATTTGACCTGCTTGCCCCCACAGGACTTACTATTAACATCGAACTTAAGACCGGTATATATTTTTATCCCGGTATCGAAGAAAAAATAGTCCGTCTGACAAGGGAAAAGAACTGGCAGGACAGAGTCATCTACTCTTCCTTTAACCACTATTCTATTATCAAAGTCAAAGAGCTTGACCCTGATGCCAAAGTCGGTTTTCTTTATGCAGACGGTCCACTTAATATGCCCGGCTACGCAGCGGAAAACGGAGTAAATGCCCTCCATCCGGCTTTTTATAATCTTCAATATCCTGACTTCATGGCTGACTGCAACATGTTTGATATCGATGTAAACGTTTGGACCGTCAACAGTGACGCCGATCTTATTAAATGCAGGGAAATGGGGGTAAACGCTGTAATAACCAACTACCCCCAGAAAGCCAAAGAGCTCTATTCAAGGAATTAGATGGAGGTAAAATGAAAAAAGATATACATTTTCTGGGAGAGACTGATTTTCTACCTGTAATGCAAAATGAAAACCGGAAATGGAGAGACGACCATGTAATCCGCGGCACAATGACTACGTCCGACAATCTGCGACTTAATTACTATATGGCAGAACCTAAAAATCCAATAGCCAGCATTGTTTTTGTACACGGCATGGGAGAATTTTTCGGAAAATATCACGAATACATATGGTATCTGTATCAGGCAGGCTTTAGAGTATTTTTTCCGGAACAAAGAGGTTTTGGCTACTCAGAGGGAAAGCTTGATGAGCCTGATCTGATTTACATAGATGATTATTCAACTTATGTCGAAGATCTTCATCAGTTTATGGATAAAATTGTGCTTCCTGGTTCATTTTATAATAGTCAAAGGCAGGATTTATTTTTAATTGCACATTCCATGGGAGGTGCTGTATCAACACTTTTTATGGAAAAATATCCAAAATATTTTAAAGCTGCACTGCTCTCATCTCCTATGATAAAGATGAAGGCAGATAACCTTAAACCTATTGTGGTAATTGTGCTTAAAATATACGCTTTGCTATTTAAAAGAGAAAAATCCGTGGCCCCAAACCAAAAGCGCTTTGATCCCAACACGTCCTTTGAATCAAGCAGTTCAAAGTCAAAACCACGTTTTGATTATCAGCTCAATATGAGAAGAAATAACGAGCATTTCCAGACCACAACCGCCACCTTGGGATGGGCGCTTGCCAGCATGAAGGCTCACAAGGATATCGTTGCTAATCTAAAACGGATAAAAATTCCTGTAAACATAATGACAGCCGGAGACGATCACCTCATCGATTCTGAAGGCTATTCAGAATTTGCCAAAGGTGTGCCTCAGGCTGTAATTCACGATTATCCCGCCTCACGCCACGAAATCTTTAACGCGGATGAAGCCACGAGAAATCAGTATTATAAAGACGTTTTTAACATTCTTGAAAGCTATATCAATTGAGCCTTCACGCATATATTCATGAAGCCTCAACACATTATTTTATGACAGCAATTCAAGCAGTTCTTCCTTTGAAAGTTTTGGAGTACTGAGTGTATCGGAATTAAGGAGCTGGTCCGCCAGCTCTTTTTTTCTGTTCTGAAGCTGTATAATTTTCTCTTCAATAGTATCCTTTACAACAAGTCTGTACACTGTTACCACATTTTTTTGTCCAATCCTGTGCGCTCTATCCGTCGCCTGATTCTGAACTGCAATATTCCACCAGTGATCGTAATGAATTACTATGTCTGCCGCAGTAAGATTTAAGCCCGTTCCTCCCGCTTTCAGGGAAATAAGAAATACAGGAGTATCGTCCTCCTGGAAAGCATCTACCATCTTGATCCTGTCCTCTTTACCCGTTGCACCTGTAAGAAGATAATGCTTGATTCCTTCTTTCTTTAAAAGAGCTGTAAGACGCTCAAGCATCGATGTAAACTGTGAAAAAAGAAGAATCTTATGTCCGCTTTCTGAAGCACTCTTTATCATCTCAACCACAAGATCTGCTTTGGCACTACCGCCATCATATTTATCATAAATAAGCCCTGGGTCACAGCATAGCTGACGAAGCCTTGTAAGCTCTGCCAAAATAGCAATTCTGTCCTGCCTAAGCTCATCATCACTCTTACTTCCAATCATCAGCTTTATCCGCTGAATATGAGCCTTGTACAGCTGTTCCTGCTCTCCCGTCATCTGTGCTACTATTGTCTCTTCAAGCTTATCCGGAAGGTCCTTTAACACATCCTTTTTAAGTCGCCTTAATACAAATGGAGAAATCATCCGTCGAAGATGCTCCATTTCTTCCTCATTTCCGTCCTGAATTATCGGAGCTTCAACATTCTCCTTGAATTTCCTGTATGTAAAAAGATATCCGGGCATGCAATAATCAAAAATGCTCCACAACTCACTAAGCCTGTTCTCTATCGGTGTACCTGTAAGTGCAGCTTTAAAGCCCGCTTTTATAGACTTCACCGCCTTTGCAACCTGAGTTGTCTGATTTTTGATAAACTGTGCCTCATCTATGATCATACACTCAAATGAAAGATATCTATAAAGATCTATATCCCTTCTAAGCAGATCATAAGAAGTAATAAGAACGTCCGTCTGTTCCTCTTCAAGTTCAGACGTAACTCTTTCTCTATCCGGCTTTATGCCAACAGCAAGCTCACATTTAAGCTCCGGAGTAAACTTTTTAATCTCATGCTGCCAGTTATAAACAAGCGATGCCGGGCATACAATTAGCGAACATCTGTGTTTTTCAGGTGAGGCTTCTTTTTTTACTGAAAGGAGCATCGACAATACCTGGATAGTCTTGCCAAGTCCCATATCGTCAGCCAATATGCCGCCAAAGCCATTTCGCTTAAGTGCCATTAGCCAGTAATATCCTGTTTTTTGGTAATCTCTTAGTACACCCTTAAGATTATCCGGAATCTCAAACTCATGTTCATAATCTCCGGTAAAAGAGTTTACAAGAGCTTTGAAGTCCCTGCTCCTTCCGATATGAGTATACTCATTGTCTTTAGCTCTGTTTGCAAGTTCTTCAAGAAACAATGCTCTATAGGCCGGAACAGATGCATGCCCTTCCAAAAGCTGATCCTTTGTAAGCATCAAGCCATCCTTCAGAGAAAAAAGAACATCCATTTCTTTACTAGTCAGATCAAGAATATCCCCGTTATTCAGACGGAAATACTTTCTCTTTCTATCATATTTATTTAATATTTCATCCAGCTCTTTTACCGAAATATCTTCAGGAACTATGGAGAGCTCCAAAAGATCTGACACAACAGATACTCCAAGATTTACTCTCGGAGAAGTTCTGATATTAACTGAACGTATGGAATCCGAAAGGTATAATTCACCAAGTCGCCCAAGTTCAGGAATCACATCGGTTATAAAAGCATAAATTTTATCACTATCTGCACTACTTGCAACAAGCTTAAGTTTTCCGCTTATTGCGTCTATCTCATCAAAGTATGGACTTATCTTTTTGGCAATGCTGCTCTCAAGACTCAAATCCCTCTTAACTATTATTTCCGAATTATCATTGTCATTTTGTCCGGATGCATTAAAAATCCTAAACACTTCTTCCGTATCGTGGACACGATACACTGCATGCAAATCACATGTCAATGTATTATCATCCGGCATATCCAGATATATCCTCACATTGAGCTTATCAGGTTCATATTTTGACGCAATAAATCCATCAAAGCTTACGTTCAGATACTCTTCCAGTACAGGCAAAAGACCTGTCACAAAAACAGGTAGATCCTTTTCCGCTATAAAAAGTTCATTTTCAGTTCTTCTCGAAGATAAAAATGACAAAAAAGGAAGAATTGCCTCGCAATCTCTTCTGGGGATAACGTGAAGCTTCCTCTTTCTCTCAAAATACACATTTGAGTAACCTTCAAACATTGTAAAGGCACTGGCTTCAAAATTTACTCCGTTGGGTGTTTTCTCAATTGAAAGATCAATCGGCGGGAAAACCGGAGCCTTTTCCAATAGTCTCTCCTCTGAAAATCGGGCTCTAAAATCACTGTTCAAAAAATAAAAGCTGTCTACAGCGTCAAAAAATTCATCTATTTCATTTCCTACAAGTTCAAGCTGCTTGTTATGCCCCTTGGCATAGCCATAGCCACCTTTATTCTTGAATCTGAAATAGTCCCTTAGAAAAACTATGATATTCCTGGCATTTGGAGTAAACGATGATATATCATGAGTAAAGGTAAGATGCTTACCATAGGACACAGTTTCCATAGAATCAACTGCATCAATAAAATCTGCTATATCCTTAAGGACATAGCTTGCTCCGCTCTCACCTGCGCAAATATTGAAGCCAAGCTGCATCTTGTCGCGATTATAGACAACATGCGGTTCAAGATCTACCAGAAGCGCTTTTTTATACAATGACGGCTCTATGCATTCAGGTGCATAGCCTCTTAACAGCTTCTTGGTCTCAAAGGAAGTATAATGAAAGTCTTTGTTTCCAGCGGAAATAAACCGCCTTCCAGAGGCGGTCACAAATCCATCCTTGAAATTTTCGTTCTGATTGTTTTGCATATTAGTATTGTACACCACAATAAGTTTACGATAAAGTGATTAATGATTCAGATTGCAATTCTCCATGAATTCTTATCACAATTAAAATAAAGTCTCACCGTCCTATACATATCAAGTATCACTACTCTGCACTCATATACCCTGTCTCTACTGCAAACAGTAACTCCATCATGAGTAGTGTAGACATCTTTTCTGAATAATTGTCTGTAACCTTTTATGGTGTATGCTTCAAAAACTCCATCATCATTCATAAGTCTAAAGCGCATGGGAATAATTGAACCATCCGCCTTGTATTCACATATAACGTCAACTTTATCTATTACCCTGCTCATATGTTCTACCTCTTAATTGCATTATAGAACATATGTTTGTACTTGTAAATAGAATTTACTATTTCATTTAAGTTTAAGTTTCATTTAAGTTATCAAAATTTCATTTTAATAATTGTTACTAATTTGCTTTAAAATTTCTGCAACAACTTCTTCCATTGAAAGATCTTTTTCGTCAATTGTAATGTCCGCATATCTTTCATAGAGCACACTTCTCTCATTATAAAGAGAAATAAGTGTCTGACCGGGTCTCATAACAACACCGCGCTGCTTTGCATGTTTAAGTCTCTTTGTAAGAACTTCCATATCCATCTTAAGATAGACTACTTTTCCGATGTTTTTGTAATGTTCCATAGCCTCTTTGCCATATACAGCACTTCCGCCAGTGGCAATCACAGACTTCTCAGCCTCTATTGATGCATTAATTCTGTTTTCTATCTCAACAAAACCGTCTATTCCTTCATCCTCAATAATCTGTGAAAGTTTTCTTCCTTCTTCCTTTTGGATTACAATATCGGCATCAATAAAATTATAGCCAAGTATTTTTGCAAGAATTACTCCCGCAGTACTTTTCCCCGATGTAGGCATACCAATAAGAATAATATTATCTTTTTTCATAATTTCTCCTCAAAAAAAACGGGCTCTTTCCGGTAATAATGAACCAGTTTGAGCCCGTTAATTAACATATATATTTTCCATATCAATATCTCAAATTTTTCGCTCATTACATTTATTCAACTCTGTAATAAAACAATACTAACATTTTTAGTATAACAAAAATACATTAATTTTGCTTCTACTAAATTAAGAATTGAACAAAAATAAAGGAAGAAAAGCCTTATACGGCAAAAGTGCATTTGATCTGGCTAAGGCAGTACTTCCAGAAGGCTTCTTTGTCCTTCTCGGATTGGAAGAAATCCCACCAGAGAAGATAGTACTTCGTCCATCACTTCTTGCAAAACAAAAGACCGCCAACTAAAGCGGTCTTATCGTCTTAATAGTTCTTAAACAAATCTGTATGCGTACCTGTTCTTACTGCTGTAAGTATAAGATTCTCTTCATCCTTGCCATATATAAGCAACCAATCAGGTTGTATATGGCATTCATTAAACCCTTCATAATCCCCATGTAAAGGATGATCCAGGTATTTCGCATCTAAAGTATGTCCTAAGAGCAGTTCATCAATGACATACTCAAGAAGTCTCATGTCCAAACCACGTTTCTTTGCAAGCTTGTAGTCTTTCTTAAACTTCGTGGTAGATTTTAATCCATATTTATAGTCACTCATTCTGCATCAAGCTCATCAAACAGCTCTTTCGCAGAGCCATAAGTCTTTGCTTCCACCTTTCCTGACATAATGTCTTTTGCTTCTTTGATAGCAGCAATAGTATCCTTGCTATACTTTGGAACCCTTACATCGAATGGTATTCCGCCTTCCATAAGAGATTTCTCAAAAAAGATATTTACCGCTTCCGCAAGAGTCATGCCAAGATTGCCATAAAGTTCCTCCAGACTCGTTTTTTTCTGTTTATTCATTCTCATGTTAAAATTTGTATCTTTGATTAAGGTTGCTGACATAAACATCACCTCCTAAGATAATAATATCACAATGTATCACTAATGCAATACAATGTTTTGCATTTAATAAAAATGTCAGAGTTAGTGCAACGGAAATGCATGTGTTGCAGTTACTCTGACAAACTGTGTTTATCATGCTTTGAGAGCAATGTCTTAAAGTAACCTATTCCTCAACTTCAGGAAGTAAGCGCAACACAGCCGTTGCACTTACCCTGAAAATCTTCCCAAAAATAAAGGAAGAGAATATTTTTCATACAACGAAAAAAAATTCAAATCTCAATACATCCACTTATTTGCCTCCATTTCCGGCGCATGTGCATTTCTATTCACAGACAGAGCCTTTTTTAGCGCATCCGGAAACAAACCTTTAGCGTCAAGCATACCCTTACCTATGTCATTATTCCAAATCACAAAAAGAATAGACATAAACTCGCTCCATTTAAAAGAACGCTTCCCGTTCTCAGCCGCCTTGATTTTCGCCACATCAACGCCTGTCTTTTCCGCAAGAGCTTCCTGTGATACTTTAAGTTTATCGCGTATGTCCGGAAGCTCTGCCGCCATCCGTTCCATAAGAGCCTCTCTGTCCAGTAATTTCAATTCATCAAAAACATCTGCTGCCATCTACACCTCGCCTATCCTGATCTTTTCTTTTAACGAATCCGGGTAAAGTCCCAGATTAGCAACGATATCTGTTGTCCGCATATTATAATGATATAAAAAAAGGATCGACATATATTGATCCCAGGTGATTTCCCTGCTGCCGTTTTCCAACTGCCTGTACATGCCTACAGATACACCGATAATATCAGCAGCTTCTTCCAGCGACAAACCAATCAACAATCTGAGTGATGTCAAATCCTTGCTCAATTCTTCTGTCAGCCACTTTACATCAACATGACCGGCGTATGGAGAATCAGACCGAAGCCCAAGAAAAATATTATTCAGCACCTGCTCATCAGCCTTACCCTTAATGTATGTCTTGCGCAAACGCTCAAAAACTATCTCCTTCATCCGAAATACGCTCATAATGCGCTTGAGCCAGTTCTCCAGAGTTCTCGGATCTGTCTGCTCATTACTGCTGTTTCTTATAAGTGGTTTCCCAGGCAACCTGAACTCATCAATGTAGTCGTTTAGTATTGCCGGATATGATACCCTTCTTATCTGTTTTTTTCTTGGTATCTCCTCAACTATGATTACAGTTTTGTTCTCTCCATCCTCATCCCTTTTGGGATTACGCACCCTGTGGGCAGTTTCATGGATGTATATCTCATTCCTTGTTGAATCTACGTCCTCGCTTTTTAACGCACAGAGTTCTCCTGTTCTCATCCCGCAGAAGAGCGACAAGAGCGCCGCAAGCAGTTCCGGGCAATGGTTATGTTTTGCCTTGAAGCATAGCATTTCCATCTCCTGTGCCGTAAGCTCTTCGTATGATGTCCTGTCCCACTCGATTTCAGCTTTTTCAAAGCCCTCAGCAGTACTTGCAAAATTTATCACATTGCTCATGACTGCCTTAATCACCATAAGCCCGCTCTTAGTCAGTGACCGTCCACGTTTAGTTGCTCCCTCAGTCGCAACCTTAAGAAATCTGTTTATCTCGGCAGCCGTAACGTCAGACATTGGAGTATCAGCATATTCCGGGTAAATATCCCGTTCAAGGGCATCAAGATATCTGTCATAGGTTGTAGCTGCAATCGTACCTTTTGCATTTTCCAGATACTCCTGCGCAACCTGCTTAAAGGTTTTTCCTTCTATTGGTGATGATTCACCCTGAATCTCACGCCTAGCATTCTCAACCTTTTCCCTTACCTCTGCCTTGCTTCGTCCGTAAACAGACTTATAAATTGCCTTTCCGTTATCATCTCTTCCTGAAATATATCTGGCCTCGTAACGACCGTCTGATCTTTTGTAAATGTTCTCACCTGTTCTTGCCATTGATTAAACTGATATCCTTATCTCTTTTTTCACGTTCAATGATTTTTTAGCCTTAAACTCATCAAATTCATCTGTGGATTTCATAAACATTTCCATCTCATCACGAACCCTTATGTCGAAATGATTCCTGCTGAATTCCTTTCTGAAAATGACTTCTTTTATATCTGCCTGCAGCTCCTTAGAGAGTCTGGCTCTTAAGCTCATCAGTCAATTTTTCGTAGATCTGCATATTTCTGTCATAATATGCCTGCCAATACACAAGCCTCATCTTCCACCATAGTTTCGAGTCTTTTTGTAGCTGCTCTTTCAAAAACCTAAATTCATCACATACATCTTGGGCAGCCGTTGGCTCATTGATCTGATTTCCGGTCAGATCCATCCTGCGGCTATATTTCACATCCACTAACATGGAAGATATCCCACTTGCCATGGCAATAAAACGGAATGCGTTGTCCTGGTTTCCATATCCCGGCTTCTCATAATGCCTGATCCCTATATCCTAAAGGAATGATGCCCGGTACATGGTGATACTGTCAAACATCTAGTTTCTTATAAGCCGGCTGTCCATCTCCTGTTTTCTCTTATCCCTTCGATTTGCATCTCTGATAGAGTTCCTTCTGTCTGCAACAGTCCTGCATATGAATCAGATCCAAACAGTCCGTCTCGCAGGTAAACATATCCGCATCAGGTGATGCATCCAGTTCAAGACACATATATTCAATGGCATCCCTGGAAAAATATCCCTCCGGGTTTACAAAGATAATATACGGTGCCTTTACATGAGCCATTCCTATATTCCTTGCATGTCCCATGCTGCCCATACTGTCTGCAAGGAAAGTTATCTGGTCATCCTCAGCTGCCATCTCTGATAAAATATCCTTTGTGCCATCTGTGGAATTAACATCCACCGCAATCACCTCGATTTCACTGAATCTTCAATTCCAGAGACTTTCTATGCATTCCCCTATGGATTCTGAATTGTTGTGAGTGGCTATAATCACTGAAACTTTAGATTCTTTCATCTATTTCTCACGTTTTCTCCAGTTATACATACAACTTGCATTCGATATGTACCACATTAAGTTTGTCTGAATTCTTGATAAAATAGAGTATTTCAAGCGTCTCCTCCATATATCCGATATAACGGTCGCCTTTTTGATCTTTCGAACAGAAAGATTTTCAATCCCCGGAAAGCTATTACCCTTTTTTGCAATAAAAAAAGACGCTGAACGTCTTGAGTAAAGTGTACTTATTGTTTTATATGCTCCAAGTGAGAGTTATCATCCTTATCGCTGCATCAGTCATCCTTTGTGAGTTGCATATTTTTCAAAAAAACTATCCATAATGTCTTCTGCCAAATTCCAAAGCACCGTCTCCTCTTTTTCTCCCTCGTACAAATCCGTGTTCACATTCATATAATTAATTCCACCGGCTATCTTTTCGATTCCACTCTTGTCTGAAAGGATACACGTAGCCTCATCTTTAGTTGATACTATTGATGCTTCATCAATCAAAAGACATCGAAGTGACTTCATTATGACCTGACTATCAGAATCTATATAAAACATTCCCTTCGCAAATTCTTTAAGCTCTGGAAAAACAAAAAAACATATATTCTCAATATCCCTTCTATACCTCTCCAATTCTTCTTTCGATACTTGTTCGCCATATTTTCTACACCACTTCTGAACAAAGCAGTACTGACCCCAAAATAGCTGTCTCAACTGTTTCTTATAAATTTCAAATCTACCTGATGTAATAAACCTCGCATAAATCTCATTAACAGAAACAGCAATATATTTCAGTGTTGACAAATCACTGCGAATACTTCCTTCGCGATTACGCCGATAATAAAGCAATGGTTCTCCTACAGAGTATAATTCTCTGGCACAGGAAGTAAGAAAAGAAACTACCGAAACATCTTCATAGGGATGCGCTGGAAACAGGACATGGTTTTCTTCAAAAAGTCTCTTCTTAAATAGCTTTCCACACGCAAAATTTCTTGACTTACTTAATAGATTATCAACTTTAATAGGTATTACCATCCCTTGATTTAATCTAATTGATGAGATGATTGTTACATCTTCTTTACCTTGGTCATAGAAATAGAGATCTGCTAACACTATGTCTGCATTTTGCCGAACTCCATTCATCATCTTTTCTATATAGTCTTCTCTCCACCAGTCGTCAGAATCCAGAAATGTGATATACTCTGTCTCTGCAATTTTAAGGCCTACGTTTCTTGTTGGACCTAATCCTTCATTAGCTTTTGAAACAAATACAACTCTCGGATCATTTTTCAATAATTCTGTAATCTTTGACCACGAATCATCAGTTGATCCATCATTGATAATTATTATCCGAAAGTTTTTGTCTGTCTGCGATTGTACAGACTTTATGCATTGCTCAACATACTGTGATACATTATAAACAGGTATTATGACAGTGATTTTCGGCTCATTCATACTCATTTCTAACTCTCCTGCAACAGTGCGGATGTACACTCCCTGCAAAGACATTCGCCGTCATGCTTCATTGCATATTTTATCATTCGTATCTCTTCACCACGGATAATATCTTCATAAGAATCTTCAAACAGATTCCCCAACACATGCTTCATTCCAAAATCCATACAGCATAGGACAACATCCCCATTAGGCAGCAAGACATTATGATTGATTCCTGCTGCTCTACCACAGAAAAGGCATCCCTTCTGCTCATGTGCAGATTCCAAATTACCATCAGAACTGACATTTCCTGCTCTGTCTATTAGATTCCAGGAAATTGGGAATCTATTCTTTATTATTTCAACTACTCTTTCATCTGGTTCTGACTGACAATTTGCAAGGTCTACATATGGCATTCCATCTGACTTCTTTCTGAAAGCAAACAATTCTAACAGTTCCAAATACTCGTCAGTAATTGGGATACTGGCATGTTTCATTTTATCTGGCAAATGGAGAATTATCATGTCAAAATCGACATCTTCTATTTCTCTGTATTTTTCAATCGTAAGACCTCTCAATGTAGTAAAAAGCCTAATTTTCCGCCCTTTTTCCTGACTATATCGAATCATTTTTATTGCATCTTTAGAAAGAAATGGTTCTACAAAACCCGAAAAATCAATATTCAAGTCATACGGAGTCTTATCAATGCATGTCTTGAATTCTTCAAATGACATCTCCCTTTTTGAAGTTCTCTTATAATAAGAATCAAGGAATAGTTTCTGAGGACAATACCTACAATTAACAGCACATCCAGCTAAAGGAGTAATCTCCAACACAGGTGTAAAATACCAGTCATCAAGAAAGATATCAAAGTATTTCGGAATATCTATAACGTTACTAATATGACGCTTTTTCAGTTCAGCCAGAATTGCTGTACCATTCGTACCAGAAACACCTATCACAAAAGCATACTCTTCATTATCATTTTCTTGCCACCATGATATATCTCTTACAGGTATCCCATGAACAGCTTTAACATTCAGAGAAGAGTTTGTAACAGCAAACGAATCAACAGCTATATGTTCATTTGATAATAGTTTAAAAAGCCTGTGACCGTTAATTCCTGCACCGTATATGATAATTCTGTGATTCTTCGCATATTCATCTATTGTTTGTAGATATTCTTTTTTAGATCTTTCTATTACGTTCATAACTTTACCTTTATCACATAGCTTTCTCAGCTACAATATCTCGGAGTTTTCTGTTGTTCTTCCTTTTTCTTTCCATGCTCCCACCATCCTTCCACGAACCATTCATCAGATGCACTCCAATGGTTTCGTCTGTCTGCACGAGAGTCTCATACACAACGTTGTCCATAGGACTAAAATATTTTCTTGGAAGGAAAACCGCACCATCTATTATTTGCATCGTGCCATCCATTTTCACCCCGAAATTTTCCAGTGGTTTTCTGATAAGATGTGGCATACAATACTCCTTAAATGCTTCGTCAGAATCCTGAAATTTCATGTCCTTATAAACATTTAGCATGTATTGTAAAACAGGATATGACTTTTCAGTCCCCATAATAGCTGGTTCTATTTCATTTCCTGATTCAAACGTAAAAAAAGCTCTATTTCCAAGAAGCAAATCCATTGTTCCGCATAATTCCACATCCATGTCCATATATATTCCGCCATGCTTATTGAGGACATCTAATCTTGCATAATCGGAAGCAAACGCCCATTTTCTTGCCTGAATTGCATTTTCTACAAACTCACTTCCATTAATATCATACGTCTTGCTATTCCAAATTTTGATTTCGTAATCTGGGCAATATTTCTTCCAACTATCAATGCACTTTGCATAATTCTCCGGTATTTCATCGCCACTAAACCAGAAGGTATGGATACATTTGGGAATTCTCTGCAGACATTTTTCGTCAAATGCAATTCCTTTAAGTTCTATGTCTTCATCGCCGCAGTATTCTGAAAGTGATAAGGGTAATGCATAACATTCAATTGAATCAGGTAGTTCCATGGTTTCAAGCTGTTCATACATTTCCAGCATGTGATCAATGCCGCACAGTAGCACAGAGCAATTCGATTCATCTTTTAGTTTCTCGACTCGATACACATTAAGCAAGGCTCCATTTATATTAATTTGATTTAAAGAAGGATTATTATCAATGGCATAAACTATACTATTCTTCACATCCTCTATGAATGCTGGCTCTATACAGTATTTGTAGTTCGTTCCAGCTCCAAAAACAACAATTCTTTTTCCGACAAGTTCATCATTTATTTTTTCCCATTTCACTTTTCGTAAAATCATAAAATCCTCTCTAAATCAGATTGCTTCTGTTATCACTCTGTGGAAAATCCTAAACCTTATAAGCGAATAATGCTACCTTGTCCAGCGTATACTACCTTTGACGCTAGTGAAGAGATTTTTGACAATATGCTATCTTTTATACTATTTGCCGTCTCCTCATCTCTTACGCTAATAACGACCTTGTCATACTCATCACTATATTTTAAGTACTCCATAGTTTCAATTGTTATGTTATCATTCTTATTTAGGTTTATGCTCTCTCCGGCACGATTAGTATCTAATACAGCAACCACTTTACAATAATTATCGCACTCTATTTGCCGCAGATAATCTTTCGCCACATCTCCTGCACCATAAAGTACTATCCTGGAGTCTTTTTCAATCAAATGGAAAGGAAATAATGCATACCAAAACCTTCTTGGATTTCTATTTCTGTTCTTTAAAACATAATCCTCAATAACGTCATTTATAATTTGACCATTAACACATGTATCGACTTCAAATCCCGTACCAAAATCAAACGAGGAAATATCAGAGTTAAATCCATCGATACCAATATGCTGTACCAAACTTCGACGTGTACAGAGTAATCGGATTCCTCTTTCACGTAAGAAACTACACCATTTATAATCGAATGCGCTCGAATAAATATTCGGAAATTTCTTAATAATCATACGAACAATTTCGTAATCAAATACGGTTCCAGCAGACCCAATATCCTCTTTCTCAAAAAACTCCTCAGATTCAGCAATTGTCCGATGATATCCTGTATTAAATACAGATAACACTCCATCTGATTTTTTTAGAGCTTTGATAGCTTCGTATAACCAATCTTTTTTATATATTAGATCAGAATCACAATTTACAAAGATATCGCCACTCTTGTTCCTTCGCACAAAATCATTGTACATCGTCCATATGTTTCCATCTGAGCCTTGATTTTGCTCCTGAATATAAATTACTTCCGCTTCAGGAAATATCTCCTTCAACTGATCTATGCCGTATTCTGTAGAGTGATCATCATATATTCTAAATTTACAATTTTCTGGAAGTTTAGATGATTTAAGTGATACTATGCTCTTTTTTAATGTATCTAATCGATTATATGTTGTTATCCCAAGGACAATTTCGCTCATTCTATCACCTATAAATATTTTAGATTATATTTGGGACATCCATAGGAAAATTAACTACACCTTTACACGCCAGATATTTGCTATCCCAAGCTTGATACTCTTTCCCCTCTAAAATATCAGCTATTCTTTCACAGGCGTGACCATCCCCATATGGATTAATTGATTTGGACATTTTTTCATATTCTTCCTTATTTTCCAACAGCTTAGTAAATGTCTCGTAAATTGTCTTTTCATCCGTTCCAACAAGCCGAAGCGTTCCAGCATCTATCCCCTCTGGTCTCTCCGTTGTATCACGCATAACTAAAACAGGGACACCATATGAAGGGCATTCTTCCTGAATGCCTCCTGAATCAGTAAGACATAGATAAGATCTTGATTCAAAATTGTGACAATCAAAAACACCGATAGGCTCAATTAAATGAATCTTTTCACACCCTTCCAACTCTTCCTCCGCTGCTTCTCTTACAACAGGATTAAGATGTATCGGATACACTGCTTTTACATCGTCATGTTCTTCCAACACTCTTCTTATGGCTCTAAACATATGGTGCATCGGTATTCCCAGATTCTCACGTCTATGAGCTGTAATAAATATGAGCCGATTACTTCCCACCCAATCTAGTTCCGAGTGGGTGTAATTTGAACGAACTGTATGCCGCATAGCATCAATCACTGTATTACCTGTCACATATATGGTCTCGGCTTTCTTCCCCTCACGTAACAGATTATCACGAGATAATTCTGTAGGAGCAAAGCTATACTGCGATACTATATCCACAGCCTGACGGTTGAACTCTTCCGGAAATGGAGAATATATATTATATGTTCTTAGACCAGCCTCAACATGACCAACCGGAATCTGAAGATAAAAGCATGCAAGAGCTAATGCTAGGGAGCTAGTTGTATCTCCGTGGACAAGAACAATATCAGGATGAATAGCTTTTAACAGCTCTTTAGCCTTTGAAAGAATGCTACCAGTTATGTCGAAAAGATCCTGTCTTTCTTTCATAATCTCCAAATCAAAGTCAGGTTTAATATGAAATGCCTCACAGACCTGATACAGCATTTCTTTATGCTGACCTGTTGAGAATAGTAAAGGATCAAAATAGCTTCTATTCTTTAACTCCAAATAAAGCGGGGCCATCTTTATCATCTCTGGACGAGTTGAAGCACATAATAAGATTTTTTTCATTCTAGGATCCTTCTTAGGAATTTATTCGACATCCAAATACCATATCAAGTCACTTCAAGAAAATACTCAATATTTCTTGTATGGCAAAGCACCTTTGCACTGTTCAGCTACTGGTATTTCAATTTCATCATGTGAACCACTACACCAATAACAACACGGAGGCATCGGTTTGTCTCGCCGCATATATTCATACAATTCTTCTTTGGCATTATGGGAATAAATGTCAACATAATTCTTTTTATCCTCAGGAACAGCATGTAATTTTTCCATTGAGTAACAAAGGAAACACATATAGAATCGACCTTCAGCCACAGCACGGCAATGAGTATTGCAATTATGTCTTTGATTTATTAAGTTCATTTCAGATGGCAATCCATCACGTTGCTCCAGTTGGTTAATAAGACTCCAATGATCAATATGCAAAACATCAAACGCAATATGATTATCCATAAACAGTTTTGTCATATCAGATACCCTGTTGCTCAAGCCTGGGTAATTTGAAATAAGAACTGTCACATTTTTATTTCTCATAAGTCTTAGGCTCTTCTCATCTGGCAGAACAGTACCATTACTAATCAACCGAATTTCTCCCACTTTAGATTCTGTATATGGGTTATCAAGAATTGCCTCCAATACTCTCGACAAGTTTTTATGCAAAAACAATTCTCCACCTATAACGCAAAGACAACTAACCCAATCTATTAGTTCTATCATTCTGTTATAATCAGCAATTACTTGTTCTTCAGATACATCCTCAGGCTTTTCAAAAAATGGAATACCATTAGAGCACTTTCTACATCTAAGTGAACAACGTGTCGTAACAATTAAGTCAAGTTCCTGAAGAAAAATGTGTGCTTCACCGGTATTACTTACAAAGTTATCATTTGTCGGGCCCTCATCATCAAAAAACTCGAACTTAAGGTAGCTTTTAGGTGCTCCCAGCGTTTTCATTTTCATTAATTTTTTTATTTTTCTTCTTCCAGAAGGACCAATTAGTGCATCTGGTCTCAAATCGCAAAAAGTATTCAAATCAACATTGAGTGATGCATCATATTCACTTGAATCTAAGCCAATTTCAGATGCATAAATAATGTTTTCTTCTGGATATCCTATTGAGCGTAGTTCCGTTTTAATTATTTCTGCTGTATTTTTGCTACATGCAATTATTACATCCGTATTTTTTCGGTAATATTTTTTTTGTACATAACAATCAAAATACTTTTTCCCTTTTAGCAACGGATTATTGTCAAAAAATGCATATGGCTCTAATCCATCCATCAGAAACCGATGATAGGTTAATACAGCATCTGCACAAAATGGAGCAATTATTATGTCGTTGTTAAACAGCCTTTTCCTCTTTCCTATGCCAATCCATGCTGAAAACGTATCATCATCTGCAATTTCATCATAAGAAATATTATCATTTCTTACTGTCTTAATATAATACTTGTCCAGTTGAGAAAGGAGATCCTCTTTTCCAGGCCATGTTTCCCATTCACCAGTCTCCATTTCTCCTTCTGCTTCCTTATTTTTGTCTAAGATGAGAAGTTCACCATCTTTCTTTATAACTCGTGTCAATTCCTTAATTGCATTGTCAAAATCAACTGAATGCTCAAAAGACTCACAAGCAAATACCGCATCAAAGAACTCATCTTCATAAGGAATATTGGTGAATGTTCCTTGTTCTCGATGTATATTTTGAGGTAATTTTTTTAACGCATACTCAGAAATGTCCACAACATAAAAATCTATATATGGATACTTTGCCAAAAGATTTTTTATATACCTTCCGTTACCCCCCCCGACATCCAGAACCTTAAAAGAATCCTTGTTTGCTGATGAATATGCTTTCTCTAAAAAACTCTCCACTTCCTTATATCTTCCATCAAAGATTGATATTTCACCATTTTGAAAGCTTGGAGCATATAGCTCACTAGTCGCCTTTAATTTGTAATACAAAGCATCTAAGAAGAACTTATTTGCCCAACTAATTTCAGAAACTGGAAAATAATCATTATCTTCTTCGTTTGATGAAGCATCATCGGTCATATAGCTACCATACCATCCACCTGTTTTATTTTGCAATTTAATTGCATAATCAAATACTTTATCACCATACTTCAGATTATCTAAACGATACCAAACAACGGCCAATTGGAAAAGTCCCGTCGAACAAACCCATCGTTTATCAGAATATGCTGGGACATAACCAAGGTCATCAACATAATGCTCAAGTGATTTCATGCCTTCTCTGGCGTACTTAATTTCCCCTATATCTAATAATGCTTCCATCAGATATGCATGGAAATGAATTAGTCTTTTAAAGGCTAATATTTCTTCCAAATGGTTTTCAAGGTAATATTTTTTAATTTTATCCGCTGCCTGTTTTATTTCATGGTTATTCAAGACATGTGCTGCTTCATATAATGGCGAAATGCAATACAAATGAATTAACTCAAGGCTCCTGTCGCTTCCCCATTCAGTTATATCCGGAGTCACGAGTCTTCCATTTTCATTCATATTTGATATAATCCAATTACTGGCCTTTAAGATTGCATCATCATGCTTTTTCCCTATTTCTTGCCTTGCAACCAAAAGTCCTTTTAGTACCTGGGCGGTGTCAAATATGTATGGGCTTTTACCTTCTGTATCCATAAAACTACCATCATCATTCTGTATAGACACTAACCAATCAACATAAGAACTTGCTAATTCCTTAAATCCCCATTTCAATAAGGACGGAATATAATAACCTGACACCTCAGGGTATCCCAATAATAACTCTGAATTGTTTACAACAGAGCACCCTTTTGACTCTTGAATTGTATTTGATAATATCCATTTTGTTGCTTTTTTATATACGTCAATTCCATTAATTGAGTTATTCTTTTTTTCTTTTCCAATTTTTCTCAAAATATCCGAAAAGCACTCATAGTCATAGATACCTAATCCTTCTAATTGTTTTTTTGCTTCCGGCAAGAACTTTCTGGAAATTGTTATTATAATGTGAAAATTTTTCAACTCCTCAACAGAGATATTAGCTATATGTTTTACAGGATAATTCTTTATGTATGTGCCATCTTTCCCCTCATCATTATCAACAAAATATATAATCCTAGAATTATCTATTATATTTAACGATGATTTCCCGACATTTCCTGCGCCAAACAACACAATTTTTTCTTTTCCATTGTTTTCCTTCATAAACTCTTTATCCTCTTTATCACATCAACTATTATGTCCAAATAAAAGTTTTACTACTTACCACAACAACTGTTCCACTTTTCCTACAGATATCAATCCCCATACTGTATAAAAGAAACTTATTCCCAAACTATCTAATTTACTTATCACCGAATAAACACTCTCTGTCCTAACCGCAATAATAACTGGCATATCCTGAACATTTTTAATGCTTTCAATTCCTCTTACCACAATGCCATCTACAGTACTTCCAATCTTATTTAAATCAGTATCTATAAATACGAGTTCTTTATCTCTCAGTAATTTCGCTGTTTTACGACCCAAATCGCCACATCCCCATATGGTAAACCTTTCATTTACATCAAAATCAAACCTCTCTTCATTGAGAATTGGTAATCTCTCTTTAATAGTTGCACGAATTCTAAATGTCTTTTCTCCCTCACTCATTACCGACATGTAATATAGACACATAAGCTTGTCAGGTTTATTCTTGTATTCTATCAACCACTTATCACTGTACTTTTCTAAAACCCTATATGTCTGTATAAAAATTTCTTTCTTTTTTGTCGCTGTTAGATTATCAGGATGTTGTCTGTATGTATACAAAACCTTGTCAATAAACTTTATTCTTCCAATTTCTGAATAGATTCTCAACCAATAGTCATAATCTTCAGCACAAAAAGCACTTGTATCATACAATCCAATTTTGTCTACGACTTCAGATCTGTACATGAAGCAAGCGCCGACTATATTATGAATATAAAAAAATCCTTCATCATAGATATCTGAAATTGATTCAGCAACAACATCTCCATTTTCATTTATATTCCAAATCCTATATCTACAAGTGACCATAGCTGTGCTATCTAGTTCAGATAGCAATTCAGTTGTCATTATTCTGAATGCATCTCTGTCATAAAAATTATCATCTGAAGACCACGTAAGGAACTTTCCTTTTGCATAGGACATTCCAACATTTAAAGCTCCCGGAAGTTTGCAGTTATGATCATTGTGAATAACAGTAATCCTTTCATCTAATTCTGCATATTCGTTCATTATGCTCAAAGTATTGTCACTCGAACAATCATCAACTAGAATTAATTCAAAATCTGTAAATGATTGTTTAAGAATACTCTCAATAGACTCTTGTATATATTTCGAGCCATTATATGACGGCAATATCACGCTAACTAAAGGATTATTTTTCATGTTCATAACCTATTTACGCTATTTTACCAGCGCATTAATGAAAACTGACAAACCTACGATATGATTTTCCGGTAAAGTATACTTAATATTTGACAATTTAAACGATCTTTCAAAGCATTCAGAGATACTATTATCATAATCGATACTCTCAATCATTAGCTTTCCATTCACATCTAAATATCCTAAACCATCTGGACAAAAAAAGTGTTCATAATCATCTTTTATTTTGCAAATCATAAGCGTATTATCGAATCCTAATTCTCTTTTACTATAATTCTTTATTAAGTTTAATTCCTCATCACATAAATTAACTGTGTCAGATACATCATTATATAACAGTAAATAATTGTTCAACCTCAAAACTGAAGGATTACAAATAACTGTTGCTTTTTCATCCATATACTTTTTCTTGCTAATATCAATAACATCTAAAGTCTGTCCTTGTGTACTGCCTCCATATAATCTATTATTCACTCCATCAAAGTATGCTCCCACGAATCCTGAATTCATACCACTAATCTCAATGGTTTGCATCTTATTTGTATGCAAATTATAATCAAGAAGAGTACTATTCCCATATTGCGCAGCAACAATGCTATCTCCGAAGATAGTTGCTCCCTCAATTAACGAATCAATACTCTCTTCTGAATATTCGCACTCCAAACTATTTGGATGCATTTTGACAACCTTATGGTATCTTGCTGGTACACAAATAACATAATCATCGTATACGAATACATCTCTAAATAAATTGCCCTTCTGATGAATATCCGGTAGTTCTATAGTCGAAAATGATTCTTTTTCAATATCATAAACAACAATACATTCTGCATCACAAGGAACAATGAACAACTTACCTTCTGTGCAACACATTGAACTAGCATAATTTATTGAAAAAGAAAACACGTTTGGTAATTCTTTGACAAGCACTATCGTATTGCAATTTAAATCATAGCAAAAAAGAATTGGCACCCCATATTGGCAAGCCCATATAGTATTACCTATTTTAGTTGCAATTTTGGGAAATAATTTATACGTTTTTTGATATTTCTCCATTTTCTCACTTCCTACTGATGATTAAGTCTTTCGATTATATGTCGTTCCAATTTATATATTCAGCGCCACGAAGCATTTTCTGCTGAGTGGCTGCCTTGTAACCACAATCAGCGGTTCCGCCTCCGACTTTAGATGGCACAATCCTTCATGGTGCCGTAACTGTTCAGTGTATCTGAATAGTTACGATCTAACTTACTATAAAGACATACTTTTTCTTGTATTAATTCAAACTTTTTTCTAGAATAGGGCGAATCAAATCAAATTTAGGGTCTTGAGCGATTTCAATCACCTTTTTCCTACTCATGTTGTTATCAATTGCCTCGCAAAAATCAAAAATCAAGTACAATTCTTCTTCACTTCTAACACAATCATAACCATGCCAATAACTACAAAACTCATTCTGTTTCTGAGAAAACGCTGGAGAATACTCCGAATACATAATTTCAAATTCTTTCATTCTATCCATAGGACCAAGGGTACCATATTCCGTTTTACCAGCAAAATCTGCTTGCAAATCTGCAGAAAATATTGAAAATGGGATACCCATATATCCACAATATCCTAATGCAGAAGTATAGCTTTGAAAAATCGAATAGTCGGCAAGACTTAAGATAGTTCTAACACAATCCATGTAATCATAATTCAATCGCCTTCCGGCTGAGACTATATTCCACCCTTCTTTTTGATATGCTAAATGAGTTCCCCTTTCCAGATCAATAAAATATATAGACACAAGGACCGAATTAAATTCATATTTTTCTACTATTTTTTTTACATATTCAATAAATCTTCGTCTATCCTCCAAATAACACATATTTTCTATGTTATGTAGGGGATATACAACCAACGTCTTTCCTAATTCTTTTTTCGTAGATTTTAGAGCATATTCACCATACAAGTTCTTTGCATAATGTATAATAGGACCTATTGGTATTATAATTTTGCCAATCTTATCCTTTAAGAATTTTGCTCTTTGAACAGATGGAACTAGATAAACTGGCGTATTGTTTTCAAAATGGCTACTAATATTTGATGAATCAAGCATAAAGAAGCCATGTTCTATTGAAGCATTAATAACACCTTCATAATTTGAATATCTCTTGAGGATATAATTCATCCCATAGTATTTATTACCTTTATCTGCTACAGAGCATTCATCATATCGTTCTCTATTGATTCCATAATAATCAAAAATATTATATATACGTTCCATTAGCAGTCCTTTTTCTGTTTTACATCTTGATATGAACAATTATTTCTAACACATAGGCTCTTATCTTATTGAAAATCCATTCTCTTCTTTAAGTCTATCCAGTCTGCATTAATCAATAATCAATTGTTTTGGTGATGTAAGAAATTCAATTCTTAGCTTTTTCTTATATTCTTTCAAAACCTTACTCATACCTATGTTCATAGCATCTAAAACAGCTTTTCTTGTAATAAACTCCAAATCTCGATTGCTATAGTTTTCGCGAACATCATGTGAATATCCATCAAATCCAGCAAGAAAAACTTTATCGACCCCATATTCCATCAAAAACTTTATTGCCATTAAACCTGCATTGTCTTTCACACCTTCTTCTGAATTCAGTAAATCTTTGTAACTAGTTTTAAGATAGAAACCATATGATGTTATATTAGATGTAACAATGCTTATTGATTTTGCCTCTTCAGGAAACTCACGAAATCTTCTCAGATTGGAAATAAAAATCAAATCCGGATGCAATACTGAATAAACGTGATTAATGCTTATTAGAACAACGTCACTCATTTTACATCTTATTATCTTTTCCTTTTCTTCTATTGACGTCCTACCAGGAGCCACCAAAATAACTGTCTTTCCCAAAAGCTTCTTTTTCAAATCAGCTTTACGTTCTTCCTGGACTTTTCCTGTCTCCATATAACTCAAATACAGTTCTTCTATGTACAATCTATCAAAGGAAACCTTTTTAACATCATCCATCATATCAAAAACATTATTCATATCTTCGTATGTTAGAGTTTTTTTATCATCAAGATAACCTGCGTAGTTTGGATGAGCACCATGCGAAGCCGAAATATAATTAGGGAGAGAATACCCCCAATAATTTCTTTGATAGAACTCATTCAGTATTTCATCTATAAGCATCAAAAGTGGTTTTAAGATGTATTCTTTACCTACAGTATCATTGAGATATTCTACAAATAATTCCGTATTTAAATTTCCTGCTCCACGCCCCATTCCGTAAACAGATGAATCTATAATCAACATTCTATCTGTTCGATTTTCTATAAGTTTTTGTGCGTTTGAATAAGCTAGTTGCATATTATTATGACTGTGAAAACCAATCCATATTTCATTATCCAAATTATGCTCTACCATATAGAAAAGGCGCATAAGCTCTTTTCCCCTCATCATTCCGAAACTATCAACTATATAAAATGCATATGGCTTAATCTCGTTAATCCGCTTAATTGTATCAAGGAATTCTTCATCAGAATAACTTAGTGAAACCATCGCTTGGACAAAAACTAAATATCCTTTCTTTTTAAGCTTCCTACAATACTCTAAAGCCTCAAATCTATTTTTTTTATGATATGCAACCCGAATACCATCTAATGAGCATCCATCTTTCTCTGGAATTTCTGCTTCATCAAATTCCCCATAATTTATCATTGCGACAAAGATTTTCCCCTCTTTATTTTTGGGGATAATCTTTGATATTTCATCAAAAGAAGTGAACTTGGTCACATCCGGATCGTATTTAATTCTATTGGTAATAAATCCACATTCTATGATTTCAATGTTGGCTTCCTGGAGTCCGTTTATAATCTTTTTTATATTTTCACGACCAAACCTCCAATTGTTACAATATCCCCCATCACGCAATGTACAATCAAGAACATGAATATTATCCATTTATGTTTCTAGCTCCTTATCTGTTCCTCAGAAAGTAAAATGTGATTGAAGATAGCTTCTGCTATCATAAAATCTTCCATTTCATCAATATCGACAGCTTCTATTTCACTTACCTCTACGATAAGAGGATTGTATCCTATCCTTCTATGCAGGGATGTAATTACTTCTTTTTCATAAATATAAAACCCACTTGTTTCTTTATATAAAAGCTTCAAATCCTGCGTTCGTGGAATATTATCCAAATCGTAATTCATAGGCTTACTATCAGCCCATAAAAAATCCTGTACCTTAACAGCCGCAAAAGCCGAATCATACTTTCCGCTTTTAACTGCATTTAATCCATACTCAATAGAATTTTTTTTCACAAAGGGAGACGTTGCGTGGGACATCAAATAGATATCAGCCTTAACATCCTCCGCAAAGCAATACAACACATCAGAAATACTTGTTGTATTCGTGTCTAAGTTCTCCGATCGTTGCAGAAACTTTATCCCATTAGGCATATACGTCTTTATATTTGGATTACTACAATACACATATATTTCATCAAGTCCATCAACTGTTAATAGAGTAGAAAAGATATATTCACACAGAGGTTTACCATTAACGAAGGCTCTTGTGTTTTTTTGCGGAAGCCTTTGATTATTTAGTTTCATAGGAACAACAGCTACTGTTTTCATTTTGAGCAAACACCTTTCCTTTTGAGCGTACCTACCAGTTCACAAATTGAATATATACTCAAAAAATCATATTTTTCATTTCTTTTGAAACCATATCCATATGAAACTCCTATGAATTTTTCTCCTGCTTTATTCGTTGCTACTAAGTCATATTCAGTATCTCTCCGTCTAAATACTTTGGTCCTTTAAGAAACTTGACGCTTGGAAAAAGATAAGGAATTACAGTGTCATCAGAACAATAGATATACGTCTCATCAATAACGCACGAATCAAGACATGCCTGCCGAATAAGCGACATCAGAGGTGTTCCATCATAAAAAGATTTTATGTTTTTGTGTGGAATCCTTTTTGACTCCATCTTTATAGGTATCAGAGCTACTGTTTTCATATGGCATTTAATAATATATTCTATGGCTCATTTTGCACAATTTTTTATATAATTCGTATAATTAAGAAGCTTATCAAATTACAATCCGTTTTCTCTGTTATCCAATCTCAATTACATACTTTGCTAACCACATATTTATATTCCTATTTTGTCTATAAAAAAAGCTTTAATATCAGTTTTCACAACTTTTTAAGCCATCTAAGAAATATCGAATTCGTACTTATGACTGAGAACGCAAACATATATATCGTCTATTTACTTCTTAAGATTCTTAACATCATAGCTTGTCAGGCTAACCGCTTTAGTACCTTTTCCTAATCGTTTTATACTATTGACGCTATTCTAACCCTTCCAAAGCCGCTTAAAGCTACAGCATATCTCCTTTGCTAGTCATGAATCCTAACACCATTTTTTATGCGCGGATATAACAAAACAAAGATTATTTGCTTTCTTTGCTGAAGCAGACCAACATAGCTAAGTCTATGCTTGCAGGAACTATTTCGACCATAGCTTCGCCGTGATGACTTCATTCAGTCACCCTTTTTTCTCCACTATGTCCACTATCTCCCGCCACGCGCCTACCACGACACTTTGTTCAACAGCTTCCTGAAATACTCAACCTCAAATGCTATACTTTGATTAATAGATTTAAGCATTCATGATTTTAGCCATGCTCAATCTGTCTATCTTATCCTCCGAGTTTGTTTCCTCAAAAGGCACATTTTTAACAATTTCCAATCCTACACTTACTTCAACATCTCTTCCCATCAAAGGAACACATATAATAGCCCGTCTTTTATGACGATTAAGCTTTTTGATTTCTCCAGTCCATCCTTTGAATGACCCTGATGTAATCAGCACCCTGTCATCTATACGAAATCCTTCTGAGTGATTTATAATATGCTCTTTACCACCAAGCCTTGTCAGGTATTCTTCTTCCTCAGGTTTTATTGGGGTGATTTTTCCATCTACTCCCATAAGTTTTAATGGACGTTTTTTTCTCCTTAAACGGCTGTCAAACTCCTCAGCCTTTTTTTCATTCATCTCTACAAAAATATATCCTGGAAAAAAAGGATTTTTGTCTTTAATCCATTCTCCTTTTACCTTGTATTCCATCTCATTTTCAAATACAAAGACCTTTTCATCAGGTTCAGCTACATCTCTGATAATCTCGTTAGCTGTCTTATTTTCCTGTCCTTTTAATGTCTGTATCACATACCACATATAATGAATGTTCCGGCAAATGCCATTTACTTATTATTGTGTGTAAAAAAATCTTTTTATGATAAAACACGTTTTGACAACATTTGCCGTACAATACCTTTCGCAAATCTATTATTTCTATAAACAGAGCCTATAAATGCTGAATTTATAAGCTGTTTTAGTTCTTCTGACCATTTTTTATACGGAAAATAAATCCGATAGCATATTTACTCCATCCTCTTTACTCTTTTTATTACTATGAACGTAGGTGTTAAGTGTGGTAGCAACATTTGCATGACCAAGAATCTCTGACAAGGTCTTGGGATCCATTCCCCTCTCAATGCAACGGGAAGCAAAAGTATGTCTCGTGCTGTGAACACCAACAGGTTTCAGACCACATTTTTTCAGTATGCTTTTAAAACGATTTTCCATAGTTTTGGGTTCTACAAACTTATCCTTATCGCCTGTCAGCAGAAATGCTCCTGGTTTATAAAACCTGCGGAGCACTTCTAAAAGTTCTTTATTTATGGGTATATCTCGAATTGAACATTCACTTTTCGGCTTATCTATCGTAATCTTTGTTTTTTTATCTCCACCACTTTGATCCGGAAGGCGCTGCATAGTGGCATTGATATGGATCATCCCATCCTCAAGATTTATGTTGTCACAATTCAAAGCGCAAAGTTCACCAACACGAATGCCTGTAAACAGACATGTCAGAAATCCGGCGTCTGTTTCATTTGTATTGGATTTAAGCGTGGCTACAAGTTTTTTCTCTTCAGCCTCGGTAAATACTGTAATTTCAGCCTTTTGAGGTCTTACTATAATACATTCCGGGTTAAAGCGTACCTGATGATCCATTTTGAGTGCATGAAGCCGAATCTGCTTTAAAACTGTCAGAACAGATCTGGCGGTACCGGCGCCAACAGGCTTTTTGCCGGGCATTCCATCTGTTTGAATCATAGATATAAAAGACTCAACCTCTGCAGTGCTGATATCAGAAAACTCTCGTTTACCAAAATGCGGTAAGATGTAGTTGTTCAATTTTTCCTGATAGCGGCATTTGGTGGATTCCTTCCATTTATGAGCGCTGTTTTTAATCCAAGCCTTAGCGACAGCTTCAACAGTTCCTGCTTTCGGCTGACTTTCATAATCCATATCCGTCATCCTAAGCATTGCGTCCTGACGCTTTTTCTTAACCTCCGTGTAACTCCATGCGTATACGGATCGATATTTCGCCTGTCTATTTGCAAGACGTCCAACAATATATCTTGCTTCCCAACGTCCGTCCTTTCTTTTGTAGATGTTTTCACCTTTTCTCGCCATAGTTCTGGTCTCCTTTTCTGTTTGCAAATCATACGAATCTTCTGACGGAGAATTGACTGATTTTCACATCACCTTGCTATTCTCTTGTCACATGAAAAGCTTGATTTGCAAATACTTTTAATTTGTTCTAAAGAAATCGGGTATTAGTGCCGATAAAGAATTATAATGTTAATAAGCATTCGCAAATCATTGACAATTAGACCAAATGGTAAAGTATTTTTGATTAGAGAATTATTGCGTATTTATTGCGCATTCACTTGATTCCGTGATTATTTAGTTGTGAAAATGACAAAAACGTTTTATAATGATTTAAGAAACATTTGGATTGGTTTTTGGTAGTGGTAAAGAAATAATAGATTTACGAAATTATAAACAGGCATAAAAAGAGCAGAGGTGTTGTGATTATCACAATCTCTGCTCTTAATAATTACACTGATATAGAATTTTTTTATGGTCTATTTTCTTTTGTCTCACATAACTACTCATTTACTATCACTTGCAAGAGTAATTTATAACCACGGTCATCAACATAGGGCTTTTAAAACCCTTACATCACTTTTTTAAATATCACCTTTGAAATATATCATAAAGTGATATTTTCCGTGATATTTATTTCATCAAAAAAAAATAAAAACGGATTCCACTGGTGATAGTTACCAACGGAATCCGCTTTTTATGCCATTTTACAGCATTAAATTCTGTGCAATATGCTCAAAAAATATCACTTATTAAGCATTAACGATTTTACCAAAATCAGGTTTAAGGCTGGCGCCACCGATAAGTCCGCCATCGATGTTTGGCTTGGACAAAAGTTCAGCAGCATTGCCTGCATTCATAGATCCGCCATACTGGATACGTACTTCGTCAGCTGTAGCCTGATCATAAAGCTTTGCAATAAGTCCACGGATAAGTCCGCATACTTCCTCAGCCTGATCTGCTGTAGCTGTTTCGCCTGTTCCGATAGCCCAGATAGGCTCGTAAGCAATAACAAGCTTCTTAACCTGATCAGCTGTTACGCCGTCAAGATCCCATGTGATCTGTCTCTCAATCCACTCTTTGTATGTGTCAGCCTTACGAAGTGCAAGTGACTCACCGCAGCAAAGAATAGGTGTAAGGCCTGATGCAAATGCCTTCTTAACCTTCTGGTTGATGAGGATATCGTTCTCTCCGAAGATGTCTCTTCTCTCTGAGTGACCGATAATTACATATTCAACGCCTGCATCCTTAAGCATAGGAGCAGAAATTTCACCTGTGAATGCGCCGCTGTCTACAATATAGAAGTTCTCAGCACCAACATGTACGTTAGAACCCTTAACAGCTTCAGCTACAGGGCAGATGTCGATAGCCGGTACGCAGTAAACTACGTCAACAGCATCATTCTTTACAAGATCTTTAAGTTCATTTACAAGAGCTACTGCCTCGCTGGGAGTCTTGTTCATTTTCCAGTTTCCGGCTATGATTCTTCTACGTGCCATTATTTTATATCTCCTTACAGTACATAATTAAATTTTACTTATCGTCAGCTGCTACAACTCCAGGAAGAGCCTTGCCTTCAAGGAATTCAAGAGAAGCGCCGCCACCTGTTGAAATGTGGCTCATCTTATCAGCAAAACCAAGCTGGTTAACAGCTGCTGCACTATCACCACCACCGATGATTGTTGTTGCGCTTGTCTCAGCAAGAGCCTTAGCTACAGCCTTTGTGCCTTCTGCAAGAACAGGGTTCTCGAATACGCCCATAGGTCCGTTCCAAACAACAGTCTTAGCTGACTTAACAGCATCTCCGAAGAGTTCACGAGTCTTAACACCGATATCAAGACCTTCCTTGTCAGCAGGAATTGATGTAGATGCAACGATTTCTGTCTCGATGTCAGGATTGTCAATAGGATCTGGGAATCCAGCTGAAACAACTGTATCTACAGGAAGAAGAAGTGTCTTGCCGTTAGCCTTAGCCTTGTCAAGCATTTCCTTACAGTAATCAAGCTTAGTGTCGTCAACAAGTGACTTACCAACTTCATAGCCCTGTGCCTTTAAGAATGTGAATGCCATACCACCACCGATGATAAGTGTATCGCACTTCTCAAGGAGGTTAGAAATAACGTTGAGCTTATCAGCAACCTTAGCGCCACCAAGAATAGCTACGAAAGGTCTTACAGGATTCTCAACTGCATTTCCAAGGAAGTCGATTTCCTTCTGCATGAGGTATCCAACAGCGTTGTTTCCACCCTTTTCTGTGATGTACTTAGTAACTACAGCAACAGAAGCGTGTGCTCTGTGTGCAGAACCAAATGCATCGCAAACATAATCGTCAGCAAGATCAGCAAGCTCTTTTGCGAAAGCCTCACCAGCCTCCTGTGGCTTAGTCTCCTCTTTGCCTCTGAAACGTGTATTCTGAAGAAGAACTACATCTCCTTCGTTCATAGCTTCTACAGCAGCAGTTGCATCAGCGCCTGTTACGTTATAGTCAGCAACGAACTTAACTTCCTTGCCAAGCTTCTCTGAAAGTCTCTTAGCTACAGGTGCAAGTGACTCACCCTCGTTAGGGCCATTCTTTACTTTTCCAAGGTGAGAGCAAAGAATTACCTTGCCGCCATCCTTTACAAGCTTGTTGATTGTAGGAAGAGCTGCAACAATTCTTGTCTCGTCTGTGATCTCACCATTCTTAAGAGGTACGTTGAAGTCGCAACGAACAAGAACACGTCTGCCCTTTACATTGATATCATCTACAGATTTTTTATTAAGACTCATCTTATTTGTCTCCTTTTTTATTATTTGAAAAAAGGCCCGGTCCTAACGGACCGGACCCTTAAAATGATTCTTTCCTTAGATTTGTACACTAAGCTCGGGAAAATTACTTAACGAACTTCTCGAAGTACTTGATTGTACGAACCATCTGAGATGTGTAAGAGTTCTCGTTGTCATACCATGAAACAACCTGAACTTCATAGAGGCCATCGCCGATAGCTGTAACCATTGTCTGTGTAGCATCGAAGAGTGAACCATATGTCATTCCAACGATATCAGATGAAACGATTTCATCCTCGTTGTATCCGAATGTCTCAGGATCAGAAGCCTTCTTCATAGCCTCATTGATTGCTTCCTTTGTAAGTTCCTTGTCAGACTTAACAACAGCGAAAAGAAGTGTTGTTGATCCTGTAGGAACAGGTACTCTCTGAGCAGCGCCG
>JAFSQI010000101.1 GCA_017446685.1 Butyrivibrio sp.
ATGAGCATTGTTTCCTTTTCTGGAGATGTTGGTTTGGCGATTGACATTATACCAAAAAGGGAGGTCAATGCTCTTTTTATTTTGAACTCCCGATAAATCAAGGTTTTAGAACTAAAAATGGGTAGTAAATTTGACACTACCGGACCAATTAAAGGGGACATTGTATGAAAAATGTGGAGTCAATAAAGAGAGTTCTTGTATTGCTGCTTGGATTTGTGGGGCTTGTAATGCAAACAGCGGTGTATGCGCTATTTTGGTTTAGAACATATTACCCAATGGTTGCGGCTGACCGTGTTAGCCAGGATGGCTATTATCTTGGATACGGTCTTAAGCTCTATTTTCGTGGCCATTTGCTGATACTTGGAATATATTTTATTTTATTGCTTTTCTTTTCCAATACTTATGGTGGATTGAAAATTGGATATTTAAAGCCGATGGATGTGTTCTTTTCACAGATTTTTGCACTCTTCATGGTTAATTTTATATCATATTTTCAGATTTCACTTCTTAGGAACTGGCTCGTTCCGGTTGCACCTATTGTTACGATTTTCTTTATCCAGCTCGCTATATCTTTTTTATGGGCATATGCGACAAACTGGATTTATATGGCGATTTTTAAGCCAAGGCAGCTTCTTCTTGTAAGCGGAGAATATTCTGTAGATGATATTATCCGTAAATTCAATTCAAGAAAGGACAAATATAATATTGCAAAGACAATAAATATTTCAGAGGGAATTGAAAAGGTATACGAAGAATGTCTTAAAGATTACGACGGCGTTGTTATCTGGGATGTACCAAGTCAGTACAGGAATGGACTGGTAAAATTCTGCTACGGAAGAAACATCAGAATATATGTTATGCCTAAAATAACAGATGTTTTGCTTAAAGGTTCAACACAGCTTCACTTATTTGATACTCCGGTTCTTTTGTTGAGGGAGTATGCGATTAAGGTTGAGCAGAGAGCTGTAAAGAGACTGATTGATATTGTGATGTCATTTATTCTTATAATCCTTTTCTCCCCGATTATGCTTATTACTGCAATTGTGGTTAAAGCTTATGATGGAGGCCCTGTTTTGTATAAGCAGGTAAGATGTACAGCCGGCAGAAGAGAATTTAAGATAATGAAATTCAGAAGTATGAGAGTTGATGCGGAAAAAGATGGTGTTGCACGACTTGCTTCCAAGAATGATTCCAGGATAACACCGGTAGGAAAATTTATCAGAAAATGCCGAATTGACGAACTTCCCCAGCTATTTAATATTTTGATAGGAGATATGTCATTTATAGGACCAAGACCTGAAAGACCTGAAATTATCGCGCAATATCTTGAAGAAATGCCTGAGTTTGCTTTTAGAACCAAGATTAAGGCGGGACTTGCAGGTTATGCCCAGGTCTACGGCAAATATAATACTACACCCTATGACAAGCTTAAGCTTGATCTTACATATATAGAAAATTATTCAATCTGGCTTGATATAAAACTTATGCTTTTGACAGTCAAGATTCTGTTTACACCGGACAGTACGGAAGGCGTTGATGACGATCAGATTACAGCTCAGAAGAATGCTTGAGATTTCTTAATAAGAACTGAGCTAACCTGGCATGGAGATTTGTTATGGACAGAAACAGTAGTGGTCATTTAGATGAAACCATGAATTTAAGATGCTTTTATTTAAGACTTGTGAAAAAGATTTGGATTGTCCCTGCGGCAGCAGTTGCAGGAGCATTGATTGCAGCATTTGTTTATACTCTTGTAACGGTGTCTTTTGGACCTGAGAGAACGTACAGTGCAAGTGCTAAGCTTTACTTGAATTTTGCGTATAATGAGCAGACGGGTACGCAGGTGGATTCTTATAATGCCTATACATGGAATATGTTTATGTCTACAGATGACATACTTAAGCCGATTATAGAAGAATTGAAAAAACAGGGAATTGATGTTATTGAAAATGAAGAGAATTCCAGCGGGGAATTAGAGAAAAAAGAAAAAACAATCACAAAAGATGAGCTGATTTCATCTATTACTGCGGAGATTCCTTCTGACATTCGTGTCATGTTGCTTACTTCTGAAAATTCAGATAGAGAGCTTGCAGATGCAATACTTCTTGCAAGCGTAGCATCAATGGAAAATTTCGGTGATATTAATGAGGCTTTTGATTCAATTAAAAATCTGGGAATTACGCCTGCAAAGCTTGTAGTTTACTCTGATAAGACAATAACAGCCGCTATATTTGGCGCTGTTCTTGCCGTTCTTGCTGTTTTACTTTGTCTTTTGCTATATGATGCACTGGATGATGCAGTATATGTTCCGGAGGACTGTGAAAAGAGGTACGGTTACAGCTTGCTTGGGGTTTTGTTTAAAGAAAAAGATGAGTTTTTCAGAAATGAGCTGATGGCTTCATTTGGAAAAAAAGCAGGACATTTATCGGAAATAATTGTTATTTCAACTGACAGTGTCAAAGACGATTCTTTGTCAATTGAAGATTGTAAATTGTTGACTGAGAGTGTTGCTCCTATATTAGAAGAGACAGGAACAAAACTCACTCCCATGGCTGTTCCGGGAACAGTACTTGATAATTACAGAAAAATTGGTACATGCGATGGCGTGATTCTTTGTATCCCTTATGGTAAGAAAAACGGAAGCATGACAGAGCATATTATTGCGCAGCTTGTAAAACATGAATGCCCGATAGTCGGTATAGTGATAAGCAGAGCCGACAGAGCGTTTTTGATGAATTATTATGGGCTAAGGAAATAGAAATGAAAAAAAACAGTCTACAAATCCTGGTTTCTTCTGTTAATAAAGATGCTGAGAAGTTAATTCAGGAAATGAATATCCAGACGGATGCAATAATCGTGAATCAGGTTCAAAAAAAAGATGGAGAATTTGAGTTCTCTTCAAATATAGAAGATGAGAGGAATTTTTTTTATTCAGGGTATTCAATCAAGGTTTTTAACAGGAAGGAAAAGGGAGTAGGACTTTCAAGAAATGCCGCTCTTGAAGCTTCTGACCATGATTTAATTCAGTTTGCTGATGATGATATAGTTTATGATCAGGGCTATCCTGAACTTGTTGTAAAAGAATTTGAAAATCATCCGGAGGCGGATATTCTTTTGTTTAATGTAAAGGCGCAGGAAGGAAGAGAAACCTATTGGAACAATGATTATTCCAAAGTTTCATGGTACAACTACGGAAGATATCCTGCTTATGCTATATGTGCCAAAAGAGAAAAAATAGAAGCGGCAGGCATCAGATATTCTCTTTTGTTTGGTGGCGGAGCGCCTCACATGAACGGCGAAGATAGTTTGTTTTTGCATGACTGTCTGGAAAAGGGGCTTAAAATTTATAGGACAAGTGTTCAGATAGGTCACGAAAAAGCCGGCGAGTCTACATGGTTTAAAGGCTATACAGATAAGTTTTTCTATGACAGAGGTGTTTTATATCATTTTCTGTATGGAAAAATGGCCAAAGTATGGGGCTTGAGGTTTCTTATAAAAAACAGAAATACAATGTGTGCGGAAAAAGGCCTGGTAAGCTGTTTTAAATTATTATCAGACGGAATAAAATACGGGAGAACGCTTAAGAAAATATAATGGCTGTATATTTATCACTTACGGCGGTTGTGCTTATAGTTGCACTTCTCATACGTCAGGAAAAAACTCCATATGAAAATAGTAAAGGACAAATTCTTTATCGCGGAATGAGCAGGCAGCAATTAATAAACGTAGTAGGTTGCCTGATTATTTTTGTGTTACTGTTTTTGGTTTCAGCACTGAGGCTCAATGTTGGAAACGATTATCTTAATTATGTAGAGTTCATGCATCTTGTGTACAGCAGAGCCTACGTCCCCACAGAAGTTGGATTTAATCTGCTTACATATTGCATTTATTCATTGTGCGGATTTGAGAATTATCTTTTGGTTTTTGCTATCTTTGCCTTTTTTACAATATTTTTTTTCATGAAAGCAATATATGATCAGAGCCGGTCATTTACCTTAAGCTTTGCTATGTTTATGCTGCTGGGATATTATTTTCAGTCACTTAGCACCATGAGATATTATCTTGCTTTGGGAATGGCACTTTTTTCTATGAGATATGTCATAAAAAGAGACTGGCCACGGTTTATCTTACTGATCGTAGTTGCTTCGCTGTTCCACAAGTCGGCTCTGGTGGTGCTTCCTTTATATTTTCTTGCTCAGCTTAACTGGAAGAGATGGATGTATCTTGTACTTGGGGCAGCAGGGATTTCCTGTTTGTTTCTTAATGACTTTTATTTGAAAGTGGTAGTTTTTTTGTACCCTTCCTACAAAAATACCGAATATCTCACAGGTGGTACCAGTAAAATAAATATTTTAAGATGTGCGGTAATTTTGTTGATTTCATTATGGCTTTACCGCGATCATATTAAAGCTAATAGAATAATGGAATTTTATTTTATATGTAATGTAATGGCGCTTGTTCTTTACGTTTTTGGGTCTTTTCTTCCTGTTATTTCAAGGATAGGATATTATCTTACGGTGTCACATATATTGTTTGTTCCGGCACTTATAGAATGTATCAGAGATGACCAAAAGAAAAAATTGATTAAAGCTTCAGTTGTGACCATTTGCATTTTGTATTTTGGGATTTATATGGCAGGAGCGGCAAATGACGGAGTGAGGATTTTACCGTACCAGACTTTTTTATTTCATGAATTGCCGCTAACTTTATCGGAAAGAGGATATTGATCGATATGAAAAAAGCTTTTTTTGTGATCATTATAGTTTCATATAATCCGGGGAAAAGACTTTTTGATACTCTTGAAAGTGTAAAAAGACAAAATTTTGATGATTACAGAATTTTAATAAAAGACGGTTTATCTACTGACGGATCAATTGAGAAGCTTAAAAGTGAGTATGAGCTTGGTGGCAGAATAAGGCTTGTTGAGGGCTGTGATAACGGAATATATCATGCCATGAATATAGCTATTTCTCATGTTTATGAGTGTATTGAAGAAACTAAAAAGTTAAAAGCAGGTGAAAGTCCCTCATATGTTTTTTTCCTCAATTGCGGAGATGTATTTTCTGATGAAAATGTTTTGAAAAATGTTCATGATAGCATTGTTGCCAGAAATAGAAGAGAGGGAACAACTCTTCCTGCTATTTTTTACGGCGATATATTTGACAGTCAGACAAAGACGAGAGTGGCGTCGAATCCTCAAATAGACGATTTTGCCTGTTATAGAAATGTTCCGTCTCATCAGGCGTGTTTTTATGATGAGAGGCTGATTTATAAAAATCCATTTGATTTAAAGTACAAAGTCAGAGCAGATTATGAACAGTTTCTAAGATGCTTTTACAAGGAAAAAGCAGACACCTGTTATATACCAATAATTATTGCAGATTACGAAGGCGGTGGATATTCTGATCAGAACAGAAAGATTTCTGAGCTTGAGAGAAAAGAAATAATAAAAATGTATCTTCCTGCATCCAAAATCAGAAAATATGATTTTATCAGAGTGATCACTCTGGCAGGGCTTAGGACTTTTCTGGCAAATAATAAAATAACTGCCGGGGTATACAATTCACTTAAAGAATTTGCTTATAGCATAAAAGGTTCTGTAAAGGAGAAGTAAATTGAAAGTTTTATGGTTATGTAATATTATGCTCCCGGCATATGCAAGGGCACATAATCTGGCATTTTCTCCCAGAGAAGGATGGCTAACCGGTTGTCTTGAGAGAATAGTAAATAATTCTGATGCTAAAGATAAAATAGAGCTTGGAATATGTTTTCCGGCAGAAGGAGAGATAGCATTTTCAAGCGAAGTAATAGATAACGTAAAGTACTATGGTTTTACGGAGGATTTGGAGCATCCTGAGAAATATGATGAAAGTATTGAGAAACGTTTTCGTATAATTCTTGATGATTTTAAGCCGGACCTTGTTCATATTTTTGGAACAGAGTTTCCACATACGTTGGCCATAATAAGGACATTCGGAAAGACTGAAAGGATTTTATTGGGAATTCAAGGGCTGTGTAGTTGTATTGCAGACGAATACATGGCAAATATTCCGGAGTCAGTGCAGAAAAAGGTAACTTTCAGGGACTGGCTTAAGGGAGATTCCATCGTTTTACAGCAGGAAAAATACAGGATTCGTGGTGAAAGAGAAAAAGAAGCTATTCGTTTATGCGGAAATATTGCGGGAAGAACAAAATTTGACAAGGATGAAACCGGAAAGATAAATCCTTGTGCAAAATATTTCGAACTTAACGAAACCATGCGTCCTATGTTTTATGATGGAAAATGGGATGAGACCAAGGTGATTCCACATTCCGTTTTCTTGTCGCAGGGTGATTATCCGCTTAAGGGATTTCATTTTGTTCTTCAGGCAATGCCTGAGATATTAAAGAAATATCCGGATGCGCAGCTTTTTGTTGCAGGAAATAATATTATTGGAAAAGGTGGAAGTAAATACCCATATTTTCTTAGAGCAAGTGCTTATTCCAAATACATAAGAGCTCTCATAGCAAAAAATAAGCTGAAAAAGAACGTCACTATGATTGGAATGCTAAGTGAAAGCGAAATGAAGGACCGGTTTTTAAAGAGCAGTGTTTTTGTCTGTCCTTCAATTGTAGAAAACTCCCCTAATTCAGTTGGGGAAGCAATGCTTTTGGGAGTTCCTGTTGTAGCAGCCAGGTGTGGAGGGATTCCTAGTATTTTACAGGACAATAAAGATGGCTTGTTGTTTGAAAAAGCAAATCCGCAAAAGCTTGCAGAAGCGATAATACAGATATGGGATGAACCTGTAATTTCTGAGGTGTTTGGGGAAAATGCAAGGAAACATGCAAGAATTACTCATGATCCCGACAGAAATTTTAACAGATTAATGGAAATATATGAGCAAATTTATGTTACAAGCGGGTGCGCTAAGTGATGAAAAAAATAGTTGTGACCTTTGCATCTAATTACATAAATCATCATCAACTTCCGTTTTGCATGGCAATGAATTCACAGGAAAATGTTGATTTTCACTTTATTCAGGTCATGCCAATGGAAGAAAAAAGAGTTGAGATGGGATGGTCGGTTGATATAGAGCAATATCCATTTGTTGCTCTTTGGTATGAAGAAAAGGAAAAATGTAAAGAGCTTATTTTAAAAAGTGATGTGACAATACTCGGCTGGACTGAAGGCGTTTTGGGAGAAACTGAAGAAAAACGTCTTTCATCCGGAAAACTGACATTCAGAGTGAGCGAGCGTATTTATAGAGAAGGGCAGTGGAAGGCAATTAGTCCTAAAGGTCTTGTTCACAAGTACAAAGAACATATCAGGTATAGAAATAAGCCGGTATATCTTCTTTGTGCGGGGGCGTATGTTGCATCGGATTTTGCGCTGATTCACAGTTATCCGGGAAAGATGCTTAAATGGGGATATTTCCCCGATGTAAAGATCCAAAAAAAGGATTTTTTTGATGGGAAAAACAAAAAAATAAAGCTCTGCTGGGCAGGTAGGCTTATTGATTTAAAGCATCCTGAATATGCAATAAATGCCGCTAAAGTGCTATGCGATAAGGGATATGATTTCAGCCTTGAAATTATTGGTGATGGAAATAAAAGAGATTATATCAAAGATCTTATTCATAGCTATGGCCTGGAGGATAAAGTAAAACTTCTCGGTGCGATGAAACCAAAAGAAGTTCTTGATAAAATGCGGCAGGCTGATGTTTTTCTTTTTACCAGCAATTATCTGGAAGGCTGGGGGGCTGTAGTCAATGAAGCTATGGGAAGTGGCTTGTGTACAATTGCTTCTTATGAAGCAGGTTCAGTTCCATTTTTAATTGAAGACGGAGTTAATGGCATTACTTATAAATGTGGAAAATACGATGATTTTGTGGAAAAGCTTCTTGAATTATTTGCTAATTGTGGAAAAGTGTCCGAGATTTCCCAAAATGCACAAAAGACAATCAGCGAAAAGTGGAATGCTGAAAATGCGGCTAAGGAGTTTGTACGCTTTTCCACTGAATATTTAGAGGGAAAAGAACCGAAATTAGCTTTAGATGGTCCCATGAGTAAAGCATATGTAATTCGTCCGGCGGGATTTTTTCGGACGATGAAGGAAAAAAACAGATTGGAATGAAAAAATGAGATTGATTGATAAGATTTTTGATGTTGAATTTAAAATATTTGGAATAACTGTAACATGTTTCGATGTACTGTTTGGACTTATTTTGTCTTTTCTTGGAATAATGTTCAGATTAAAACTATATGATATTCAATCAGGAGATTATGTGACTGCTTTTGCAGATTGGATGAGAGAATGTCATGAGGCTGGAGGATTTGCATATCTTGGAATAAAGCCCGGAGTTTCAGATGCAAGTACATTTGATTATAATTGCATGTTTCAGTATCTGATTGTTATTCTTCACTATATAGGTGGTGGAAATACAGAGAATGATATGTATTTGGTAAAAACTTTATCAGTGATATTTGACTATGTATGTGCAGTAACTATTTTTAGGATTGCTTATCATGCAACCGCAGGGAATGTAAAAAAATCTTTCATGGCTTATGCGGCAGTTTTATTTCTTCCGACAGTTGTTCTGAACAGTGCGGCATGGGCACAGAATGATTCAATATATACAGCGTTTGTTTTACTTTCATTGTTACATGTATTAAAGAAAAATGACATCAGAGCATTTGCATATCTTGCAGTAGCATATAGTTTTAAACAGCAGAGTATATTTTTTATGCCATTTATAATAATAATGTGGCTTAAGAATAAGGTGAAAATCAGATATATTCTGTTTATACCACTATTTAATGTTATTTCAATGATCCCTGCAGCTATAGCAGGAAGAAAATGGGGGGATCTGCTTGGAATTTATGGCAATCAGGTTTCAATGTTCTCAAGGCTTAGCATGAATTACCCAAGCATTTACACCATAATCACATCAGATTTGGATAAGAGTATAAGAAAACTAATTATTCCGGCCGGAACAATTGCTACAGTGATGATACTTGGAGTCCTTTGCTACTATATTTACAGGAAAAAGTTTAGTATTACATCAAAATATATGATAACACTTGTTATATTCAGCGTTGAATTATGCTGCTTTTGCCTGCCTGTAATGCATGAAAGATATGGATATATTCCGGAAATTCTGGCTGTTGTATATGCACTTTATAGTTATAAGAGAATGCCGGTATGTGCTCTTTTACAGGTAATTTCCATGATAACATATACAAGGTATTTGTTTGGCGCTACTGTTACAACTATGTGGCCTTTGTCTGTAGCAATGCTTGCAATTATATTGGTTGTAGGGTATGACCTGTATAGACAGATGCAGATTCCGGAGGCAGAAAATGTCTGATCAGAAAAGAACTGTTTCAGTTGTAATTCCTGCGTACAACATCGAGAATCTCTTGGAAAAGTGCGTGGATTCGGTTGCAAATCAGGATTATCCCAAAGAACTGATGCAAATTATAGTTGTGGATGACGGATCTACTGATGGAACAGGAAAGCTGGCTGATAAGCTGGCTGAAAAATATGATAATGTAATTGCATTGCATAAAGAAAATGGTGGTTCAAGTAGTGCCAGGAATATAGGAATAAGGCATGCTACAGGTGAGTACATAGGCTTTGTCGACAGCGATGACTATGTGGATCACAGGATGTACAGCACGATGTTGGCAGCAGCCAGTCGGTATAATGCTGATATGGTTCAGATTTCAAGAGATGAGATTTCTGAAGATGGTCAGAAAATGGCTGATGTGGTTATTGCGCCTAAAGAGCCATGCATAGTAACTACTAAAGAACAACTTAAGTCACTTCTTCTACACACAGGTGATGCATCTTTTTGTACAAAAATTGTTAAGAGAAGTTATTTTACTGAAAAATATATGTTTCCGGAAGGAGAGCTCAATGAAGACTTTTATCTGATGATCTTTATGTTGGGAAAAGTCAATAAGCTTGTTGTCCTTCCGGAGCAGTACTATCACGTTTTTTATAGGCTTGGAAGCAATAGCAGGAGAAAAAAAGAGGATAAGGATTATTTTCCAAGTGTTTTTACAGATATAGTAAGAAATTCAGATGTTGCACTGAAACTTGTCAAAGATGAATATCCTGAACTTGTTGAAGTTGCAGAGAGGTTTGGATATTATCAAAGACTTGATTATCTTCTTCATATTCCGGTAAGCAAGATGAAAAATGACAATATTTTCTATCAGAATGTTGTGAAATATATAAGACATGATCTGATAAAAATATTGAAAAATTCATATTTGAGCAGTAAACAAAAAGCTTATTTGTGTATACTTGCTACAGCACCAAGACAAATCAGAAAAGCACATGGCTTTTATATGAAATTGAGAGACAGAAAAAAAGAATTTAGTGAGTAAGACAGCAGGATGTTTATGAAAAAATATATAACACTTGTTATATTTGCGCTTGCACTGGCAGTAAATATTTATTTTGGATTTCAAAAGTCGGGATTTCATGAAGATGAATATTATACTTATTTTTCATCGAATAGAAGTATCGGACTATATCAGCCTGATCGCGAATGGCAGGATATGCAGGTTATTCTGGATGAATTTGTGGTAAAGGATGGAGAAGGATTTAATTACAGTCTTGTAAAACTCGTTCAATCCTGGGATGTTCATCCTCCGCTTTATTATTTTATATTTCATACGGTATGTTCTTTTATCGGAGCTGTGTTTACAAAGTGGAGCGGAATAATTACTAATTTAATAGCGTTTGCAATTTCTTTTTATGTTTTTGATAAGCTGCTAATTCAGTTAAAGTGCAGTGATTATTTAAGGTGGATTATTCTGGCATTTTGGGGATTGAATCCTCAGACTGTATCCTGCAATCTTTTGATAAGAATGTATGCATGGCTGACACTATTTGTGTTTTTGTGTGCCTTTGTACATATAAGATTTGTACAAGCAATCGATAAAGGAATAGTAAAAAACAGTAAAGATCTTTTTCTAAAGTACCTTTTACCGATTATGGTGATATCATATTTGGGATTTCTTACTCAGTATTTTTATTTATTTTTCTTTGTGGGAATAGGTTTTTCCCTGACGGTCTGGATGTTTTTTGGAAAAAAGCTAAGGACAAAATCTATAATATATGTAATATGTTGTGGAGTGAGTCTTGTTGCAGCGGTATTAACATATCCTGCAAGTGTTCATCATATTTTTGGCGGATATAGAGGAAATGAAGCTGCCGGAAGTCTTTTTGACATAGATAGTACGTTTTTAAGGATGTCTTTTTTTACAGGACTTGTAAATGATTTTGTTTTTGCCGGTTTACTTTGGCTGATCGTTATAGCAATTGCAGTCGCTATAGTGGTACGACTTAATGGAAAAAAAATACAGGGTAAGAAAAAAGACAATATCGCACCGGAATTATTGATTTTGATAATTGCGACTGTTTTTTATTTTTTGATGACTGCAAAATCTGCGCTATTAGTTGGGAGCGCATCAAACAGATACGAAATGCCTGTCTATGGACTAATAATAGCTGTTGTTATAATTGGGGCCGATCATTACATTAAAATTTCTGATGGTGCTGTAAAAAGAATTGCTGTTATTGCAATTCTTGGATTGATATTATTCAAAGGATTTGTAATTGATAAAAATGTACTTTTTCTTTATACGGAGGATGTAGCTAAGGTGCAGTATGCTTCTGACAATCAAAATGAAGTGGCAATCGTTATGTTTAATCCTGCATCTCCGCATAATGTCTGGAGGCTTACTGATGAGCTTTTGCAGTATCATGAAGTGTATTACATGGATGAAGAAAACCTTGAAGCGCTTACTGATGAAAGAATTTTGAGTGCCGATAAAATTGTATTATATGTTGCTGATAACGAATATCAGGAAAAAGCTTTGCAGAACCTCATGGATTCGGCTGGTTTGTATGAAATGAATCAGATATTTACGGAAGATATGTGGAAGACTTTCGAGCTCAAATAAGATGAATGAGCAATTGTTAATGAAAGGCAAATGCTTTTGACGCTAAAAAAACGTCGATACCTGTTTTGGGGTGTCGACGTTTTTTAAATTACAATCATTATTTGTCAGAGACTATAAACGTAAATTGTATATGGACTGCTTTCATCGGTATACGTGCCGGTAAGCGTAAGCCCGAGCTCGTCAGAATTGGTGAATAATATTCTGGAGAATATATATTTGCAGTCAAGACTTCGTAGTTCATCAATGTTTACTACAAGTCTGTTATCCTCAAGTTCCATAACTCTAAGCGGTGCGTAGGTATTTTCATCTGAACCTGAATAAAGGCTTACTCTTGCGCCCCATCCTTCAAAATAGGATTTTAATGAAGGGGAACCTTCAAGCGCAGGTTCGATAACTTTAGTCCATTTTTCCTTGTATTCCTGCGAGTACATACCAAGATAACCATCTACTGTAGCGATTCCGTTGTAGTTGAGAACTGCGGGATGCAATCCGTATGCAGCGGACCATTCACCACTATAATCAATATCGTCAATTATTTTTTGAAAGAGAGCAGTAGAATAAAATTCATTATAGTTAACTGTGCTGGTTTCTTTATTCTTTATTATTTTGTATGCCTGATTATAGCAGGTATAGTAAAAATCATTGTATACCTGTGGTACAAACATAACTGCAAGTATTGCAAGAGTGACAATAATGTTCGCGCATAGCTTTAAGTATGTCTTTTTACTGTCATACATTCTCACACATACAAGGAGAAGCTCGGCATACCATAGGAAAGTATTGAAGTAAGCTGTTCTGGCAAATTCAAATCCGGTAAGTGGTGGAATCAATGTCTCAAATAAATGTCTGAATGGTTCATACTGGTACAGACCAAATATAAGAACATTGAAAATAATCCATAGCATTACAAGATTTATTGGATCAGAGAGAATTTTTTTACCTTCTTTTTTGATTATATAGGAAGCGTTTATAATCAGTATTGCTACGAGAACTACCCCCAGAATAACATATGTGTGTGAGTCCTCGGAGTGGAACGAGGCATTTACAAACTCTGCAAAAGCAGTTGCGATTGCCTGAGTAAATGTGATTGATCCATGATCCATAGTAGTGCGGATTGTAACAGTATCATTGTTAAAAAGCATTGCACCAAAAAGTCTGTATTCAAAAACAATATATCCAAGTGACAGGATAATTACAGAAGTAAAGGTGCTTCCTGGAAATTTTTTATCCCTTATCCATAGGATAATTACAGCAATTACCATATATCCCAGTATAAAGAATCCATGGTAAGAAAAATATGATAACAATGGATACAAAAATACACCGATGTAGTATGGAATCTTTTCTTTTAATGTTTTAGCAAAATAGAGTCGCCTTAAAAATAGTACGATAAGTGGTACTGAAGTGAATGCGATGCCATAAGTCGGAAAAACAGGAATAAATGAATAAGCAACAGAAATTACTGTAATTATAGGCGTATATTTTTCTGCCTTTTCCTTATAAATATCCTTTGCCAATAGGGAAAAAGATATTATACCAACCGCTATTTTTGCTGCGTATCCTGCAAGATAAGCCCATATTCCCGGAAGTATTATATAAAAGAAATTGTATAGGTTGAACTCAGAACCAAATAAATCTCTTGAAACTCCATGAAGTATAGGTGCGTCAACGCCATGTGCAAACCAAAGACTCCATTTTTTCAGCATTTCATAATGTGCCATGAAAAGGTCAAGGTTGTCATGAACCTGAGGATAGCTTTCTCCTCGAAATACGAGGAACACTGCGGCTTGCAGTGCCAGCAGTGCTCCTGTTAAACAGATGTACCATTTTTCTTTTAACTTGAAGGATTTCATGATTCGTAATCTTCTCCTACTGTAAATTTAGGAGTCCATTTTCCATTTACTTTTTCAAAGAGATCTCTGTTAACATATTTGTCAACTACTTCCCAGAACTCTTCCTCTGTTATTGAAAGATATTTGCATGCCTTTTCAATATATTGCTGGCCGCATTTTCCGTCGTATTCATTTACGTACCATTTGCCGTCTTCACGACTAAAACGTCCTTCTCTGATGTCATAGCAAATTTCATCTGTGGCGTAACCAAAACCAAACTTGAGATATTTTATCATCTGGTTTGGAATCTGAAGATCGCAGTCAAGAGCAGTATATCTTCTGTAGCGGCCAAGGTCATACAGTGAATCGCTTCTTCCGGTCAGACCTCTTGCAATTGCAAAGTCTGCATTAGTAACCTGAGACCACTCTTTTACGTAGTACTGAAGGAAAATCGCTTTAATACCTTTAGCCTGCATTTCCTCTACGGTAGGAATCTTATATAGGAAAAGATCTTTTTCTGTAATGTTGTTTGAAAGGTCTACAAAGCTATCTACACTTGCGCCTCTTATGGTCTCGAGCTGCATAACAGAGAAGGCATTTCCGGTTGTTTCCTGGTTTTTGGCAGCACCAAGTGTAAGAGCAGCATTTTCGCCCTGTATAATGAGCGGAATATTGAATTTGACAGCCATAATATATGAAGAAGCCCATAAGCAGTACTCAGATGCTGCAATAATATTGCCTCTTTCGAAAAATGATTTTCTTGCAAGTTTCTTTGCAACAATAGGATTTGGTCTGATTGAAATGATGTCAAAACCAAGATTGTTGAGGTTTTCAATATTTTTTCTGCCTATTTCGGTTATTTCATCAGGCATGCAGTTGATCAAAAGAGGATTAAGTCCGAGCTTTTCCTTGGCATAAACGGCCTGAAATGTAGAATCCTTACCACCGGAAACTCCGATTATACAATCATAAGTGTTTCCACGCTTCTTGGCCTCAGCCTTTGCTTCATCTGCGAAAGCCTGTAACTCAGAATGACGTTTTTCCCAATCAATAGTTGCTTTTGATTCTTCATATCTGCAGGCAAAGCATACCTGCTCATCATCAAAAACGATACCCGGTCTGGTATCAGGTTGAAGACATTTTTTACAATAACGCATTTTCATGTTGGATTCTTCCTTTTTTTTATAAAAAGTATACTACCATGAATTAAGGTAAGACAAGTGGATGACAATGATTGTTTTTGATTATATAATTAAGGGCATGAATAGAGAAAAAACACCTAAAAGAGTATATGTTTGTCACACATATTATCATGTATATATTGCAGCTGTAAAAGAGCTTATTTTGCAACATGATAAGAAGGGCAGTGCTGATATCGTGCTTAGTACGATGTCTAATGATTTTGAGTCTTTGAAAGAGAGACTGGAAAGCGCAAAAGTATTTCAAAATGTCTATACCTATGATGAAAAAGAGGATGTGACGTCAGAGGAAGTCATGAGATATCATAGAGACAGGGAAAATATTGTCCTTAATCTTATGCAGCGAATTAAGTATACAAAACTTCTTGGAAAGCTTCAGGAAAAATATATACCAACTGATATGTCAAAATACAAGGATGTATACGTTTTTTGCGATTCTGATCCAATCGGGTATTATCTCAATTACAGGAAAATTTATTATCATGCTATTGAGGACGGATTAAATTCAGGCCGTCTTGATGATCAGGCAAGACTTGCTAATAAGGGGGCTTTTCCGCTTAAATGTTTTATGGCAAAGCTTGGTCTTATATTTATTGAAAGCGGATACAGTAAATATTGTATTGATTATGAGGTAAATGATATCAGTGCCAATCATAAGCCACCTAAAAATGTAATTGAAGTTCCAAGAGAAGATCTTAATGATAAGCTTAGCAAAGAAGACCATGCAGTTCTTGTGAGTATTTTTCTTGAAAATCCGGAGAGAGTGGTTGGTCAGCTGGTAGACAAAAATAGTACAAAACCAAATGTTATGATATTGACAGAGCCTCTTTGCGAGCTTGATGTTAGAAAAAAGCTTTTTGGAGATATTATTTCTGAGTATGAAAATGATTACAGGGTGATTATTAAACCTCATCCAAGAGATTTACTTGATTATGAGAAAGAATTTCCGGGAGTGTGCGTTGTAAAAGACAGGTTCCCGATGGAAGTTCTTGGAGATATTGACGGTTTTAAGGTTGATAAACTTGTTTCTGTTATCACTCAGGTTGAAAATGTGTATTTTGCAGATAAGATAGTTTACCTTGGACTTGATTTTCTGGATAAATATGAAGATCCAAGCATTCACAGAAAAACTGAGCTTTTGGATAAATAATAAGGTAAAGTTACTGTTCAGACAGAAATGCGAACTAAGCAGCGTATTTTGTGAGACCTTGATGCAAGATAATGAGGTGACGGATGTATCTTAGAAAGACCACTATTGATGATGCCAAAATGATACTTGACTGGAGAAATGATGAAACTACCAGAAATAATTCATTTTCAAAAAATGTGATATCAATGGATGAACATGTTAAATGGCTTACAAGAAAGCTTGCGGATAGTTCGTGCATGATGTTTATTCTGGTGGATAGTGATGAACCTGTCGGAAGTATAAGGGTAGATATTCAGAAAAAAACAGGAGAAGTCAGCTATATGATTGCGCCATCTAAGCGCGGAATGGGGTATGGAACAGCTATTCTTGGATTATTAGAAGAAAAAACTGCCGGATTAACTACACTTTTGGGACTCGTAAGAGAAGATAATAAAGCATCCGGAATCTGCTTTGAAAAAAATGGATATGATCCTTTTTTTGGCGAAAAAATGGTTTGTTATGTGAAAAATTTAAGATAATAATCCATAAGTGTACAATAATAAGAAGATTACAGTTTAAACAAGAAAAAGAGGAAAAGTTATGTTTAGTAAAAGCATAAAAATCGGAAATAAGAATGTCGGAGAAGGTCAGCCTGCGATGATAGTAGCAGAACTATCAGGAAATCATAACGGTGATTATAACAGAGCAGTTGAGATTATTCATGCTGCAGCAGAAGCCGGTGCAGATGCGGTAAAGCTTCAGACCTACACTGCTGATACAATAACAATTGACTGTAATAAGCCTTGGTTTATGACTTCAGAAGGTTCCTTGTGGGAAGGAAGAACACTTCATGATTTATATAAGGAAGCTTATACACCGTGGGAATGGCATGAGGGGTTGATGAAAGAAGCTCATAACCTTGGACTTGAGTGCTTTTCATCTCCTTTTGATCCGACTGCAGTTGATTATCTGGAAAATTTGAATGTACCTGCTTATAAGATAGCAAGCTTTGAAATAAATGATATTCCACTTATCAGAAAAATTGCCAAGCTTCATAAGCCCATGATTTTTGCTACAGGGATTGCATATGAAGAGGATATAAAACTTGCACTTGATACCTGTAAAGAAGAGGGCAATGAGAATGTAATATTACTAAAATGTGTAAGTGCATATCCGACACCATACAGCATGGTCAATCTGAGAATGATGCAGTATCTTCAGGATGAATATAACTGTCTTACAGGTCTTTCTGATCATACTCTGGGCAGTGTTGTTGCTACAGGAAGTATAGCCCTTGGTGGTAAGATGATTGAAAAGCATCTTACTTTGGACAGATCAGCAGGTGGAGTTGACGATGCTTTCTCTATGGAACCCGCAGAGTTTGCTGAAATGGTAAAAAATGTAAGAATAATGGAACAGGCACTTGGCTCATATAAATATGAAATAAGTGATAAACAGGCTGCTGAAAGAAGACTTAGCAGATCCTTGTTTGTAGTTAAGGATATAAATGCCGGAGACTTGATAACTCCTGAAAATGTCAGATCTATAAGACCAGGAAACGGACTTCATACTAAATATTATGAAGAAGTGCTTGGAATGACTGCAATCCATGATATTGAGAAAGGAACTCCCCTCAGCTGGGATCTGATTAAATAACAAAAAATATGATTGGAATCAGAGTAGATGCAAACAGCATAATTGCAGCAGGGCATATGATGCGATGCATGACAATAGCGAAAGCTATCACTTCACTTGGCAGTTCAGTGATATTTTTCGTTGCTGACAGTGAATCGAAAAAACTTTTAAATAATTTAATTGAACCAGATATGAAAACATGTGTTTTAAATACTGACTATAAGCACATGGATGATGAGGTTGAAAAGCTTATTTCGCTTCTTGAAAACTATGATGTCAGAACTTTATTGGTAGATTCGTATAATGTGACCTATAATTATTTTGAAAAGCTAAAGTCTGTATGCAAGATAGCATATTTGGATGATCTACTTGCAGGTGTATATCCTGTTGATTTGATAATAAATTACAGTGGATATTCATTTCAAATGGGATATGAAGAAAAATATGAATCTGAAGGACTAAAAGCCAAAATGTTATTGGGGCTTAAGTATGCTCCGCTTAGAAAACAGTTTTATGAAAACAGAAGTGATTTAAGTAAAATAGCCGGTATAGAAGAAAAATTCTATTCAAATGATGATACAGTACATAGGTCTGAAGTCAAAGATATTCTTCTGGCAACAGGCGGGGCAGATATATGCGGTATGATACTGCCAACCTTGAAAAAGGTTGAAGAATCAGGTGTTTCTCAAAATATCACATGGAATGTAGTTGTGGGCGATTATGTTGAAAATACAGATGAAATAGAAGAATATGCGGTGTCGCATAATAATATCAGGATTCACAAATCAGTAAAAAATATGGCACAGCTAATGAAAAGCTGCCAGATTGCGGTTCTTGCAGCCGGAACAATGCTTACAGAATGTGCAGCACTTGGTCTTCCGGCAGTTTTTTATCAGGTTGCGGACAATCAGAAGTTTAATGTTTCCTATTTTGGGAAAACGGGCGGTATGGTTTTTGCCGGAGATGTGACTAAGGGTGAAGTAGCAAAGGACAAAGTTATCAGCAATATCATTAAAGAAATTGGTGAAATTATATCAAATGATATAAAAAGATATGAAATGTCAGATAAGCTTAGAAGTATAACCGATGGAAGGGGCGCAGTTAGAATCGCAAAAGCGCTTATGGAACTTGAAAATGAAGCTTAGCATAATTGTTCCTGTATACAATATGGCAGGTGAAAATAAACTGAGGTACTGTATGGATTCTCTTTTGTCTCAGAATCTTGAGAATTTTGAGATTATCGCGGTGGATGACTGTTCGACTGACAATTCACTTGATATTTTAAAAGAGTATCAGACAAAAAATCCTGACAGGGTGAAGGCAGTTCACAGCGATGTGAATAAGCATCAGGGAGGAGCCAAGAACATAGGCATCAGAGAAGCTAAGGGTGAATGGATCGGATTTATTGATGCGGATGATTGGATTGATCCGGATATGTATAGGCTTATGATACAAAAGGCTGAAGAAACAGGGGCCGATATGGTTGGCTGTGATCTCAATATGACAGATAGGCACAGTTATGAAGTTGGAAAAATAATAGAACCAAACGGAAATGCTTCTCAATCAGGAGTTCTTGATCATGATAAGAAAAAAAGTCTTATTCTTGATGGGGGCAGGCTTGTTGTCAAGATATACAAAAGAGAAAATATAATAAATAACAATCTTTATTTTCCTGAACACATTTTTTATGAAGACAATGCAATGAGCAACTCATATCTTCTTTCGGCGAAGCACTACGAGTATATTTCAAAACCTTGGTATTACTATTATCAGCATGAAAGCTCTACGGTTCATTCCTTTTCTGAGAAGATGTGCGAAGACAGAATGCAGGCAGCAAGAATAATGCTTAGTGAAGCAAAAAGACTGGGCTTTTATGAAGAGTTCAAGCCTGAACTGGAATTTATGTTTACGCAGCTGTTTTATGTTAATACACTTTTTACTTATATGCCCTGTGTAAAACCTGCTAAGCTTTCATTTGTAAAAAAACTGACAGATGAGATGATAAAAACTTTTCCGGACTTTGGCAAAAACAGTTATTATATAGAAAGAGTCGGAGAAGAAGAGAAAAAGCTGATAAATATGGCGTGTTCTTCTGTGACAGAGTTTTATTTATATTATAAGATTCTTTGGGGATATAGAAATCTTAGAAAGAGAATGGTGAAAAAGAGATGAAAACACTTGCGATGATAACAGCAAGAGGTGGAAGTAAAAGAATTCCAAGAAAGAACATAAAAGAATTTAATGGTAAGCCGATAATTGCTTATTCAATAGAAGCTGCTATTAAATCCGGAGTTTTTGATGAAGTGATGGTTTCAACAGATGATGAGGAAATTGCGCAGATTTCCCGCAGCTTCGGAGCAAGTATCCCATTCTACAGAAGTGAGAAGACTTCAAACGATTTTGCTACGACAACAGACGTTATAGAAGAGGTTATAAGCGAGTATAAGAAACGTGGAAAAGAATTTGATATTTTTTCCTGTATTTATCCAACAGCTCCTTTTGTAACATCCGACAGGTTAAAAGAAGCAGTTGATATGCTTTCAAAGTCGGATGCTGATTCACTTATTCCTGTTGTGAGATTTTCTTATCCGCCTCAGAGAGCAATGGAAATACAAGAAGGAAGGCTTTGTTTCAGACAGCCTGAAAATCTTTCAAAGAGATCACAGGATTTGATACCGCATTATCATGATGCCGGACAATTCTATGTTTCGAGAACCGAGAGTTTCCTGAAAAATCGAAATATAATGATTGGAAACATAATACCTATGGAATTATCAGAACTTGAAGTACAGGATATAGATAATGAAGTGGACTGGAAACTTGCGGAGTTAAAGTATAATCTTATACATGGTTGATAAAACAGAAGTTTTTTTTACAGCTTTTAATGGAGGCAAATGGTGCAAAAAAGAATCTGGATCAATACAAACGGAAACGGAATTGTTGCAACAGGACATATCAGACGATGTATGACGATAGCGGAGGAACTGAAGAAAAGAGGCGCTCTTGTTGAATTTATTCTGCCTGATGAGCATAGCGCGGATGTTTTAGCTAAACTTTCCGGGGAAGATGGTATTTTTTTTGATTCAAAGATCATGCATACAGATTATTCAAAGCCAATGCAGGATTTGCCGGTTTTAAAAGGATATTTTGAAGAAATTGTTCCGGATTTACTTTTATGTGATTCCGGTTTTATAACACCTGAATATTTCACCGAAGTTCAAAAGATTGTTCCAAAGGACAGAATATTACTCACGGGGTATATTGATGATTTGGACAGAGATGATTATCCGGTTAATCTTGTAATAAATTATAATATCGAACCGGGAGATATTTATGAAAGTGCGGCGCATAAGCTGCTTGGTGCAGAGTTTGCTCCTTTGAGAGAGCAATTTTGTCAATTTGATTACAATGTCAGTGAAATGGGAAAAAGAGCTTTTTTGTCATCAGGGGGAACTGATCCCTGTCATGTGATAGGAAAGCTCCTCACAGAGATTTATGAGGGAGACAGCCCTTATAGAAAAACGCTTGATATAACAGGAATTGAGTGTGAAGTAATTGTAGGAGCTTTATTTGAACCGGAATATGTAGATGAATTGAGTGAGTTTGCCAAGAGACACACAGGAATCACCCTTCATGATTATGTTGAAGATATGGCAGAGCTTATGGGCAGATGTGATTTTGCAGTATCTGCAGGAGGCTCTACTTTATATGAGTTATGTGCTATCGGAGTTCCGACTGTTGTTTATAGTATGACAGATGCCCAGGCAGAGCTGGTGGAGTCCTTTGACAGGATTGGTGCGGCTAAATATGCCGGAGATGCAAGATATGATCACAGGCTTGTGCAAAAGATAGTAACATGGGGAACTGCTGCAATCGGTAACCGTGGATTCAGAAGCAGAATAAATATAGTTGACGGAAAAGGTGTATATAAAATTGCAGATGCTATATTTGAGATATTAAAGTAATGAAATAACAGAATAACTGGAAGGATTTTTATTTTTTATTATGCGCAGGATTTTAAAAAAATTAATGGTGCTTTTGGATAAAAGGCAAAAAAAGCAGATGGTGGGGATAGTATTCATGATGCTTATCGGAGGAGTACTTGAATCACTTGGAATTGCCATGATTGCGCCGGTTATGCAGATTGTACTTGATCCGCAGGAGGTTGAAAAAAGCCGGATTTTATCTGCGATTTATCATGGACTTAACATGACAAATTCAGCACAGCTTGCTGAGTTTATTATGGTGGGGCTTATACTTGTTTTTGTAGTGAAAAATTTGTTCTTATATCTTTTAAATGTTGTTCAGCTTAGATTTGTATATACCAATCAGTTCGCGACATCAAGACGAATGATGATTAATTTCATGCAAAGACCGTATGAATATTATCTAAATGCGGATACAAGTGTTATTCAAAGAAGTATTACTTCTGATGTAAACAATATGTATGGACTGATTCTGAGCTGCCTTCAGCTTACCAGTGAGATAATTGTGTTTATCTGTCTTGTTGCAATACTGCTTAGCCAGGATGCGCAGATGACTATATGTATTGCTCTTTTACTTGTTGCAGTTCTTTTAATAATAAAATTTGTAATAAAACCTGTTATGGTAAAAGCAGGCCAGGATAATCAGGACTATTACAGCGGACTTTATAAATGGATCAATGAATCTGTTACAGGTATAAAGGAAATAAAGATAGCATGTAAAGAAAATTATTTTATTAATGGATATGCTGATTGCGGATCCGGTTATGTTTCTGCAGTACAAAAGTACAATTTGTACAATTCAACTCCAAGACTTTTAATCGAAACAATTGCTATTGCCGGGATGGTTGGATATATGCTCATTGTAATGGCGAGCGGCAGAGGACTTTCTGATCTGCTTCCACAGCTTACAGTACTTGCTGCAGCGGCTGCAAGACTTCTGCCAAGTGCAAACAGAATAAATAATTACCTTACATCAATAGCCTATTTTGAGCCATTCCTTATGAATGTAAGTGATAACCTTCAAAAAGAGATTCATGATGGTTCTATTTCTTATAATAGCGAGGATTACAGAAAAAAGACAGAAGTTGAAAAGCTTCCTGTAACAAAGAGTATTGATCTGGTTGACATTAGCTATCGTTATCCAAATACAGACAAGCTTATACTTGATAAGGCGAGTATGAGCATTCCTGTTGGAAAATCAGTCGGAATTGTTGGAATGTCAGGTGCTGGAAAGACAACCATTGTAGATGTTCTTCTGGGACTGCTTAAACCTGAAAACGGAAATATATATGCCGACGGAACAGATGTTATGAAAAATTACAGAAGCTGGCTTAAGAATGTAGGGTATATTCCACAGACTATTTTTATGGTTGATTCTACCATTCGTAAAAATGTTGCTTTCGGTTATGCTGATGAAGATATAGATGATGAGAAGGTGTGGCAGGCACTAAAAGAAGCTTCGCTTGATACATTCGTCCGTTCACTACCGGAGGGACTTGATACACAGATTGGAGAAAGAGGAATCAGACTTTCAGGTGGTCAGAGACAGAGAATAGGAATAGCAAGAGCTCTTTTTGAAGATCCCGAAGTACTGGTTCTTGATGAGGCTACTTCTGCTCTGGATAATGAAACTGAAGCTGCAATAATGGAATCAATCAATAAGCTTCACGGGAAAAAGACACTTATTATTATTGCTCACAGACTTCAGACTATAGAAAAATGCGATATGGTATACAGCATAAAGGATGGAAAGGCATATGGAAACGCAAAACCTTAAGAAAAGGGAAACCAACTTCGAATTTTTGAGAGTTATAGCTATGTTTATGGTTGTAATTCTCCATTATCTTTCACAGGCAGACGCTCTTTTGCAGCTCGGAATTCCAAAAAGCGGAGTTTCAGTGTTTGCAACGGCGATAGAATCTTTATGTATAGTTGCTGTAAATGTCTGGGTTCTGATAAGTGGTTATTTTCTTTCTAAATCGGGGTTTAAGCTTAGTCGTATCATCCAACTTATCTGCGAAGTGTTTTTTTATACGATTTTGATATCTGTTGTTATGATGATAACAGGTATTTATGTAGTAAATGACAGAGATTCATTTTATAAAACAATACAGTACTTTTTCCCAATTGAGTCGGAACATTATTGGTTTGCAACATCTTATGTTCTTATGTATGTGTTTGCTCCTATATTAAACGCAGGGGTTAAGAATCTTACAAGAAAACAGCTTAAGGCTTCAATTCTTGGACTTTTGTTGTGGTTCTGTTTTATTAAAAGCTTTATTCCGGTTTTGTTTGTTACAGATCATTATGGATATGATTTTGGATGGTTTTTGTGTGTTTACCTTATTGCAGCATACATCAGAAAGTATAACGTTACTTTGTTTTACAGTGCCAAAAAGAGCGCTTTGGTTTATTTGATATCATGTGTGATTATATTTGCGATGACGATGATTTTTCATGAGATAAATCTCTCAAGGGGAGGGTTTGTATATTACTCACAGGTTCCGTATCATTACAATTATATATTTACACTGACAGGAGCTTTGGGAATTTTCTCATTTTTCAGATTTTACAAGATGAGAGATAATCTTTTTGCCAAAATAATTCGTTATATCGCTCCGCTTACTTTTGGGGTTTATCTATTACATCAGCATATTGAAATACGTGACAGATGGATAATATGGCTTCAGAATATGATTGGTGAAATACCAAGATACAGTGTTTTTTTATTTGCATGGCATATGCTAAGATGCGTACTTATTGTTTTTTGTGCAGGATTATTTGTTGACTGGGTAAGAATGGTAATTTTTGAATATATAGCAAGAACTCTCCATGATACAAAATTATTTACTTGGATTAGGAAAATGGATAAGGAATTATGTTAAATAATATCAGAAGTTTCTTTTATAAATATAAGAAATATCAGCAACCACTGGAAAAATACCTTTTTCCGGTGGTGCTTATTCTATATCCGCTTATTGGAGTAAATGCTGGAGTGGATATAACGGATACTACGTATAGTCTTGCTAATTATGAATTTATCGGCAGTATAGATCCGATGTGGCTATTGTCTACATTTATCAGTAATATTGCTGGAAATGGGATTATGAAGCTTCCCGGTGCAGGTACAATGCTTGGATTTGGAATTTACTGCAGCTTGATCATCAGCATTATCGCGATTATTTCCTACTATAGTTTAAAAGAGTATATGCCCGGCTGGATGATTTTTATAGGCCTTATTATTTCGGAGAGCCTCTGCTGGTGCCCACGGGTAATCTTATATAATTACCTTACATATTTATTCATGACTACGGGAATATTACTGCTGCTTAAGGGGATTTTTTCCTGGAAAAGACAGACTTTTTATCTATTTTGTGCAGGGCTGGTTTTGGGATTGAATGTTATGGTAAGATTCCCAAATGTTACTGAGACAGCGTTTATTTTGATCCTTTGGTTTTATTCTTTTTTGACAAAAGAAAATCTGATACAGACAGTAAAAAAAAACTATCGTTTGTATATGCGGATATCTTGTGGGATTTGGAATACCATTTGTTGCAATTTCTATTACTTATGGTAAAAATGCTTATTTTGATATGATAAGAAGTTTATTTGGAATGACTTCCAAAGCCTCTGATTATACTGCAGGTGGCATGTTATCTGTAATAATAGAAACTTATGTCGATACAGGGTCAAAAATGCTGATATTTATTCCGTGTATTGCAGCCGGCATGATTATGTTCAGTCTGTACAAAAATAAATATATTTCAGTGAAAAAGGTCCTTTATGTTATGGGGCTGATGGTTCTTATAAAGTTCTTTTTCTCAAGAGGAATACTTACAAGAAATTATTACTATTACGATAGTATTTTTCAGATTGCCATGATGCTTATTATTTTGTCGCTTATAATCGCAGTAATCGGAAGCACGGGATTGTTGAACGGAAGCAGACAGGAACAGACTCTCTCGTTTTCAATCATTATTATCGTATTAATTACGCCGCTTGGTAGTAATAATTATACTTTTCCTGTGCTCAATAATCTTTTTATTGTACTTCCACTTGCATTATGGCTTTTCAGAAGGTTGATGCAAAGACTTGGGGACAGAAGTATTAATTTTCCGTGGCAGAGTATGATAACAGTGGTTATTGCTATCACCCTTATACAGGGAGTTTTTTTTCATATTAATTTCTCGTTTGTTGATGGAGCAGACGGAGCAAAAAGAGACAGTGTTTCAACAAGTGTAGAAAAGATAAAATATATGGTCACTACGGAAGAAAATGTCAGGAGTCTTGAAGAATTAAATGATTATCTTATTTCAGAAAATAAGATTGGCAGTAAAGCTCTTTTGTTTGGACAGGTTCCCGGACTATCATATATTTTTGATCTAAGACCTGCCATTGATACATTATGGCCTGATCTTGACAGTTATACTGCTGAAAGATTTGCAGAAAGGCTTGAGGAAATATCAGAATCCGACGAGCCTGAGGTCATGATCATATGTGGAAAAAACATACCTGAATATTCCAATATTGAAGCTAAATATGATATTTTGTTGGACTATATTGCCAATCATGATTATAATATAGACTTTGAGAGTGATAGATTTATTGTTTATACAGGTAAAAAATGATTTTTTGAAAGGATTTGTGTTTCATGAATAAACTTTTGGCTCAGATAGCTAAATTTGGCCTTGTAGGAGTTATCTGTTTTATTATTGATTATGTAATTTACAGAATTTTTAACGTCGTATTTATTGCCACAGGAATGGCAGATTCCTTTCCGCAATATTATCTAATCTCAGCTTTTCTTGGTTTTACAGTTTCTGTAGTATGTAACTATGTCCTTAGTTTTAAATTCGTTTTTGAAAGAAAGGAAGATCTTTCAAGAAAAAAAGAATTTATTATATTTTTAATCCTTAGTATCATTGGTATGGGAATAAATGAAATATGCCTGTGGCTTGGCTATGATGTCATTTACAAAAATTGGAACTGGCTTATGCAGATTATGAGTGATTCTTTTGCAAAAGACATTTTCTTTAAATTTGGTGCTACAGGTGTTGTAATGGTCTATAATTTCATTACAAGAAAGATTTTTTTGGAAAAGAAGAATTAATTATATTAACCAGATAAAAATGATTCACACTTCACTAAGTTTTTTTGCAAAAGGAGAATTACTTGAATGCGCATAAATTTTAATGTTCCACCATATACAGGAAAAGAAATTGAATATATAAAGGAGTGTGTTGACAACCAGAAAATTTGTGGTGATGGTCCGTACACTCAGAAAGCAAATGAGTGGTTTGAGAAAAAAACGGGAGTAAGTAAGGTGCTTCTTACAACATCCTGTACACATGCAACAGAAATGTCTGCTATTCTTGCCGGAATCAAAGAAGGCGATGAAGTTATTATGCCTTCATATACTTTTGTTTCTACGGCCAATGCATTTGTACTTCGTGGAGCAAAGGTAATATTTGTGGATATCAGACCTGATACCATGAACATTGATGAGAATCTGATTGAGCAGGCAATCACTTCCAAAACCAGAGCTATAGTTCCTATGCATTATGCAGGCGTTGGCTGTGAGATGGATACTATCATGGATATTGCAAGAAGACATAACCTGTTCGTTATTGAGGATGCAGCTCAGGGTGTTATGTCCACATACAAGGGAAAAGCGCTTGGAGCAATTGGTGACTTTGGCAATTACAGCTTCCATGAAACCAAGAATTACAGTATGGGAGAAGGCGGAGCTCTTTTGCTTCGTGATGAAACGTATGTTGATGATGCTATAATAATAAGAGAAAAAGGAACCAACAGAACTCTTTATAAGCTGGGAAAAGTAGATAAATACAGCTGGATTGAACCGGGATCTTCATATCTTCCAAGTGAGATGAATGCGGCATATCTGTATGCTCAGCTTGAGCTTGCAGACGAAATCAATAATGCCAGACTGGATCATTGGAACAGATACTATAATGCACTGCTTCCGCTTAAGGAAAAAGGATTGATTGAACTTCCGTATATACCAAAGGAATGTGTCCAGAATGGTCATATGTTCTATATTAAGTGTAAAGATTTTGAGGAGAGATCAGGCCTGATCAAGTATTTGCAGAGCAATGATATTCTTCCTGCATCTCACTATGTACCGCTTCATTCTTCAAAGGCAGGGCTAAAATACAGTGAGTTTAGAGGAGAAGACCGTTATACTACAAAGGAAAGTGAAAGACTTCTTAGACTCCCTATGTATTATAAGTTAACAGATGAGGATTTGGATGAAGTTGTTATGAGAGTCAAAGAGTACTATAAGTTTTCATGAACTTAGCAACTGAAATAATTTTTGAGGATTAGATATGGGTAAGGCGCGTTTTAATGTAAGCTTCATAGTGTCAGCTTTAGCAATAGTGGCTGTTATGATTGCGGTTGCTCTTACCGGAGACTACTTTTTTGACCTTAATGATGATGTTTTAATGAAAGATATTCTCTCAGGGGCATACACAGGTGTCCCTGAGGGGCATAATATACAAATGCTGTATTTGATCAGCTTGTTTATCTCCTTACCTTACAGAATTGGGATAGAAGCAGATTGGTATGGCATTTTTTTATGTTTTTGCCAATACTTCTGCCTCTTTATCATTTTGTTTAGAACAATCCGCAAGACTGAAAGCATAACCAAAAAGATAGCTTTAGCAGTGATTGAAGTGTTGGTCATATTGGGGCTTTTTCTGCCTCACCTTTTATTTGTGCAATATACAGTAATTTGCGGGCTTATGTCAGCTACGGCTGCTTTTTTGATCATAACGCCATATGATGAAGCCCTGGAAAAAAGAGAGAATATACTTGCAGTAGTATTGCTTATTATTGCATTTCTCATAAGATCTGAGATGCTGCTATTGACTTTACCGCTTGTGGGAGTGGCTATTCTTATAAGATGGGGATTAAAAATATATGCTCTTGAGGATTATAAGGCACATATTGATGAAATAAAAAAGTATACAGCGCATTATTTAGTATTATGCTTTGCTATAGTGGCAGGAATGATTCTTTGTATCGTAACTCATAAGATGGCTTATTCATCTGATGACTGGAAGGAATTTACAAGATTTTTTGACAACAGAACCGAACTTTATGATTTTCAGTACATTCCGGACTATGATGAAAATGCAGATTTTTATAATAGCATAGGACTTTCAAAAGCTGAATATCAGCTACTGGTCAATTATAATTTTTCCCTGGATGATGAGATAAATGCAGATACGCTCTTGGCGGTTGCTGAGTATGCTGATTCCGTAAAAGGAGAAGAGACACCTTTATTTACTAAGCTTAAGCAGGCTGTTTCGCTGTATTTCTACAGATTACATCAGTTTTCAAAGCCAAAATCATATGAATATCCAATGACCGACTATCCTTGGAATCTGGCGGCGATTATTCTATATATAGCAGTAATTGCTGTATTTGCAATAGAAAAAGAAAAGAAACAACCTTTATTAATTCCGGCAGCGCTTGTTATTACTCTTTTTGCGTGCAGATCAGTTCTTTGGCTTTTTATAATTTTTAGGGGAAGAGATCCCATAAGGATAACTCATCCTTTATATTTAATGGAAATTCTTATTTTAATCGGGATTATTTTTAGTATCAGCAGTAAAAAGGGAACTGAAAAAGCGATATTTTCTCTGCTTATTGCAATACTTGGAATTTCAGCTATACCATCACAGATTAAAATTTCCAAGAATGAGCAGTCATTAAGGGAAGAATGTCTGGAAAATTACCGTGCATTATATGAGTATTTTGAAAACCATCAAGATGATTTTTATTTTATTGATGTGTACACAAGTGTATCATATGCTGATGAGGTTGAACAAAATGTGGCAACCTATAGTGAAAAAATGTTTGAAAACGTGAATAATTCTTGCTATAACCATGACATTCTCGGAGGCTGGGCTGCAAAAAGTCCTTTAAGTTCAAGGAAATTAGCTAAAGCCGGCTACAAAAATGTACAGGATGCACTTATTTCTCAAAATGTATTTTTTGTTCAGAACAAATCTAAAGATACACAGTGGCTATACGATTACTACAAGGACAAAGGGATTGAGATAAGTATTATCAAGATTGATGAGATAGCAAATCTTTTTGCTGTTTACTCTGTACAGGAAGCAAATTAAAGTAATCAAAGAAGCCAGACATTTATACAATATATTGTAAATCTGCCAAGAAGGAATATTTATAGAAATGAATAATAATGAATTTGAAATGATAGGAAAAAAAGTATCATTAAGGCTTATAACAAGGGATGATACTGATCTTATTGTTAAGTGGAGGAACAATGACAGGATAAGGAACAACTTTGTATACAGAGAGTTTTTTACCAAAGAAATACACGAAAACTGGTTAATAACAAAAGTTGATACCGGCAAAGTGGTTCAGATGATAATATGTGAAAATTCAAGAGACAACAGACCTGTTGGAAGCGTCTATTTGAGATATGATGATGATAACAGTAAAATTGCGGAATATGGAATTTTTATTGGCGAAGATGATGCTGTGGGTAAAGGGTATGGCAATGAAACAGCCAGTCTAACGGTAGAGTATGCCAAAAACAAGCTTGGGCTGGATAAGCTGATGCTTAGAGTTTTTTCGTATAATAAGATTGCTCAAAAGAGTTATGAACATGCAGGCTTTAGGAAGTCCGGTGAACTTCCTATGGTTGTATGCAGTGACGGACAAAAAAGTGATATGATACTCATGGAGCTTGTTTTATAGTGAGGTACTATAAATATAATTACGAGGTAGTTTTTTGATGTCAGATAAGAAGAAAAAAATAAGTTTTGTCATTCCATGCTACAGGTCTGAGAAGACACTTGGCAGTGTGATAAAAGAGATAGATGAAACAATGCAGAAATTGCTGAATTATACCTATGAGGTTGTGCTGGTAAATGACGGTTCACCGGATAATACCTGGGATACAATCTGTGATATAGCCAAAAAAGATTCATTTGGACGTATTCTTGGAATAAATTTTGCAAAGAATTTCGGACAACATTCCGCAATAATGGCAGGTTTAAATTATGTTAACGGTGATTATATAATTTGTCTTGATGATGATGGGCAGACACCGGCTTCTGAGGCAGGAAAACTTATCAATGCTCTGGAAAATGGAGCAGATGTGGTATATGCCAAATACGGGCATAAGCAGCATAATATTTTCAGAAATTTTGGAACTTTTATGAATGAGACTATGGCATCGGTCATGTTGGGTAAACCTAAAGATTTGTATGTCTCAAGTTATTTTGCAGTAAGAAAATTTGTGGTAGATGAAATGATAAAATATGAAAGTTCCTATCCTTATGTCATCGGACTGGTGCTCAGAACTACAAAGAATATTGTAAATGTGGATGTCAATCACAGAAAACGCGAAGTTGGTGAGAGCGGCTACAATTTTGTCAAGCTTTTTGGTCTTTGGGTTAACGGTTTTACTGCATTTAGTATTAAACCACTTAGAATAGCAACTTTTTCAGGTACAATTTTTGCTATATTAGGTTTTCTTTATGGTATATATACAATAATCAAAAAGTTTGTAAATCCAATTGCGCCAATGGGCTATGCAGCACTTATGAGCGCTGTTATCTTTATGGGGGGAATGATAATGCTCATGCTTGGAATGATTGGAGAATATGTTGGGAGAACCTACATTTCTCAAAATAAAAATCCCCAATATGTAATCCGCGAGACAACGCGAAATGATGAGTAAAGGGAAAAAGACTGAATTGAAAACTACAAATAAAAAAAGAGATAATTTAGCCTGGCTTATGTCAGGCTTATTTGGCATTTTATCAGGAATGTTTCTAGTATTTGGATATCAACTTGAAAAGTTTGATCATATTGATTTATCTGATAGAAATTCTATGCTTGTAATGCTGGCAATGATGATTGTTCTGGCTGTAGATACAAAACATGTATGGAATAATTATAATGCCAGAAACCGCGGACAGAAGTTTCTGGGACTGATAGACTTGACAAAATACGCTTTGAATCCTTCAGAAGAAAAAACTCATGAAGACAGCAAAAGTTTTTATGTTACATGGGGAACTTTGGTTATTCTTAATTTTCCTGTCCTTCTTGCGGAATTTCCCGGTTTTTTTGTGTATGACGCTCAGGATGAGCTAAATGAAGTACTGACAAGGTCATTTTCGACACATCATCCTCTTTTGCATGTGCTTTTGCTTGGAGGAATTATAGCTTTTGTACATAAACTAAGCGGTTCCTGGAATGCAGGCATTTTTACATATCTGTTTTTCCAGATGCTGGTTATTACTGCGATTTTTGCGTATGTTCTTTGTTACATGCAAAAATGCGGAATAGGTAATAAGAGAAAGATTGCGTATACTCTTTACTATGGACTTTTTCCTACTATAGTCATGTTTACGCTCTGTTCCAGTAAAGACGGTCTTTTTTCAGCTCTGTTGTTGCTTCTGACTGTGTATTTGATCCAGCTTTTAAAAAATACAGAAGATTTTATAAAAGATCGCAGAAAAGTAATCGCTTTTATCATCACTGCAACCTTGATGCCATGCTTTAGACATAACGGTTTTTATTCTTATCTTGTATTTGTTCCTTTTGTGCTTGCATATTTTATAAAAAAGCTTAACAAGACTCTTACAGCACTCCTTATCCTGCCGGTGTTTTTTTATCTGGTAATTTCAAATATTTTGGGATGTATCAGCAGTGAAGGAACTCATCATCAGGAAATGCTCACAGTTCCAATAATGCAGCTTGCAAGAGTATACACCTATGAAAAAGACAGTATGACACAAGAAGAGATAAATACACTTACATCATATATTCCGGAAGAAAACTTAAGTCTCTATACACCAAGAGTTTCTGATATGGTAAAGGTCGGATTTAATAATGAGCTTTATGAAAAAGACTCTGCTTCTTTCTATAAGCTATGGGCAGATAATCTTATAAAACATCCAATGACTTATGTAAATGCATGGCTTTTAACTTCATATGGTTTCTGGTATCCGGCAGCAAATATTAATGTATATAAAGGAAACAGTGTTTTTACATTTACATATGATGAAAGTTCATATTTCGGTTATGAAGTAGAACTGCCGGGAGAAAGACACAGTTTTATTCCGGTAGTTGACAGGCTATACAGATATTTATCAATAGGAAGCTTTTTTGAGGATGCACCTGTTATATCCCTTGTAATGCTTCCGGGATTTGCAATGCTGTTATTTTTATTCGTGTTGCTGTATAGGCTTTCTGTTAAAAACATCCAGGGAGTACTTCCATTTTTACCAATGGTTTTGACATACCTTACAGTCCTTCTTGGTCCTACCTACCTTCCAAGGTATGTGGTTTATTTGTGGATGTGCCTTCCGCTTATCCGTATTTCAGGTGCAAATTTGATAAAGAATACTATGTATGATAATATTTAGATTGGTTTTTTATCTGAAAATATAGGATATAGCATAAATGAGAAAAATAATAAATAAAAAAACAGCGATTGAAGTAATAATTCTTATATTGGCAATTATGGCAATACTCAGTATTTTTCCGCTGAGAGTGTGGACTAAAGTTCAGAGCTTTTCGACCGGCGGTGAACTTGTGGAGAAATCTGAATATATAAACTATGAATATACAATGGCGCAGAAATTTGTTATTCAATATGATAGGTTAAGTAGTGTTGAATTGTATATTCCTGAAGTCGAAAATGGTAGGTATATTACAGTCTCAATAATGGATGAGAATGCTCGCGAGCTTTTGAGAACTTATGTAGATACAGAAGAATTTGAAATTCCGGGATATGTAACTGTTCCGCTGGAACTCAATGTGGAAGTGGGAAAAGAGTATTACCTTTCTTTACAGGCCTGTCGTTCCAAGTTTTATGTAGGACTTGAGGATATTCCGGATGACACTGCATATGTTGGCAGCTTGTTTTACAATTGGGCAGAGATACCGGCAAGACATGTCGCTGCTGTTTACAATTATAGACTTCCTGTAGATAAAACAGTATCCCTTATGGCAATTCTGATTATTTTAGTTGTTGCAGGATTGTTCATTACTTTTACAGAGTCATATTTTCAAAAAAGACCTGAAAAGAACGATGTATTTACTTTGGAAAAGACTATAAGAATTGTAGCAAACCCAATTGTATTCATAGTGTTTGGGGCACTTATGATAATGGTCTTTCCACTTAGGATTTTTGATTCAAGAGTTATAGATATAATTTTTTACGAAGCAGGGCTCTTGATATCTGCGGCAGTTGTATTTTATGCCATAAACCATAAGGCTGTAAGGCATAGCATAGGAATATCATTTTGGCAAAATATTCAGGGAAGCGACAGAGTAAGATACGTGCTTATGATGGTTGCAATTGCAATGTCAATCTGGTATGCAAGTGAGTATATGAATGATCTTTATGACATTTATCACACCCTGTCAGAGCGCAGGATTATCATTTGCCTGCTGATACTTATTATTTTGACCTTTACATATAGTCAGGCAATTAATTTGTATAATATAGTTTGGGTGATTCTTTCTGTAATTGCAGGAGTTAACATTTACAAGGACAATGCTCTTGCAGATACGGAAAAAGAGTATGATCTTCATAATCTTGCACTAAAGTATCTTATTATAATTGCGGTACTTGCAGGACTTGTTTTGATAAATCTTTTAAGAGAAGCGGTTGAGAGATTTGTAGCTTTAAAAAATGCAAAGATAATTGAAAAAAGTCACAAATATGTACTTTCCACTTTTGGGGGGCTTCTGATTTTATTATTTGCAGCACTGATAATTTTCAGAAATACCAGGCTTTGGGGAATTTATATGGTGCTTATTTTTGGTGCCTTGTATATTAAAGTTTTCTTTTGGAATGGGAAAAAAGACTGGTACAAAATTTTATCAGGCGGTCTGATGTTGAATTTTGCTATTTCACTTGGCTATTCCATACTCCACAGATATTTTCCGGCATATGTAAGTGGAAGATTTGCATTTATTTTTCATACAGTTACAGTTACCGCAGAATACCTTACATTTATGGGAGCTGTAGGGGCAGTGATGCTTGTAATAAAAGTTGTGGCTTTTCCGAGAAAGCTTTCGGCATTTGATTTATTTAAATCTGCCTGGAAAGAGATTGTGCTTTTTGGTTTTATAATGGCTTATGCTATTTTTACTGTGTCAAGAACTGCTTATGCTGCGATTATTGTGAGCGTATTTCTTGTTGTCATTATTGTGGCGTTTAGAAATAAAGGTCAGTTTATTAGAATCATAGCTGTTATGCTTGTGGCGGTATTATTGTGCTTCCCGGCAGCCTTTACTTTACAGAGAATTATTCCTACAATAGTTGCCAATCCGGTGTTCTATGATATTGATGATGCTGATGCTTCGGTAAGAGGCGGAGCTAATTGGGACAGCAACAATTTTATGTGTGTTGAGAGGTTTGCAGGTCTTTTTGCATCAAAGATACTTGGTATAGAAGTCGGTGATTATACATATCCTGACGATGTATATAATTATGACGAAAATGGTGCGCCTTTATATGATATATACGGATATCCAATGGATAATCCGGTTGAGGAACAGGAAAATGAAGAATATGGTATGGGAAAAATTCCTGTTCCTATGGATGGTTATCTTGCTGCGGGAGGCTTTTCCGGCGCAGAACGGAGAATGCTTCTTGCACTGACGGCAGGATATGTGGATGAAAACAGTGTTATTGACGTTTTGTCAAATGGGCGTATAACTATATTCAAGTCCTATTTAAATGAACTTAATTTGACAGGACATGACTCTATGGGAGCATTGCTTCCAAATGGTGAAGTAGCAGTTCATGCACATAATACATATCTTCAGGTGGCATATGATAATGGAATATTTACAGGGATTATTTTTGTGATGACAATAGTTTGTGCTCTATTTTCGTCGCTTTCTCTTTACAGGAAAAATGAAAAAGATGATCCGCTTACATTGCTTACTTTTGCCATCACCCTGGGATTTGCTGTTGCAGGACTTACAGAATGGGTTTTTCACTTTGGAAATCCTATGACTATTGCGCTTATGCTTTCATTTGCGGGAATGATTTTTAAGGAAAAGAATTATGAGTCAAAAGAAAAATAAAGAGCCTTTTAACTATCAAAAACTATATAGAAGAACAGGGCTAATTATTTATGACATTATCAGCATCATAGCTGCCAGCTACATTGCAATTCTGATAAGGTATGAGTTTAGAATAGGAAATATACCGGACCATTTCATAGATCCGGTCAATACATTTCTGCTGATAAATATCATTATTACACTGCTGATTTTTTATTTATTTAAGCTCTATGACAGCCTTTGGGCATATGCAGGCGAGCGTGAAATGCAGAATCTCGTAATGGCATGTGTTATTTCGGGAGTAATAAACGCAGTAGGACTTCAGTTTTTTAAATCTGAGTCTCAGCCTGTTCCACAGAGTTATTATTTTCTGTATACATTTTTGCTTATCACCTTTATTTTTGTCAGCAGATTTTCATACAGATTCTTGAGAAGTCAGAAGCATAGAGCCGAGAACAGAAATAACAGCAAGGCAGTTATGATAATCGGTGCAGGTGAAGCAGGCAATGCAATCATAAAAGAGATTATCACCAGCAACTACTCAACAATGTCAATTAAATGTATTATCGATGACGATACAGCTAAATGGGGCAAGTACATTCAGGGCATCAGAGTGGTCGGTGGAAGAGACCGCATTGTTGAATGTGCAGATTTGTACGATATAGATGAAATTATTGTTGCCATTCCTTCTGTTTCCAGACAGGAAATGAAAAAAATCCTGGATATCTGTAAGAATACAAACTGTAAATTGCGTTCGCTTCCCGGAATGTATCAGCTTGTAAATGGTGAAGTGAATGTTTCACGACTAAGAGATGTTGAAGTAGAAGATCTTCTTGGAAGAGATCCCATAGCCGTTGATATGGATTCCATTGCAGGTTATGTAAAAAACAAGGTTGTCATGGTTACAGGTGGTGGCGGTTCCATAGGTTCGGAGCTGTGCAGACAGATTGCAGAGCATGGACCAAAACGTCTGATAATTGTTGATATATATGAAAATAATGCCTATGAAATTCAACAGGAGCTTAAAGGAAAATACAAAGAACTTGATCTTGTGGTACTGATTGCTTCTGTTAGAAACACTTTGAGAATTAATAATATTTTTGAAGAGTACAAACCGGATATTGTATATCATGCAGCTGCACACAAGCATGTTCCGCTTATGGAGGACAGTCCGGGAGAAGCAATTAAAAACAATGTATTCGGAACCTGGAAGACTGCGATGGCAGCAGCGATGAACGGAACAAAGAAATTCGTTCTTATCTCGACAGACAAAGCTGTTAACCCTACAAACGTCATGGGTGCGAGCAAGAGAATCTGTGAGATGATTGTTCAGACATTTAATAAGCATTATGATACTGAATTTGTAGCAGTGCGTTTTGGAAATGTACTTGGTTCAAACGGTTCGGTTATACCTCTTTTCAAGAAGCAGATAGCTTCAGGAGGTCCTGTTACTGTTACTGATCCGAGAATCATCAGATATTTTATGACAATTTCAGAGGCGGTTTCACTTGTCATGCAGGCAGGTGCCTATGCAAAGGGCGGTGAAATATTTGTCCTTGACATGGGAGAACCGGTTAAAATCCTTGACCTTGCCGAGAACCTTATCAAGTTGTCTGGATACAAGGTGGGAGAGGACATAAAAATTGAATTTACAGGACTTCGCCCTGGCGAAAAGCTCTATGAAGAGATGCTTATGGATGAAGAGGGACTTCAGGATACATCAAACAAGATGATCCATATAGGTAAACCGATTGAGCTTGATGAAATGAGGTTTTTTGCCCAGCTTGAAAGACTGAAAGTTGCTGCAAAAGAGGAATCTCCGGAAGTTAAGCATATTGTTCAGGAGATAGTAACAACCTATCATCCAACGGATAATGAAGCAGATCATACCAAGGAACATATAGCCGCATTAAAGAAGGTGGCTGACAAAATAAATGAGGAAGATTGATCATGGAATTAAAACCCTTTGAGAAAAAAGTGTATCTATCATCTCCAACAATGCATGGTGATGAACTTAAATATATGGAAGAGGCATACACTACAAACTGGATGTCTACAGTAGGCGCCAATATAAATGAAGCTGAGAAAATGGTGACAGAGAAAATAGGATGCAAGGATGCCGTAGCTCTTTCTTCAGGAACGGCTGCACTTCATCTGGCAATAAAACTGGCAGGTGAAAGGTTATATGGGCAGCCTAAAGTTGGACATGGAGCTCTTGAAGGAAAAAAGGTTTTTTGTTCAGATATGACTTTTGATGCTACAGTCAATCCTGTAGCTTATGAAGGCGGAGAAGCAGTATTTATTGATACTGAGTGTGACACCTGGAATATGTCTCCAAAAGCTTTGGAGAAGGCGTTTGAAATCTATCCGGAGGTTAAGCTTTTAGTAATTGCACATCTATATGGTACTCCCGGAAAAATAGATGAGATTAGAACTATATGCGACAAGCACGGCGCTCTTATTGTTGAAGATGCTGCAGAGTCATTCGGCGCAACCTACAAGGGAGTACAGACAGGAAACTTTGGAGATTATTCTATTATTTCTTTTAACGGAAACAAGATAATTACAGGCTCGTCCGGTGGAATGTTTATTACAGATTCCATGGAGGATGCACACAAGGTGCGCAAGTGGTCCACACAGGCAAGAGAAGATGCTGCCTGGTATCAGCATGAGGAACTTGGATATAATTACCGCATGAGTAATGTAATTGCCGGTGTGGTAAGAGGACAGCTTCCATATCTTGAAGAACATATTGCTCAGAAAAAGGCAATTTATAACAGATACAAAGAAGGCTTCAAAGACCTTCCCGTTAAGATGAATCCGTATGACGAGAAAAACAGTGAACCTAATTTCTGGCTTTCATGCCTTATTATTGATAAAGAGGCAATGTGCAGGCAGGTTCGCGGCGAAAAAGATGTCCTTTATGTTACGGAACCGGGAAAAACATGTCCTACTCAGATACTTGAAACCATTGCAAAATATAATGCAGAGGGAAGACCAATCTGGAAACCAATGCATATGCAGCCGGTGTACAGAATGAATCCATTTATTACAGAAAGCGGAAATGGCAGAGCAAGGAGCAACGCTTATATAAATGAGGGAGCAGAGCCGGATGTTGGTATGGATATTTTTGAAAGAGGCTTGTGTCTTCCAAGTGATAACAAGATGACCCCTGAGCAGCAGGATGTTATTATTGAGATAGTAAAAAGGTGCTTCCGATAATGTACAAGAATTTTTTTAAACGTATTATAGATATAATATTGTCGCTTATAGTGATAATCTGCTTTTCCTGGCTCTACATCATAGTAGCTGTTCTTGTCAGAGTTAAGCTGGGGAGTCCTGTAATTTTTAAGCAGCCTCGTCCCGGAAGGAACGAAAAGGTTTTTAATATGTACAAATTCCGTTCCATGACTGATGAGAGGGATGAGAACGGAAATCTGCTCCCGGATGAGGTAAGACTCACCGCTTTTGGCAAAAAACTTCGTGCAACAAGCCTTGATGAACTTCCTGAGTTTTTTAATATCTTAAAGGGTGACATGAGCTTTGTGGGACCAAGACCGCTTCTTGTTAAGTATCTGCCTCTTTATAATGAAGAGCAGAGACATAGACATGATGTTAGACCGGGACTTACAGGATGGGCTCAGGTTAACGGCAGGAACCTTCTTAGCTGGGAAGACAGATTCGAAAAAGATGTTTATTATGCAAGAAATATTTCTTTTTTATTTGATTTAAAAATTGTATTTAAGACTGTCGCAGTAGTTTTTAAACATAATGATATAAACAGTGCTACAGATGCTACGATGGAGGCATTTACAGGCACTAAACCAAAGGAGTAATAAAGATGAACATTTTGTTTTGCAGCGTAGGAAGACGTTGCGAGCTTTTAAAGGATTTTAGAAAGACACTCGGAGATAAAATCAAAATTGTTGTCACAGATAACAGTACTTATGCACCTGCGCTGGCTTTTGCAGACATAAGCTACCAGGTTCCGCTGATAACAGATGAAACTTATATTCCTAAGATACTTGAAATCTGTAAAAAAGAAAAAATAGATGCAGTTACAACTCTTATTGATCCGGAAATTTCAATTCTGGCAGAGCACAGAGAAGAATTCGAAAACCTTGGTGTTACAGTACTTGCACCATATATAGAAACAGCAGATCTTTGCTTTGATAAATTCAAAATGTATCAGTACCTTACTCAAAAGGGAGTAAATACTGTAAAAACCTATGGAACTTTGGAGGACTTTGATAAGGACTACAAAGATGGCAAAATTACTCTTCCTGTGTTTGTCAAGCCAAGAACAGGAAGCGGAAGTGTAGGTGCAAGGAAGGTTGAAACCTATGAACTTCTACAGGAATTAATTTCAAGGGATCCATCTCTTATTATTCAGGAGCTTATGACAGGAAAGGACATGGATGCTGATGTTTATGTTGATACCTGCAGTGGAGAGGTAGTAGCTATCTTTTCAAAGAAAAAGATTTCAACAACCATAGGCGGGGCAAATAAGACAATATCCTTTAAAGACCAGGCACTTTTTGATTTTGTAAAAGATGCCATGAAGGTATTTAAATTCAACGGACCGCTTGATATGGACCTCTTTTTTCAGGACGGTAAGTACTATTTGTCTGAGATAAATCCTAGATTTGGCGGCGCATACCTTCATGCTTACGGGGCAGGAGTAGATTTTCCGGCATTTATTTACAACAATGTAGTTGAAAAGAAGGCGAACAGGCAGCAGATAGGTGAATATGAAGAGGATGTCGTAATGATGATGTATGACAGCGTTGTGATCGATACCCTGGCTAATTTGAAAGGCAGAACGAAAGAAATCTGATGAAGATATTGATTTTTACCAACTATGCCAATGGCTTATACCTGTTTAGAAAAGAGCTTGTAGAGAATTTTCAGAAAAACGGACACGAGGTTTTCGTGTCTGTTCCTTTTGATGATAATTGTGTCAAGTTAAAAAATATGGGCGTCACACTTCTGGAAGCTCCTTTAGAAAGACATGGCATGAATCCTGCAAAAGATATAAAACTTTTTGGACACTACATGCGCAGCATAAAAAAAATAAGGCCGGAAGTTGTACTGACCTACACAATAAAGCCAAATATTTACGGAGCCTTGGCGGCAAGAATAAAAAGAATTCCGTATATTTGCAATGTTACAGGACTTGGACTTGCTATTGAAAGCGGTGGGACACTCAGTAAAATATTATTGAAGTTTTATTCAATATCTATGAAAAAAGCCGGAAAAGTCTTTTTCCAGAATGAAAGAAATATGAAGTTTATGCAGGAAAGAGGCGTCGCAGAAAAAAATGCAGGTCTTTTGCCAGGCTCAGGTGTAAATCTGCTTGAACATCCGTTTTCTGACTATCCTTCCGAGAAGGATGGAATTCATATCCTTGCTGTACTTCGCGTAATGAAGGATAAAGGAGTTTCAGAATATCTTGAGATGGTTAGAACACTTAAGCCCAAATATCCCGATGTGTTCTTTGAACTTGTGGGTGAGTATGAGGAAGATGAGAGAGAGAATTTTGAACCTGAAATAAATAATCTTGTTGATTTGAGGTATCTTAAATACTATGGGCATATTGATAATGTGCCTGAAGTCATGGCATCGAATCATATAGTTGTACATCCTTCCTACCATGAGGGATTATCTAATGTCCTTTTGGAAGCAGCAGCTTGTGGAAGACCGGTACTTGCCACTAATGTCAATGGTTGTAAGGAAACTCTCGATGCAGATAGAAGCGGGTATCTCTTTGAGCCCCGTGATGCAAAATCTCTTATTTTGGCAGTTGAAAAAATATTATCTCTTTCCGAAGAAAAGAGAAGAGAAATGGGAGCTTTGGGCCGTAGATGGGTTGAAGAGCGCTTTGACAGAAAACTTGTAATAGAAGCCTATAATAAGGAATTAAAAAAATTAAAATCGGTTTGACATGCGTAGTATAATAACTATGTATGTAAATTTTTGATAAAAGATATAACATTATTAGTGTGGAGGAAACACGATGAGTTTATATGAGAAGCTCCTTTCAGGAGAAGAAAAACTTTCACTTGTAGGTCTTGGATACGTTGGCATGCCAATTGCCGTAGCTTACGCCAAGAAGATTAAGGTGGTAGGTTACGATTTCAATGCTGCCAAGGTTCAGCTTTATAAGAACGGAATTGATCCGACAAGAGAAGTTGGCAATGATGCTATTAAGGAGACTTCGGTAGATTTTACAGCTGATCCTGAAAAACTTCGCGAGTGTAAATTCCATATCGTAGCTGTACCTACACCGGTAAATAATGACCATACACCGGATCTTTCACCTGTTGAGGGCGCGAGCCACACTCTTGGTAAGTACCTTACAAAGGGATCAATAGTAGTATACGAATCAACAGTATATCCCGGAGTAACAGAAGATATATGTGTTCCGATTCTTGAAAAAGAATCAGGACTTAAATGCGGAGTTGACTTTAAAATCGGCTATTCACCCGAGCGTATAAATCCCGGTGACAAGGTTCACAGACTTGATACTATCACAAAGATTGTATCAGGTATGGATGAAGAGACACTTGAAGAAGTTGCAAACGTATACAGCCTGGTAGCACTTGCAGGAGTTTACAAGGCTCAGTCCATCAAGGTTGCAGAGGCTGCAAAGGTTATTGAAAACTCACAGCGCGATATCAATATTGCGTTCATGAATGAACTTTCCATGATCTTTAACAGAATGGGAATAGATACAAAGAGCGTTTTGGAAGCTGCAGGTACAAAGTGGAACTTCTTAAACTTCCGCCCGGGACTTGTAGGTGGACACTGTATTGGTGTTGATCCTTACTATCTTACATACAAGGCTGAGGAACTTGGATATCATTCACAGATTATCCTTTCCGGACGTCGTATCAATGATGATATGGGTAAATATATTGCGGAGTCATGTGTTAAGAGACTTATTGCCGCAGATATTCCGGTTAAGAATGCTAAAGTGGCAATTCTTGGATTTACCTTCAAGGAAAACTGTCCTGATACACGTAATACAAAGATCATTGACATTTATAATGAACTTGGAGAGTACGGAATTACTCCTGTAGTTGTAGATCCACAGGCTGATGCTGACGAAGCAAAGAGACTTTACGGAATAGAATTCAATTCACTTGATGATGTTAAGGATATGGATGCAGTTATCATGGCAGTTGCTCATGAAGATTTTGCTTCTTATAAGCCTTCAGATATATTAAAGTTCTTTAATTCAGATAATAAGACCAAGGTATTCATGGATCTTAAGGGAATGTATAACCTTGAAGACTATAAGGCTCCTGAGTTCGATTACTGGAGACTGTGATGGTACTTAATATGGGAGAGTAATTAAATGGGATTTAGAGATTTAAAATTTCCGGAAGGCTCTGTCTTCCTTGTAACAGGCGGTGCAGGATTTATAGGTTCGAATATTTGTGAAGCACTTCTTGATATGGGATATACAGTAAGATGCATGGATAACCTTTCAACAGGTCATATTGAGAATATCCAGCCTTTTATGAGTAATCCGAAATTTACTTTTTTAGAAAAAGATATACGTGATCTCGATGCATGTATGGAAGCCACAAAGGACGTTGATTATGTTCTTAATGAAGCTGCATGGGGATCTGTTCCAAGAAGTATTGAAATGCCTCTTTTGTATGAGGAGATAAATATCAGAGGAACACTTAACATGATGGAAGCCTCCAGGCAAAATGGAGTTAAAAAGTTTGTATATGCTTCAAGTTCTTCTGTTTATGGTGATTCTACAATACTTCCAAAAAAGGAAGGTCAGGAAGGAAACGTTCTTTCTCCATATGCTCTGACAAAGAGAACTGATGAAGAATACGGAAAATTATATAAGAAGCTGTACAATCTCGATACATATGGTCTTAGATATTTCAATGTATTTGGGCGCAGGCAGGATCCTAATGGAGCCTATGCTGCAGCTATTCCAAAGTTTCTTCGTCAGCTTATGAACGGTGAGACACCTACTATCAATGGAGACGGAAAACAGTCAAGAGACTTTACATATGTTGATAATGTTATAGAAGGAAATCTTCGTGCGTGCCTTGCATCTTCTGAGGCAGCAGGCGAAGCTTACAATATCGGGGCAGGCGGAAGAGAGTATCTTATAGATGTATACCATCACTTGACAGATGCTCTTGGAATGGATGTTGAGCCTGTGTTTGGACCTCCGAGAGCTGGAGATATAAGGGATTCCAATGCAGATATAACCAAGGCAAGAAAAAATCTCGGATATGATCCTTCATATGACTTCAAAGCAGGTATAGAGCTTGCAATAGACTGGTACAAGAAAAATTTGTAAGTAATATCAGGTTTTATTATGAAAATTACAATAAGAATGGATGATATCACTCCGGATATGGACTGGGACAAGTTTTACAGGTTCAAGTCCATATTGGACAAGAATGGGATAAATCCTCTCATTGGAGTGGTACCTGACAATAAAGATGAGAAACTCAGAAAAAACCCTGTAAAAGAGGACTTCTGGCAATATATATGCGGCCTTCAGCAACACGGTTGGACTGTGGCAATGCATGGTTATAATCATTTGTATTCCACAAAAGAATCCGGATTATTTCCGATAGGCGATAAATCTGAGTTTGCGGGGTTGTCCTACAAAAAGCAGGACGATATGATAAGAGAAGGAAAGAGAATTCTTAAATCAAACGGTATTGTTACTGATTTCTTTATGGCTCCTTCTCATTCCTATGATAAGAACACACTTAAGGCACTCAAGAAAAACGGATTTTACAGAATTACTGATGGATTCGGGGAGAATCCCTATGAATTTAACGGTATTGTTTTTTACCCGATTGCTGTAAGTAAAAGTGACTCATTAAAGAGTACAAAAGATGGAATCGTAACATTCGTTTATCATACAAATACAATGAATGATAAGGATTTTGAAGCTTTTGAGAAGATGCTTTCGAAAGGGCAGTTTGTATCATATGATGAGTTTTTCAAATGTAATGCATCACTTAGGAGTTTCAAAGAAGAAGCTCTTGAGTATCTAACAGCTAAGAGCAAGTATCTGGCAGTCAGGCTAAAGAGGGTAGCAAGCCAAAAGAAGAGTTGATATTTTGAAGTTTTACAGATACAGTGGGGAATGCTATGGAATACAGTTATGGTGGGCAAATACGTATATTGCATGTTCTTGGAGGATTAGGTCTTGGCGGTGCAGAATGCCGTATTCTTGATCTTTACCGCAATATGGACAGGGAAAAGATTCAATTTGATTTTCTTGTGCACAGTTCCCCGGAAAAAACCGGAAAGAAAAGTCCGACTTCTGATGAACTGATGGCGGTTCGAGAGCCGGACTATTTTGATTCAAGTGTACTCAAGCTTGGAGGAAGAATTTTCTGTCTTCCGAGGTTTGTAGGAACAAATGTATTAGAATATAAAGCTGCTGTAAAGCAGTTCTTTAATTCACATCAGGGCGAATGGAAAGTTGTGCAGGGACATATGACCAGTACAGCGTCTATTTATCTGCCTATAGCTAAAAAATCCGGAATACCTATCTGCATAGCCCATGCCAGAAGTGCAGGAGTAGACAATGGCATAAAGGGCTTTGCCACAAAGGTTCTTAGAAAGCCTCTTCAAAGAGAGGGATTAACCGATTACAATTTTGCCTGTTCAAAAGAAGCAGGTTTTGCTGTATTTGGAGAAAAACTAATGCATGAAGGAAGTGTCAGAATCATTCCCAATGCAATAGATATTTCACGATTTACTTACAATGAAGAAGTAAGAAAAAAAATCAGAAATGAGCTTGGAGTCAGCAATGCATTGGTAATCGGTCATGTTGGAAGCTTTCGTTATGCCAAAAATCATGAATTTCTGTTAAATGTTTTTTCCCAGGTATGTCGACTTCTTGATAATGATGATCTCAATGAATACAGTATGCTTCATGGTATGCGTGTAAGACTTTTAATGCTTGGAAAAGGTCCGCTTATGGACGAAATGAAAAAGCTTGCTGATAAACTCCATATCTATGATAGATGTATTTTCCTCGGAAATAAGAGTAATGCCAGTGAATATTATCAGGCTATGGATTATTTCTGTTTCCCTTCAAGATATGAGGGGCTTCCCGGAAGTGTAATTGAGGCGCAGGCTTCAGGACTTCAATGTCTGGTTTCCGATGCTGTAACAAGTGAAGTCAATGTGACAGAGCTTGTTTCAATGCGCAGCATAAACAGTGAGCCAAGAGATTGGGCAAGAAAGATTTTGGATGATCTGGTGTTCAGAGAGGATTATAATCCGGATGCTCTTGAGGAGGAGATTAAGCTTAATCAGACTCTGACTGCGATAGCAGGAGAGCGTAGAGAGAGCGTATTTGAAAATGATGATACGCCTGATTTTGATGTTTTAGACCAGGGAACAGGATTTGATACCATCAATGCTCCCAAAAAGGTTTCTGATGAAATATACAACAAAGGAATGCATAGAGCCATAGAATATTCGATTGGTGACAGAATGCAGTCTTCGAAATATATTAAGAACAAATTAAAAGCGGCAGGGTTTGATGTCAAGGCGCAGGCTAAACTTATGACCTTCTTTTATGAGAGAGGACATTTTTAATGGATAGCAGTAAAAAGAATCTGCTTTTAATGGTGCCGATGCTGCATCAGGGCGGATTTGAGAGAGTTTGTGTTACTACTGCAAGGTTGATGCAGGATTTATATAATGTGCATATTGTTATCTTCAGTTCAAAAGATATCAATTACGACATTACAGGAATTGATGTGATTGATATTGATGTTCCTGCAAAAAAAGGAATTGCCAACAAGCTGGTAAATATGGCAAAAAGAGTACATAAAGTTAAGGCACTTAAGAAAAAGCTTGGAACTGATATATCCTACAGCTTTGGAAGCTCAGCCAATTATGTGAATGTGCTCTCAAAGGGAAAAGAAAAGGTTCTGACGGGAATCAGATGTCAGACTGATTTGGAAAATCAGCGGGAAGTCAGCTTGCTTTGTCGAAAATCCGATCAGGTATTGTCCTGCTCAAAAGAGATAATGAGGCAGTTGTCTGCTGATTTTGACTATCATAACAGTACGTATATCTATAATCCATTGGATGTAAATGATATAAATAATAAGGCAAAAGAGCATGTTTCAGATTATCCCTTTGCAGGTGATGACGTAAAAACCATCGTATGCATGGGAAGAAATGATTATATAAAAGGGATATGGCATCTTTTGAAGGCTTTTTCTCTGGTAAATAAAAAGCACCCTAATGCAAGACTGCTGGTAGTAGGTGCGGGTAACTGGAGCTGTTATGTATCGATGGCAAGGAGCATGGGACTTGAAAAGGTTACAAGTTTTCCAGGAGTACGTAAAAACCCGTTCCCGTATGTCAAAAAGTCCGATATTTATGTCTGCAGTTCCAATCATGAGGGCTTTCCAAATGCTGTCCTTGAGGCAATGGCGCTTGGTAAACCTGTTATTTCAGCAGATTGTAAGACAGGTCCGAGAGAAATACTTCTTTCAGAAGAAGAATATAAAAATATTCTGGCAGATAAGCCAAATGGTGACAGTATAACAGATGCCATAGAGGGAACTTATGGAATTCTTGTCCCGGATATGGATGAAGCTATAGATATGGATCCCGGCAATATATGCAGGGAAGAAATTGTGCTTGCTGAAGCAATCAGTGATTTACTCGAACACGAGGAAAAATTAAGACATTTTGAGAAAAAAGCCCATGAGAGAGCTCTTTTCTATGAGCCCTCAAGGTACAAAAACAGTATACATGAAATATTTGCACAATATGAATAGCGAAAAAAGAAAACTAAAAACAATAGCATTTCATCTTAACTGCTTATGTCAGGGCGGAGCTGAAAGAGTAGTATCTAATCTGGCCAATCGATTCGCACAGGAAGGCTACAAGGTATATGTGGCTACCGAGTGGTATGATGAGAATGAATTTGAATTGGATGAGAGAGTTACAAGAGTACATGTCGGGCTAAGAGATGAGGATGATAATAAGGGACGTGTGACAAAGTTTCTTTTAAGAGTAAAGTACTTAAAGGAATTTGTAAAAAAGTATCAGCCTGATGTTTTAGTTGCGTTTGCGCACAGGGCCAATTACAGAGCGCTTATGGCAGCAGGGAACAGTAAGATGCCTGTAGTTATTTCTGTAAGGATCGATCCTGTTGGAAATTATGATGCTTTTTCTGATAAAATCCAGATAAAATGGCTTTTCCCAAAAGCTGCAGGATGTGTATTTCAGACTGAGGATCAAAAGGCGTTCTTTAAACCCTATCTGCAGGACAATTCGGTAATAATTGTAAATCCAATAAATTCAAAGTATTTTGGTATACCTAGACCTGTAAAGCCTGAAAGGGCAGTTGTACATCATGCAAGACTTGTGGATTTCAAGAACCAGCCTATGCTGTGCAGAGCTTTTATAAAGGTACATCAAAAGCATCCTGACTATGTTCTTAAAATATACGGACCGGATTCTTTTGACGGAACAAAAGAAAAATTGGAAAAGCTTATTGCAGACAATAATGCAGGCGATTATATTTTCCTTATGGGTGGATGCAACACTCTGGAAAAAGAGATTCCGAAGGGAGAAGTTTATGCCTATTCCTCTGATTATGAAGGAATGCCTAATTCACTTTTGGAGGCTATGGCGATGGGAATGCCTGTTGTGGCAACAGATTGCCCGTGTGGAGGCCCAAGAGCTGTAATAAGAGATGGAGAAAACGGTCTGCTTGTTCCAATAAAGGACGAAGATGCGCTCGCAAATGGAATAAACAGACTTATTGAGGATAAAGAATTCGCTAAAAGACTGGGAAAAGAAGCAGCAAAGATAAAAGAGACAGCAAGTACTGATGCTGTTTTTGAACAGTGGAGAGACTACCTCGAAAAAATCGTAGAAAAAACAAAAAAATAAAAGATGATTGTAGGCTAATATGTGCGGAATCTGTGGATATATATCTAGAAAGCGAATATCAGAAGAAGACTTAAGGATCATGAATGATACAATGTATCATCGTGGTCCTAATGACAGTGGAATTGCCATATATGAGGGAAAGGACGGGTATAGCATAGGCTTTGCACATAGAAGACTTGCTATACTGGATCTTTCACCGCTTGGGCATCAGCCCATGCATTCGGCTAACGGCAGAATATCAATTGTTTTTAACGGAGAAATTTATAATTTCCTTGAACTGAAAGAGGAACTTAAAGATTATCCTTACAAATCAACCTGTGACACAGAGGTAATTCTTGCAGCATATCTTAAATGGGGAATTGACATGGTTGACCATATCCATGGTATGTTTGCAATAGCTCTTTATGACAGGGAGACACAGGATGTCTTTTTGATAAGAGACAGAATAGGCAAAAAACCTTTATTTTATTGGAAAGATGGCGACGGAATAGTATTTGCGTCAGAGCTTAAACCAATCATGAAGTGTCCCGGATTTAAGCCGGAAATAAGAAGACAGCTGATTCCGAGATACCTTTATCAGCAGTATATTACTGCTCCTGATACAATTTTTAAGGATGTGTACAAGCTTGAGCCGGGAGCAATCCTTAGATTTAGAAATGGTGAAATAAAGAAGTGGAAGTATTGGGATATAAAGGAAGTCTACAAAGAAAATGCCAAAAATCCTGTTGAGAGCTATGAAGAAGCCAAAGAGGGATTAAAGCAGAGACTTAGAAATTCCGTAGCCGGCAGAATGATTGCAGATGTTCCGCTTGGAACCTTTTTGTCCGGAGGCTATGATTCTTCTCTTGTGACAGCTATTGCGCAGGAACTTTCTGACAAACCTGTCAAGTCTTTTTGTATAGGATTTGACGCTAAGGGATACAATGAGGCAGAGTATGCCAAGCAGGTTGCAAAGCACCTTGGAACAGACCATACAGAGTTATACATCTCTGAAAAAGATTTGTTTGAGATGGTTAACAGTATTCCTCAGTACTATGATGAACCATTTGCGGATAATTCACAGATTCCTTCGATGCTGGTAAGTAAACTGGCAAAGAAGGATGTTACGGTTGCGCTCTCAGGAGACGGCGGAGATGAGTTTTTCTGCGGATATAATATATATGATAATGTAAGACAGGCACAAGCTCTGGAAATTCCGGGAGCAATAGTAAATGCGGTGGGTAAAATTCCATTAGGAAGTGGTAAACTTATCGACAAAATGCCATTTAGAGTCAGAGTAGTTGCGGGAAACCGCGATGCTGAGACTAAGACACAGCTCGTATCAGAAGGCTATGTAAAAGCAGCACATGCTTTTATAACAGGTGTGGAGTCACTGGATATTCCGATGACTTCAGAGCAATATTTTGGCACTGATTATAATAATCCTGAAAATATAGCGCCGGTTCTTTTCCCAATTGAAAGCAGCTACGGAGTAAGGGATTTCCAGATAAGAAGGATGTTGCTTGATATGGATACCTACCTTCCTGAAGATATACTTGTCAAGATGGACAGGGCATCAATGAAGTATTCATTGGAAAACAGATGTCCTATCATGGATACGGATGTTATGGAATATTCCTTCAGGATACCGCATAAATTCAAATATTATAAAGGTGATAAGAAGCACATTTTAAAAGATATAGCATATGATTATATTCCCAGAGAGCTTTTAGACAGACCCAAGACAGGATTTGGTGTTCCGATGGATTCATGGCTTCGTGGTCCGTTAAAGGAACAGCTTCTTGAATACAGTAGCACCTCCTATTTGAAAAAACAGGGAATATTTAATGCTGATTATGTTTCAAATTTCATCAACAATTATATAATGCATGGTGATGGAGGACCGGCTACAGGAGCTAATTACAGCAAGGTTTCGTGGTCATTCTTTATCTTCCAGCAGTGGTACAACTACTATGTCTAAAAACGAGAGCGGGCGAAAACTTCATATTGCAATGTATATAGGCTCCCTTCAAAAAGGCGGAGCTGAGAGAGTTATGGTTAATCTCGCGGATTATTTCTATGAGGCAGGTTATAAGGTCACTTTGGTCACAACATATATTGCTCCTGTTGAATATGAAGTAAAGCATGCTGCCTGGAAGGTTGTCCCTGCAGGTGCGCCCGGTGGAGAGCTTGTATGTGATCCGGATGAGAACCCGGTATGGGTAGACCCTTATGGCGGAGAAAAAGACGGCATACGTAGAATTTTTTCAGCTCTTTTAAAAAGTGAGCAGAAGGATAGACTAAGTAACCTTAGAATGCGCACTGAAAAGCTTAAAACAATCTGGGAAGTTCTAAAACCTGACATTGTTCTTAGCTTTATCGGTAAAAACAATATTATGGCTCTTTCTACAGCTACAAGAGAAGGCATCAAGGTTGTAGTGTCAGTAAGAGCAGATCCTGATATGGAGTATGATTCGCTTAGCTTAAAGGCAGGTATGCTGTCAACTTTCGGAAGGGCAGCAGGAGTTGTCGTGCAGACAACTAGAGCCAGAAACTGGTTTCCTGCATTTATCAGAAAAAAATGTGTTATTTTACCAAATTCTATAAATCCTGCATTTATAAGAAAAAGGTATGTGGGAAATCGTGAAAAGGCCATTGTTATGGTTGGAAGACTTGATGAAAATAAGAATCAGGCAATGGTTATGGAGGCCTTTTCAGAGGCTTTGAAGATGGGAAAGCTTTCGGATTATACTCTGAAATTATTTGGAGACGGTCCGGATTTATTAAAGCTTAGAAGATATGCAGTTACTTTAGGAATAGAAAAGAATGTTGAATTTGAAGGTATGGTTCAGCATGTGGCTGAGCATATTGAGAAAACTTCGTTATTTATATTGGCATCAACGCAGGAAGGGATGCCTAACGCACTCATAGAGGCTATGTCTTTGGGCCTTCCGTGCATTTCCACAGATTGTCCTTGTGGAGGACCTGCTGATCTTATTGAAAATGAAAAAAATGGTATTCTTGTTCCTGTGAATGATATGCAGGCAATGAAAAATGCTATGATACGTGTTCTTGAAAATCCTGAGTTTGCTGATAAACTGGGGGAAAGAGCAATACTTGTTCAAAAGAAATATAGTCCTGATGTTGTAAATAGCATGTGGAAGGACTATTTTGAAAGTTTATAAGGAAATATACAATGCAGTTTAATTCATATATTTTTATTTTATGCTTTCTGCCTCTGACTCTTTTAGTTTATTTTGGACTCAACCATTTTAAGCTTGAGAGAGGGGCGAAGGTCTCTCTCTTTTTTGCGTCACTGTGGTTTTACGGATATTTTAATCAGTTTTATCTTCTGATAATATGCGCCAGCATAGTGGTTAATTATGCTATATCGAGACTTATGTATCTATATGAAAATAAGGTCAAAAAAAGTATTCTGACAATCGGAGTGCTTTTTAATGTTGGACTTATTTTTTATTTTAAGTACTATGATTTTTTTATAAGCAATGTCAATTCCGTATTTAATACGGATTTTGTTCTGAAAAATCTTACTCTTCCGCTCGGAATCAGTTTTTTTACCTTTCAGCAGATTTCATTTATGGTGGATTCTTTCAAAGGTGAGACAAAGGACTATTCTTTCATTGAATATGCTTTATTTGTTTCATTTTTTCCCCAGCTTGTAGCAGGGCCTATTGTACTGCATTCAGAGCTGATCCCACAGTTTAGGGATGAAAAGAAATGGAAAATAAATTTTGACAATTTGTCGCGTGGAATTATGATGTTTACAAGAGGACTTGCAAAAAAGATACTTATTGCAGATCTTTTTGGAACAGCGGTAGATTGGGGATTTGCACAGGCTGCGCTATATTCATCAGGTGAAAACGCTCTGTCTACCTGGGAAGCAGTTATTGTTATGCTTTCTTATACATTTCAGATTTATTTTGATTTTAGCGGTTACAGTGACATGGCTATCGGACTTGGCGCTATGTTTAATCTGAAGATTCCGGTTAATTTCAATTCACCGTATAAAGCACTGTCTGTTGCGGATTTCTGGAAGAGATGGCACATGACTTTGACTGGATTTCTGACTGCTTACGTATATATTCCGCTTGGCGGAAATCGAAAAGGTAAGTTAAGAACATATATAAATACAATGATAGTATTTATTGTCAGCGGAATTTGGCACGGGGCCAACTGGACTTTTATTCTGTGGGGGATAATTCATGGACTTGGGCAGTGCTTCAATAAGCTGTTTAGAGGAGTTCATCTAAAGATAGTTGAAATGATAGATAAATCATTTATTAAAGTTCCTTTAATGGCAGTTTTGCGTGCTTTTGAGTGGGCAGTTACTTTTGCATTTTTAAACGTGACCTGGCTTTTATTCAGAGCTGACAGTATTCTTTTGTGGAAGCAGATTTTAGCAAGACTTTTTGTTCGCTATTATTTTATTAAAGATGAACTGCTTGAGTGTTTCAGAATACCTAAGATCAGATATTTACTGTCTGCATTTGGACTGGAAATGTCAGACAATGCTGTACTTATGATGAGTATGTATATTGTTATGGGACTTGCCCTTGTATTATGTCTTTTCTTTAAGAATAATTCTGAGACTGTATACAAAAAGAATGTTACTTCTCTGGTGGTTACTGCAGTTCTTTTGATGATATGCATTGTTTCACTTGGAAAAGTTTCAACATTTTTATACTTTAATTTCTGATTAAGGACAATTATGAAAAATAGAGAAATGTCTGGAAAAAAATGGTTTATTTCCATCATAGTGCTTTTATTGTGTATTATGGGATTGTTTTCGGGAACAGTTTTTTATGTAGACCCTTTTTTCCATTACAGAGCACCAAACAAAAATTTTTTTTACACGTTGTTTGATCAGAGATCACAAAATGACGGTATTACCAGAAATTTTGATTATGATGCCATTATTACAGGAACTTCCATGGCTGAAAATTTCAAAAGTTCGCAGTTTGATTACAGATTTGTAACGAAGTCAATAAAAGTCACCTATTCAGGGGCTACTTACAAGGAAATAAATGATAATCTCAAGGTTTCCTATAAAAGCGGACACAGCCCTGAATACATTTTAAGACCGCTTGATTATTCACTGATGCTAAGGGATAAAGATGAGCTTAGGACAGATATGGGCGAATATCCTGACTGGCTTACTAACAGTAATCCTTTTGATGATGTAAAATATCTTTTGAACAGGGATGTTATAATAAATTATTGCTTACCTGCGCTTTTGTCATATTTTAACGGACCAGAGCCGGGATATACAAGCTTTGATGAGTACAGCTACACAGGAGACACCAGTTCCTACGGTAAGGAATATGTCCTTCAGGGAAAAGAGAAATTTACTGCAGCTGAGAGCTTTGAAGAAGTTACAGAAGAAGATTATGAAATGCTTTGCGGCAATTTTGAGCAGAATGTTGTCAGCCTTGCAAAAGAGCATCCTGAGACAACATTTTTGTATTATTTTCCACCGTATTCAATGGCATATTGGGGAACACAGCTTGAAGAAGGCTCTATATACAAAACACTTGAGCTAAAGAAAAAAGCTATAGAAATGATGCTTGAATGTGACAATATACATATTTACAGCTTTAGTATGGATACTGAAATTACAGGTAATCTTGATCTTTACAGAGATGTTGCTCATTATGACCCTTCTGTAAATGAGATGATAATAGAGAAAATAGCAGATTCTGAGCTTATTTCACAGGACAATGAAATCAGAATAACCTACGATAATTACGAACAATATCTTGAGAAAGAAAAGAGCCTTTTACTGGGCTTTGACTATAATATACTGCTACAATAAGAAAATGGATTTGATATTTTAGCGAGCTTTACGCGATTTGCCAGTAATTGCCGGTGACATAAATTGCTTGATTTTGGGAGGAGAAAGACATGTGCGGAATTTCCGGACTTATAAAATTTAAGGGTGATGCCAGAAATAATATACACAGGATGAATGAACGCATGATTCACAGAGGTCCGGATGATGATGGCATCTTTATAAGCAGTGACAATAACGTTGCATTGGGACATAGACGTCTTTCTATAGTTGACCTGTCCAAAAATGGTGCGCAGCCAATGGTATCACACAGCGGAAGATCTGTGATGGTATATAATGGCGAGATTTATAACAGCTTTGAAGTAAAAAAAATGCTGAAGGACGACGGTTATACAGAAAACTACAGGGGAACATCTGATACAGAGATCTTACTTGAAGCAGTTGAACATTACGGAGCTGAAAAGGCGCTTTCCATGTGTAAGGGAATGTTTGCCATAGCTGTTTATGACAAGGAAAAAAATACTGTGACACTTGCAAGGGACAGAGTTGGAGAAAAGCCGCTGTATTACGGCATGGTAGCAGGTTCTTTTGCCTTTGCCTCTGAAATTGGGTGTCTAAAGATTGTTGACGGATTTGATAACAAAATTAATACTGATGTTCTTGATATATATTTTACAGAAGGGTACATTCCGGCACCTTATTCTATCTATCAGGGGATAAACAAGCTTGAAGCCGGAACGGTACTGACTGTTGATGTAGGTACTCTTAAGACTACGGAAAGTGTTTACTGGTCAATGATGGAGACTGCCAGAAAGGGGCAGGAGAATCTTTTTACAGGAAGCAGGAAGGAAGCTGCAGATGAGCTTGAAAGACTCTTAAAGGAATCTATAAAGGGGCAGATGGTGGCTGATGTTCCGGTTGGAGCTTTTTTATCTGCAGGAATAGACAGCAGTACAATTGTTGCACTTATGCAGTCTCTTGCACCCGGAAAAGTCAGGACTTTTACCATCGGAATGGAAGATAAGGCTTATAACGAGGCTGTTTATGCCAAAGAGATAGCTGGGCACCTTGGAACGGATCACACTGAGCTATATATTACCGAGAAGGATGCCAAAGCTGTTATTCCAAAACTGGCATATATGTTTGGAGAACCTTTTGCTGATTCTTCACAGATTCCCACTTACCTTGTAAGTAAAATGACCAGGGAACATGTGACGGTTTCGCTTTCAGGTGACGGTGGAGATGAGCTTTTCTGCGGATATACGTCCTATGAATCTGTAAGCAGAATCTGGGGAAAAATGAAAAATATTCCTTATTGGCTTAGAAAACCTTTAAGCTCAATGGTTTTGCACAGCCCTCTGGCTTCTAAGGATATTTACAGGATAAAGGGAACACTTCTTTCTGCTGATGGACCAAGAGATATTCATAGAATGGAACATGAAACTGATCCTATAATAAAAAAGATTGCGTTAAAGCACACCGGACTTCCGTATAAATACACACAGCTTGACGGAGATTATTTACAAGAGCCCAATCATGAGATAATGCTTATGGATATGCTGGTTTACCATCCTGATGATATTCTTGTAAAAGTTGACAGGACTGCTATGGCGGTTTCACTGGAAACACGAGTGCCAATGCTTGACAGAGATGTTGTCGAATTTGCATGGAGCCTTCCACTTGAGTATCTAAGACAGGACAAGACCGGAAAGCTGGTGCTTAGAGACGTTTTATACAGATATGTTCCCAAAGAAATGATGGAGCGCCCAAAGAAGGGATTTTCCATTCCGATTGAAAAGTGGCTTTTGGATTCAGACTTAAGGGACTGGGCAGAGAATCTTCTTGACAGGGATAAAATCAGAAAGCAGGGTATACTTGACGCTGATGTAGTTGATAAAATCTGGACTGATTATACACAAAGGGGCATTTATCGCATTCAAATATGGTACATTCTTATGTTCCAGCAGTGGTATGAGGAAGAGTATTGTTAAGTTACAATTCAGTTGTCAGCCAATATATAAGCGGACATAAATGCTTGTTTTCGTCTACGTCGTAATTCATAAAGATTCAAATACAAGAACAAGCTTCATTTCAACGTTGTTCAAAGCATTCAGCTTGTTCTTGTATTTTC
>JAFSQI010000102.1 GCA_017446685.1 Butyrivibrio sp.
CTTGTCCTGTACCTGTTGTTACATATCATGGCACAGGAAGAGAGTCTTTTCATCTCTTTGTTGTAAAGCTGGTTGATTGACTTGATCACACCTCCCTTTATCACAAATGGCCTTGCACCAAAAGTGTTTGCTACAGCAGCTATGTTGTCTGTTCCGGGATCGATAGCCATTACTCTCAAGCCCTTCAGATCTGATACATCCGAAAGGTCAGAGAGGATATCCTTATCAGACATTGGCATTATTCCTTTATCAGGAACAGAAAGAACCACATCCAGGACAAAGCAGTTTCCACTGGGCTTTATACGTACTTCCTTAAGGCATACTTTTTCATGGAGCTGGCCAAGAGACAGCTTATCCCTGGTTCCGGGAAACTTAAGGAAGCCATTATTAATCCTGCAGATCTGATTTGTCAGGATGGCTGTTTTAAACGAGCCCCGTGATATATATCCCGGCATCTTAGGACAGCCTGTGAAGGTTTCAGGATTCCTGCCATATGCTTTTATAGCTTCAAAGAAAGACTTATAGTCCCTAAGAAGGAGCTTTAATATCTGCTGATTAGCCTGAGCCGGAAGGGCATAGTATGCCTTATCCCTTGTTATCTTTAGCAGATGGTCCAATGCATTGTATGATAGCCATTTGCTATCACCAAGATATTTAGTCCCTGAAAGATTATCCCTTACGAGCCTGTAAATCATCATCTGATTGGAGAAAAGAGGCTTGAACTCAGCCATTGAATCAACTGATGACGAATACTGCCTTAAGATGAAATTTGCCCTGTTGTACAGAACGGCTGATGATCTGCAGATATCCCTGCAGTAGTCATAGAGTATGTGGTTTTGGTTTATCCTGTATTGCCTTGTTCTGTACACGATTGTAAATTCCTTATCAGTATTCTATAGTTAGTATAGTTAGTATTATAGCACACATTTTAGAATTATGCAAACACATGCTCTCCTTGGATAAGGAGTAAATTTATGCAGAAAAAAAGAGAAAATATGTTTAGAAATATAAAGTTCCTGAGACTTTTGGTATAATTTATTAATGTAAATGTATGAAAAACATTACTTTATTTCAAGAAGTCATCAAATAACAGGAGGGGTATGATTTTGAAAAAGTATTTCTTTTCACCACTTTTTTTGGCTGCTTTATTTATTTCTATATCACTTAGTGGCTTTTCTTTTTTTAACATTAAAGTCGTTGCTGCGGGTCAGGGGGCATGTACAATAACATCCGCATCTATTTCAGGTTCAAACGTAGTTGTTCAGGTATCTTCAACTGATCTTCCATCCTCTGATGATGGAAAATACTATCTTTATGCAGAAAAAGTTTATGAAACAGCGCCATCCGGCTCCCCTGTTGCTTCTGCACAGCTTGCTGCTTCTGCAACCTTTTCTTTTCCACTGGGACACTATACAGAGTCAAGTCATCTATATGACAAATTTCAGGTTGCCGTACTTCAGTCCGGTAACATTGTTCCCGTGACAGGATGCAGATATATCACTAATCCGGAAGTTTTGGCAAAAGGTTCTCCTGCAAGAATAAACAGTGGAAAAAAGGGACTTATACTTGATGGTGCGAAGATTGGAAACGGAAATACAGAATCTTTAGAACTTGGCGTTGAACAGGGCGCTTATAACATAAATCTTTCTGACTTTATTGGTGGGGATAGGACAATTCCTTTTACCTATAACGGAAAAACCTATTACTATGATAAAGCTGCAGTACTAAAATATGATCACTGCGTCAGAACAACAACAAATCAGGGTATTGGCCTAACAATGGTTCTGTTAAATACCTACTCACAGGAAGATTCCTTTATGATATCGCCCAGTGCTATTAGCGGAATCGGAAAAAGCAATTACTATCTGATGAACACCTCAGATGCTCAGGGACTTGAAAATCTTGAAGCTGTGGTTGCCTTCCTGGCATTTAGATATAACGGGCAAAACGGTCTTGGGCAAATTGATAACTGGGTTATAGGCAATGAAGTCAATGCCAAAAATGCCTGGAACTACTCTTCTATTACTGACGAAATGCAGTATGCTCAGCTATATGCTGATTCTCTGAGAGTATGCTACAACGCTATTAAAAGTAATAATGCAAATGCAACAGTATGCATCAGCCTTGACCAGAACTGGACGCAAATTCACAACAGCACCTATTATTCAGCAAGAAGTATGCTGGAAGCTATAAATACTGTAGTTACTAATCAGGGAAATTTTGATTGGGCTGTGGCGCAGCATCCATACAACTATCCAATGACCTGGACCAGCTTTTGGACTCCAAAGGATGTAGAAAGTGCTTCCATGACACAGCACACATTTGATACCGGATATATTTCAATGGAAAATATAGATGTACTGACAGATTACATGAGTCTTCCCTATATGAGAAACACTAAGAATGCTGTCAGACCGATACTACTTACAGAAATCGGTTACTCAGACACTCAGGGTGAAGAAGCGCAGGCATCAGCTATCGTGTATGCCTATCAAAGAACTATGACTAATTCTAATATAAATATGATTATCTTCAACAGACAGACCGACTCAATCGATGAAGTAAAAAATGGCTTGGCTGTTGGTCTTACAAATATGGAAGGCGGCAGAAAATTGTCATTTGAATATTTCAAAAATATGAATGGCGCAAATGCTGCTTCATATATAAATAGAGCTGCGTCGTACATGGGGATTGCAGACTGGAACGCAGCAATGTATAGTCGCTGATGAAAAGGCATATACCAAATATATACTCTGGTATATGCCTTTTTACTATTCAGTTGTCAGCCAATATATGAGTGACAACTTAACATTAACTTTGTCCCTTTAACTACACCTATATGGTAAGCTTAAAAAGAATATTCCGCTTACTATAGCTTATTATCTAATTTTTCCCGATATTCACCGTCTTCATCTATATAAAGCATCACATCCGGTTTCTGTGACCGTTCAAGACAAAGCCGCACATTAACCATATCACTATAATCTACAAATTCGCCAGCTTTTTCAGGTGCATTCCCGCTCTTAATCTTCCTGTCTACGAGACGCTCCCTAAGCATATTTTCATCTGCTTTTATGAAAATAGTAAAATCTGCTAGTTTCTTAAGATCTCTCCAGCCTTCCTCATCAAGCAAAAGATAATTCCCTTCAAGGAGTATTATATCCTTCTCAACAGTTATCGCATTCTCAACAGGATTGTGCAGATGCCTGTCATAATCCGGCCATCCAACAATCTGATTCTGAAGTACACTTTCTATTCTCTGTCGAAAAGCCATAAGGTCAAATGTTATAGGTGCGCCTTTGATATCAACCATTCTTACTTCATGCCCATCTCTCATTGCAGTATGTGAAATCAAATACTCCTGACGTCTGTGAAAGCCGTCCATTCCTATTGCCTGAATGTCCGTCAAATCTTTTCGTTCTTCAGAAATCTTTTGCAGGAAACTTGATAATGTACTCTTTCCTGCTCCAGGAGGCGCCGCTAAGAATACAAGAAGTCTTTTGTTCTTTTCCTTCTGCATTTCTGTAAGCCTTTGAAGTATCGGAATAAAAAGTTCTTCTATTTCTTTTGTGCTGTAATGTGCAATTACAGGAATTCCATTCATATTAACATGATAATCCATATTACTTATCCGCTCTTTCCTACATGTAAAAATATATACTTCACATTCCAATATAACGTGACATTTTTTAGTTTAATCATTATCGTGAATAAGTTATTCTTAAGATTTCTGAAAGATATCTACAGCCAATGCGGAATGCAGGACTCGACCCAACGTTTATATAATCTGTGAGTAAGGCTTTACATATCAACATCAGAGCAGAAAAAATCCTTTACAGCTAAAATAGATTAATGATATCATCAATCTCACGGATGTCACCCTTGGCGCGAAAGCGTGGCGGACGGTCAGGCCTTCCGAATGTGCTTTATGCACCCTATGTTCGGAGGTCGAATATTCAAACGTAATACTACCTCCGGACTGAAACTGTTGTACTGGCCTATGTGCCTAGTCTTCACCGGAAAGGAGGACCGCAAATGTTGACGATTGAAGGATTAATCGCTGTTATCAGCCTCGTGCTTACTGCGTTCGGTCTCGGATACGCCATCGGACGCAATAGTAAAACACAAGAATAGCCGCCCCGGTACTGGCAATACTTTGGACGGCTAACTTGTTAGTCTAATTTAGGAAGCCTACCGTTGCCGGTGGCATCCTTTTTTATTTGTCTTTACGTCTTAATCTTAACATTCTCAGGCTGCTCTGTCAAACACATTTCCCTTGCCAAATCTCACATTTTCCGCATAGCTGTTACAATTCAGTTGTTAGCCAGTGGTTCACGAATAAAGCCGATGTGATCATGCACTCACATCGGCTTCTTCTACTTTCTTTTTCTTCTTTTTTCTGTAACGCTTCCGGTCAAAGATATCTGTTACCCTGTTGTATAGATTTCCTTCTTCAAACTTTAGCGTATATAGAATTCCCAGGCTGTCACAGACATATTCAAAATTGTCTCTGCTTCTGAAAACCATCATCTGTTTTTGCTTTCGCTTGAAGACTCTCGCCAATCTCTCGCTTAGTTATGCGGAATTCCGCATAAATGGCGGAACGCCTTTTGCGTGCCTATAAACGCAAGCAGCATCAAGTCATGAGTTTCCGCTCGGATGCGAGCATTGATTACCTCTGTCAGAGCATGAGCATGCTTCTATCATTAAGGCAGGATCCAGAATCCAGCGTATATGACAGCGTATCGAAGATCTTCGATAGACAAAAGGCCGGTAGATCGACTTGATGAATCAAGTGTAGTCTACCGGTCTTCTTATCTCAAGCTAGGGTCTGAACTGTAACAGCGACTGTACTTTCATTGCATCTCCCCCAAATTTCTTATTTGCTTTAGCGCTAAAATATGTTATTATCTTCTTGTAAAGAGTGCCACCCGATAGACGGATGGCTCAGTTAACAACTACAATCAAAAGAGACCGCAGCTTTTGCCGAGCTGATTCAGCGGTCTTTTTTGA
>JAFSQI010000103.1 GCA_017446685.1 Butyrivibrio sp.
GAGAACTCAGAGCTTGATCTTTTCGAAGCATTCAACAAGCATGCCGGCGACGCTAGAATCGCTGATGTTGTTAAGGATATGGAGAAGGATCTTGGCGCTGGTAACAAGAAGCCTGAAATCCTTTCAAAGCTTGCTCAGTACGAGCTTACACTTCTTGACTGGATCGAGGAGCACAGAGGTGGCAAGAAGTATGTTGCTATCGCCGGTAAGTGCTGGCCTGCATTCCAGACACAGTTTGGTTTCGTTCCTTGCTACGTAAACTCAAGACTTACAGGCCGTGGAATTCCTGTATCTTGCGAAGTAGATATCTATGGCGCAATCAGTGAGTTTATCGGAACATGCATCTCTAACGACGCTGTTACACTTCTTGATATCAACAACTCTGTACCTGCTGATATGTACGAAGAGAGCATCAAGGGCAAGTTTAATTACAAGCACACAGATACATTCATGGGCTTCCACTGCGGAAATACATGCACAAGCAAGCTTGCAAGCTGCGAGATGAAGTTCCAGAGAATCATGGCTCGTAACCTTCCTGAGGAAGTTACACAGGGAACTCTTGAAGGCGATATCGCTCCTGGAGATATCACATTCTACAGACTTCAGAGCACATCTGACAACCACCTTCGTGCTTATGTTGCACAGGGCGAAGTTCTTAACGTTCCTACAAGATCATTCGGTGGTATCGGTGTATTCGCTATTCCTGAGATGGGCAGATTCTACAGACACGTACTTATCCAGGGCAACTTCCCTCACCATGGCGCAGTTGCATTTGGTCACTTCGGAAAGGCTCTCTTCGAAGTATTCAAGTATGTTGGAGCAGAGACAATCGGCTACAACCAGCCTGCATCTCTTCCATACCCAACAGAGAATCCATTTGCATAATGGATGCTGAAAAGCTTGTTTTAATCTGATAATGCAGAAAAGCTTGTTTTGATTTTAAATTGACAGGAAAATGTTTTGTTTCTTGATGATCGAGAAATGAAATGTTTTCCTGTTTTTTATGTGAATTAATTGTTTATAACTTAGGTGCAGATGACTTATTAGGCCATTGGCAACGCAACGTATTAGGCTTTTAATTTTTGCATTGGCGACATAATACCATTATGCTGAAAATGTGGGGCTTAGTATTACTGACATTAAAAAAATAATAACAAGTATTGTGTACAGATACATTTGGTATTATTTTTTGCTATAAAAAGACTTACTAATGATTGCAAAATAATACCAAGAGTCTGGGAATAAATGGTATTGGTATTATTTTTTGATATTAAAAGCTTTATTATTGAATGAAAAATAATACTAAGAGCCTGAGTATGAAGGCTTTGGTATTACTTTTTGTTTATTCGCTGATTAAAAAATATAGATTTGTAATACCATAATCTTATAATCAAAAGATAAGTGAACTGCCTTTGCTATGTGATAATATGTTGCTATAGGCATGAAAAGGATCTTATAAAGAAGAAAACACAGGAGAAGATCAAAAATGAAAATCGTCATTGCAGATAAAGACAGCGTCGGAAATGATATGGACTACAGTATCTA
>JAFSQI010000104.1 GCA_017446685.1 Butyrivibrio sp.
AGGCCGGGCTTCCTTTTTTGATGACTGCCAACATAAGGATAGCGTAACGTGCATCCGTGAAATATATAAAAGTCCTGTAATCCGCTTACAGAGCGGGCTACGGGACTTTTTCTTTCAAAACGCTGTCAAAAACAGGATATAAGCATCATGTCAAGCTCATTTGACAACTTTTTTACACGTATCTATAATTTTTTTAACACATTTTTTAAAAGTATTCTCAGAACAATATTGTTTTGCTATATGATTGTTATGATATACATACTTGCATCTCACATATTATACTAGTGTAGCTGTTTTATATTAACTTGATTATATGCTTGCTATAATTTAAATCTACTGCGTTGTCATCAGTTGTCGATCTAGATTGTTACATCTTATAATTTATTTGGAGTATTAATGAAAAAAATCATCACCAAAGAGCTGGTACCCGGAATGGTTCTTGCCGATGCGGTACTAACACCTAAATCTAATATTCTTTTTGAAAAAGGAACCATACTTACCCAAAAAGACATTGCAAAACTCACCTTTTATTCAATTGATGAAGTTTTAGTACATGACAATGAAATTGGGGAAATAATGACCATATCGAGTCTCCCCGATGGACAAATCACAGCTTCCGAAAGAATAAAACAAACAAAAGAATTTCAGATTTTTAAGGCTGATTTTGAAAAATGCGCAGAGAAATTCAAAAATGAAATTAGCGACTTAGTTGCCGGAAATAAGGAATTTGATTACAAACGTCTTCTGGCACCTATATATGAGCTTCTCCAAAAAGGACAGACTAATTCTGCTGTCTTCGAAATGTTAAATAATCTGCGTAACTACGATGACGCAACTTATACACATTGCATAAACGTAGCACTTGCCTCTAATATACTGGCGCAGTGGTTAAGATGGAGTAAAGAAGAAATTGAAACAGCTACATTATCTGGTCTTTTTCATGATATTGGAAAGCTTGCAATTCCCGAGGACATCATAACCAAACCCGGAAAGCTTACAAGCAGTGAATACTCGATAGTAAAAACCCATCCTCAAAAGGGTTTTGACGTTCTTAAAAATGTAACAATAAGCATTCATGTAAAAAATGCTGCACTTATGCATCATGAAAGATGCGATGGAACTGGTTATCCAGGTGGTTTAAAAGCTCCGCAGATAGACCGATATGCCAAGCTTGTCTCAATTACAGATGTTTATGATGCTATGACAAGTGCTCGTTACTATCGTGCACCACTTTGTCCTTTTATAGCTATATCAATGTTTGAAGAGGATTTGCAGAAATATGATACAGAGATGATGCTCTGTTTCTTGGAGAACATCGTAAATACCTATATGCTCAACACTGTACTTTTAAATACCGGTGAAGTAGGTGAAATTGTATTCATAAACAGAAATTATCTCTCACGACCAACGATTAAAATCAAAAATGACTATATTGACTTGTCAAAATGTCCCGGTGTATATATTCAGGAAATACTCTAATTAACTAAAAATATAACAGAAGCATTTTTCAATAAAAAAGAAGCTGCAAAAATGAAAATTCATTTTTACAGCTTCTTTTTATGCATTCTTCAATTTAAATTTCTGTATGTCACGATCAGAATCAACTTTTTCAATATGGGCACCGAGCTCTCTAAGCTTGACATCCAAATCTTCATAACCTCTTTCGATATACTTAATATCTTCGATTGTGGAATATCCTTCAGCAGTAAGAGCTGCAATCACCAAAGCAGCACCCGCTCGAAGATCAGGAGCAGAAACAACAGCACCTGTATATTTATCAACGCCTTCTATAATTGCAGTGCTACCTTCAACCTTGATAGATGCACCCATTCTAGTCAATTCATCAACATATTTAAATCTGTTTTCAAAAATACTCTCTGTTACAATACTAATTCCACTTGCAAGTCCTAGTGCAACTGTAATCTGAGGTTGCATATCTGTAGGATATCCAGGATAAGGAAGAGTCTTCACATGAGTATTCTGAAGACGCCTTGTTGCAACCACTCTTACTGCATCGTCAGATTCCTGAATCTGACACCCCATTTCTATAAGCTTTGCACTTATAGACTCAAGATGCTTTGGGATAACATTTTTAACTGTTATATCGCCTTTTGTTGCTGCTGCTGCAAGCATAAATGTCCCGGCTTCAATCTGATCCGGAATTATTGTATATTCTGTTCCATGAAATTTCTCAACGCCCTTGATTCTGATAACATCAGTTCCCGCACCTTTTATGTTGGCGCCCATACTGTTAAGGAAGTTGGCAAAATCAACTACATGAGGCTCTTTTGCAGCATTCTCAATTATAGTCTTGCCTTCAGCCATAGCAGCAGCCATCATAATGTTAATAGTAGCTCCTACGCTTACCACATCAAGATAAATATGACTTCCTACAAGCTTATCTGCACGGGCATCAATAATACCATGTTCAATATTTACAGAAGCTCCCAGCGCTGTAAAGCCCTTGATATGCTGGTCTATAGGTCTTAATCCTATATTACAGCCTCCTGGAAGAACAACTCCTGCCTTTTTGTATTTTCCAAGCAGAGCTCCCAAAAGATAGTAAGAAGCTCTGATTTTCTTTATATAATCATTCTCAATAGTATAATCATGTATTTGAGATGCATTTATTTTTACAGAATGTCTGCCTGTACGATCTACAAACGCACCTGTACTTGATATCGCCTGAAGCATTGCATTTGTATCTGCCTCATCAGGCATATTATCAATATAGACAGTCTCATCAGACATTATAGCAGCAGCTAAAATGGCGAGTGCGGCATTTTTGGCACCACCTATTTCAACTTCTCCTACAAGAGGAACGCCACCTTTTATTACATATTTTTCCATGAGCAACCTCTCTGTTGCATTTAAATAAGTTTCTTTTTTCACAATTGAACAAATATAAAATATATCACAAAGTGAAGCATTTGTAAAACGCTTACTCAGTTCAAGTAATTTAGCGGATTCACCTGTGTACCGTTTATCAAAATCTCAAAGTGTAAATGAGGGCCGGATGATACACCGGTGTTTCCGGACAAAGCAATCTTTTGTCCTTGTGAAACAGACTGGCCGACTGAAACAAGTACTTTTGACAAATGGCCGTACCTTGTTTCTCTTCCGTCGGAGTGTTTGATATAAATACAATATCCGTATCCGCTTCCCCATCCTGCTCTAGTTACAACACCTGATGAAGATGCCACTACAGCAGTACCGACAGGGGTAGCCCAGTCAACTCCTTTATGATAGGTACTGGCTCCTTTGATTCCTGTATTTCTTTTTCCAAATCCGGAAGATAATCTGCCACCGGAAATAGGTTTAATATATGTTGGAGGTACTATTGTTCCTCTTTCAACCACTTTTGCAACCGCAGGATATGTTATTTCCTCTTTTTCTATCTCGCGCGAAACCTCACCATCATCAAGATATGTTATAAGTGCAACTACATTTCTGTGTCCTGCAGAAGGCTCCTGTATTACTTTAGTTTGAGTTGTATACCAGCTGTCATTATCAACATACTGAACTTCTGCTTCATAATCTTCTTCATAGTATTCCTGAACTGTATATTCGACTGATAATTCAGGTTCAGGAACAGTTACTATAAGCTCATCTTCTGTTCTGATTCTTGTATATTCATCCTCAAGAGATTCATTCATAGCAATCAGGTCTGCAACCGTAAGATTATATGCAAGAGCAATTGAACTAAGTGTATCTCCTGACTTTACCTCATAAATCTGATTTGTTTCTTTATCCTTGGTAACTTCATCTATAGCTACAGATAAATCTGTTAGTTCTTCCTCAGGCAAATAACATTCAACGATTTCAACCTTATCTGCAAAATCCATGCTTACAAGCCCCAGATCATAGTCAGAAAAATCCTTGTCATAAGCAAGCGGTGTTGCCGCATTTACAATATCTGAAATTTCAGCTTCAAATCCAGCCTCCGGCATGCTTGTCTGAGCAATTTGTTCCTCTCTTTGCACTTCTTCTTTGCTCAAAACCTGTGTTGTAAGTACGTTAACTTCCCTTGTAGAATCCAGAACAAGATTAACATTGTATGTATCCTCTGTATCATACTTGGAAAGAGCTGTATCAAGAAGATTCATAACTTCATTTATACCGGCAAGATTCACTGAAAACTCATTAATCTTTATAGAATACGCTCTGCTAAGTGTGCTCTTTTTACTATTCAAAAGAATCTCTTCCATTCGCTCAGAAACTGTTTGTGCAGAATCCACAGAAGACCATAGTACATTGCTTCCTTCAACAGCAATATTGGCTGTCGCAAGTGTAAGTTCTTCATCATTTGCAGAAATCGCTCTTCTTGCCATTCTTAGAGCTTTATACGCATCATCTTTAGACTCAACTGTTCCAACTTCTACATCGTTTAAAATCACTTTAAAAATGTTATTTCCACCTTTTTGATATTTCACCATACTAGGCATAAATAAAATCCAAACAGCAATAACTATTAACGTAGAATGTAAAAACCATATTTTTATCTTATTTCTAAAAATTGTATCCCCAAAATTCATATATAACTATCTTTCTGTAACAATATTATTTATTAAAAAATCGCAAGATAATGCAGGATATTAATCGCAAGATCTGCTATCACCAAAATCATGGTTATAATTGTAAGAGGCAATAACGCACCGTTCTTTGTTTCCACAGTAACCTGAAGTGTCTCAAACCTATTATTGATATTTTTAAATTCTTCTTTAGCAAAGTCATGATTTTTTTCAACAATTGCTTGAACATTTCTGTATATTTGAACTCCAACATCATGAATCTTAACGTCATTTTCTTCAAGTTTTTCCTTGTAGTCGAGAGTATTCTGCCTCATTTCCTCAAGCTGAGCTTTATACTCTTTTACATCTTTTCTCATCTCATCCAGATAAGAACGATATTCTTGTGCATTTTGACGAAGTTCATCCATCTGCGCCCTGTACTGTTCAGCTTCCTGCCTTATTCTTTCTATTTCAGCGGCCTCTGCCTGTGAATTAGCCTTAATAATATCCTGCGCTGTAATTTTCTCCGCAAGCCTGTTCATGAAGTTATCCAATTTAGTTCCTCCCAACGTATTTTGCCTTTCCCGGACATCATAGTCTCCCCAATTGCCCGACATCGCATTTCTCAACTATTGTATAATACATTTATTATGCATTTTTAACAAGTTTAAACAATATAAAAAAACTTTATTGTTTGTTTTTACCATTCGTTCATGTCTTGTTCATAATTTATTCATAATTGTCTTGTATATTATTTACATAGCCGATGAACAAAACGGCAACTAAAATACGAAAGATAGATTTTTTCATAATAGGGTAGGTGCGGGAAACCGTATCTACCCACTCCTCATTAATATGGCATTCCACAATGCCATATATTTACGAATATTATACAATTCACACAGTATAATTAATCATATTCTTACTTTTCGTATCTGACAAAGATTGTATCTCTTCATTAAGAGAAAGCATGCGTGCATCAAGATCCGCAACCATTCTCGCACACTCATGAAGCTCCGAATTTATATGAACAGGAGCTTTTCCTTCAAATTTATACTGTATTTTATGCTCCAAAGAAGCCCAAAAATCCATCGCAACAGTACGAATCTGTATTTCCACTTTTACATTTACTATGCGGTCAGAAAGATATACCGGCATAGATACGATCATGTGATAGCTTCTATAACCACTGTCCTTTGGATTCATAATATAGTCTTTAACCAGAAGAACACGAATATCCTTCTGATTACTTATCATTTCAGCAATTTTATATATATCTGATGTAAATGAGCAGATAATACGTATTCCTGCTATATCATTTACGTACCGCACCATATTTTCTATAGTAGACTCATAGCCACTTCTCTTAAGTTTTTTTACTATACTTTCTGGAGCTTTAAGTCTGGCTTTTGTATGTTCTATCGGATTATATCTGTGTACTTCCTGAAATTCTTCATTAAGAATCTCTATCTTAGTGGTAATCTGTTTTAAGGCAGAATTGTACAACAGATTAACTTCTTCCCAAGTATTTATATCATCAGAAATCCTTACATTGATACCTGCAAGATCTAGTTCCATTATCTCTCCTCATATTAAACTATGTTTGACATTGGTTCTCATTTTAATTAGTAATGCTTTTATCCGTAGAAGTTATTTCAGCTAAAGCCAAGCAGTAATACTCATTTCCAATACTCTTTATTCATTGAACAAGCAATAATCACAAATCCAGGCAACTTCTTATAGTTTTTTCCAAGCTTATATCCAAGCCACCTAAATCCACACATTATAATGTAATGAGGTACCAAATACATTTTTCCTATGTGTCTAAAATGTTGTATAGTCTGCAGCACCATCTTTTTTCCTTCCGATTCAGAGCTTATCGTTCCAAAAATCTCAGGGTGATCAGCCTGTGAAACTCCAAGGTCAAAATTACGATGAAACTGCTGCATACAAGTATAATTGTGTGAATGAATAACCGCAGCCTCAGGGACATAACAAATTGCATAGCCTCTTTGGCACGCATTTCCGGCATAAACCATATCCTCATTGAATATAGTTTTGTGAGTAAAACCACCAATTGCATTATATACATCTCTTCTGTACATAGCACAGACATTTGAGCAAAAATATGTCTTTATACCTAACTTTCCCACATCCGCCTGCGTTTTCTTCATAGGCTCATTTGGATAATTAAATTTTCTGGAGTATCTCTCAGCCAGGTTGCAGTCACTTTTCGGATATTGCCTTGCATAAGCTGCTGCAACATCTCTATCAAGGGCTTTACTTAAATTCGCAATAAGCTGTCTATCCTTTGGAAATGCATCCTGTGTTATCATAAGGAAAAATTCCGCATCAGACAGCGCTACTCCCTGATTTCTTGTCTCTCCATGATCAAACTCTTTTTTAGAGACATGCTGTATAATTATATTATCATATTTTTCTAACGGATCTTCTTTACTTTCTTGAATAAGCTTAGTCCAGTACTTTTCCTCGGTATTCATAATAATTATGTGAGAAGGTGCCAATGACTGTCTTTCAAGATCATCAATCAATCTCAATACTGAAATATCCGGTTTGTATGTAGGTATTATAACATCTACTGTATGCATTATTTCTCCTGTAAAAAATACGGAGCTCAGGCTCTAATCGAACCCGGCCCCGTTTATTCATTACCTGTTATAAACAAATAATTATTGATTCAAATATGAGCTTGTATCTGATTTAATCTTATCACTATACTTTTGAACATCAGACGAAACAGTATACTCATTATCATCAAACAAAAACTGATGAAGCCATGTAACATTAGACTGAAGGTCAACAGGTATTACGCAGCTTCCTTTCTTTCCGATTGTTCCTGTAGCTCTCAAAGATTCCTCAGGGAATCCATCATTGCCTACCACATTATAATTTGCAACATTCTTTAGAAGGGCGAGTATCTCAGACAAATCAAGTGAAGTATATGTCTCACCAAATGCTTTATTTGCAACCTCTTCAAGCTGAGAATAGCTCATTGTTTTTGCCTTATCAAGGCAAGCCATAAGGACTGTTCTCTGCCTCTCTGCACGTCTGAAATCATCGCCTGCTGTATATCTGATACGACAATAAGCAGTTGCCTGAAGTCCATCAAGTGTCTGTACTCCAGAGCTTGTAACCGGTGTATAACTTCTGTTCATTTCTGTAGCCATAGTTGACTGATAGTTATTAAGGTGTGAAATCTCAGCATCAGTAACATCAATAGTTACTCCACCAAGAGCATCAACTACATCAGTAAGTCCTCTGAAACCAATCGTAATAAAATCCTCAATATCCATATCAAGGTTCATGTTAAGCATTGAAATAGCCTGTTCAGGACCACCTTCTGCATATGCAGCATTACACTTTGTATATTCGTCATTACTAAGATTAAGATATGTATCTCGATAAACTGAGCAAAGCTTTATATCACCATTTTCATTGTTAATTGAACAAATAATGATTGTATCTGATCTTGTTTTCTTGGTAAGCTCGCCTTCTCGAGAATCTACACCAAATAACGCAAGGTTAGTATAACCAGCCATCTGTTCATTATCTGCAACGCCTTCATTGATACTCTCAGTGATAACCTGCTCATCCATATTAACCTTGCCAACCTTGGTAACGTCTACTTTAAAGAAAACAGTATATGCCACATAGATAAGTACCAAAGCAAGTGCAACTTCTGCAGTCAGCAGTACGATAACTTTATTTTTATTATTTTTCTTCTTTCCTCTTGTAGTTTTTCCTCTTGAAGCACTACTCCTTGTCGAACTTCCACGAGAACTTCCGTTTCTGGAAGCGCCTCCTCTGGAAGAACTGCTTCTGGATGAAGTATTTCTTGATGACGAAGTTCTTGAAGAAGTCTGAGGATTTCTCCTGCGCGCAGGTCGATCCTCATAATCATACTCTTCATCATAGTCATTATAATCATCATCCTGATATCTATCGTCTCTATATCTATCGTCTCTTGTGTATCTTTCTTCTCTATATCTGTCGTCTCTAGATCCCCTCTGAGATGATCTTCTGTTACTACTTCTTTCGTAGTACTCATCATCACGATTTGACATTTTCCATAATCTCCTTTTCCCCTTGTAACTAATAGAAACAGCCGTTTTAAACAAAAAAATATGGTGGTACTCCCATACCACCATACCATTTTGCCATAAATAAATAAATTATACAAGTTTAGTATGCATTCTTATTAAAAATACCATATCTTACTGTTCCAAGAATTATCTTTATATCAAATGCCATAGACCAGTTTTCTATATAATAAATATCGTAATCAATTCGCTTTCTGATCGAAGTATCTCCGCGATATCCGTTTATTTGAGCCCATCCGGTAAGTCCTGGTCTTACCTGATGTTTAACCATATATCTAGGTATCTGTTCTTTAAATTTTTCAACAAACTGTGGTCTTTCTGGTCTTGGACCAACAAGACTCATTTTCCCGACCAATATATTAAACAACTGCGGAAGTTCATCTATACTGAATTTTCGCAGAAACGCTCCTACTTTAGTTACTCTGGGATCATTCCTTGTAGTCCAGCCTTTCTTTTCCTCTGAAACTGTCTGAACCTCCATCGACCTAAACTTATACATCATAAAAGGCTCTCCATTGAGTCCTATTCTCTCTTGTTTATAAATTATAGGTCCCTTGCTGCTTAATTTAACAGCAATAGCTGCCGCAAGCATAATAGGGGAAGTAAGAACGATACCTATTAATGATCCAACAATATCGACCACTCTCTTCGCCATCTTATTAAAAGAATTGGTAAGTGGTACATATCGTATATTAATTACAGGAATTCCCTGTACATCCTCTGTATATGGATTACTTGGGAAAAGAGATGAATAATCCGGAATAAATTTGGTATGAACTCCGGACTTTTCACATTGAGCAACAAGTTCCTCCAATCTGTCATAATCATCCAGTGGAAGAGTTATAGTAATCTCATCATAATTTCCGTTATCAAGATAAGTACCAAGCTGTTCAATTTTTCCCACAACTTTTACTCCATGATAGCTCGTATCTATAGGAACAAAATCATCGAGAACACCAGCGACTTCATATCCCCACTGCGGATTATCCAGTATCCTGCTGATATATGCCTCAGCAGCTCTTGAATACCCAACTAAAAGAATATGCTTGATGTTATAACCTTTTTTCCTGATATAACGCAAAAATTTACGTAATAGTCCATGTGCTATAGTAGTCAGCGAAATATTTATAATGAAAAAAATTGCTATAAGTGAACGCGAGAAATCCTTTTGCTTTAAAGCGAAAAGCACTACCATAAATGCGATACTTCCCAATATATTGGCCTGTACTATGTCTACGAACTCATTCCACATTTTGAGCGCTCTTCTCGACGTATAAAGATTGGCCATATAATACAAAAACAGATATCCCGGTACTAAAAAATAAAGCGCAGATAAATAAACCGGCATCGGAAGATGTCCCGCAGGATTTCTATCTGCAATAAAAGATTCAAATTTCACATAATAAGAGAACAAGTATGAACCGGCCACCAGCAGCCCATCCACAACAACATGTGCTCTATTTAAATGTGTCTGGTTATCTTTGATCATTATTTAAAAGCCACAAACCATCTCAACAGTAAAAAACAGTTTTTCCATAATTCAAGCTGCATTTTAATACTACTGAGCAGTTTTTCTCCTCCAAAGTGGACCTTTTTGTCAGGATTATCCAGTATTTTTTTTATCCCTTTTATAAGTCCTCTGATATGTGCCATTCCAAGTCCTTTTTTTGCATAAAAAAGGTGCTTTACAAATATTCCTGCCAAAATAAAAGGAATGTTTATAATTACCTGCAAAAATGGCATATTTTTATAGATAAAGTATAAATTATTTGATGCTGTAAGTTCAACCTTAAATGTATTATGTCTTGAACCACTGCTGCCACTGCCTACATGATAAACCAAAGACTTAGGTTCGCAGGCATTTTTGTATCCATATAGTCTGGCTCGATATCCTATATCTACATCTTCCAAATAACAGAAATGTACCTCATCGAAATAACCTATTTTTTCAAAGACATCTCTTCTATATAACGCAGCCCCGGCACAGGCACTTGTGACATATTTTTTTTGAGAATAAGCTGAACTATTCTTGTCTTTTGAAGGCGCAAATGCCCATCCTAAAGCGCAATAATAATCTCCTGCATCATCAATAATATCCGTATTCTTCATCTGAAGCATTTTTGCCTGCACTCCGAATAGTTTATTATCACAGGAAAGGGTTTCAACAAGCTTTGAAATAGCTTCTTTATCACAAATAGTGTCATTGTTTAATAAAAAAACATATTTTCCCTCTGCTGCTTTAATACCGACATTAACCGCACCGGCAAAACCAATATTTTTCTGTAAGGCTATGAGCTTAACCTCAGGATAATTATTCCTTATATACTCACAACTGCCATCAGTTGAGCCATTGTCAACTATAATAACACAAAAATCTCTATAGGTCTGCTTTTTTAAACTCCCAATACAATCGTCCAGATATTTTTTTCCATTGTAATTAGGGATAATAACTGAAACCGATTCCATTGTCATACCCTTTTAACCGAACAAGGATCCCACATAACACGATAGCCGCGCTTTCTGATTTCCTCGCAAAGCTTTATACTCAATTTCACTATCTCTTCATTATTTAATTTATTAAATCTGTCATCTGAAGCATCTATTATAGACTTTTTTTCTACCTGCTCATTTTCCGCAAGTGCTTCACTAAAATTGTCCTTATAAGTTATCCCGGTAACTTCTTCGTAAAGAGGAATAAGCTCCGGTCTAATACTCATACACCTTAAATCCACACTATAACAGTCCTGCTGAAGTACTGCCCTGTGCTGAAGACCGCCACTATATCCTTCAGGAAGATTATTATACATCACAGTGCCGTCTTTTAAATAGGCTCCTCCGCAAATTCTTCCTTTTTTACTTAAGAGCTTTCCGCCGACACACCCCACATCTTTTCTTCCGCTAAAAACATCCGGTAAATAACTTATTCTGTAAAATCCAAGATGCCTTAACGGTCTAACTTCTGCTTTTATATTGTATTCCATCATAAGATCAGTCAACGCATTTTTCCCCGCTTCATAAGCATATAACTTACTTGAAGGATTAGCAGCTGTTGATCCTTTATGACATCTCCAATGATAGAGCACCTTACCTATGTGCATGATCTGGCCGGCTCCCTGTGGCAAATTCAAAACTGCCTCAGCGCAGGCACGAAGAAACAAGTCATAGTCCTGAGCTCCGTCATATTTTTTTCTAAGTTTAAGTCTTTTAATAATATCTGCCCTTATAACTGTAAAATGACAGATATAATTATTTGATAAAAGATAATCCATATTAAATGATGGTTTTGCATGAAGTTCATAATATACATTTTTTACATCATCAAATTTATCCTCATCTGAATATATCAGTCTTACAGGACAGCCGGAATACTGAGCAAGTTTGTTCTGTTTCATGCTCTTTCTTATAACTCTTGCGACTTCAAAAAGAGCATCCGGAGTAAGTACATCGTCGTGGTCCAAAAGACCTATATAATTACCTCCAGCCTTTTCGAGTCCTTTATTGGTATTTTCAGATATTCCACCATTATAATTTAGATGAAAATATTTTATTCTTGGGTCATTTCCGGCATATTCCATTGCAAGATCTGATGATACCTTTGATGCATCTGCCAGGATAAGTTCCCAGTTTCCATAGGTCTGTGCGATGCACGACTCAATCATTTCTTTTAAATATTTCTCCGGTGTATTAAAAAGGGGAACCACTATGCTAAATCTCACGCAGTTCCCCGCCTCAGCCAAGTATTTGTACTCCTGCTTCTGCTCCCGAATTATTTCTTCACTCAGCGGAACGTAGGAATACTTATCATGTAAATTATCTGATACTCTTTCAAGGGCAGCAAAAAATGCGGCCTTTCCACCATTGCGTTTTGCATATGCAATTGTCTTAGAGACCGCATTCTTTATTCCCATGTAATACCTCTGTATAAAATATTTTAAATAAAGCTCTTTACAGCTTCTGTTAATTCTTCCTGAAGTGCAGCAGCATCCTCAAGATTCTTGCCCTTTACACCCATATAGAACTTAATCTTAGGCTCTGTACCTGATGGTCTCGCACAGCACCATGCATCATCATCAAGAGCAAAATAAAGAACGTTTGACGTAGGAAGACCTGTCTCGCCCTCTTTACCGGTTGCCATATCTACAGTCTTACCGGTCTTATAATCTCTGAATTCCTCTACTGTCCACTTTCCAAACTTCTTGGGAGGATTTGAACGAAGCTTATCCATAAGTGCTGCAATCTGCTCTGCACCTTCCTTGCCCTTCATTGTGATGGAGTACTGGCCTTCCTTGTAGTAGCCATACTTCTCATACATATCAATCATAGCATCCCATACGCTCTTGCCCTGCTTCTTGTAGAAAGCAGCAAGCTCACAAAGCATCATAACTGCTACAATTGCATCCTTGTCTCTTGCATGAGTTCCTGCAAGACATCCATAGGATTCCTCAAGACCAAATACATAATTATATGACTGTCCATTCTGCTCAAAGAGTTTAATTTGCTCACCAATGTATTTGAATCCGGTAAGAACTTCAATATAGTGAAGTCCGTAATTCTCAGCAACTGCCTTAGCCATATTAGTAGTAACAATTGTTGTAACGAATGCAGGGTTAGCAGGCATTGTACCTGTAGCCTGGCGCTCTCTTAAAATATACTCGCCAATAAGCATACCTGACATGTTTCCAGTAAATGCAACATATTCTCCTGTCTTAAGATCTTTTGCATAGATTCCGAGACGATCTGCATCCGGATCAGTTGCAAGAACAATATCAGCATCTTTTTCCTTGGCAAGCTTAAGTGCAAGCTCAAATGCCTTCGGATCCTCAGGATTAGGATATGCAAGTGTTGTAAAATCAGGATCCGGCTTTTCCTGTTCAGGTACTACAAATACATTTTTAAATCCAAGTTCTTTGAGAACTCGTCTTACAGGAAGATTACCTGTTCCGTTGAATGGAGAATAAACAATTGTAAATTTATCTGCCATTTCATCGATAACATCTTTATGGATGATCTGCTTTTTGAGTTCAACCATGTATTTATCATCAATTTCTTCGCCAAAAGATACATAAAGTCCCTGTGCTATCGCATCCTCTTTTGACATTGTCTTTACATCGTGATAATCAGTGATTGCAACAACTTCTGAAATAATACCTGTATCATGAGGAGGTGTAACCTGTGCGCCATCCTCCCAGTATACCTTATATCCGTTGTATTCAGGTGGATTGTGAGATGCAGTTACCATAACACCGGCAATGCATCCAAACTCTCTAAGTGCAAATGAAAGCTCAGGTGTAGGTCTTAAGATATCACTTACATAAGCTTTGATTCCGTTAGCTGCAAGGCAAAGTGCTGTTTCATCCGCAAATTCAGGAGAAAATCTTCTGCAGTCAAAAGAAATTGCAACTCCTTTTTTACAAGCATCAGGACCGCCATGCTTTTTGATATAATTTGCAAGTCCCTGTGTAGCCTTACGAACCGTGTACTTGTTCATTCTGTTGGTACCTGCACCGATAACACCTCTAAGTCCGCCTGTACCAAATTCAAGCTCTTTGTAAAATCTGTCTTCAACCTCATCTTCATTATTTCTGATAGCTAAAAGTTCCTCTTTTGTTGCATCATCAAAATAAGAATCATTTAACCAATACTCAAGCTGTTTCTGAGCTTCACTCATTTCATAATCCTCCTGTCATCTAATAGCATTTTGAAAAACCATTAAAATTATATCATGTTTTTTGCACTAAACGAATAAATTAAATAATTTGACTTATTGCGTTCTCAAGCTGGAATAGTCTTCAATGTTAAGGCTAAAGTCACTTCTGTCCAATGAAAAATTCGGATTATAATAAGGGTCACCTTTTTCGAGCACTTTTTTCCATTTTGTTCTGAAATGCTCTGACTCTTTTTCATATCGCTTTGCATTTTCGCCTTCAAGATCAAGTCCTCTTGAAAGTGATTCATAGTGATACAGTTCTGCAAATGGTGTAAATACGTTAAGATAACCTTTTTCTCTTAATTTAAGGCAAAAGTCCACATCGTTCAGACTTACAGCAAATCCTTCATCAAATCCGCCAACTTCATCATATTTCTGACGACTTACCATAAGACAGGCACCGGTAACTGCGCTGACATCCTGAGCATAACAAAGTCTTCCCATATATCCAAGATTCATTCCGGCCTGACCATAATGTGAGTGCCCTGCAGTTCTGTGTGCTCCAAGCCCCAGAACAACACCGGCATGCTGTATTTTCCTGTCAGGGAAGTATAGCTTAGCTCCTACAGCACCAACATCCTGCCTCTGCGCGTACATAAGAAGCTCTTCCATCCAGTTGACTGTAATCACCTGGGTATCGTTATTTAGAAGAATAATATATTCTCCTGAAGCATTGGCCACACCGTAATTTACAATTGCAGAATAATTAAACGGAACTTTATCGGATGACGCAGTGTTATTACCATTCTTTTTTACATAGTCATTGTAATCCACTACTTTTACAACACTTTTAAGTGCCCCTGTCATCAGTTCATTGTAATACTGCTTTATTTCTGATCCCTTAGAATTATTTTCTACAACAATAATTTCATATTCGTCATATACTGACTTTTCATAAATTGAAGTAATACATCTTCTGAGATCATCTGCGTGTTCACAGTTCGGAATCACAATTGAAATTTTAGGAGTCCCAATAACTTCGTAGGTAATCTTAAAAATAGTCTCAAAAGCTCTTGTGCTTGTAATCTTGAAATGATCATATCCATGACGCCTTAAATGATCTGCAACAGCACCTTTAGCTGCATCTATCGCATAAGGCTTGGCACTTATATCCGATGCTACGGATCCCGCATGTGATCTCCAATAATATAATAGCTTTGGAACATGCACAATATGCTCAGCTCTGTCAGTTAATCGCAAAATCATGTCATGATCCTGACTCCCATCAAACTTTGTCCTGAAAAGTTCTGTACCATCAAGAAGAGTTCTCTTGAATACGCTAAAATGGCAAATATAGTTATTTGCCCTTAAATTATCAATTGCATAATCCGGCTTAAAATGCATGGTTATCATTTTGTTGATGTCGTCGCCCTTGAAAGTTGTCTCATCACAATAAATATAATCTGCATTTTCCTCATTTATTGCCTTGACATACCAATATAAAACTTCAGGATGAAGAATATCATCATGATCAAAAAGGCCTATGTATTCACCTTCAGCAAGCTCAAGACAGTGATTGGTATTACCTGATATTCCTTCATTCTTTGAAAGCTTCATGTAGGAAATTTTACATTTTACACCTTCATTTTCCTTTTTAAGCGCTTTGTCATTTTTTTGATACTCTTTTACTATGGTACTTACGATATCGATATGCTCTGCATCGGAGCCGTCGGCAAGACATAGCTGCCAGTTTCCGTAAGTTTGTGCAAGAACAGATTCGATCATATCCCGCAAAAACTTTTCCGGTGTATTGTAAAGAGGAACCAAAATAGAGATCATAGGCATTTTTTCAAAAACTGCCTGTTCTTGTTCCTTTCTGGTCTCTTCGCTCGGAAAGCTCTCTGTTCCATAATGTGTCATAGCCTTTTTTTCAATCTGTTTGTATTTAATCTTGGCTACAACTCCCTTGAGTGATCCCTGGTTTCTTATTCTATCGCGCTGTCTGATCACCCAATGCATTGTGTTTCTGGCCGGAGTGCTTGCTTTCCATATTGGATTGTTCTTAATCCTGTCCAGTTTAAACTGAAGTTCCTGATTTTTATCCTCAAGTTCTGCTATTCTTCCAGCCAACTCAGCGCTTTTTAATTTTTCTCTTTCATATAAAGACTGATAATCTTTTGAATCTGACATACTACTCTTTTTCCGTTATTTTTTTACATTTAAAATATTTGGCACCCAGTTTATAAGTTTTAGACGACTGGTCTTATCTATTGCCAGCATTCCAACCTGATAATATCCGGGAGGCAGCAAATCTTTCTTTATTTTTACCTTGTATCCTGTAAGATCGACATTGACCTGGTCCTGAAGTCTGACTCTAATGTCAGGTCTGTACCACACATACAGCGGAAAACTGTAAATCATTTCACTCGCAGGACCTGCTCCATCTTCGTAACGCTCTACCAGTCTAAGAAGTAATCTTTTCTCAAATATAGCGTTATCTGAGCCAATTACAAAGCTGTACCCTTTAAGATAATAACCTGCCTCATTATTTTCTATTTTTGAACCGTATAACCAGTTATTTACAGTCCCATTGTACTCACAGCCAATTCTAAGGCATTGGTCTTCCCTTGCATCTTTGATTCCCTTGTCATGTATTGTAGCAGTAACATAGGGAAGTTCTTCCAAAGTAACAAAATCCTCTTTTGGAATAATCGCCGAAATAGTTTCATCTTCTGTAAGATGTGGACTATAGAAAGGATCATCATTATAAAACTGAGGATGCTTTCTCATGAGAATTTCTCCCTCAGAAGAAAGACGTTCCATCTTCTTTGGATCCAATGTGTCCAGTCCTCTTGAAAGAGACTCATAATGCTTTAGATAAATATGATTACAGCATACATTGTAATATCCTCTTTCAAAAACGTTGTAGCAAAAATCAACGTCATTGAAAGCAACCTTTAATTCCTCAGCGAAACCGCCTATATCATTGAATTTCTGCCTACTTATAAGAAGACATGCACCTGTTACACCGATATTGTTATGGATGCCTCTGTTATAGCCAAAATAATGATTTTTATTGTCATGCATCTTCTGAAGCTTATGAACAGGGCCTCTTCTAACATTGGCCAGACCTGCATGCTGAATAAGATCAGTATCCGGATAAATAAGCTTGGCTCCGACTGCCCCGACATGCCTAAGCTGCGCCTGAGAAAGCATTTCGCGAAGCCATCCTTCACTCACAGCTTCAATATCATCATTCAAAAACAAAAGATACTCTCCGGCTGAATTTCTTACGCCCTTATTGCACATTGCCGAGAAATTAAATTCATCAAGCTTGTATATATAATTTATTCTTGTTAGTCCATTTTTCTTGGGAATCTTCCCTATAAAGGCTCCATACCTGACACGATTTTTGGCATCACTTCCATTGTCCAAAACCACTATGTCATACGTTATGTTGTCTTCTCCACCGGTTGTTTCAACAATAGATTCCAGACATCTCTTAAGCACCTCGGGATGATCCTTTGAAGGTATGATAATACTTACCGTTACAGGCTTTAGCAACATATGCCTTGAATTATGAAAGCTTCTTCCGTAAAAGACATCCTGACCGGCATTTCTATGAAACAGCACTTCCCTTATATGGCCTATTGGAAACTCAAGACCTGTTCTCTTTGCAAAGGCATGTTCATGAATAGCAAGCATACAAAACAAGACATCAGCAGAAAGAAGCGATGCCTCAAGCCCAGCCTGTTCGGGAGTATTTTTCTTATTTGAAGTGCCGCCAAGCATTTTGACAGCACTGTCATATTCACTTCTGGAGTCGTGAAGTGTCTGAGCCCTGCAAGCAAACACACTTCCTATATAGAATCCGTTGAGGTAGGAATCCGGTGACCAGTCCGGCTTGAAATAAGGATGAATATACTTTCCCCCTTTTCCAATTTCGTCTTCATCTGCATAAACCACATTATGCTCCGGGTGAGCAATAAAATATTGCTTAACCACCTCCGCAGCTCTATGAGTCAGTTTTCCCTTTGGAGAAGCGAAAAGATATACCTGGTTTTCTTCAAACCTGCCTTCAGCAATCTCCCACACCTTCGCATATGGAACAACCTTAACCTTTGGTTCCGGCAGCTTGTGCGGAATAAGTTCACCCGATTCGGATGTTTCATAGCTTACAGGCGCTTCAACAGGATCTACCTTTTGCTTTTCCAAGCCCCTTTGCCATTTGTCATAAGCTGATAACTTGGCTCTTACCGTCTTATTGTATTTACCTACTCTGTATTTTATAAGCGCAGTCTTTGCTAAGTCTTTGAGCATATTCCCCAATATTACTCCTCTTCTTCATCTCTATAATAAATTTCGTCTCTCTTTTGTGCTATCTTCCTACTGATTTTAGTTAAGATATTCTCTTTATGAGTATTCTCTGTTTCAGTACTTTCAAGCGAATCTACAACTGCATTCGCAGCTTTTTCAGGTAAAAGAGTCATAATCATCTTCAAACAAAGATGATTTCTATCCTGAACATTTAAATGATCACTGGTAAGTCCGAATTCAATGTTTGGATCAGTAGTATTAAATATTATCGAGTCATCAGAAACCCACTTGCCATTCACAGGATGAATCGTCACATCTACATCGTCGTCCGAGAAACCTTCTCCATTCCAGGTTGCACTCTCAATAGTAACCATGCATGGAGCAAACGCAGGATCTATACGAACAGTTTTAACATGTGAATTAACTTTTATATCCAGGCTGACAGAATTATTGTCATCATACTGTTCTTCAGGAAAAATTGATTCTTCCTCAGAAAAACCATCTCCCTCGTCAAAATAAACCTGAATACAATCATCTCTTCTAATGTCTTCAGTCTCCAGTGCCAGTTCCTTTGGCAGAATAACCTTTCTGCCAATTTCCTTCCATATTTCAACTAAAGACTTGTGATTTCCTGTGACATACTTTTGAAAAGCAAATTCCTCATCCAAAAGAGCCTGAACATCCTCATCTCTGATACCAAGCCGACTCAAAACAGGCGTTATATCAAACTTTTCTCTCTTTCTGTCCTCTAATCTATAGCAGTAAAGAGATCTCCATACCTGTTCTCTGGCAGGAATACACTTTCCATAAGTCCACTCATAATCTATTATAGTCCAAATTGGTCCATTTACCAAAATATTTGAGAATATAAGGTCATAATCCGAAACAGGATAATCCTGCTTATAGCTTATTCTACGGATATATTCGCTCAAAATAGCGTTAAAGCCATCAAAATCATCTTTATCCAGACATTCATCCATTAGAGTTGAAAGAGGAATTCCGTTTACAAATGAAAATACTGCACATCCTTCTTTTTCATCTATCTGGCAATCATTAATCTCAAAATCTCCGCCTCTATACTTTTCAACAAGCCCCATATAAGCATCTCTTATTCCAAAGACATGCTCTTTTGCAGCGTCTGTGAGCGGATATTTTCTTATAACCTTCCTACCGGCTTTATCAAACGCAATGTCAGTACGTATCTTGAATTCATCCACACGATCATTACTATATTTACTGTATATTGTCTCAAGTGCCGGACCGAGAATTACTTCAAATGAATTAGCAAACACCGGATACAGACCATCTTTTATCAAATCATCATAGGCATGCTTCTCATTAAAAAGAACCAGTCTGTCTCTGTCAAAGTTTCTTACATTATCCTGAAGTTCACCGTACTTTGGAAGATAATAATCCGAATGTAAAAGAGTCATAAGCTTATAATCAGGATATGGATAATAGAAATGAAAATCATTCATACCACATTTCTTAAAGATATTTATAAGCCCGTTCCTTGTAAATGTTTTAGCTACACTATCTGAAGAGTAGCCTTCAATTCCGGAAAAGAAACTTCCAAGATGATCCTCGGCGCAGCCTGCAAAATATTTAAGTCCAAGCCTGTTTTCTATAGCAATTACAATTCTTCCGCCTCTTTTGAGATGTTTTTTAAGCATAAGAAGAAATTTCTCATACGGACTGTCTGTGCCGATATAGCCTTGACCATACTCAAAAACACCAATTAAAAATATGAAGTCAAAATCTATAGGAAGATCAGGCTCAATATCTCTAAAATTTCCCACATGGATAGTAACATTATCACATTCCCTGTTCCTGGTAGCATTGATTTCTGACCTTCTTCGCGATAAGTCACAAGCAATTACTTCCCCTGCCTTTTGGGAAAGCATACCTGTTATAGCTCCGCACCCTGAACCAACTTCAAGAACCTTGGCCGTCGGGCTCATTGGTATCCATTCAACTATATTTGCTCTCTGATCCGAAAGATGATAAAGAATAGGCCAGCTTGCCTTTTCTTCAATTATCTTGGGATAATCTTCTTTTTTATATTTTTTTACTATTTGTAAAAGGTCATTTTCTATGGAGCCATCACTATATAGATCAACTCCCGAATAATGCTTAAAATTTAACCTTACATTTCCAATTTTTATTTCTTCCTGCATATTGCCCGTTCCCCACAAGTGAATCATTGCTTATAAGTTAACACAAACAACAATTCACTTGTTTATTTTTTACCTCACATCTGAAACCTTACAGACGGAATTCATGTCATAGTAGCCTACTGTATTTTTGTCAGATACAACCGTTATATTAAGTGCATCATATAATCTGTGATAAACTGTAAAATCATTTTTTTCAAAACCTGTAACTCCAAAACTTACAAGGTATTCACCACCCTGGAGTGACATGTTTTGAGTAAAGGTTATCTCCTTTTCTTCTCCTGCCTTCACCGGGTCAAGAAAAGCCTTTTCAACCATTGAATTAGTACCTGTTATTTCAATACCCATAATATTTTTAAAGGTAAATGCAAAAATAGGAGCAGAAACATCCCTGACAAATTTAACTTTCATGTGAATTGTAAAGTCTGTTCCTTTTATAATAGAATTAGAACGAAGTCCCTTTGAATCAGTTACATAAAACTCTTCTATCTTTGCTGCTCCGTCTCCATATTCAAGTGTATCAGGATTCTTTAAAGGTTCACTCTGTTCCTTTTTCTTTTTACCTGTTTTTTTGTTATTATCCTCAGGTAAAATCTTTTTATCCGCGCTATCACTTGCATCAGCCGCTGCATTTCTGATCTCATCATCGTCAAGAAGGTTCTTGACATCACTGCCAGGGAGCGGATATTGGCCAACGAGAACCTGCTTGTAGATATCAATCATCTCTTTTGGAGTACCCTCGCCCAGGAGAACACCCTGATTAAGAAGTACTGCTCTGTCGCAATACTTACTTATGCTTGACAAATCATGTGATACAAAAAGAATAGTCTTTCCCTGCTTTTTGAATTCCTCAAATTTGTGATAGCACTTTGCCTGAAAAAAAACATCACCGACAGAAAGTGCCTCATCAACAATTAGAATCTCAGGATCAATGTTTATTGCAACTGCAAATGCAAGTCTTACAAACATACCGCTTGAATAAGTCTTGACCGGCTGATATACATAATCTCCTATATCAGCAAATTCGAGGATAGAATCAAGTCTTCTTGATATCTCTTCCTCTGAAAATCCAATCATCATACCGTTTAGATAGATGTTGTCAATTCCGTTATATTCCATATTAAATCCGGCACCAAGCTCCAAAAGAGCTGAAATATGTCCATCAACCTTTACCTCACCGGATGTTGGTGTAAGTACACCTGTAATAATCTTAAGTATGGTAGATTTACCCGAGCCGTTTGTTCCGATAATTCCAACAGTTTCACCTTTTTTTACCGAAAGGCTTACATTATTAAGTGCCAGGTGTTCTTTAAACTTCTTTTTTCCGGAAAGTCCTAGTGAATCCTTCAGACGATCCATTGGTTTATCATATAATTTATATGACTTTGTGAGGTTCTTAACCTCGATAGCAATGCCATTTTCCATGCATTTCTCCTCATTTACTGCAAGTATATCTGGCTTACTCTGTCATGTCGGATGCGGGCGGTACATCAAATTTCACTAAGAAAATATAATTACAAAACGTCCGCCAAATGCGGTTTTGAGCGTTTGAAAATAAGCGCCCCAAAACAAAAAACAGCTACAACGAAAAGCCAAAAATATGTTGACGAATAAAAATGCTCAAAAAACCATGTATCTCCATAAATAGCATTTCGATATCCCTCAACTATATAAGTCATCGGATTAAGCTTAATAATCCATTTGAATTTATCAGGAACAATTCCGATATTCCAAAGAATAGGCGTAGCCCATTGAAAAAGCTGCAAGCCTATATTAATTATCTGTAAAAGATCCCTGAAAAATACCACTATAGCACAGGTTGCATAGCTTATTGACAACACCAGAATAAACTCACAACCAATGTAGTATATCAATTGAAGCCAGTATATATTTGGATAATAACCGTAAACGCAAGCTATTACCAAAAGCACAAAAATAAAGAAAAGATGTATAAACATCGCTGCAATTATCTTAATAATAGGCAGTATACTGATTTTAAACAAAACCTTTTTTACCAGATAATTGTATTCCAAAAGTGATGTAGTTCCATTAGTAAGAGCTTCTGTAAAGAAAAACCATGGAACAAGTCCGGCAGTCAAAAACAGCACATATGGCACTTCAACACCATCTGATACAGCCTGTGCTCTTGATTGAAATACAACGTCAAAGACAATGTAATACATAATAACAGTGACCACAGGCTGAGCCAGTGCCCACACGATTCCCATATACGAACCGGCATATCTCTTTTTAAAATCATTTATTGAAAGCCTTTTTATTAGCTTTCTCGAATTAAAAAGTTCTATGGGAAGAATTGTCAATCTGTCATACCAAAAAAATACGAGAATACAACTAACTGATATCAATATGCATCCACATATCTTTTTTAACATTTCTGTATGAGGATCTGCCAATGGGTTACTATGTACTATAAGCAATAAAGCCAATACAAATGCCAATACATAGAAAATACCCAAGCCAAAGCGCTTGGGAAGTTTCTTTACCCCTATATTCAATATTCCTTTATTCCTCCCCATTTTGTATCCTTATCAGAGAAAATTAGTTCAACGCCATCCTGAAGAGGCCACTCAACACCAATATCAGGATCATTCCAGATAAGTCCACCTTCATCATTAGGATGATAAAAATCAGAACACTTGTATGCAAATTCTGCATAATCAGAAAGGACTAAGAAGCCGTGAGCAAATCCCTTTGGAATAAAAAACTGCTTCTTATTTTCAGCGGAAAGAACTACTCCAAACCACTTTCCAAAAGTCTTGGAATCTCTTCTAAGATCGACAGCTACATCAAAAACCTCGCCATTAATACAACGAACAAGCTTATCCTGTGGAAACTCTTTCTGAAAATGAAGCCCTCTTAATACTCCGCGCTTACTTGCAGACTGATTATCCTGCACAAATTCGCAAGTAATACCAGCTTCAACAAAGTCATTTTTATTGTATGTCTCTACGAAATATCCTCTGGAATCACCGAAAACCTGCGGTGTTATTACCTTCAGACCTTCAATTTCACATGTTTCTACAGTTATCTTTCCCATTTCTAACTCCTTAATATATAACGTTTTAGCAAATACATTTAACTCAATTTATCAAAAATGTATTTTGATAAACCCAAATTTCCATTTTATATTTTATGATACTTAATTTCCATTACCAACAGGCGTTCCGGCAAGATCCGGTGTTCCTTCAATAGTCTGATCAGGCGCAACAACTCCGGGCTGTGGTGGAATATCTCCGGGAATAATGCTTTCTCCTTCTCCCGGATTGTCCAACTGTCCCACAACTGCCATTCCGGTTCCGGCTATATCTTCATCTTCCGAGTTCTGGGAAGAGCTTGTATCTACGCTTTCCTCAGTGCTTTCAGTTGAAGACTTTGTGTTTTTTTGTATGACTACTACTGAAGGAATTTTTTCATTTTCATCAAAAAAATTATCCTCATACAAAAAGCTCTTAAGATCATCGCCTATTTGCTGCCCATAAATAATATCAGTAGCAAAACTTGATGCGTCTGAAGAAGCTTCAACACCGGACGAATTATCTTTTTTTCCAATTAAAGCATTTATCTTGTCAGTATTAGTAACATAAATAATAACAAGCACCAGTATAAAGGCACTGATAATCGTCAAAAGAGCCATTCTAAACACTTTAGCGTCCATCTTTCCCCCACACTTTCAATACACTGCTAATTATAATCCGTTAGCCACCTCAACAAGGTATTTACCGTAATCAGTCTTCATAAGCGGCTCTGCAAGTTTAAGAAGCTGCTCTTTATCTATAAAGCCGCGTTTATATGCAATTTCCTCAATACAGGAAATATAAAGTCCCTGTCGCTTTTGGAATGCACATACAAAATCAGATGCATCAAGAAGAGAATCATGATTGCCGGTATCAAGCCATGCAAAACCTCTGCCCATAGTTTCAACTCTGAGCTCACCTCTTCTTAGATACTCATTATTGATACTTGTAATTTCTATTTCACCTCTTGCTGATGGTTTTACATTTGCTGCTATATCAACTACCTGATTATCATAAAAATATAATCCCGGTACAGCATAATTACTCTTTGGATTTTCAGGCTTTTCCTCAATACTTATTGCCTTTCCATCCTTATCAAACTCTACAACGCCATATGCTCTTGGATCTCTTACATAATATCCGAAAATTGTTGCTCCGCTTTTTCTCTCCGCAACTTCTCTTAAAAGCTTTGAAAAACTCTGTCCATAAAAAATATTGTCTCCAAGAACAAGTGCTACAGAGTCAGATCCAATAAAATTAGCTCCAATTATAAACGCATCAGCAAGTCCACGAGGTTTGTCCTGCACTGCATACTCAAAATGCATACCAAGCTGTTCACCATTTCCGAACAATTCTTCAAAAACAGGAAGATCCCTTGGAGTTGATATTATCAAAACTTCTCTGATGCCAGCTAGCATAAGAGTAGACAATGGATAATAAATCATAGGTTTATCATAAACCGGCATCATCTGTTTTGACATTGCTCTTGTCAGAGGATACAATCTTGTTCCTGACCCCCCCGCTAAAATAATACCTTTCATATTCTTCTCCTCAAAGATTAAGTATTTAAACCACAATCATAATTCAGTTACTGTTTCAACTAATTACATTTTGTACATTTTCTCATAATACTTCTCGTAATCTCCGCTTGTGACATGTTCCATCCACTCCTGGTTCTCAAAGTACCACTTAATTGTCTTGCGAATACCTTCATTAAACATAGTCTCAGGTTCCCAGCCAATTTCAGCCTTGATCTTATCAGGAGCTATTGCATATCTTCTGTCGTGCCCTTTTCTGTCTGTAACATACTTGATAAGATCATAGCTAAGGTGAGCTTTTCTTGGATCTGAGTCATCAAGCTCATCTCTAAGTACATCAATTATAGTCTTGACAATTTCAATATTCTGCTTTTCATTGTGACCGCCTACATTGTAGGTTTCAAAAAGTCTGCCCTTTTCCTGTACCATATCGATAGCCTTGGCATGATCTTCAACATAAAGCCAATCACGCACATTCTTGCCATCTCCGTAAACAGGAAGCTCTTTTCCTGCAAGAGCATTATGTATAATAAGAGGAATAAGCTTCTCCGGGAACTGGTAAGGTCCATAATTATTTGAGCAGTTAGTAATATTAGCCGGGAATTTATATGTATCCATATATGCCTTTACAAGCATGTCTGAACTTGCCTTGCTTGCTGAATAAGGGCTATGCGGTGAATATGGAGTTGTCTCATAGAAATATGCATTTGGATCATCGTCAAGCGAGCCATATACTTCATCAGTTGAAACATGAAGGAACTTCTTGCCCTCTTTATAAGAGCCGTCAGGAAGCTCCCATGCCTTTCTTGCAGCGTTAAGCATAGTAGCTGTACCAAGAACATTGGTCTGAACAAAGACTTCAGGATTAACTATTGATCTATCAACATGACTTTCTGCCGCGAAATGAACTACTCTGTCGATATCATTTTCAGCAAAAATCTTGTCAATAGCATCTCTATCACAAATATCTGCTTTTATGAAAGTATAATTATCACGATTTTCAACATCTCTTAAATTTTCAAGATTACCTGCATAAGTAAGCACATCAACGTTAATAATCCTGATTTCATTATCATACTTTTTGAACATATAATTAATATAATTTGAACCGATAAATCCGGCACCACCTGTAACCAAGTAAGTTCTCATAATATTGACCTCATTTCTTTTTTACAAACTTTTACTGACATAGTATATCACAATACAAAATTAAGTAGAAGTAATATTGTTTTTGGCTGAATTATGTTCTCATGAAATGCAACTAACAGAGCACATTTCACGAGAACTATAACTTCTACTTTTAAAACATTTCTTAATAGCATATATTCATATCGACATTTCCTGAAATTCCAGTTACTTTACCTTTAGAAGTATATTGCCACATATCATATCTTGTTGCATTGTAAGTTACAGACGCTGCATATTGAGCAAGCCATATGCGATAACTTGTGAGCGAAGATGTATTTATCTGACTTGTAAACCAGGTTCTGTTGGCATATACCCCTGCTTTATACCCGGCATTCTGAATTGTACCGCAAAATGCCTTAATATTTGCAGTTCTTTGGCTTGCACTTATCTTGTCCCCTCTTCCGTTACTTGCTTCAACATCAAGGTATACCGGATAAGTTATGTTATAACCTTTTATCAGATTGATTACCATTGAAGCCTCTTCTACAGCTTCAACCTCATTAACAGCCTGAGTAAAGAAATATACTCCCACATTAAGGCCTGCGTTTACAGCACCTTTTATATTTTTCTTAAATGTCGGATCTTCAATCAAAGCACCCTGAGATGAGCCACGATATCCGCATCTGATAATCACAAACTGAATGCCGGAGTTCTTTACTGCTGCCCAATCAATATTACCATTCCACTTGCTGACATCTATTCCTCTTGTTCCGGAGCCTGTAGAAAGAGCTCCATCAGCGCCAAAAGTATATTTTGCTCCCTGAATAACCTGCTCACCTGTTACATAATTTCCATTTTTATCAAAAAAGTATGTTTTTCCACCTATAGTCTGCCATCCTGTATATCTATACTCGGTTGCAGCTTTCCTAAGATAAAACTTACTTCCGTTATAGTAATCATTGTAAGTAGCTTCTCTGTAACTTCCATCAGAATTAAGAACGTATACTACATTTCCGTTCTTATCCTTCAACGTAGTGTTATTACTTGTAACTGTAAGTGCAACTGAATTGTCTGCATAGCCAGATGCTGAAACAGTAATAGTTGCCGTACCTGCTGCCTTGGCAGTGATTGAATTACCTGAAACAACGGCAACATTTCCATCACTACATGTAAGTGATACTGATACCGATGAATTTGAAGAAGTAACCTTTATTGTTTGACCCTCTACAAGTGTAATTTTACTTATGCTCATAGGGACCTTAGTATCACTCTTATCAGTTACAGTAATAGCTATTGTCGTATCATTATAATTTTCAGCTGAAACTGTAATCTTTGCTTCACCCTTTGAAACTCCAATTACTTTACCGTTTGCATCTACTTTTGCAATTTTTTCATCGTTTGACTTAAATGTATATTTCGAAGGTCCCTTTACAGTAAGTGTCGCATTATCTCCAATCTTTATGCTTGAAGCTGATGCTGTCACTTCAATTGTTCCTTTATCAGCTTCCGTCACAGTAACACTGACAGTTGCATCGTTGTAACCTTCCGCCGTGATTGTAATAGTTACTGTTCCAGCTTTTTTAGCACTTACAGTTGCAGTAGTTCCGTCACCTGTAACTGTGGCAATAGTCTCATCTCCTGATTTAAATGTCGGTGATGCCGGTCCTGTGACTGTTATTTTTTCCTCTTTTCCTGCCTTGATACTAATTGAGGAAGAGCTTACTTTCATATTTTCTTTTGCTGCTTCTGTAACTGTAACAGATACCTTTGCGGATTCATAGCCATCTGAAGTCACAGTAATAGTTGCAGTTCCTGCCTTTTTACCGACTATAGTTGCTGTGTTTCCACTTCCCGAAACCGTCGCAATACTCTCATTATCAGAAGAAAAGCTGGCAGAAGAAGGTCCTGAAATGGAAATTGAAGCTGTTTCATTGACCTTGATACTTACATTACTGCTGTTAACCGAAATGCTTTTCTTTGATTCTTTATCATTTTTCTTGTCGTTGTTTTCTTCATTGGAAGTATTTCCGGTATTACCAGAATCATCACCTTTATTACTGTTATCTACAGTATTACCTTCTCCGGAATTACTCTCCTTCTTTTCAGATGCCTCTGAATTTGATGAATCACTTGGTTCATTATTATCTTTAGAAGTTGAAACCAGACTACTTGCATCAGTAGCTGATACATTATCAAGCATCATATTTCCAAAAGCATACTTTATATAGGATCCCATCAAAAGAGATGAACTAGACGTAGGATTTGTAATACTATTCTTATCTATCTCTTCATAAGTGTAGTTGCCATCAGAACTCTCACCAACTGCAGTCTTTGTACTTTCTACCCACTCAACTGTATCTGTCAGTGTTGACTCTACTGCAGTTTTAACAGCTGTATCCTCTGCTGCTACATTGACCTGTGATTCTTTTTTCACCTCATTGCTGACATCGACCACCTTCATCTCTACAGTATCCTTTACCGTAAGTGTCTTGGTCTGTATCTCAAGATTATATTTGTCATACTCTGAAGGAAGCTTTTTAGGTGTAATTTTATAATTCCCTGCAGTAATGTCCTTTTTGTAAATTATTCCATCCTGATCATGGTCATTATAAGTTACTGTTGAACCATCAGGATTCTCAACATTTATTTCAAAAGGTACACTTGCTACAAGTTTATTAGTCTCCGAATTAATAAATTTTACTTTTATGTCGCTCTTAATGCTTGTCACTGTCATCTTGATAGTAACGCCTTCCGCATCATCAGCCACTTCCACTTCTTCCTCTTCTTCCATTGTGTCCTCGGAAACAAGCGAAGCTGCAATTGCCCTGGCCTTTTCAGCATCTGCTACAGCCAGAAGCCCGCTCTGTCCAACAACTTCGATTTCCTCCATTGTTGAACCTATCTCTGCAAAAGTATCAAGCTGCTTGCTGTTGTTCATTGTAGAAGCATAAAAAGTAACTGTGAATATACCACCAGCCAGAATAAGAAGAGCAAAAATTGCTGCTATCCTCTCTGCAGCGCTTGTATTCATTACAAAAGCAATTATTTTTCTTCCTATAGAATCCTTTTGTTCGCTTTCATAATCTTCAACACCATAATCTTCGGATTCATTGTCATAATCTAAATCATCATATTCTTCGTCTGCAGGTTCATTATCATAATCTAAATCATCGTATTTTTCGTCTGCAGGTTCATCGTCATAATCTAAATCATCGTATTCTTCGTCTGCAGGTTCATTGTCATAATCTAAATTATCGTATTCTTCGTCTGCTGGTTCATCGTCATAATCTATACCATCGTATTCTTCATCTGTAAGCTCATCATCGTCATCTGCATCAACTGAATCAGCATTAAAAAGTTTTCTCTCATAATATGAATCATCATAATTGTCTTCATTAGAATTATTATCACAGTCTACTTCATTATAAGTTTCATCCGTAGAAGCATTTTCATAATCATCGTCTTCATCGTAATTATCTACTCCATCTTCGCTGTACTCGTCGTCATACTCATCGTAGTCATCTTCTTCATCAAATTCTTCATCAAACTCATCATAATCACAATCATCATATCCGGTACCTTGACGTCCGACATCTTTCTTTTTTCCAAAACCAAATATCTTTTTCATACACTCTCCCTATAAAGCTTAGAAATTATATATTGCTTTTCTTTGCAAAAAAATAAAATTAATATGTTTGACTTCTGTTTTTCTGAGAAAAAACAAAAAGCCTATATAAATCACCCAATCATGTAAAATACTACAATTCCGCTGATAATAAGTAATACTCCAAGAAACTTTCTAAAAGTAATCTTCTCCTTAAAGATAAGTCTTGCCATTACAAGAACAATTACATAATTTATAGGTTCCATCACTACAACGCCCATATATCCAAGTCCGTCATAACAAAAGATTGTCACTATCATAGATAAAAGCAGTAAACCATAGCCACAAATAACCCATGGATTCAGATACTCTGTAATAATAGATGAATGCTCTTTTTGGGCACTCTTTTTTAGTAACATCTGAGAAGAAGCTGCTATCAGCTCAGAAACTATCATAAACAGGAAAAAGATATTGATCATTTATCTTCCTCCTTTCCAAACAAACTCTCGTCTTTGTTTTCTGCAGAAGATTCTGAATTCATAACAATAACTCCGCATACAACTATCAATACGCCTACAACTTTTCCAACGGTTATTCCCGTAGAAAAAATGATAAAATTCCAAAGCATTGACCATAAAAGTGTAACTGCTTTATTTGCGCAGGCTATTGAAAGCTCAAACTTTTTTATCATCTGCTGCCAGATAAGTGCATAAATTGCAAGAATTACAAATTCCACTCCAAAGAAAAAGATATACTTAATAGACAAAAAATCCTGCTCTGAAGCAAACTTGGCTGCAACCGTAGAGAGCGAATAAACAATAACCGCCCCCTGAAGCTGCAAATAATCAACAAACGTCTTCTTTTTCATTACCCAAAATCCTCTTATTATCCGTCATTCAATTCCCGACAGAATTTATATCCAAACTATTTATTTGGATATATCGCATCTACAAAGTGTTTAGCTACATATGCGTTACACTCTGCATTGACATGAATATTGTCAAGCATCCATTCAGAACTGTTATCTTCATGGATTGTTCCATAATAATCGTCAATAAATGATACTCCTCTTTCCCCGGATACATCTATCATAAACTGAAGGTAAGTAGTAAGTTTGCCGTTTCCAAAATCATATCTGTCTCCACTTACCAGATTTCCGCTTGAATCAAATGCATAACACATTGTAAAAGACATACATACGATTCTTATATAAGGATATTTTTCCTGAATAGCTTTAATTCCGGCATTCAAAGCTCCTCTATAAGTAATCGGGTCATACTCATTGTCTGGATTCATACCTATTCTAAGGTTCATGTAATCCTGCGCGTTATAATAAATAACTATGGTATCAATCTTGTCAAAATCAACATTTTTAAGTCTCTCAGTCGAACCTGTAAATGTATAATCATCAAAATTACCTTGATAGTTTTCAAGAGAGCTGAAATCTTCAGATGCTATACAATTTGCCACATTGTAAAAACTGTACGCATCCATAGTATAATCCTCAGAGAAAGTAGCATTTTTTAGCGCTATTGTTGATCCAGGATAACCACAATTAATTACATTTGCTCCAAGAAGGCTTGAAACCTGGGCTGCAATTCCTGTTTCTCCCTGATCAAAGGTAATTGAATCATTACCAAGAAAAAGAATGGTCTCCTCATCATCAAATTCATGGCCGGCTTTTTTGTCATCAGATAAAAGAAAAATCTGGTCAAGAACTTCTACCTCAAAGCTTCCGGTATCAGTTTTATCAAGTTCTGCTGTTCCCATATTCCACAAAACAAGCTTTACTATTGCAAAAACAACAACCGCCAGAATTATTCCTCCAATAAGAAAATGCACCCACACCGGGATATCCGAAAACGAAAAAGAATCATCTCTTCTTATGTTTTTTCTACGTCTTTTATGTTTATTATCTTCTCTCATTTTCACTCCTTGAATCTATTTATGCACAAGACATACGTGCATTAAATATTTTAAATATTTCCACTCATCCCCAATTAACAGAGAACAGCGCATCAAAATCAAACTCATTTATTATACCACGCATTTTATTAAGTTCATCTGCCATCTGCTCTTTTGTCTTAATTTCATACTGACCGCTTTTAAAACACTCAACCATAAAATGGTTGATCTCAGGCTTGTAATGCGAGTAATCAGCATAATTATTCAGGTCTGTTACCTCAGGCATATCCTGAAAATAAAATAGATGCACATTTTTATAGTCAAGTAATCGTTCTGCAACATACTGATATTGATTCATTGTAGCTTCAAAGGTGTTTGCCTGCATTATATTGTGCCAATAAAGAATGCTATATGGCGGAAAAAAGAAATAAAACTCAGTATCCGGATTATTCTTTATGAATGGAAGAATATTTATATCAAGATTTATACCAGTCTGAGTTATAAGCGCATCTCTATCTGTCTCTTCCAATACCTTCTCCGGCTCTTCATATGTATGCATGACCCACTGGATATTATAGTACTCAGGTGTCCACCAGCTAAAATAAATTTCCGAAAGATCTGAGCCATTTCTCTGAATTAAAGGTCTTAATATATATTGCATAAGAACATCTTTATTCAGAACATAATTTACGTCATTTAACAAATTATCATCATAGAGATATTCAGGTCGTGGATATTTGGTAGTCTCAATATCCGCTGTCATAACGGGAATATCCATTGCAAAAAAAACTGCATCAACTTTGCTGTTTTTCCTTGCACTACTATTTTGATCAAATACTATCGATAAAATATTATAGTCATCCTTTGGATAAGCCCCGCTATAACTTAGCTTTAATGTATCCAGCCCCATAATATCCTTAAAATCATCCGTATCGAAATTCACAGTCATTGATGAACCTATTATACATGCATTATAGTCCATATTTCTTGCCATTCCAGGATTCTGACTAAGCTGATTATCAACCACATACGGAAAGCCTTCTAACGGAGCATGATAATGAAAGAACGGGTCAACATACACTATCACAGCTATCACTAAAAGCAATGCGCACAGACATCCTATAACAAGACCCACAAACAACTTCTTATATTTGTTTTTATTTTTTTCCATATCTGATTTATCACTAAATGTCGACATAATCATCCTTTACTTTGTTACTATCAGAAATACAAATGCTAATTTTTATTTTGTAATTAAAACCGCATCAGTAACAAGTCTTTAAAAGTTCATATACAAAAAAGTGCTGACTCCGCCAAAGCTTACTATACACCAAATCAAAAGGATTGCTGTGATAAGCGTTGTCTTTATTCCTATTTTGCTTTTTTTAGTAAATTGAATCGCACTAGGAGCAAAAAATACCACTATTGCCCCCAGAGTCAAAAACAACCACAGACATACATCCCAGGCAAATCCAAATTTCATAATAGGTGTGACTTTAATCACATACCAAAGTTCATCCAACTGGAAACATGAAGAAAGCCCGGTAGAAATCCCTTTCTTTCCCCCTGTAAAAATTCTACCCAATAATATAAGCGCCTCTGAGATACTTTCTGCTCTAAAAAATACCCAAGCCACGGTAACATAAATAAATGTAAGAATCACTTTTATAGGATTTTTCTTTTTCTCACCTTTTTTTTCAAAAACTCTTGTTATTACATATAAAACTCCATGCATTGCTCCCCAAATGATAAATGTAATGCCTGTTCCGTGCCAAAAGCCACTGATGAGAAATATTATCATTATATTTATGTAGGTTCTGTATTTACCTTTTCTGCTTCCACCGAGAGGAATATAAATATACCTGGTAAAAAATCCTGTAAGTGTTATATGCCATCTTTTCCAAAAATCCACTATATCAATTGCCTTATATGGGGACTTAAAATTTATTGGAAGCTCAAATCCAAACATCAGGCAGATTCCACTTGCCATGTCACAATATCCACTAAAATCAAAATAAAGCTGAAAGCTGTAAAACACTGCAGTGAGCAAAGCTTCCAGGCTGCCTAGTCCAATAAGCGAACCAAATGCATAATCCACAGCGCTTCCAAAGGTATCAGCCACGATTACTTTTTTAAACATTCCAAGCGCCAACAACAGAGCGCCTCTCAGAATTCTCTCAAAATCCAGCTTGGAATTATATGAGATTTCAAGCTGACTGGTATAAGAGTTATAATCCATAATCGGTCCCTGCAGAAGCTTAGGAAAAAATAAAATGTATGAAAGATACTTTATTGGTATAAACTCTTTTATCTCTCCTCTATAAAGATCTACTATGTATGATATCTGATTGAAAGTATAAAAGCTGATAGCTAAAGGATAGAATAAACCTTGAATTCCACTCCCAAGCTTAAAGAATATAAGCATAGAAAGATTTCCGGCAATTCCGATTGTAAGCCAGATTTTTTGAGGTAAAACCTTTTTTCCAAAAAGATCAATCTCTGTATTTTGATCTCTCATAAAACTCATTGGAATTGCCGTACATATATTCCACAAGATGCTGATAATAATTATCAACAGATGATTAGCGCCAAAAAAAGCGTAAAATAATAAAGATCCTAAAATAATCCATATATCCCGGAACAGTTCATTAGCATTTTTTTTGTAAAAACCAATTATAAAAACCGGAAGAAACATGAGCATAAACTCATATGAATTAAATACCATGCTTGTTTTCCCCAACGTAATTTAAAATCTCAATATAGTGCCTGACACCACTTTTTATGTCAAAAGCACTGCTCCACCCAAGTTCAATAAGTTTTGATGCATCAAGCACCTGCCGTTTTATAGGCGATTGCAAAATAGCGTCTCTTTCATCCGGTGCATTTACAACAACCTGAACATTTGAAACTTCTCCTATAATTTCAGCAAGTCCCTTAATAGTAATCACGTTATCTTTTGAACAAATATCATATATCGTTTCTTTATTACCTGAAGAAAGTACACTCAAAATCGCCGACGCTGCATCTGCAACATAGTTATAGGATCTGAGCTGACTTCCTGCACTGTTAAGAATGATATTTTCTTTGTGCACAGCTTTTTGAGCAAACTGAACATGCGCTCTATCGTCATCCCCGGTAATTCCCGGTCCAAATGTATGACAAGGTCTTACTACCAAAAAAGAAATATCAGAATAATTACGGTCATTTTTTTCCAGACACATCTTTTCTGCTGCAACTTTACTGATTGGATAGCAATATCTTGCGCCTTTCGAAACAACAAGTTTAAGTACCTCTCTATAATAGTCATCATAAAGATTGTTACCTGCTGTTTTTTCGTACAGTTCCATGATAACTTTTTCATCCTCAGGTTTTACAGAAACTGCCTCTCCTGAAGAAACATATACAAAACGCTTACACCCATATTTAGCAGCGAAATCAATAAGTCTTTTTGTTCCTAGAATATTGCCTTTAACTGTTTCTTCACTGTGATCAATAAATGCAGAAGGATAAGCATTGCCGGCTGCATGAATAACACAATCAATTGCAATATCTTTTCCAAGATCATCCTCAAGAATGTCAACTAACTTATCATCCAGAATATCGAGCGTTGCATATATTAAAAGTCCTTTTTTCTCCTCGTTTTTCCAAAAATCAAATCTGTCACGGAGCTTACTTTTACTTCTTCCACATGCTACAACCGTAATATCAGAACCCTTATCACGATTGGCTCTCATAAGCGTGTCAACAATAAATGATCCAATTGTTCCTGTTGCACCTGTAATCATTACGATTTTTTTATATATTTTATTGGAATCAACTACATGTTCAAAGGATGTCTTTAAATCATCCTGATAAATTTCGCAGTCATTAATCCTCACTTGAGCCACTCACTTCTCTTACTCACAAGGAGTGCTTTGAATATATCTATATCATCCACTGTAGTAAGCTTTATATTTTTCTCAGAACCCTGGGAAAAGAAAACCTTTTTTCCAAGTTCAATCATCATCGTGCATGAGGCAACCGATGCAGTAATTCCTTTTTCTAAAGCTTCTCTGTGCGCAGAACAAATATCCCCCAGCTTAAATCCCTGAGGAGTCTGTGTTCTCTTCAGATTATCCCTGGGATAAGAATCTCCTGCCTCAATACCATCATTTGTAGTAAGCATTGCTTCTGCACAAGGAATTGCTGTAATAGCATTTCCATACTGCTTTGTTTTCATAAGGCAATCAGAAATAATTTCAGCAGAAACCATTGGGCGTATGGCATCATGTATTAGAACTATGTCACTTTCATCGTATCTTTTCTCAAGCTCAAAAAGACCGTTTCTGATGGAATCCTGTCCATTTTTACCGCCGGGTACAACTGCTATAAGCTTATCAATATTAAACTGTTTGGCATATGCTGTAACCATCTGTTCCCATCCATCTACACATACAACCTCAATTGCATCTATCTCCGGATGATTCTGAAACGCTTCCAACGTATAGACAATAACGGGTTTTTCATATACCGTCAAAAACTGTTTAGGAATATCCTGATGCATTCTTGCACCTGATCCACCGGCAATAATAAGAGCTATTGTTTTCATATTCTAACCTTCAACATTATTTTTATAATTTACATTAACTATTTACAATTACATTAACATGCATTGGTACACGTTTTTCTTCAGGTGGAAGAGACATATAATCTCCATATGTCTTTTTCAACCATTTATCATGATCCTTTGGGATAGGAAACATTCTTCCTCTAATCTCCGCCATATCAGAACCATTTATAAGATGTTCTCTGTCAAAATCAAGTCCCCAATATCTGGGATCAGGCTGTTCATTGGATATAAAAAACTTTCCTTTCCCTTTTCCTTCCTTCTGAACCTTGATATAGAGCTCAGCAAGTTTTCTAAATGGTATCATACGCCCGATTCCTGCAAGAATTCCTGCAACAAGCTTCATGCCTATACCAAATTTACTATAATCGATATACGGCCTGTGACCCATGGCAAGAGCATATAAAAGTTTTAATTTAATTAGTTGCCATTTATGTGCTCCGGCTTCCACATCCATTACAAACAAATCCAATGTTGGATGTGAATATCTATTATCGTAAAAATCCTCTGCACCAAAAGATGTTCCCTCATAAGTCAGGGAAGTATCTGAAATTTTGGAAATAAAATCGAAAAACTGAGGATATTTCTCAAATCTAAGTAATTTAAATCTAGTCTCAGCCTCTTTTTCAAAAGCTTCAACAAATCTCTCGTAGTCTTCTCGTAAAAAAATAATATCGACATCATCATCCCACGGAATAAAGTCCTTGTGCCTGACAGCACCAAGCATTGTTCCCCCGTGAAGGAAAAACTGTATACCATGTTTTTTACAAATATCATCAACCTGACAAAGCATGGCAAAATCAGATTCATGTACTCTATCCAAATATTCCTGTACTTCTTTTTTCATTTTATATTTACTACTCTCTTAAACACAATTCAAATAATAATTTGACTAAAATCACATTATCGGCCAAACATAACCGGGATTAACTTATTGCAGCTTTCAACTGCTCATCACCTTAGGATCAGCATAAATATTGTAACCATGAAACGTAGTAACAAGCTCAAGTCCTAATTCAGTCAAGTCTTTATTTATCTTCCTGTTCTCAGAAAGAATAATATAACTGCATTTTGTTTCTCTTGTTGCTTCTAAAAGCGCCTCCGCATCAATAATTTCTGGTTTTTCCATCACTTCATAAACAGGATTGTAATAATCCCACTGCGTAACAACCATCTCTCGACCATAAGGCATGAGGATATCCGTATCATACTGCCTCACAAAATGAACAAGTTCAGACGGAAAAGCTGCCCTGACTCTTGGTTCATCATTTTCAGGTGCAATTACATCACAGATATCTATTACACTATCTGGAATATGATAAGCATTTTCAGCCCAGGTAATGTTAGGACTTAAATACACCAATGAACCAGTCACTGCTATTACTGAAACCATAGCCACAATTGCAATCCTCTGATACATTGCCTTTTTAAGTGTAAAAACCACTTTACATGCAGCATAAGCAATAACTACATACATTGGGATCAGCCACAACAGCCTGTAATATGTATCACTGCCATCATCAAATACTGCCACATACACAATTTTAGTCACCGGAAACAGAAATCCCACAAAAAAGATAAGTGGAATTATTCCAAGCATAATCTTCTTTTTCACACTTTTTTCTGCAATCAAAAGATAAATTGCCGAAATCAAAAACAGCAGCAATAAGAAGCCATTCCCGCCATATAGTTTCAATGCAACATAGCACTGCATAAAAATTCCGTACATTTAATCCCCCTAGAGCTTCAAATATACATACAGATAAATAAGATTTGGAATAACACACAAAACTGCTCCTATAAGCACTCTTATTTTCCTGTTAAAAATAAGAAGTACTAAAGTAAAAAGAGCTATAAGTCCGCTTCCAAATATTATTCCCAATGAACTGCAGATTCCAGAAAACATGTTTATAAGTGCCAGAAAAATCCACGGAGCAGCCCTGTAAATAGCCTTGGGCTCATCGTACTCAGCATAAGACTCAGTTTTAAGCTCTGAATCCTTTCCAAATATTTTTATCCTTTTTGCATCTTCAAGCATCCACAAAAACACCCAAAGAATCATCGGAAATACAATATTTGAAACCATTGCCTTTCCCTGCCAGGTCCTGGTAAGGAAAAAAGTCGCCGGTGTATATATTGACACATTTCCAAACATCATAAGAATCGAAATAATGATCATGAATACCGGAATTGCTTCCTGCCTTCTTCTAAAAAGAATCCTCGCTATCTCAATATATATGAGGTAAACAAACGGAATAATCAAAAGAGGAATAATTGTGTGCGACACAATTGTCGTATGGACAACACTCATTCTGCCGATAAAAGCAATCCACATAGTAATCACTGCAAGTGCGTGTCTTATATCAAGTGCAGTTGACATCCCTGTGTATGGCAAAATAGTATTCATAACATCTGCCTGTTGTGCCAAAAGAGATTCAACAACATAATACGCATCATCACCGTCAAAACTGGAAGTAAAAACCGCAAGCACCATCTGAACTGCAACTAATCCAAAAAATATTCCCCAATATATCTTTGACTCAAGCGAATAACTAAGCTTAAGCATTCTTGGGTCTGACCTTGGGCTAAGCAATTCATGAGCTGTCGCGTGGGTTTCACCCGGAAAAAGAGTCAAATATGTAAATCCGTCCCTTTTTAGCATCCTTATACATTTTATTATTCCAAGCGCAGCAAGTATTGCAGTCACCATCATGTAATATCTGGTGCAATGTGAAAATGCATTATAAACATAATAAAGCATACATGGAATCGCAATAACTTCGAATACAGCGAAATATATCATGTATCCAAGCATAAATGTAATTCCGACTGTTCTTCTCACTATCGGAAGAAGCCCATTAAATAGCAGTCCTATGCTCACAGGAACCACTACAAGCCACAATATCAGGCTAAATACAGAAAAAACAGCATCCAGCACTTATTTTCCCCCTTAAAACTTTTTTCAGTCGTTGTCCTGATTAAGAACAAGATTCAAATGCTCCTGCAAAATACTGATACCAGTAAGATTTTCTCCACCTCTTGGAATAATGATATCAGCATATTTTTTACTTGGTTCTACAAACTGCTCATGCATAGGCTTAACAGTTTCAGAATACTGCGAGAGAATAGACTCAATACTTCTTGCTCTTTCCACCATGTCGCGACGAATTCTGCGCATAAGTCTCTCATCTGCGTCAGTTTCTACAAACACTTTGATATCCATCAGATCTCTAAGCTCTTTATTTTCAAGAATAAGGATTCCCTCAACTATTATTACCTTCTTTGGTACAACATGAACCGTAGCATCAGATCTGTTATGAATGGTGTAATCATAAACAGGCATATCAATTTCCTGATTATTTTTAAGTTTTTTTACATCTTCTATCATCAGGTTAGTATCAAAAGATTCTGGATGGTCATAATTTAATCTTGATCTGTCTTCATAAGAAAGATCATCATGTGCTTTATAATATGAATCGTGACTAATTACTACAATATCATCACCAAATTTTTCTTTTATTCTTCTTACAATTGTAGTCTTGCCAGAGGCAGTACCCCCTGCTATTCCTACGATACAAATTTTTTTGCTCATAAAAACCTCCTGTTTTAACTTCTAGTTACTGTTAACTCACCTGCAAACAGGTCAGAAAACTAAATTTATATTCAATATGTTCTATATTGTCCACCATAAGATTTGTAATAGTTGTGAGTCAATACTTCGCCTGTATCATTACTGTAAGTTATAATCTGTATATCATACAACAAATGCTCATCATCATAAAGATAATTATAATCCTGATTTTCTTTTGTATATAAAAGCCTGAACATTTCTTCCACAGGCTGATATACAAGTGTTCCCATACTAGTTGAAGCTCCATCTATACCCTCAATACCATGAGCCTCATAAATTCTACCTGACGGAACATCCTTTATCATAATATACGGTCCTTGATTTGAAGCAAAAATATCTGTTCCTGAAATACCGGAAATCAGATTTTTCACACCAACATCACTAAATACATACGAATTCTGATTAAAATATATTATACTACTTACATTATCCAGTTCTAACAATTCAAGCTGTTTATAGAGACTACTATTATCACAAGCAAGACTGATAGTCTCATTGTCATAACATTTAGTTTTTTCAACCCAGTTTGCATAACTGTCATCATTTCTATGGTCTTCAAGTTCTGTGTTATTATTTAACCACTTACCAATATATGAAGTAACCTTATGCGCTCCTAAAGCATTTAAATGCCCAAGATCATTTAAATCAGTTTTTAAATCTATAATGTCCTGATCAAGCATATTTAAATAAGGAACATCATAAATATCTGCAATAACTTCGGCACTGTTTGCAGCAATTCTATCCTGCATGGTTGCGCAAAAAGGAATGTATGTTACTACAACACCAATATCTTTTCTCTGACACTCCTCAATTATCCTGGCCAGATATTCCTGACCGACTGTATGTTCAGGAAGTATTTCTCCATCTGCAGGATATGGATAGGTTACAGGAAAGAGTTCCACATCATATCTCATTTCTGCTCCCATCATGGAATTTCTGTCCATTTTTCCAAATACTGTACAATAATCCTCACCCTTGAGTTCAGTCCATCTGCTATGATAAATTTTAAACTCAAACAAAAATTCATTTCTAATCGACTGATTTTCAATAAGATCATTTATCGCCGCTATTTTCGATTTACTAAGCGGCCATGTATCCATATTCAAATGAAGCTGTTCAATTGATGATTTGATTTCCTGCTCTGGTGTGTCTTCATACATTTTATCCAGATACTGATAGTTTTTTTCAAGCATATATGCATCAACAACCACCCATTCAGGCGTACAGTAGTCAAGAGCCTCCATAAGTTCCCAATACGTAGCCTGCATTACAGATCCGTGTCCCCCCATATCATAGGAAGTATATCCATAATTTTTAAATAACTCGATGGGGTTTATTCCATTAATGACATGACTCGATCCCATGAAAAGAACATCTATGTGATCTTTTTTTGCTTCATCAAAAAAATCCGCATATTTAATTCTGCTGTCTTTTCTTTGAAGAACAATTGTTACAACAAAAAAACATGCAAAAAAAATCATCAAGAATATAAAACTTTTTATTACATTCAAAAACGTTTTTTTATTTTTCATAGACATCTGTTCATTCTTCCATGATTATTTTAGATTTTAAAAATTTATACGTTTTTCCTCCACCACAAGAGGACGACCTATAACTCTTGTATTGATATTAAGAATATATTCTCCCATAAATCCTATAAAAATAAGCTGCACGGCTCCCATCAGAAACATTCCGCATATCATAGGAGCATACCCGGCATGAAAACTGTACCAATGAGTCAGTTTCAGTACAAGATATACAAAAGCCACAATAACATCAATTAAAGCAATGAAAAATCCTGCCATGGTACACAATCTCAATCCCACTTTAGTATAAGATGTGATACTAAGCATGGCAGCATCATACAACGTATAAAAATTATTATGTGTCTTACCTGCTCTTCTTTGTGGCTGTTCATATTCTACTGTGATCATATTGAACCCTTCGCCATACTCAGCAACTATACCTCTTATAAACGGAATAGGGTCATTTAATCTGCGAAGTAATTCAATAAAGGTTTTGTCATATAACCCAAAGCCGGTAAAATGTTCAATCATCTTCACGCTGGACATATTCTTTATAAGTTTATAATATATTGTCCTCAAAAAATAAACAAATCCATTTTCTTTACTTGAAGACTTAACCCCACTTACAATTTTATGGCCTTTTTCCCACTCTCTGACAAAAACAGGAATAAGCTCTACAGGGTCCTGAAAATCTGCACAAATAGGAATAACACAATCTCCGTCAAGTGAACACATTCCATGAAATGGTGAATTGAACTGTCCAAAGTTAGTAACATTAAAAATAGCCTTAATCTTTTTATTACCTGAACAGATTTTCTCAATCTTATCCCTTGTTCCATCTGTAGAAGCATTATCAATAAATACTATCTCATAATCATACTGAGAAAGCTTTTCCTTTAGCACTTTTTCTACCGCTTCCGAGATTCCTTCTACGTTCTCCGATTCATTAAAACATGGAATCAGAATACTAATTTTTTTCATAATAAATTCCTCTTTTTATAAAACATAAAATGCGGTGCCACAAAGCACCGCACTATTAAATCACATTTATAATAATTCAGCAACAATATAATTGACGCAACCAATAACGTAATGTCGATTGATGCCTGCTCAATCCACTTCAACTTCATCATTCTCTGATGCAGCATTATCACTCTCATGATATTCCTTCTCAGTATTGACATTCCAGATATTGGTGCGATCCGGATTTCCACTTAGAATATTTTTAACTGCCTCAAATGACGTGCACATTGAATGGTCAATATTGTTGTATCTGTGCTGACCATTTCTACCTACGCAATAAAGATTGTCAATAGTATTAAGATACTCAATCAGTTTATCCATTTCCTCATAGGTATCAAAATATGCAGGATAAGCCTTCTTAACTTTTTCCATATGATAATCCAGTACCTCATCCGGACTATTGATAAGCTTGAGAGTAACCATCTCTGCAATGGCCATCTTTGCAAATTCGTCTTCTGTCATATTCCACATTGAGTCACCCTCAAAGCAGAAATACTCAAGTCCAACCCAGACTGTGTTCTTTAGATCCTTAACAAGATATGGAGACCAGTTATTATAAATTTGGAATCTACCCATTTTCACTGTTCTATCCTGTACATAAACCCAGTTATCAGGAACAATATTCCCAATAGTCTTGATCTTTGTCTTATTCTCAAGATTAAGTTTAGGAACAAGGACACCCAAAGTCATGTAATCTCTATATGGAAGACCAGCTGCAATTCTTGCAGGTTCAGCCGGAACATCATTAAGTCCTGCTACAAGATCCTTGACAGGCATTGAACTGATAACAAGATCGCCATCAATTTCAACTTCCTTACCGTCCTGAATGTAAATTACACCCTTAATATGATTGCCAACCTTGTGAAGACCAGTAACTTTTGCGTTCATAATTATAGTTCCGCCAAGTTTCTTAATCTCTTCAGCAGTAACCTCCCAAAGCTGACCAGGACCAAGTTTAGGGTAACTGAACTCTTCAATGAGAGATGTTTCTACTTTTCCATCTGTCTTTCCGGTCTTCTTTCTGAAAGCATTTCTTAATACCTCCATAATTGAAACACCCTTAACACGCTGTGCTCCCCAACTGGGATCAATTTCAGATGGATGTCTCCCCCAAAGATTCTCTGTATAATATTCAAAAAACATTGAATATAGCTTTTTACCAAAACGGTTAACATAAAAATCTTCAAGTGATTTTTCTTTTCTCTTGAAAGCCATGGCAAAAAGATAAGAAAAGCCACAAGCTATAGTCTTAATAAGTCCCATATTCTTGAAGGTTTCGACTTTAAGAGAAATCGGATAATCATAAAATTTTCTGTCAAAAAAGATTCGTGACACCCTGTTTCTTCTGAGCATTACCCTGTCAACCTTCTGAGGATCAGGACCACCCTCAGCCAATTTCATTGGTCTGTCGAGTACTATATCATCATAAGTTGGTGCTCCCTGAAGCGGCAGCATTTTTTGCCACCAATCATTTACTTCAGGTACTTTGGAAAAAAACCTATGACCTCCCATATCCATTCGGTTTCCCTTATAGTTAACAGTTCTGGAAATACCTCCAAACTGTTTAGTCTCCTCAAAAACAATAACCTGATAGTCTTTGGATTTACTGAGCAGCTCATATGCAGCAGTAAGTCCCGCCGGTCCCGCGCCAATTATTAATGCTTTCTTCATACATACTTCCTCATAATTTTTTTTTACAAAATTACAACATATGTAGTATACCTCACTCAGTGCTTTTCTTCAAATATTAATATAATAAATCGCTATAACTTTGAAAAAACAAGAAATAGTGTTAAAATTTCTTTTGTGTGTTTAGTTTTTAATGAATGCTATTTTATATAGCATTAGAGAGGAGATTTATGAAAAAAAACATATTGAAATTTTCGGCAATTATACTAAGTCTTTCGCTTCTGACTTGTGCATGTTCATTTTCAAAATCAGATAATGATGAATCCACAGAAAACAGTTCCGACATTGCATCTTCAATAGAAGCTTCTGATAGTTCCGCGTCTGCATCTGATAGCATAGTAGTATATGATGAGTTTATTGAGCCAAATTATGACGAACTCGTGACCATCTCAGAAAACAGTTCTGATGATAATTCAACTTCTGAAGATACTACTATTACAACTGATTTTGATATAGACGAAAACTGTGTAATGGTGTTCTTTGGAGATAGCCAGATTGCAAACGGCAAAGGTGATGGCACTGACATTCCGTCATTGGTATCAAAAAGAGTTCCTTATTCAACGTCAATAAATCTTGGTATAGGTGGTACTACTGCGGCAGTTGAACTTACAACATCAAACCTTAGTGATTACGCCAATTGGAATTCTACATGCTTTTACGGTATGGTTCTTGCTCTTGAAGGAACAGTTGACAGAAACTCTTTATTAGCAGATAAACCTGATATTCTTGAAAATATGAATAAAATTGATCCATCTCAAGTTGATTTCTATTTTATTGAATACGGCGCAAATGACTTTTTCAATAAAATTCCTTTAGACAAATATGGATATGAAGGTGATATAGATGATCTTCACACTTATTACGGGGCACTTTGCAGAGGAATTGAAAAACTGAAAGAAATTAGTCCCCAAGCGGAAATTATCCTCATTTCTCCATTTTATGGAATATATAAAGATGCAAATGGAACATATCTTGGAGATTCTTACATCACAAGTAATGGAATAGGCACTCTTGCTGATTATGCTAAAAAAGCTAAAAATGTCACCGAAACTGAGGAAATTTACTATTTTGATACAATGTTTAGAACATATTGTGACTTATACCTTGACACTGTAGATCAGTATCTAATGGATAATCTTCACTTAAATCTTTTGGGAAGACAGGTATTTTCAAGGCTTTTAGCTCATATTCCTAATTGGAGAATGGGATACGAACCATATGCATATCTTGAAACCGATATTATTCAAATAGAAAACTTTAACCCGGATGAATACTACAGATATCGTGATGACATGCTTCAATACTACTATCCTGAATATTATGAAAAGCTTATGAACGGTGAATATCTGCTTGCTCAGCCACAGTAAAATAAAAAGTGTTACCTTTATGCAATTTATCACACAAAGGTAACACTTTTTATTTTTCTTTCCTAATATTTCTAATCCCTAAAACTGCTGTAAAGGCGAGTCTCTCAAAATTAACTATTATAAGTCCTACTGCCATCCCCTTAAGGTTCCAAACATATGTTAAAGGTATTACAATTAAAAAGAATACCACCACATAAAAAATATTAATAATTAACTGTAGTTTTTCTTTTGTAAAACTTAATACAATTACCATAAGTGACCCTGATATAAAATAGAGTATCTGCCCAAGATTAGCCATAAAAAAATAATCTTTTGCCTGCTCAAAGACATCAGGATACATCATCTTAACAAATAACATAGAAACCACAGTACATACAAGTGCTCCAAAAACTGATAAAACAGTCATACCGGCACCAATCAGCGTAAATATTTTTTTGCTGAGTTTTATTTTATAATTTGTAAAATAACTGATTATAATACCATTCAGCGGGGTTGTAAGCATAGCAACAATTTTTCCAATAAGGCTAGCTGTGTAAAAAACTGTTACTTCTCTGGCACCAACCATAAGCCTTAACAGTATTCTGTCCGAGTTAAGAATCAAAGCAGAAATAAGATTACTTGCAGAAATTAACCACACAGACCTAATGTTTTCTCTAAAGCTCGCTGACAGTCTAAAAAACGGAGGTCTGAATATTTTTCCTCTGATAATTGTATAAATTATTCCAAAAAACTCACCTAAAAAAAGCGCAAAACTCCAATTCCCGATAAAAGGAATACGGACGCTAATACCACCAAGACTTTTATAAAATGCTAATCCGATGCAATATCCTACAGACACAGAACAAAAAAATAAAAAATAATCAACAAACCGTATAGTCATACGATATTCTACATCTGCATAATATCTTACTACGGTAATTATCATTAACAGCAGAAGCTGAATATAATTACCCAAAAACAGTCTATCCAAAAGCAACAAGCTTATTAAAGAAACAACTACAGATACTCCTGCTATCATAATAAGAAATAAGTTGTAGTCGCCATTTTCCTGGGTTCTGTCTTTTTTTGCCATCATACGGGAATAACTTGCTGCGGTACCAAAACCAGCCCCCATTATGGAAATGACTGAAATCAAATATAGAACGGTGCCAAATGCATCAGCCCCCATTCCGGCATTTAACCCAGGATAGACAATAAGCTGCAGGACTCCATTATATATAATAAGTGCAAGGACACTAAATACAAAATCTCTTGAAGCATTAAGGGCGAGCTTTTTTCCATCTTTCTCACCCATTTCTATCCGTCTCCTTATGTCTTTGGAGCATATTAAGCTGCATCTCGAATTGCCTTCTGTCGCCAAGAGCCATAGTAGAAAGTATCACTCCCGCAAAAAAACTCTGAACAGCAGCAAGCATAATAAAGCAGCATACAATCAGCGTTGGAAATCTTGGCACCATACGCGTAGCCCAATATTCCTGCAAAATAGGAATAAAGAAAACAATTGAGAAAAGCGCCAAAAAAGATGCTATTGTAAAAAAGAACCAGAACGGCTTATAGCTCCTATACAGTCTAAATATCGTTCTTAGCACCTTGAAACCATCAGTATATGTATTCAATTTGCTAACAGAACCTTCAGGACGATCTCTGTAATCTATTACCACATTCTCTATCTGCATATTATTATAAACTGCATGTATAGTCATTTCAGTCTCAATTTCAAAGCCCTTTGACAATACCGGAAATGTTTTGACAAATTCATAGCTAAACGCTCTGAATCCTGTCATTATATCCCTTATATTGCAATCAAATAATTTATTGATAGAACCCCTTACAAGGTTATTTCCAAAATTGTGAAATGGTCTCTTATTTTCCTTATAATAAGTAGATGATAATCTGTCGCCTACTACCATATCTGCATTGTGTTCAAGTACTTTTTTTACCATCTCTGGTGCCGCATTCATAGGATATGTATCATCACCATCGACCATAACATATACAAGAGCATCAATTTCTCTAAACATACGGCGTATAACATTGCCTTTGCCCTGCATATACTCATTTCTAACAATAGCCCCTGCCTCTTTAGCTATTTCTGCCGTGCGATCTTGGGAATTATTATTATATACATATATTGTTGCTTCAGGTAATGCTGCTTTGGCATCACGTACAACCTTGCCTATAGTTTTTTCCTCATTGTAACATGGAATAAGTACTGCAATTTTGTCCATTTCATCATCCTTTTTACATACTTATTACTTAATATTGTCGTCCTGATTGTTTTTATTACCAATCTTCATACGCTCATGCCCGCCAAGTTTATTAGCAGCATCCTGATCACCACGAAGTATCGCATTAACAATCTGCATACGGAAACCGGCATCAATAAAGTCACAATGCTTGCAAAATGGATAATTTTGACGTCCCTCTGCAATCTGTCTTCTTACCTGCTGGAATTTTTCACTTCCCCAAGCCTCTTTAAGACTCATTTTGGTCAGATCGCCCAAATCAGTCTTTTCAAAATTGTCGCAACAACAAAGCCCCATCTTTCCATTTGGCATAATCCACATATCAGTAAATGGCAAAAGACAAGTCTCTTTTATCACCTTCTGAGTTTCTTTTTTATTAGGAGCACTTCCTGCTCTGTTAGTAAGAACTTCCTGAAGATATCTCATCTGAATCTGTATATCGAGATCCTTAAACTCCTCAGGATGGGCTTTGACATAATCATATAGTTCCTGAATATTCTTGTGAAGTTTCATCTCCATTGAATAATTATTGATTATTAGCTGATTGATATACGGAGCAACCTCTTTTACCTTATCAATTGTCAAAATAAGGCCATTTGTAGACATGAAAATAAAACTATCAGGCAGCTTTTCTCTGGCATATTTATGTCTTTCAACAATCTTAGTATCAAGAAGTGGTTCATTATTTCCATATAGTGTCAGATGTCCCTTATATCCCCAGTCTGCCAGCTGATCAATAATATTCTTATAAAGATCATCATCAATCTTGGCAAGTGGCCTGCACTCAGCATGAACATTGGCAGTACAAAATGCGCAGGTTGAATTGCATCTGTTAATGGTCTCTATATTTACAACATTGGGCATAGGAACTTCGGGTGAATTAAGGAAGTAATCACAATACGCCTTCTGTGATTTACTTCTGGTAACGAACTGAAGTTTAAGGTATGCATCACTAGCAAGCATTGGGAAATGCTTACGTGCAAACCATCCAAATTTTCCCATAAAACTGTTAACTCTAATTGGCATTTTTAAATCTCCTCACTATTACATCTAAAAACATTTTCACACCATAGGAAGCATACGGAAGCCAGTAGACATAATATCTCATGGCATATCTTGATGATCCCTCCCAAAACTGATGGAAAAGCATTCCTCCAAAAATCAATATAAGAAGCAGCATCTCTGAATGCGATACTCTTTTGCTCCTTATCCTTGCAGTAAGATAAAAAATCACACACAGATAACAAACGCTCATAAATACATTCATTATCCATCTTAGGATAATACTTCCACTTCCAAAGACTATATAATACATCATTGCAGTCGGATTCTCAACATGTCTACTTACAAGGTCCAGATTATGCGTGGAAATGCATACCGGATCTGCCCATTGCGTAAGAAATTTCCTGATAAAAAATTTAATGGCATATCTTGGATTATTCACAAAAAAATCAAGCCGCTCTTTTATATTTTGAATTGCAGCTTTCTCTGTAAGTTCTGTGTCAAAATTATTTTCGCCAAATACCCTGTAATTATATCCGTTATACCATCCATCTTCAAGTTCGCTCTCCTGAAGTCCCATAGCAATATGCGATACAGAAGGACTTCCTCCAGGGATTTCACGAAGTCCGGTAAGCCTGCAAAAATATCCATCTACTGCTGTCTTTGATCCAAACACAACTAATACAATCACAATCGATATAATAATTCTCACAATCAGTCTATGCGGAAATTCATAAGAAAAATAACCATTTTCATTTTCCTTTTCTTTTATGCTGCTAATTATCAACATCATTACCATAGCGATGAGTGTAATTTCACTGTTAGTCTTTAAAAGAACCGAAAGTGCAATGCATGGCGCAGATATTATCGCATATTTTATTTTTTCTCTTTTGATAAAAAGAATAATACAATATAAAGCCGCAGTCTGTGGCCCCATGCTCAAGATATCGCCATATATGAAAGTAGAGTAATTATAAAAAAACAGCATTCCCATACTTAGAAGCGCCATAATTCCACATATAGCTTTATCTTCAAATAATTCCCAGGTTATCTTATATAACAGAAATACTGTCGCAATAATAGACAACATCAAAATAATGTCCCAAGCAAAATAATTGCCATGACCAAATACGTCATCCATTATTAAACCAAACAAAAAATATCCAAGCTGAAACGGCCAAGTGTATAGATACCCCCCTGCTCCAGTCAAAGAACTATATTGTCCTGCTTCAAATTCCAAAAGAACATCATCCATTAATTTAGAATCATCAACAGGTAACGGTTTTATAGCCAAAATCAGCAAAAGACAATAAAAAGCACAAAAAGCCAAAGCTATCCATATCAGCTTTTCACTGTGCTGCAATATATTCTTCCTGTAACATAAAAAAAGAAATGCAAAAACTAAAATCATCGACAATACAAGATGAGAAATAGTCTCATTTTTGTAATGAGGATAGTCAACATCCACATGCATATCATAATAGATAGTTGTAAAAAATCCGGTTATAAATACTGCTGCCGCTGCAATCAGCAAAAGAAATATAATTATTTTATCAAAAGCCGTCTTAATTTTCATTTTCTAAAACCACTGAATTTTTTTCATAATATCTTGCCATTGCCCTATTTATCCAATCCTCTTTGTCCGTTGAAATATCATAAAAGAATAAAAGCTCAGGTTGTACCGAATATGGTTTAAAAACACAATCCTTTACACTATCATCATTTAGTACTGCAAGTCTTTCTTCATTCTCGTTAAGAAAAGTTCTCGCATTTCCGCTTGCTAAATCATACATTGCTGAAGTTCCTGCATAATACTGAGGATCAACTTTTACCGATAAGCCTGATCCAAATACAAGCAAAAGCGCCAAAACGCTAATTGCAAATGAAGCTTCAGACGAAAATATCTCCTTAGAACTATTTCCGATAATCAAAGCTGAATTGCCATTTTCAAACACCTGTCTTAACCAGGCTGTAACATAAAAAACAACCAGAACCATCATAACAACATATTCGGCCCATACAATAGACTTTAACCTCCCTGCCTCAAGGTTTCCAAGCGCATATATTGGAGGAACCATATTTGAAGACACCATTCCATAAGCAAATAATGTAAAAATAAATGGATGTTCAAACCTATGCTTTATATTTTCAGAAATTTTATAACTAACCGGAATCAGGATAAGCAATAAAACAATCACTTCCCATCTTGTATATTCATTTACACAAATATCAAAAGTATAGTAAAGTGCTATCAAAACTGCTTTAACAGGTCCAAAGCCTTCAACTATTGCTTCTCTGGTTGCATTTCCAGGCGCAAAGCATGAAAGCATAAATCCAATCAGGTTGATAGATGCAGGAATCCAAATTTTTGCAAAAGATTTTTTTTTGTCACCATCAATTGATTCTATATTAATAAATGAAGTTTTTGACAAAATAAAAATTACTATTATCAAAAATGAACATATTGCCATCTCAAGGGCTGTCATATAATTGGCTCCGCCAAGCCAAAATCCCCAGAAACACGCCCACAACAATTTACGAAAACACGCCTTTACGTCTTCATCATAAACTGATCTTATCAAAAGACCTATCCAAAACAGTCCCATTCCGAACATAAACATATAGTTGACTGCGCCACTGTACCAATAGAAAGCCTCTACTCTTGCTGTGCCCTTTGGCATACTCTGAGTTATTATGATCAAAGTGATCATTGAAACAATATTCGCTTCGTACTTTTCTCTTTTAAATCCATATACAAACAACGCCTTAAAGAAATAACATACTCCAAATGTCAGTATTCCAATCATACAAAACGCAGTAAGCGCATACCATCTCTCACCAAAGATACTCGGACTGTAACAAAAAACAACATTTGAAAAATAATATCCCATCCAGGACATATATTCATTAAATCCAACCTTAAAAGCAAGTAGAAATGTCCCCAGTATATTTCCTGTCTCACTATAATATCTGTAAGTCTGAAGAGCCAACGACATATCATCTGCTGAAGGCCAGTTATAAAATCCGATTATAAGAAGTGGCAGCACTGCAATAATATACAGTGCTGTCACAAACATGCTCATTCTTTTTATATTAATCTGTTTAGTCCACTTTGATAACCGATAATTAAACATCAAAATTCTCCATTAAGATAAACTTCTGCCCCCAACAATATTATTGCTGCGTTCCTATCAGTAAGCATTTACTGCTCTAATCACCTGTTCAACTTCCTCATCTGTCATCTCTGGGAAAAGCGGTAACGTTGCACAATGAGCTGCAAGTTGCTCTGCATTGGGACAATCTCCCTTCTTATAGCCAAGTTCAGCATATGCTTCCTGAAGATGGCATGGCACAGGGTAATGACGATTACACTCTATATCTTTTTCCTTCATATAGGCAAGAAAATCCTCCGGATTTCCATCAACCTGGACCTCAAACAAATGAAATACCGGCTCTGTATTTTCCGGATGTGCCTGCAACTTAAACTTCGGATTTGTTATTTCAGCCATGTATCTTCTACCAATTTTCTGTCTCCTCTTTGTCCACTGTGGCAAATACTTAAGCGATACAGATAAAACAGCTCCCTGAATACCTTCAAGACGGTAGTTGTAACCTATCATTTTATGGTAATATCTCACTTCACAGCCCTGATTTTTCATAACATTCATATAGTGGTCATACTCTGCATTATTAGTGGATACAGCTCCGCCTTCTCCAAACGCATAAAGGTTTTTACCAGGATAAAAGCTAAAGCATCCTATGTCTCCCAGAGTACCAACCATTTTACCTTCAACTTTAGCTCCGTGAGCCTGTGCACAGTCTTCAACAACATAAAGATTGTACTTATCAGCAATTTTCTTCACTGCCGGAAAATCGAAAGGCTGACCATATAAATGAACTCCCACAATTGCTTTGGTCTTATCTGTAATCTTCTCTTCTATCTTTGAAGGATCTATTTCCCATGTATCCTGTGTGCAATCAACAAACACCGGCTTTGCTCCTGTGTAAGTAACTCCCCAAGCGGTAGCTATATAAGTATTAGCCGGAACAATTACTTCATCTCCATCACCTATTCCAAGTGCAGCAAAAGCACAATGAAGTGCTGATGTACCGTTATTAAGCCCCTGTACATACTTCACTCCAAGAAAATCAGCAAATTCTCTGTCAAATTTATAGGCAAATTCGCCACCAGAAAAAGCTGTTTTTTCACAGCAGGCTTTAATAGCCGCAAGGTACTCTTCTTCATGTCTCTTATAGTCTCTTGTAAGATCAATTCTTTTTAACAGTGGCATAGCGTTTCTCCTGTCTGAACATTTTCTTTAACTTATATATTCTGATAATGTAATTTTTTATGGTTTTAGGGACATTTACTGTAGTATCATAATCCTCTACCCATTCTATAGGCATATCATAAATCTTAACTCCCTGCTTTTCTGCCCTTAGCAAAAGTTCAACAGTATAGAACCAGCCCTTGTCATCTGAGCACTGAGAAACCAGCTTTTTTGCTGTTTTTGTCCTCAAGAAAGTAAATCCGCAAAGAGCATCTGTTGCTTTCATTCCAAATACTGTCTTAAGAATCCAAACAAGTCCTGCAGAAGTAATCTTCCTGTACCACTTTCTTCCTTTTGTATCTGAATCCTTGCTAAATCTTGAACCGTTCACATACTCAAGAGAAGGATTCCTTTCAAATAAATCAATTGTCTTTCCAAGAAACTTAAGATCTGTTGAAAGGTCAATGTCCATATATCCCACAATATCAGCATCTGAACGTTCAACACCAGTTTTAAAAGCGATACCCACGCCCCTTTCTTCAATTCTGACATATTCTACTTCATCATATTTTTTTTGGAGCATGGCCGCAATTTCAGGTGTATCATCATCAGAGCCGTTATCCACAATAGTGAGCTTATACGGAATCTTAATATTTTCACGCATATATAAGACACATTTATCAATTCCTTTTTCAAGTCTCAAATGCTCATTGAGAACCGGAAATAAAATATTTATATTCATAAAAGCCTCGTATTAAATCATTATCATACTATTGAATTATCCTGTAATTAACAAAAATTAAGTTTATTTTCCAACTATCTTCTCTATATCAGCTACCATATATCTTTGTTGCCTGAATATCAGATTTAACATCACCGAAAGATATTTTAAAATTATGGTTAAAAGCGCAAATACTCCGAAAAAACCCACGGACATAAAACTCATAAGAGATGGCCATCCGGATGCAATATCTTTTCCCATAAAATGATCAATCACAGAGTAAATTAGACAAAACATGGAAACAATCAAAAATCCTCCACTTAGCACTGCTGATATTCTTTCCATAATGTTAGTAAAATATATAAATGAATCCAGTGCCAGCTCTCCTCTCTCTGAGAAACTTGCCTTACTAGTATTTATAGATTCATCCTTCGAAATTTCGTAACTAATAGTAGCCATATTAAGTCCGCAATTAGCATAAACAGCCTTTCTGTAAGGAATGTGCGTTCCTATTGTCTTAATTCTATTTATAGCTCTCCGGCTTACAATTCTAAAGGTTTCCGGACCAATCTTAGAAAAAGACTTACTGTATTTATTGAATAAACCGTAAAAAAGTCTTGATGAAAGGCGTCCCTTGTTCGCACAGGAAGCAGCCACTATATCAAAACCTTCAACCATCTTCTCATAAACTTCTGATATAAGTTCAGGCTCATAATCAACAATAACATGATCAAATTCATATACTAAATCACCGATAGCTATATCACGCCCGGCATTCATCGAAGGTTCTATTCCCTGATAAAAACCCATATGAATAACAGAAACAATTCCATCGAGCTTTTTTTGGTGTGTATAATCTCTGATTACATCTACTGTACCGTCACCGGAAGCGTCATCTACACAAATAATTTCATATTTACTGAATAAACCACTTACCTTAGGTACAACAATATCCAAAAATCTGCTAATATCTTTTTCTTCATTATGAAGATAAACAACTATTGATACAAATTTATTTTCCATACATTCCCCATATTGATCCTGAATCATTTTCACACAAAGCGTGCAAATCAGAGCTTATCTCTGTAAAAAATATAGACATATATCTATTAATCCAACAAATATTCGTCAAGATCATAAACCGTATTGATTTTACCGGAAAGAACACTGATAAACTTAGGCTCTGATGATAATACCTTTATGGCCGTCGGTCTGGAATCGTCTATCTCTGAACTCTTAAGTATCGGTTTCATCGAAAAAAGCGATTCTCTATAATAAAAACCATATTCCGGTTTCATATACTTCATTGCAAGATGACTCATATATTCCCAGGAAGTTTCAGGCTTGCATGGACATCTATTGCAATTCCCAAGACTTTCAGGCGTGCAACAATATGTTCCTTTTTCTTTAAGTTTTTCCTGACAATTGAAAGCAGGAAGTTCGTCATAACATGTAACATGTGGAGTAAACGTCACTGAAGTCAGAGAATGCTTTCCTGTAAGTCCAAAAGGCATAATTGAAAAAAATGGTCCATCCATCACTGTAAGACCAACATTTTTTAGCTTTTCATCCACATCACACAAAATTATCTCACAAAGCTCATACTTTATTGCAAAAGATGACTTATTATCATCAGAAACAACCTTTTTAAGAATTTGATTAACAGAAGCATAAGTTGCATTCAATATAAACGGTGATTGTATCTCTTCTGCACCAAAAATATCATTATGCTCACTAATTTCTGTAAAATCATCTATACTTTTAATAAATATTCTGTATACCGAGTTATCTTTTTTAATTTGCTTAATATCAGTTCCGAATTTGATTTCAATATTCTTGTGCTTACTTATTTCATCAAGAAAATAATCTCTTAAAACATGCGCGTCATAAGTATATTCCTGAGTAAGAAAAGCACCATCACACATCTTGGGCTGGAAATACTGTGAAGCAGAAACTTCATCACACTTTATACCTGCCGCCCTGCAAAAATCCATAAACTGTTCAGCATTAGTCCAGCTAAAATTACTCGAAGTTGCATAAATTTGATCAAATTTGTCATGAATAGAAAATCCATAGTCTTCAACAAAGCGTTTGAAATAGCCTGCTGACTTCATCGCCGTTGAAAGACTTCTTGGATAATGATAACCCATATGTACTCTTGCCTGATTAATATACGTTGCTCTTGAAAAAGAATCAGGCTCTTTTTCAAGTACTAAAACAGAAAGCCCTCTCTGTCCACAGAAAAGGGCTGCATACAAGCCATATAGGCCTGCACCAATGATAATTCTGTCATAATGCTTAGCTGAAGTCATAATACTCCTTATACTTGTATCACTTTTTATTTAGCTTATTTCAGGCTGCTGACTTAAATAGTAGTCTTTGTACCACTTTGCAAAATTTCTCAATCCCTCACAAAGTGGTGTTGATGGCTTGAATCCAAAGTCATTTACAAGCGGTGTGACATCAGCATAAGTAGTCTCAACATCTCCCGGCTGCATGGGAACAAGCTCCTTGTGAGCTTCAAAATCATAATCTTTTGGAAGTACTCCTGCACTTATAAGTTCCTGTTGGAGTATATTAACAAAATCAAGTAAATTCACCGGATCATTATTTCCAATGTTGTATATTTTATATTTTACGCCGTCTTCATTAGCATCAGGAGATTTCTCCATTACATTCACAACACCTTCAACAATATCATCCACATAGGTAAAATCTCTCTTACAGTTTCCATAATTAAAAATTCTTATTTTTTCACCATTTACCAGCTTGTTGGTAAAACCAAAATATGCCATATCTGGTCTTCCAGCAGGACCATACACGGTAAAAAATCTTAGTCCGGTGCTTGGAATTCCATATAGCTTTGAATATGAATGAGCAAGCAGTTCATTAGACTTTTTGGTAGCGGCATATAATGAAACCGGATTATCCACCTTGTCATCAGTACTGTAAGGGATTTTCTTGTTTGATCCATAAACGCTTGAGCTTGATGCATATACAAGGTGTTCAACTCCATGATAATTGTCCTTCAATGCTCTTTTTTCAGCTATCTCATTTATCTCATTGCATTCCGTTACAGAAGATGCGTTTACGCAATCATAAGAATGTCTGCAGGCTTCCAAAATATTATAGAAACCGATAATATTTGACTCAATATAGGCATCCGGATTCTCAATTGAGTATCTTACTCCAGCCTGAGCAGCAAGATTAACAACAACTTCCGGTCTAAAATCAGCAAATATACTGTTAACAAGCTCTTTATCAGCAATACTTCCAATCGCAAAATCAAATTTCGCTTCTTCGCCATTATTAGCTTTGCAATCAATTATTGCTTCTATCTCTCTAAGCCTGTCATTCTTTATCTTAGGATCATAATAATCATTCATATTATCAATTCCATAAATATGAATGCCCTCAAACTTATTTAATAATTTTTTTACCAGATTAGCACCTATAAACCCTGCCGCACCCGTAACCAAAACTCTTTTATTACTTAATTCTATATTTTTCTGTAACACTTTTATTCTCCAATTATTTTGCACCTTTGCCAAACAATACAACTCCCACCGTCTTTAGTAAGATTATAAAATCTTCTGTAAGGCTCCAGTTATCAATGTATTTGAGATCAAGCTTTACAACTTCATCAAAATCCTGTATGTCACTTCTTCCACTAATCTGCCACAGTCCTGTAAGTCCGGGAGTCATAGAAAGACGTCTTCTATAATGCTCGTTATATTTTTGGAACTCAGCCTCTGTCGGCGGTCTGGTTCCGACAAGACTCATATCTCCCTTAAGTATATTAAGAAACTGTGGGAACTCATCCAAACTTGTTTTTCTGATGAATTTACCTATCTTCGTTACTCTTGGATCATCTTCCATCTTGAACATAAGTCCGTTCATTTCATTATTTGCTTCAAGTTCCTTTTTTCTCTCTTCTGCGTCAATATACATTGAACGGAACTTGTAAATCTTGAACCTTCTTCCATTCTTACCAATTCTAACCTGAGAAAAGAAAACCGGTCCAGGTGAATCAAGTTTAATTGCCGGAGCCAGGAAAAGTGTAATTATTCCTGTAAATATCAGTCCTACCAGTCCACCAACAATATCAACAATTCTTTTTATGAACAATCTCTTGTAACTGCTACGGAACATCGAATAAGTAATAACAGTATAATCCAAAAAATCTCCAACGGCAGTCGCTGCCTTACCAACATCGGGAAGCTCGAGGTTATAGTGGGTTGTAATTCCCATTTCTTCAAATCCGCGAATAATATCCTCCATTTTCTTTTGAGGGATATTAGGGGTATTGATAAAGACTTCGTCAAACGGATCCGTGATAAGTCTCTCTGTGAGATTATGTATTCCGTAATGAACATGAACTCCATCAATATACCAATTGCTTTCTCTACTAACTGATTCTTTTACATCAGAGGCAAATGATTCACTCTCACTAGCATCTACATAGTACGCACGAACAATCTTATATCCAAGTCCATCACTATTTTTGACAAGCTTTTTTACAGTCTGTTCCATCAGATTTTTTTCTGCAACCACAACTACACGTACAACATTGAGATCACTAGAAATATATTTTCGGAATGCTTTCTTAAATATCACTCTAGCCAAATAAGTTAAAAGCGTATTTATCCAAATAAAATTCAGAATAACAAATCGTGAAAGAATCCTGGCCCAATCAAGAAAATATACAACAGACATTGATGCTACTATCATAATAGCAATGAATTTAACCACAGATAATAACTCAGCCGCGTATCCTCTTAAAATAAAGTCTCTATTCCAATCTGCCAAAAATGTGTACACCACGCAAAACAGAAGAAAAATAACACATACCATGTAATGAAGTGTTTTATCTCCCCAGTCATTATTGCTATTGTATCTCAGCCATGTGGTAAATGTATAACTCACAATTATACATAGCATATCTAAAAACCATATCATATAAGTTTGTAATGTTTTATACCTGTTGCTCATAATCCCCAAATCCCTTTGTTCTTGTTACTTTAAAATTTTTTAAACCGTGTTTTTGCTGAAATACTTATACCATATAAATTTTAAATTTGTTACAAAATAGCGCTTTACAAGTCGTTTTGGATCCTGAAATAATCTATACAACCATTCAAAGCCAATATTTTGTATCCATTCAGGTGCTCTTTTTATAGTACCGGCATGAAAATCAAAACCAGCACCAACACCCATCATCACCCCATTTAGCTTTCCTCTGTGGAAAAACATCCAGTTTTCCTGCTTTGGTGCACCTAGTCCGACCCAGATTATATCTGCTCCTGCATCATTTATCATCTTTACTATCTCAGTATCTTCATCCTCCGTAAGATTTCTAAAAGGAGGTGAATACATTCCTTTGATAACCAAGCCGGGATACTGCATTTCAAGCTGCTTCCTAAGTAAATCAAGCGTCTCCTGCTTTGAACCATAAAAATAATGCGAAAGGCTACCGTCCTTAGTCAGTTCAAACATATTCTTCATGAAATCTGGTCCCGCAACTCTCTCAGCATCCGGATACCCACCATGCTTCTCCATTCTGGCAATAGGATTGCCGTCAGGAAAAGTAAATGCTGCATCATTAAGTACCTTACGATATACTCCGCTTTCTCTGGCCATAACCGTTGTATGGACATTCGAAAAACAAATATACTCACCAGATAACTCTTTTATATGTTCTTTGATATAATTTACTGCTCCCATAGCAGATGCGATACAATAATTTATTCCAAAAATTTTATATTTAATTTTTTCTATATATCGTGAACTACCATTACTCATAAAGAGTAATTCCCCTTTAATTCATATTACTGCTCACTCGATTTTGCTCGATTCAGTAACTAATTCATTTTAATAATACCTGTACCATATTACACGTTTATTATATATTTAGCAAATTCTTACTTATTTAATATAATTTTAATATATGGTGTAAATACATAAAAAAAGGCCTTTGCCAATCCAAAATTTTTCTTTAAATAATGAAAATATGACTTAAACGGGAGTCCTTTAGGATTTTCTTTTTTGCTAAGTCTCTCCCGCCTTGATAATGTCCTATCGAGCCACGTTCCTTGCCTGGCATTACGATTACACTTTCCTGCATAAAAAGAGGAAGTATATATTTCATTTCCTTTTCGTCGCAGAGAAAATCCATAATCAAAATCTCCAAAAGAATGTTCGTAATATCCATCCATTGGCTCACAATTAATATATGCATCCCATGGAATCAACACACAGTTTGCATTAAAAGTATCACATACAACATCGGACTTTTCAGGAGAAATATACTCCTGTTTTATCGTGCCTTTTTTAAACCAGACCCCTCCATATGTGAAGACTCCGCTATCATCATACATTGCTCCCACTATAATTGCATTGCTTTTTGACTTGCTTTCCTGAATCAGCTTTTCAATAACGTTTTCTACAAATTCAACGTCGTCATTTATAAGTAAAACATAATCATATATTTGTCCTGACTCATTAAGCCACTGCATTCCTCTGCGCATACCTTTAGAGTAAAAAAGATTTCCATTGCCATGAATTATATGTATATTGTTATATTTGTAATTTATTTTTTCAAGTTGCTCAACAGTATTGTCACTACTGCCATCATCTACTACGACAAAAAATAAATTATTATCTTTATTCTTCTCTATAAGACTCTCAACGCATTTTTTACTTTTTTCAGCCCTATTATGACAAGTAAAGATTACGCATACTTCCATGCTAACTCCTCATTTATGCTCAAAATCCCTAAATTCAAGCACTGTTTTATCCCATGTAAGGTGATTAATTATGTGTTCCCTGGCATTTAACTGTATCCGTTCATATATTTCACGATTATTTTCCAAAAACAATATTTTATCTGCCATTTGTTCTATATCATTACATACAAATCCTGTTTCACCATTTTCTATCAAAAACTCAGGCCCCGGTGCTTTGATAGCCAATACCGGGCATTTATGGCACATTGCCTCAAGTATAGCCATTCCATATATTTCTACAGGGTTAAAATTTATATAATAATCACATGCTTTGAAAATATCGCGCATTTCAGAATTAGGAATTTGGGACATTATCTTAATACTTTCTAAAATTCCCATTTCATCAGCCTTTTTTTGAACTTCAAAAAGTTTTGTACCATTTCCCACAATTAGTAACTGAAAATCGCTCATTTTCCCAAGAAGTTCAATTGCCTCCAAAGGATGCTTATACTCCTCTAATCTTCCAACAAACAGCAATATTTTCTTATCATTAGGGAGTCCAAATCTTTGACGGATATTTTCTCTACTATCTGCAGACAATAACGTATCAGAAGCATTGAGCCCAACAGGTGCCAGCTTTGCATCAATGCCAAACTTATTGCATTGGGACATAACAAATGGAGTTTTTACATAAACGTCAACTTTTCTATATGCTCTTATGTTCCTATCAATCAACATTCTACTCAAAGCTTTTTTGTACCATTTTTTACTATCAGTAAAAAGTGTGCCAATATAAAGATGACATTTAATCCCATTATTATAACAATAATTAATTACATTCGGAGCAAAAAGCATATTATCAGCAAGCAGATGTACTAAGTCGGTTTTCATTTTTTTCAGAATACTTAACTCTATTATTCCATGATGTCCCAGACCTTTAGCTACTATAATATGAAGAGTTATGTTATCAGAAATAAATACGTTTTCAACTTGCTTTTCATCAAGGTAATCACTAGTCTTCGTGATAGAACATGTATCATTTCCAGTGTTTTTTTTATTTAATTCTGTACTTTTCTTTGTAAGTAAAACAATATCAACATGATGCTCAGGATGTAATTTAACCAGTGCCTTGGCCAAGCCGACTTCCTGTGAATTATAAAATACACTATTTAATTCATTTGTTCTGTATAATTTCAAGAATGTTATATTCACTTTTCTATAACTCCAGCATTTTATCTGTTTTTCTGACATTTTCAGCCAGTTGAGGGATTATAGATTTAGATAATTCAACATATTTTTATTCCAACAATTTCCTTACCCAAAAATAATATTTCAATAGTATTAACCCATAGTCTTGCTGTCATTTTTATCTTTTTTAAAAGTGGTTTTTTATTCGACTTTTTCTTCTCTTTAATAACTTTTCGAAGAGTCACATTCCAATCATCTAGCTTTAATGGGCTATAAAAATCAGCTCTGACATTAATAGGTTCAAGCCTGTTTTCTTTAGTATTGTCATTATAGTGAACACCTGAACCATCCATCCCGATATTATTCACCATCGAATTATAAGGAAAAATAGTCAATCCCCTGTTGTAAAAACAAGAATAATACCATGCCACATCCCAAGTTATGGTATTATTCTTATATTGATGCATAAAAAGATATGAAAAATCCTGACCATTATCAATACTATTATTATGTAAAGCCACATATTTAACATCTTTCTTCGTAAGATTTCTTTTTAGTTTGCTCCAACGGTCAGTCCAAGTCCCCCATCCCCATGCAGAAAAAGACCTAGTATATCCAAATACATTATCATATTCTGGACAGCTCTTAAAAAAACTGTACCCTGTTATTGTAAATACATTTCTGTTATTCTGATACTCATTCAAACAATAATTCATATACCTCAAAAATTGATTGCATACTTGAATATCATCCTCAATAACTATAACTTTGTCATATTTATCCAGAACAAAAGATATTCCGTCTAACTCTGACTTTTCAATACCATAATTACAATCACGTTCTATTATAAAAACATCTTTAAATCCACTTATAGAACTAATATAATCACGAACAGCCTTAACATCCTCATTATCCCGTTCCAAAGCCGGTGCATCCGAAAAAATATAAATGACAGAACTCACTGATTCCGGATTCGATTTCAAAGCCTCTATAACAGTTCTGGTATGGTCTAGTCTTTTATATACAAATAATGCAATTGGTGCATATTCTTCACTCATACGAACCTGGCTCCTTTTTTAACACAACCATTTGATTATTTCCTATCGCATTAGCAATAATTGTGAATGTACTTCCAAAACTTGCATATAAAACATCTGCTCTTGATAAAATAAGCATTTCATAAAGGGCAAACTTCATTCCTTCTGAACTGATCCTTGATACTTCTCTCGTACTTGAAATGATATTTGCAGGATATTTGCTTTTTAGATTCTCAAGTATACTATTATCATCGGTAGCAATATAAATTTTTTTATTTGAATCGGCAGCTACAATTTCTGCTACTTTATCATAAAAAAGTTCAGTAGGACTGTTTTCTATAGCAACTGCATTGTCCGTTCTTCTTATATGCATAGCATCATAACTGCCAAAATTTCTTTTAAATTCTTTTACTTTTTCAAAAATATCCTCTTCAAATCTTACATCAGACAAGTTCACATCGCCATAAAAAGAATAGTAACCTTCAATATAGATTATTTTTTCACTATTTTTTTCGACATACTCTTTCAGTACATTCTTTTCATTCTGAGGCATATCCTGATAAATTGGAAGTTGATATTTTTTTGTATATACTCTGAAAACTTTATAACCAATGCCTTGAAAAAATTTGCGTAAAGCCTCGATTATTCTCCCACTCTTTATCAAAGCAGCATAAGAATCCTTCCCAAAATGCATATCTACCACTTCACTCGGTAAAGGAAGAGCCGATATGACATCCTCAAAATTACATCCACACTCATTATTATTTCGCCACATGAGTTTAATATCTGTTATCCCACAGTCTTTGGCAAGATTATATGCTGATGAAATAAACAAAAGTCTGTTTCCGAGACCCCCTCCCGGTTCTATGATCATTTTTTTCTGACTCACCCCAAATAAACCTTCCTTAAAAAACAAATATTATTATTTCAAACTCTGTTTAATTATTCCATACAGTAATGGAAATCTTCGGCAAACTGCATATAATAGTTTTCTTCCAGTTGACCAATTTGTTTTATCAACATTCTTATAGGTATCACTATATTTTTTTCTAAGGTCTTCTAAAACTTTTTTATCTTTAAGTATCCTATATACTTTATAATAATTTGCCAATATCTCTGACAAATAAAACATACACTCACGATTAAGTAAATCACTTTCTCCTTTTTCTTTATAAAAAGATATTCTATTTTCATAAGCCTTCAAAATATCGATTTTTTTTGCTGTATATGGAACTCCTGTTATACTCTCATCCCGACTATAATAAAAATATAATACTTCTTCAGAAAAAGCTATCTTCTTTGCATTATACAAGAATTTAAATGTAGTTCCCTCATCTTCATTAATGTATCCATCATCAAATCTTATACCAGAAACACATTCCCGCTTCATTATCTTATTCCAAAGCATTATTATTGAACCATGCATATCTGTGTAAAACATATCAAAAATCTGCTTCTTGTCATAGATATTTACTTTTTTTTCCCAATCTATATCTTGTTTATAATTCCATTCTTCAGTAACAATATGATTACACATACAAATGTCACAATCATTTTCAATTAACTTAGCATGCAAATATTTCACAAAATCAGCATGAATATAATCATCTGAATCCACAAAGCAAATAAAATCACCTGTGCAATTATCAAGACCGGTATTTCTGGCTGTAGACACTCCACCATTAGCTTGGTGAATTACTTTAACTCGACTATCTTTTTGTGCGTACCTATCACATACTACCTCTGAACCATCAGTCGAACCATCATCAACAAGTATTATTTCCAAATTCTTATAGCTTTGCTTTATTATACTGTCAATACATCGCGGTAAATACTTTTGGACATTGTAAATAGGCACTATTACAGACACTTTTTTCTCTGGATAACCACTCATACTTAACTCTTATTCTCCCAATTATCACCAATAACATCCATCCTCAACTATATTTGAATTATTGGGAATGTCGCCTTTTTCCGGATAAATCCAATAATCATTTCTCATTTCCTGAACAAATGGATCCTCTTCCCATCGTTTTCCCATTATTCCAAACAATAATTGAAGATCACCGCCCATATGAATAGCAGATTTTCCCATCTTTTTTATTGCAGCGCATAAAGGTAGACTATATGCACCACACCCCACCAACGCTATATCAAAATCAAGTTTTTCAATTTCTTTAATCATACTATCCAATGCTTCAAACCAGTTTGCATATCTTGGATCCCTATTTCCGGCTATAGTCTGAACAGCTTTATATGTCTGCAAATCAAAATCAGGAAGATATTCATCCGGATAAATTTTTTCTCTTCTTGAGTATTGCCTTTCTACTGCTGAAGCAAATGGCGTAACAGCAAGTACCTTTCTATTTCTGAGAATTCTTCCTATCGGCTCATTCTCATATACAACCCCCAACCAATCGATATCTTTTAAATTTCCCGGACAATACTTTTTTACAAAATATTCCTCCTTGGGATATTGCCATCTGATAAGATAATCCACTGTACTAATAGTATCCTTCATTCGCTCGTTATAGTTATATAGATTTGCATGAATATTTGATGTATCAGAGAAAAAACCGGCGTTATCAGATAATTTTTCATACGCTTTTCTTTCTTCCTTAGCATAACCAAATTCAGCAACTCTCATCGCCCATAATTCAAATCCACCAATTTTCCCGGCAACAAAAGGCTTTTTATTACTAATACTTAATCTGATATCCATTTCAGATAATAACACTTGTGAATAAACTTTATGCTTTTTATTTGTATGTGCCCACAAATAATAAGGAGCTTCTTTTATTCCTACCATACTGCCTGTCCCCAAATATACAATATATGAAAAAACAAAGTTGATTACATATGTTTAACATGTGAGTACCACAAAAATCTATAGAGTATTCAATATATCATATTATATCCTGATACTTAACTTCCTTGACTTTTCCATCCTTAACCTCATAAATCACATCACACTGACTTATTGTAGAAAGTCTGTGCGCTATGATAATCATTGTCTTTTTTCCAGACAAATTATATATTGCATCCATTACCGCCTTTTCAGTATCATTGTCTAGCGCTGATGTAGCCTCATCTAAGAATATTACATCAGGATTAGAATATAGTGCTCTGGCAATACCAATCCTCTGTCTCTGTCCTCCGGACACCTTTACACCATGCTCACCAATATTAGTGTATATTCCATCCTCTTGAGTTCTTACATAATCTGCAATCTGGGCTTCTTCAAGTGCTTTCCATACTTTTTCATCATCAATTTCGTCTTCAGGTATTCCAAAAGCCACATTAGTCCTAATAGAATCATCTGTAAGAAAAATTGACTGTGGAATATAACTTAATTTATTATGCCAAGATGATAGATGTTCCAATACATTAACATTACCAACCATTACCGTTCCATCATCAGGTCGTAAGACTCCAAGAACAATATCTGCCAAAGTAGTTTTGCCGGCACCTGACGGACCAACAAATGCTACAGATTTATTAAGAGGAATATTCACACTTACATTATCAATTATTTTCTTATCAGGCTTTGCAGGATATGCAAATGAAACATTCTCAACCCTTATATCAGCTTGCTCGACCTCAATATCAGCCTGCTTTTGTGAAATTTGTTTATTTAATTCTTCCATTTCATGAATTTCTTCATATAAAGAATTTACAGCAGCCTTATTAAACATAATATTGCTAAGATATCCGCTTATTCTGTTAAATGAAGGTAACATTCTTATTGCTGCAACCGCAAATACAGACATCACAGGAATAAATTTATTAACATCAACTCCCATCACAATCCTTATTGCCATGAACAATAATAGTCCACCTATACAAAGTGATTCCATTACAGGCTTAGGAAGATAAGCCAAAATAAGTTGCTTTTGTGTTGCCGAAGCATAATCCTTATAAGTCTTATCATATCTATTCACAAAAAAGTTTTCTTTACTGGAAGCTTTAATTTCCTTGATTCCGCCAAATGATTCCAAAAAATATTTTGTTTTTACTGCTGATAAGTCCCTTGTTAATTCCCCCAGTGTCCTTAATCTTCTTTTAAAAACTTTTACAAAAAGTAATAAAAATACTGAAAGAAGCAATATCATCATAGAAGTAGTAACAAAATCTGTAATCAAAAGATATATGCCGAGCATTGCACAAACCAGTATTTCAGTAGTAAGCTGCAATAAACTCTGAACTACTGAAAGACACCACACTACATCCTGCTCAACATTTCTCTCAAGTTCTGCCACATTATGTTCTGTATGGAACAGATACTCCTGCATCATATAACATTTCATCATCCTTACCGATAATCGTCTCTGATTATTTGTAGTAAAATGATTTTGTGCATTCATCATAAGAACAAGATAAATATTCTTTACAACATAAATAGCAACTAAACCTAGTGCCATTACAAGAATAAAAGTCTTATAATCATTTATGTTCAACAGTTGTTTGAAAAATCTGTACTTTTCATTATTATCAATAATAGAAGGATCTGTAACTGCCGTTACTAAAGGTAATACCGCTGATACTCCAATTGTCTCGAATATTGCTCCACCAAGAATTAGTACTAGAAGCATTAATACTCTGGTTCTCTGATGATGATCCAATATTTCATAAATTTTTTTAATCATTTAGACATTCCTTTTTTTTATAATTTTTTTTATTTCAGATACAGCCTCTTTTGTTGCAGTACCATCGCAATATATTTTCTGCCATTCATTAGTATCCGGAATAGTTAACCAATCTTTATCCGGATAAAGTTTTAATCCGTATGAAAATGCGCCTGCTATTATTGAAAAAGAACTTGGTGCCGTAACTATTATATCAGCATGGCACAAATTGATAAATGAATCTTCTGCTGATAAATCAGTCAGAATCTTCAGGTTGTCAGTAATTGAAAACAACTCATCAAATTGTGACTTATCGCCTTCAGAAAACAAATAAAAATGTACCATTTGGGAATTTTCTGAAATCTTTAGTATTGTTTTCATTACATTAGCATAATAGCTAATGTCAAGCCAACGTGCCAGCATTGATTCATCTCCCTGTTCAAGTAATGCTTTAACGTCGCCCCTACGTATATGTAAGGCTACATTCAAATTATTTGATTTATTACTATAAACAAGGAAATCCTTCTTTCTTGCACCAGATTTCCAAAATAAATCTCTTATCAAAAGATCTCCATAAATATCATCTCCATCTGCTGTCCATTGTTCATGTTCATTATAAAAAACCACTTTTTCACCTGAATATGAATCAATAATCCTTTTTATCAGTGCAACAGATTCCTTAGAATTCATATCATAGTATGGTAATCTGACTTTTTTGTAGCCTGACCTGATAAGATCTTCAGCCCATTTTAATCCTTCGCCCAATCCCATTTTCTCATCCCATGAAGAATTGACCATTGGAGAATATGCATATTTAATCCCAAGCCTATCAGCATTCACAAGTCCCGCTCTCCAGCTTCCAAGTCCATGCCCAAATCCAGCTAGATTATTAGGGCGCTCTGTCATGTAATGTGAAGTTCCAGCACTATTTTTTTTCCCTTTTACATTCCTGTGCCTATAAGAACGATAAAAAGGATAGGCTTTTGTCCTATCCTTGATAATCTTGTAAAATGTTGTTCTAATCTTATTTGACACTTTGTCACTTATAGTGGCATAATCATGCCTTATCGACTTATCTATCTTTTTTCTCATTTTATCACTATCTTTGTAAAATCAATATTTTTCTATACATTCTTCAATCATAGAAATATAAAATTCGCCTAATTTTCTCATATTTTCATCATTGTATGCTAAAAGTTGTTGTTTAGAAGGTTTTTCAATATTTTCCTTCAAAACACTAATCATCTTATCCGCCAAATCTGTACTATTCTTAGCTTCAAAATGTCTGATTAAAACAGAATCTTCCACTTCATTATTTACTCTGATATCAGCCATTATAGAAGGAACCATCAATGAATTGGCATTATAAACAGAACAACCTCCCGGATCACCTTCAAACAACGACGGCTGAATTAATGCTACAGAGTCCTTGATCATTTGAATTTGATCCATTTTAGGGATAAAGCCCACAAAAAAAACATTTTTTTCTATTCCTAGTTTAACAACCAATTTCTTTATTTCATCACAATATTTACCATCTCTATTATCTGAATACATTCTTCCAGTACATACAAGTCCAATATCATTGAAACCTGCATCTATCACTTTCTTAACAGCTTCTATTGCTGTCATATGATTTTTATGTATCCAAAACTGATTTGAAATTACAAAAAACTTCTTCGGTAATTTATACTTTGAAATATCTTCGGCACAATCAATAAATGTATTAGGTGCAAATGGTGCAAACGGCTGAACAAAAGTTTTATAGTTTCCCGGATAATACTTAGCAAGATCATCACTGACAGATTTTGATGTTGCTATAAAAAATTTAGTATTTTTTACCTGATTCCTGCTATTATTTTCCCTATAATTCAAGGTTGCTGTGTCAAATAACTCTGGAAGATATTTTTCCTGAAAATCTGCAATATATCCTATCCATGGAGTTTTTAACTCAGGATAATAATCTCTTAAAATCGGGAAACAAATATCCGCTCCTATTTTTTTCAATGTCCTGTCAAGACTCTTTCCGCCATCATTATATATTTTCTTGATATGCTTGCGGTAATACACAACAGGAACTTCAGGACAAAGAACTTTAAACACATTTGTGACACGTTCTATATTAGCTTTCTCATTTAAATTCAATCTCTTGATGTGATTTCTGGCAACCCTTATCGGGTAATACTCCCGCGGAAGAACAAGATACATCTTGATATTATATCCATCTGACTCCCCCACCTTTTGCAAAATACACGCTATATTGGAAAGGAAATCAGTTCCTCCATCCCAAGTATATAATCCATCTGCCAGTAGAGCTACTGTTAATTTTTTCATAAAAGTTATCTGCCCTCAGTTCCATTAATATAAATTATCGTTCAAAAAACTCTCTGACACACTTAATAACATACTCAATTTCCGCTTCACTTATTGATGGAAAGCTTGGCAAATTAATTCCTCGATATGCGATATATTCAGCATTTGAATGTTTTTGATATTTATGAGAATACATTGGCATTGTGTGCACAGGATAAAACGTTGGTCTGGTCTCAATCCCTTTTTCTTCAAGGAAATGCCTAAGTTCATCTCTAAGATTTGCATCATCCAGCATAATACTACACATCCAATAAGTATGCTTAACATCTCCAACAGGTTCCAATGTCTTGAGCGGAAGATTCTTTAAACCATCCCTATACTTCTTTCCTATTTCAATTTTTCTGTTAACAAAATAATCAATATTTTCAAGTTGAGCACAACCAATTGCCGCCTGAATGTTTGTCATTCTGAAATTATATCCGATTATATCGCTCCAATACATACGATATTTGGCATTACCCTGATCTTTTATACGAGAAGCTCTTTCCCAAAGCGCTATATCATTTGTAAGCACCATTCCCCCTTCTCCTGTAGTAATAGTCTTATTACCGAAGAAACTAAAGCATGAAATATCACCAAAAGACCCCACCTTACGTCCTTTATACTCTGAACCTATAGCCTCGGCACAATCTTCAATCATAAACAAATCATACTCTTTACATATTTTACAAAGTTCATCCATATCACAAGGATGGCCGTATAAATGTACAACAACAATCGCCTTTGTTTTATCAGTTATTTTTTTCCGTACATCTTCTGGATCCATTTGCCAATCATCTCGCTTGGAATCAACAAAAACAGGCGTTCCACCCACATATGAAATTGCATTTACAGAAGCTACATATGTAAAACTTGGAACAATAACCTCATCTCCTTCTGTAATTCCCAAAGTAAGCATAGCCAGGTGTAATGCTACAGTTCCATTAAATACACCGAGTCCATACTGCATTCCAATATATTCTGAGAATTCTTTTTCAAACCTTGGAACATATTTTCCCTTCCATGATATCCATTCAGTATCAATACAATCCATTACATATTCTTTTTCTTTTCCTATCAAACTAGGTTTATATACAGGTACTTTCATATTAAACAATCCTTTCTCACGCAATCAGCATATAATACTGCCTGATAATTGTAATTATTTTTTCTATCTTTTTAAGACAATAACATCGTCATTATCACAATAGACATAATACCCCATATCTTCCATATTTTCAAAATATTCGATATATTATCACTTGGATACCTTTTAATCGCATATAACTCTTTTGCCATATTCCTTTTACTTTCACTCAATACGGACAAGTTTTAAAAAAATATCATCAAATTCCGTATTTTCTAAGATATACTTATCTCTTACATATTCTCCGAACTCTGTCTCATAAAAATCTATTACGTTTGGAAACCAATACGTATTAAGCAATAATACATCCGGAAGCTCCTTTTCAAGATCAGTATAATATATAATCCATTGCTTATTATATTTTGTAGTTGGAGCAAATCCAGGCGCAATAATTTCTCCATTTACATAAAAATTATAAATTGCCTCATTTCCTAATAATGCATATGTTTTACCATTTTCAGTTATTTCAGAAATAGCAATACTTCCCTTTTCAATCTCATCCTTATACTCTTTTTTAACATATATCCCTTTTAGAGGCCCATTTTCAAATTTTTCTGTACAATCAGTAAAATTTGCAGGTTCAGTATAATTAACACGTACAAAGTACCCCGCCAAAAAAACAATTCCAAAAACAAAAAAAATCAAAAAAATCCATTGAGCCATACTCTTACTATCATTTTTTTCCAAATATTCACCCGCAATTATAATAGCCGCAACAACAGATATTTCAAGGTACATTGCATTTTCATTAATTCCTAGATTTGATCCCATTATTGCCCCAACAAATACAGTTGCTCCTAGCAGCAATAGCAAGACCTTTACAGCCCTATCCTCAACTGTCTTAAAAGATATCAAAGCTAATAATACTACACCTATATATCTTTCCAAAAAACCATATGGTCCACTAGGTCTAATTCCAGTTAAATTTAAAAAAATAACAGCTAACGTTGTTACAAATATATATACAAAAAAAACATTATAGGACCTTTTTAATAGCATTCTAGATAATAATGTTATAAAAACGGCAATCAAAACTGTTACCGTAACCCTAAGAATAGATTTTAAAAGAGTTCCAATATGAGTAAAAGCAGAGAACATGACCGCATGATCACCATTTTCACCAATAGCATTCAGCACTGTCAAAAAATGGGTAACGTCCATATTACAAAATTCATAAGCAATAAAAATACCTGCAAATAAAACACAAACTAGTCCAAAAGTAATTACATATCTAATCTTTCCATGATGATTCCACCCAAAAACAAATAGCATTACTCCAAAATAAAACGGAGCAGTTATAAGCATTGTAGGATAAGAGAAAACAGCTAAAGAATAAAGAATAGCAGATAAAATGGTATTTCTCCATATGTTTCTTTTATAGTATATTTCAATCAATAGTAAATCAACTACCAATAATGCCCAAATAGCTATTGTACTATATTCGAGAAGCAAAGAAGCTCTCGGTAACATATTTGCAACAACAACTGCTGATAAAAAAGCTATTCTAAAGCTATATTTTTTTCTTAAAAAATGAAATGTAATCATTGAAACAAAAATTTGACATAATAGCGATATGCATCGTAAAAATACAGCCACCCCTTCATATGATCCTGCCAAAAATAAATAAATTTTACAAAACAATGAAGGGATAACTGCTCCAAGTTGATGAAGATCCAATATGTCTCGCAATAAAACCTTTCCTTCGGCAATTAAAGAGGATAATAATATTAAATACGACTGATCCTGATCCCATCCATAGAATATTCTGATTATCATGCTAAAAAGCGTAACTATACTTAAAACCACACAAATAGCACAATCATATTTAGATATTGTTTTTTGTTCTTTCTTCATGATAACTATCCCAACAATCTGTCTTTAAGCACTTTCGACATCGTTTTTTCAACATAACAATAAGTAAATACAGCTAATAAAAAACTTAAAACCACAAAGCAAATACCAAACACTATGTTATTTGTTACCTCAAAAAAATCCAACAAACTTACAACCAGCGCGTGGTCAAGGTACAACGAATAAGAAATCATACTGATTCCGGAAATAATTTTATATATAACATTATGTTCAGAAATACCTATTTTACGTCCCGATGTAGCTATAATGTACATTCCGGCAAGTAATGGCGCATTTAGAATTTCGCCTTTGCCTGTCAATATACAAAAAATCAGAATTGCAGCAAAAATCGCTGCCAATTCAGCCTCTCTTTTTTCTTTGATGGCAATATAAATCAAAATTCCCAAAAAGAAATAGAACATGTATCTTATAGGAGCTTTTTCAAAATATAAGTCATTCATAGATTTGAAAATAATAAATGTAACAATAGTCCCAATCCATGCTTGATAATATTTTTTCACAAAGACATGATAAAAAGGTACTATTAAATAAAATAATACAAATACACTTATGCTCCACACTGCCCCCAAATTTGACCAAAACTCAATTTCAGTTGGCACCCATCTGTTTAAAAGCAAAATATACCTAATCCAATACAATCCGGTAACATCCTTAGGAACTGCATTACCTATGGTATAAAATAAAAAATAAAACAAAATAACAATATAATATAATGGCAAAATATGAATTGCACGCCTGATCCAATACTCTACAGCATTCTTTCTAAATGAATTATTATTTACTTTTTCCAAAGAATTATATGACAAATAGCCACTTAGAATAAAGAAAAAGCTTACCCCGGTAGAACCTTTTTCAAAAAAAATTCCTAAAACTCCAGGAATATCTATATGCTGTCCAAGATGAACCCCCATAACCATAATACAGGCAAATGCCCTTAATATATCCAAAGAAAAATCTCTATTAGCTTTCATTATTTTCACATTTCCATTTTTTCAGAGTTTCTTTCTCACATCCTCAAAAATATTTTTTAGCATTGTATAATTATTCTCAGCAGTATACTTAGTAAGATACTCATCCGGTAATTTGATAGGATTGACCATAAAGCGTTCAACAGCATTTGCCAATGCCACCACAGAATTGCTTTTAAACTTTACACCTGTTACTCCATCAATAACCAAATCGCCAACATTACCAATATCCGAAGCAATAATAGGCGTTCCAAGTGTATACGCTTCTGCTATCGTCATCGGAAAACCTTCATACCACTGTGTTGGATGTATCATTGCAATTGATTCGCCAATTATCTTTTTTACTTCTGAATTAGAAACCTGGCCAATTAGAGCAATATTTTTCAGCTCATTATTATTAATGTATTCTTTACACCATTCTTCCAGCTCTCCACAGCCACATATAACAAGCTTTGGAGCACTATCACCTAATTTCATCCATGCTTGAACAAGTAAATCGATACCCTTTATTTTTTCTAATCTTCCAGCATATACTATCTGTTTTTTTCTGAGCTCATATGGAACTATCTTATTATCTATCGAAGTAAAATTGGGTTTTACATATATTTTCTGTTCCAATATTTGCTTTTCTGATAATAGTTTCTTCTTATTAAATTCCGTAAGACAAATATAATTAATGGCTCTATATGTAAAAAGTACTCTTTGTATTTTTATAGTAAGTGCACAGACAAATGTCTGAATCTTACTGTTTCTATAACAATTGTGGCTCAAAGAAACTTTAAGCCCATGTTCTAAACATTCCTCACATACATGTCCATTAACATAGCAAACTCCATTAGGGCACACAAGTCTAAAATTATGTACAGTCTGTATTACAGGTACACCTCTGTTTATTCCTGCCAGATAAACAGCTGGACTGATAAGTGCCACAGTATTATGAACCTGAATAATATCAATTTTTTCCTTATCGATTATTTTACAAATATCATTATATGTTCGGATATTAAAAATTGATACAAACAACAATCCAACTTTATTTAATAAGCCTTTATCTTTAACTTCATCATTATTCCGTGTATATAGAATAACTTTGTGTCCATGTGATTCTAAAAGTTTTTTTTCATTGGCAACAACTACATCCTCCCCACCTGGGATCCTATAATAATTGTGAACAATTAATACATTTTCTTTATAACCACTGCCTATCTTCCGATTCCTAAGAAGAAACCTAACTTTACTTTTTGTTGTCCATACTAACAAAAATACTATACAAACAATACTTCCAGCCCAAAGTCCATAACTGAAGATATATCGAATATACTCTACTTTTGCTACACTACGTCTCTTCATTCTATATAATGGTGTATTTTCATCTATATAACCACGTATAATATCACCATTTTTCTTTAATTCTTTAACCTGACTCTCAGTCAAATAGACTTCTTCTGCATCTCCTTTTGTATATTCATAATCAGGTAAATAAATATTTCTCGGAACAGGAAAAATGATAAAATACAATAAACTTACAATTATTCCGACTAATATAAAAATAAATCCTGCAAATGCTAAAATATTAAACGGCGTTTTTCCTTTTTCAGAATTCTTCCGAAAAATGATAGGGCATTTTTTTTCTCCACATGTAAAACCAAATTTTTCTTCTGTAACTATTTGAGGCAATTTCCCTAATTTTTTTAAATTTGCTGTTTTTTCAAACAAAAAGTTTCCCAAAAAGATAAATATAAGATTTTTATATGACTGATTAAATAAATATGTTTCAATCATTCCACCTGCAGTCAATGCCAAAGTCACAGCAAGATCCGCTCTCCTGTCCTTTTTTATCTGTTGATAAATCAGCAAAGATACTGCCAGTAAATATATTATATAAGCAACTATTCCAAGACGAAATATGAGATATACATATGCTGAATCTATTGGAAAACCTCGTACATTTTGAACCGTCTCCAAATCTATACCAAATAGTTTCAACGGCTCGTAAGTCAGAAAATACTTGGACATCATCATTCTACCCGCTGTAATTGTATTCAGCTTTTCAAATAATTCACCTGAAACAACCAATGGAAGAACCACAGGAAGAACTGCGCAAAATGGAAGAAATAACATTATAAGAATATTTTCCAGTTTAGTTCTGTTATTCCTCCAAATAAAATATATGACTATAAAAATATATAAGGTAGTTATAAGAAAACCGTTTCTACTGAGAGAATACATAAAAACATAACAATTACCTATAAAAAGAATCACTGATAAAGCTGTTATGTATCTTTTTGTGAAATATCTGCATGAATAAATTACAAAAATAGTAAGAATAAGATATGCTACATGAAGGGTGTTAGGATGAGGATATCCCAACGAATGCCTTAATATAGGCGGCCAGCCATATCTATCTATAGTAAATGCTATTTCAGGAATTACGCCTATAACAGATAAAACATACATTCCAACAAAGGCAGCCGTCCATATGACTGCTCCTGTTTTAAACACTCTACTTACAGAAACACCTTTAATGCCTAACATCATAGTCAAGAATATAAGAAGTGACTTCTCTCCAGAGGATAAATAAACCATTCCACCTAGAGATAACAAAGCAAATATAGCACCATACTCGACAAGCGAATGCTTTGTTAAAGCCAGTTTAATCACAAAAAATAATGCACCAACTACAAGACAGATGTTATAAATCGTCTGTCCTTCATAAAATCCGAGTGCCTTTGCTCCTAGCATTATAGAAAAATATATCAAATACGACAATTCATTATAGTTTATTTCACTTTTTTCCACTTTGCTCAATCTTTTATCCATTCTTTTTGTATATTGTATTACTTTTAAGTCTAATACTAACAGTAGAAACAAGACATAATGCAGCTGCTACCGCTATAGCAAAATGCCGGTGAGCCATGTAAAAATGTACATATGCATACCCATTTCCCATTCCAATAATGATTGCAAAAGGCATAAGAATCATAAGTCCATATCCTACTATTAAATCCCACATTTTAAAATCTGTTTCGCCACAAGTTTCCTTTTTAAACGCTATAATTGCAACTAGTATTGCCATTATAATAAAAAATATAACATAAACAGAATTATAAATTGGCCATAAATTTCTCATTATTCTTTCAATCAAAATCGATAATGACTTTTCACTATGATATCCAAATATCTGATTTATAGCATCCTGGCAAAAATTATAATTCGTAGTCAATGTCCCAATTATCCACTTCATTGACCATGAAATAGCATACGCCATTACCCAATAAATACTATTAGTTATAACCTTTCTAGTTATATTTTTTTCTTTTTCCAGCCAAATAACAACCAATAACGGTATTCCAAGCGTTATTCCTGGAAAAGACATCATACTATAAAACGCTGTAACAGCACCAACTATTGCAAAAAAAATATTCCATCCACCATACACTCTTCCGATTCTATTACCCCAAATCAAAATAATAATAATTGCAAACAGCATAGGAATATATTCGGCAGAATACTTAACAGAAATAGCCATTGTAAATGGATTAACAAAGATAACAGCTGTTATAAAAGGAATCATAAACCTTTCTAATTTCTTTCGCGCAATAAGCCATATGATTACAAATAGTAATACCATTTCAAAAATATAATTAAACATTCTTATATCAGATGCTGTAAAAAACAATAGCATCACCTTAAGAAATATAACGCTTCCATTCCAATATCTTGTATATGCTCTTTGATCATAATGCATATCCGTACGTTTTGCATATTCTGCCACTCCTTCATCTCTTGGAAGGTTTTCTCCATCTGGATACCACATAAACATGGCTTTTTCTATCGCATTTCCTTCTGCATCTTCATTTATAGCCATTCCAAACAGATCATATTCAGATTGTCCGTCAACCTGCGTAGTAGTATACTGCCAATTCCATCTAGGATACAATTCCTCAAGTGCTATCATAGGTGCACTATCCGCCACATGCTTTCTCATACTTGCTGTTGGTAGGCAAAAAGATCCAATAAGTAACAAACAATTAACAATCGTCAAAGCTATTACGCTTACAATAGAAATAAACAATATTTTAATTTTTTTATTCATATTCATACACCCAAATAAACAATTCTTTTCCATATTTTAATAATATTAAAACTCAAAACTTTCTAAAAGTACATTGATGCCTTTTATATTTAGAATCCGTGTTTTTTAAATTTCCATCATAATTAATCCCTACTGCTAATATATTTCCTTTATAATGCTCAAACCTTGCGACATAATTTCTTTTTATAATCTGTTCTATTGCTTCTTCTGGACTCTTTCCATTTTTTAGCTCAACTATAATTAATGGTTTATCATTATATTTTGGTGAAGGAACAAATACAATATCTGCATATCCCTTACCGGTATCCAATTCTCTAATTTCTGTATAATATATCTGGGCAGCATAAAAAGCATACGATATTGCATAACTTAAAGCAGTTTCATCATTGTAAGTTTTGTTATCAGCTCTATCATGCACATTTTCTAACAATTCAGCAACTTTATCTGAATCACAATTCCATGTAGCTTCTACTAATTCTTTTGATTTTTTAAACATTCCAAAAAATGAACTCCAAGAATCATCACTGGTAGAATCTATAAAAACTTCCAATATTTCTTTATTTGGTATGTAAACTTCTTCAGTTTCTAAATCATAGCTTAAATATCCCAAATGTATGAGTAAAGTCAAAATATCATCTTTTCCCTGAAAAGTAGTCATGTCATTCTGATACTTTGAAATGTTAACCTTAACCCTACCCCCATTCATCAAAATAGTTATAGTTTCCCTCAAGCCATCAAAATCCATTCTAATATATTCAGCCAATGCTTCATACGTTTCAGTATTATTCCAATAATTTCCTATAATTCCACTACGCATAGACTTTACTACAGATAACGGGCCAAATATATGAATCATGTGTTTATTATATTTACCCTCTCTATATAAATTTCTTTTATCAAGCGGAATGTCTTCCGAAAGAATGTACCCATCATACCATTCTTTAACAGATGCCATATCCATATTGTACTTTTCACAAAGATAATTAACTTCATCAAATGTAAAACCTGCATATTTTGCAAGCTTCATTGGTGAAATCATGGAATACTCATCAAACATATTAAGAGCGGAATGTTCTCCATATTTTTTTATTGGAAGTATTCCTGTCATGTAGGCTAACGCAAGATAATTTCTATCCTTAAATAAATCCCTTAAAAAATCCAAATAGATTTCCTGACCGTTAGCATCTTCCTTACGAATTCGAAAAACAGCATCCCACTCATCTATTACAATCACGAACTGAGTTCTATTATTTAGATAAAACTTTTCAAGGCTAAAAAAAAGATCATTTTTATCATATTTTGTATTAGGATACAATTCCACTAATTCATCAAGTATTCTCTTACTTATCAATCCAATCGAATCTGATACGGTAACATCTTTTTTTACAAAATCTGTCATAAGCAATCTAATTACATTGTATTTCCCCAAGTATTTATCCCATGCTTCAGGATTAATTTGTGCCAGCTTCCGTTCTTTAAATAATGCTCTGTTTTTTTTGCTTTTGCCATAATACGAACAAATCATATCGGCTGCCATAGTTTTCCCAAATCTACGTGGACGCGACACACTTATATATTTTTGCTTAGTCCCAACAACTTCATTAATGTCCAAAAGCATTTCTGTCTTATCAACAAAAATATCTGAATTAATTGCCTCCTCAAAAGCCTGAACATTCGGATTAACGTAAATTGACATACCTCTCCATCCTTACTTTTTTACCAAAACGTATTTCCCTATGACCAATACATTTTTATCAATTAAAATTTAATTCATCTAAAAGTGATGTTCCACTCAAAAGCTCTCGTAACATTGGATCAACATATTCAGCTTCTCTATATTCATACTCCAAATGAGTATTATCTCCTGACCATTCAGCAGGATAGTAATATATCATATTATAATAGTCAGGATTTATATTATAAGTCAATGTAGACTCAAAAGTCTCCGCATATATTTCGACAGCATCTCTTTTGGCCTCAGAAACAGGGCAAGGATAAAAATATAAATTTACTCCTTTATCCTTACATAATTCAGACAATTTCACAAGATACTTGTCCGATAATTCATAATAATCCGAAAGAATATAACCTTCAGTTTTACCGCGCATATAATTCAGATATAATTTTCTATTTATACCGGACTTATCTATCAAAGTAGCGATATATTTATTTAAAAAAATCTTACCATATGTTTTTTCTAAAATTTCTAGTGTATCTTCATCATACTCAGTTAATGTTTCTGTTTCCACAAAAGGAAGCACAGCATACTGATACCCCCATTTAGTATCAAAAGTCCTACCTATTGATTCAGGTAAGAGCAAAAGATATACATCTGTTGCATCAGGATGATTATCTAAGTATTCTTTTGCAATTATATATTGTCCGGCCATAGTTACTGCGCCATTACTTGCCAAAAACGATATGTCAGGATTGTAGTCTTTCAAATGCATAAAAACCTGATATGCAAAACTGTCTCCCAATAACAATTTAGTAGTTCCATCATCCTTCTGCGCCTGATAAATAATTGGATTAATAAAATCAGGACCATTATTAGCAAAATATTCATCGCTATCAGTCAGTACAGCTATCAATTCTCTTGTATAGCCACGAGTTGATAAAAAATCAATTCCAATGAATAAAACAAATACTATAAAAGAAATACATATTATGTTTTTGTATGTTTTCTCTATTATTTTTCTTTCCATGTGCAATCCAAACGCTTTATCCCTTCTGTGGAATTCATATTAAAAATTTGCATAAATGAAAGTTGAGGCATCGGCTCCATAATCCCTTATCATGCCGATTACAATAAATAATGACATAACAACATATATTCCCCATCTGAACCATTTATCTTGCGTATCCAGCCATTTAAGAACCCGAATATTTTTTTCATGACATATATCTACCAGCAAAAGTAGCAGTAATTCAAAAATAAGTAAGCCTACTTTTTTTACTTCAACTCCTGCCAGACAAAGCCCCTCAAAAATTGTTCTTCCTATTTCTGGATAAAATATTATTTTACTTAAAATCTCAATGGCAGAGCCAACGCTTTCTGCCCTAAAAAACAGCCATGCAAAATCTATTAATACAAAAGTACCAAATGCTTTTATCAATCTTCTGCAAAAAATAATTTTTTCTTTTTCATTTTTTACATTGAGACTATTTATTGTAACAGAAAAAATCTGGTATATTCCATGCAACAATCCCCATGCCACAAAATGCATTCCTACACCATGCCATATTCCGCTTACTAAAAAAGTAATAATAAGATTAAAATATCTTCGAACTTTTCCACACCTGCTGCCTCCTAACGGAATATATACATAATCTCTAAGCCAGTTCGACAAGCTTACATGCCATCTTTTCCAAAATTCTCTAACATTCCCGGCAAAATACGGCTGAATAAAATTTTCAGTTAAATCATATCCAAATACCCCTGCCATCCCAATTGCAATATAACTATATCCTGAAAAATCAACATACAACTGCACTCCATATATTACAACTGCAATAAGCAACGTAAAACCTGTCTGTTCCTGATATTCAGAAAAAGCTGCATCAACTATAACTGACAATCTGTTTGCGATTAAAAGTTTAATAAAACTTCCCCATAAAATATAAAAAAATCCAGTTTTGACCTTTTCATACTCAAACTTAATTCCATCATGGATTTGTTTAAGTAGATTTGTGCTTCGTTCGATTGGTCCTGAAATAATTTTTGGAAAAAAAGAAATAAAAAGTGCATATTTTAAAAAATTTTCCTCAGGTAAAGCCGTTCCACGATATATATCAACCATGTAACCTATTGCTTCTAACGAAAAGAAAGATATGCCAATAGGTGCAACTAAAGCCGCTGCTCCCGCCTCAATTATATTTTCTTTTCCAAATAATCTATGAACACTTAAATAGAAATAGTTGCCGAATTTAAAGAATACAAGTGTCAAAAGAATAAGTACAATTCCAAGACCTAACAATAACCTTGATTCAGTACTTTCACCATTTCCTTTCAGTATGGATATTTTTTTTCCTAATATGAAAGAAAGAAGCGTAACACCAAATAAAACCAATACATATTTAAAATCAAATAAAGCATAAAAAATGTAGCTTGCAACTAATAAAACAATATGCCTATAGTTACAAGTTACACTGTTGTAAATAATAAAAGTAAACACAAAAAAGATTATAAAACCAATAGAAAAAAAAGACATGACTCTCCCATTTAAAAAACTAAAATAAATTCAAAATATATATTATCTTCATTTGCTACAATTTTACCTGAAAATACCTTTCTAAATATCTCAACATTCGCATATTCCTCTGATTTTCCCAGAATCTTATCAAATTTTATTCTGTACTTTTTTCACCTCTTTAATGACCTGTTCTACAGAAAGCTGAAAAGAATGATGCTTTACAACCTTGTAATCTGTTCCTCTTACCTTTACCCCTAGTACAGAAAAATGAGAACCTCCAAAAAGTTTATTCCAGTTTTTGCTTCATATATAATTATTCAATTAATGCTTAATTACTTTTCTCCAAAACACAGAACTCATCACTCATTATAGAGTACTCATATCTTTCTTTCAAAAAGTAATTTATTATATTTTCATATTCATCGTTCTTGAATATAACTATTTTATCCGGAACTTTATACGCATGAGTATCATAATAATTTTTAAGTTCCGACAATTCCGTATTAAACCTTACTACATATGGTGCAGCAATCTCTCCATCAGTCATAAGATAATATAACGCATTGGTCGGAATGAACAAGACCTTATCATCACTATTAATATTGGCTTCATCAAGTAACTTGAAAATATTATCATACTCGTCTTTATTTTCTTTACTTGTTTTTATCCCTACCGCAATTCCTTTATCAATAACTGAAGTACACTTTGTAATTGACAAATCCCCCCACATGAATGTCATTCTTAATATAAATAATGACATCAAAAACAAAACAATAGTTAAATATGCAAAGGTCTTACATATAAAAGAATTTAATTCTAACTCTTTTGAGACTATTTTTATATTTAATCTTATCGAAGCTATAGCTGAAATGATCATCATCGCAGACATGGATAATATTTCAGTATTTGTTGCCAAATAATTCATAACAGAAAAAATATATCCAAATAAAAACCAAATTATATCGTTATAATAAACTCTAATATCATAATTCCATATAATAATAAGATATGTCACAAACAACCCCAAAAACATAAATGGTGTAAGCATCAGATTAATAGATACACTGCCATATATAAAGGCAAATCTTATAGTTCCATACGCCACAATTACACAGGAAATTATATATATTGCTTTCTTATACTTTTCACTATTTCTAACATAAAATGCACATATGCTTGTTATAAACAATGGTACCCAAACTCTCCAGTATACCCGTAAGATTTGATATTGGCTTCTTATCATTTTTTCTATAATTGAATACTCTGAATGCTCTGAATCGCTAAGAATAAAACTAATATTTGTAATATATTCCGAAACAGTACCGCTTAACATTAGAATAATACAAAATGGAATGAACAAAACCATAATACCAATTGTCAGCCATTTTAGCTTGGATAAATTAAAAATCTCATTTTTCTTTTGCGAAATTCTAAGGCCAAAACAAATAATTGCATATATCACGAACACAAAGGCTATAAATGGATTAGACAATGAAGCAATTGCCAAACATATCCCAGCAAAAATACTTTTTACAGCATTATTATGTTCAGAAAAAACAGCGCAGAAAATATCAAAAAGGCTCCAATTGCAACTGTATTATAACTTATTGTCATTATTCCATATGGAGTAGAACATAAATAAGCAATAGCAATAATTCTAGAAGATAAATCTCTCCACCCTAAAATCAATAACACGATCATCGCTACAAAAGCTTGAAATACAACATAAAGAATTCGTAATTCTAAAATAGTAAAATTAAACTTCGAAAAAAAACTTATGCAGCGATATAAAAAATATCCAATTAATGTCGTAGCCGGCTGCCAGTCATCGATCAAGAGCCTATCACCACCGAAAAAGCGCTTTATAACCGCTGGTTGTGAGAACTCATCTGCAAACGTAATTCCAAAGCCATATCTGCATCTAGCAAAAAGACAGCACATCAAAATTGATAATACTGCAAAAAAAATACAATTTCTTATAACAAATCTATCTTCTGTGCCATGTTTTCTATACTGAAAAATGTTATTATTCACTTCTTCCCTACTCTCTTCTCAGTTTAAGAATTTTTATATTGCATAAATCTTTTTATTTGCGGTATCATGATTTTTGCAAACAAGAGTGCCTCACCTCTATAGCTTATAAAAACAGCCGAATTAAATGTAATCTGATAATTCTGCTTACCCTAAGTCAAATAATTCCCCATCTTTTTCCCTTAACAATATTATTGTCGCACAATATGTAATTATTTTACACTTTAAGTAGTATTGTACCAAATTGACTTCACGATTACTATTCTATTATTAAATTCTAGGACTGTTGCACGAAGGATTTTTTAATCATATTTCCATACTATTTAAGTAAAATCTTCTTTTTTATTTAATATTTAAAGTGAAAAAATACTTATTTTTCTACATATTATTGTATTTATAAATAATTGGCTTTTTCACCATAAATATATTACAATGCATATTGGTTTAGGTTAGAACCATAATCAATACTATTGTGTTTTTATTTATCTTGGAAGATGGATAAGGAACGCTCTTTCCGGTGACTTTCATTTGTATGACACTTCAATTTCACTTGGCGAATCAGTAATTGGCGTGCTTAACTATTATGGTTTCGGTGATATTTTACTTACTCCATTTGCTCTTTTTCCAGAAAGATATATTCACTATGGATATACGCTTTCAATCATTTCAAGGCTGTATTTGGCAGGGGCTATGTTTTTATTATATATGGATTTCAAAGGTTATCGTACAATCTATAGCATTATTGGTGCTCTATTTTATATTTTTAGCCCATATACCTTTGTAGAGGGAATGTTGTTTCACTGCTATCTTACAGTTGTATTTGTATGGCTTCCACTTATAATGACAGGAGTAGAGAAAGTTTTAAAAACATCTCAACCAGAAAACACAAAAAAATGATTTGGGAAATCATCTCATAATTATGGTATCATGAACAGGTACGTGCGTTTGAGGATTTACAATGGATATGAATAAAGAAATGAATAAAGAAATGGATAAAATTGATATAGTAATACCAGTATATTGGGATAGCATAGCTTGTGCTGAGTGGAACATACCAAGACTATATGAGGAATTTGAACCCCAAAAAATAGTTGTGATTGGGCCAGCTGGAATTGAAAAAGAACTACCTAAGAGAGAATATATTGAATTTGTTGAGGAAGATAGTTTGGTACCTGGGCTATGCAAGGATGCAGTATCTTCTTGTTTGGATACTATTTTATCAGGGAGTTCTCGAAGAGCTGGGTGGTATTATCAGCAGTTCCTAAAACTTGGCTATGCGTTGACTTGTAAAGATGAGTATTATCTTATATTTGATATGGACACTACGACCAAAGGAGTATCTTTTTTTGATTCCAATGGGAAACCTAAATTTTATACTAGTTCAGAAAATCATCAGGAATACATGGACACACTTAGTAAGCTGATTCCAGGTGTGATTACTAAATATGATTCCAAAATCTCATTTATAGTAAACTATATGTTGTTTAAAACAGAATATGTATGTGAATTATTGGATATAATTGGTAAATCGGATATTCGAGGGAATTGCTGGTGGGAGAAAATTCTGAACTCAATAGATGTAAGCTGTATTAAAGAGGCTGGCTTTTCAGAGTTCGAAACTTACGGAAACTATGTTATGAAATATCACCCAGAAGTATATAGTATTGATAATGCTAGGCAGTATAGGACTATAGATACCTTTATTTCCATGACTCCTACAAGAGAACAGCTTGAATGGGTATTCAAATCTTTTGAATCTATAACTTTTGAGGATTGGAATAAGATAAACTACATACATGTTTGTAAATTACTAATGAAATTAGGGCTACCAGTTACTTTTGCTACTACTATTCATGATTTTATCAGCTATATAATAGTTCAATCAAGATATCACTTGGCAAAAGTTTCAAAACGAATTAATGGAATGTTTTCATCTCATAGTTAACGGTATTGAGGTATTACCTTATTTATTCATATCTAAATGAACAAACAAAGAAATGGTCTTTTGACATATAGCATAAAGTATATGTGACATGATGGCTGTAATGATGTAAGTCCTCATTCATGAGTACAAAAAAAGAAACCGCCATTTTACTGGCGATTTCATAGATTTGAACCTTGATAAGTTAATTAAGTTTTTTTATACCTGCTAGTACATTTCTCCTGAACCTGCTTTGACCAGGGGAGAAGATTATTAGCTTTTGCTGTTTCAGCTATGCTAAAGATCATGGCACTTGCATTGGCTCCGTTATCAGATTCTATAAGCACGAAGTTCTTTCTGGCAATGATAAATGGAGCCAAAGCCAGTGCCATAATCTATTCAATTGTCCAGACTGCAAAGTTAAACAACCTGAGTACGTATTATTACCTGAATCATCTCCTTACCGAGCTTCCAAAACTCTGTGCTAAATCCAAAAAAGGAAATATAGATACGGCAAGCCTGGATCAGTTATTACCCTGATCCGAGACTTTACCAGAAAACTGCTGTAAACCACGCCGCTGATAAAAAAGCGGCGTTAATTTTTCAGGGGGCGTCTGGTTTGACGCTTACCACTATCAGAAGAAACGTAAACGTCAAAGTCTGCGCCTAGGATAGTTAGCATAAATGTGAGAAACTCTAAAAAGACGAAAAAACTAATAGCTTTTTAGGGAGGCCTAACTATCATGGATCAAATTACTCACGATGTGCGCAGAGACAGTTGGTTAAATATCATTCAGCAGTGCCAGGCTCGTCCAGAGGGCATCACAGTCAAGAAGTGGTTGGACGACAACGGCATCAAAAACAAAGCTTACTACTATTGGCTCCGAAAATTCCGTAAAGAAGCCTATGCAGAGATGAATCCTCCAATGGTCACAGAATCAACGGATGTGGCTTTTGCCGAGATTCATATGCCCATGCAACAACCATGTGAGTCCTCTGAAATATATGCAGGTAATACCCCTGTTGCTATTATCAAATGTAATGGCATTTCATTAGAGATAACCAATGGAATCTCTGCACCATTACTGCAGACTCTTATCAGGGAGGTGACACATGCTTGAGGATGCAGCCGGCATACGCCGCGTGGTTCTGGCCTGTGGAACTGTTGATCTCAGAAAGGGCATAGATGGTCTTTCCATGATCATCGGTGATAAGTATCAGCAGAATCCATTTGAAAAAGGCACGTTGTTTCTGTTCTGCGGCAGACGATCTGACAGGATCAAAGGCCTTTTGTGGATGGGAACAGGGTTCCTTCTCCTGTACAAAAGATTTGAATCCGGATCATTGTCCTGGCCGAGAAACACTACTGAAGCAGCTGAGATTACTGAGGAAGAGTTCAATTATCTTATGCTGGGACTCAATCCTCTGGATCCTAAGATCAAGCAGGTGGCACCTGAGAGTACATACTGAATTGTGCAAAACAGAGAAAATTCAATCCTGCTTCAAAAGCCTATAAGTATGCTAATAATAAAGGTTTTATCCCACTGATACAGTGCTTAATGGCGCTTATGGTGGCTTAAAATATATATTTTCGCACATTGACAATTCTATATTTCCTTCCGTATATAAAAGCTGTGTACTCATAAAAGCATAGGCATAATGACGGACACACAAAAACGTTAAAGTCGCCATTTATCTGCGTTTTCGGTATAATAGTTATATCGAAGGAGTAGACAAATGCAATCATCAAGACCTACAATTGATGAACTAAATAATTACAGTCACGAAGAGCTTGTTACATTCATCGTTTCAATGTATGGGCAGATGGACAAGCTTAACGAGAACATTGAGGCTCTAATTGAGCAGGTACGTATTGCCAATAGCTATCGTTTTGGCAAGCACACCGAAAAACTTGATGTTATCGATGGCCAGCTCTCATTCTTTGATGAAGCAGAAGCTTATTGTGATGAGTCTGCCCCTGAACCTGATGAAGATGAAGTAATCCAGTACGTCCGTTCTAAGAAAAAGAGGACCCGCGAAGAGAACCTTGAAGGATTCCCAGTTGAAGAGATTCCTCCTTATAGTGTGTCTGAGCAAGAGCTGGATTCGCACTTTGGTAAAGGTAACTGGCGCCGCATGCCTGATGAGACTTATAAGCGCCTTCGCCACGAACCTGAATCCTGGACAGTTGAGCTTCATACCGTTGAAGTTTATGTCGGAACAGGTGGCGACCATCAGGATGAGTTCATGAGGGGCAAAAGACCCAAGGATCTTTTGCGTAACAGCATAGTGACTCCTTCTCTTATGGCATCAATACTCAATGTAAAGTATGTCAATTCATCTGCGCTGAACCGGATTGAGCAGGAATTCAGACGCAACGGTGTAAACATTTCCAGGCAGGATATGTCCAACTGGATAATGAAATGTTCCAAAAAGTACTTTGCTCCCTTTGTTAAGAGATTACAGCAAGAACTTCTGACACTGCATGTCAATCAGTGTGATGAAACTCCTACACAGGTGATAAAGGAGAGCAATCGCCCTAACAGCAAATGCTATATGTGGGTGCACCGTTCCGGTGAGTTCTACAAGGACCGGCAGATTGTTGTCTACGAATACCAGAAAGGGCGAGATCATCACATCCCTCTGGAATTCTACAAGGACTACAAAGGCGTCCTTGTCACTGATGGCCTTGGCCAGTATCATCTGGTAGATAAGAAACTGGACGAACTGACAAACGCGAATTGCTGGGCACACGCACGAAGGTCATTTGCCGATGCAGTCAAAGCTGCAGATAAAAAGAACCCGGCCACTGTTAAAAACTCAGTTGCCTATCAGGCGCTGAAGAAAATAGCAGTGTTCTATAATGCAGATACAGAGATCAAGGAACTGACATCTGCGGAACGTCTTCAAGTACGGCAGACTGATATAAAGCCGAAAGTTGAAGAGTTCTTGGCGTGGGCAAAAGAACAAATCGTAAATGGAAAGGTTCCGCCTAAAAGCAAGACCGCTCAAGGACTCAATTATGTAATAAACCAAGAAAGCTACCTGAAGAAGTTTCTCGAAGACGGCGATATTCCAATCGACAATTCGGCGTCCGAAAGAGCTATCAGGACTTTCTGCCTCGGAAAGAAGAACTGGTTATTCCACAATACAGCTAAAGGTGCCAATGCCAGCGCTCTTATATACAGCATCTCAGAAACAGCCAAGCTAAACAATCTGAGACCTTATTACTACTTCAAATATCTGCTTACCGAACTGCCTAAGCAGTGTGATGCAAAAGGAAATATAGATCCTGCAAAGCTCGACTACCTAATGCCATGGTCAGATAGTCTTCCAGACGAATGCAGGAAACCACGCCACTAATAAAATAGTGGCGTTAATTTTACTTCATGGCGCAGATATTGACGCTTACGAAGAAACTGCTCTGTACATGGATTTCAGAACTACCTGCAGATCCGGGCAAACAGTATAACAAGAGCGTAATCCTCTCAAAAATAGGCATGAGCAGAACGCTATACTATCTGTATATAGGTTCTTACGATTTTGGAATGGGAGAAATCAGAAGGCAGGAGCAGGATGAGTCTGACGCAAAACTCATCAAAGAAGTGTTCGATTATAAAGGATTCAAAAAGGGCTCACGTCAGATCTATATGCTCCTTCCAAAGCTTACTAGACGCCATCTACAGTCCCCCTTCACTTCTGATCCACTGGATCAAAAGTCACATATTTATACAAACATCTTAGAATGAATTATTTTATCAATTACTCCTATCGCCTCATCGTAGTCAACTCTCTCTTTTTGGAAGTACGACGTTATTTCCTCATAGTCTTTTTCATATATTCTCTTATCGACTATCTCCTTAAGGTTTTCATTTATATCTATTCCAGCTTCGGCTGCTGGACACATCTTCGGCATCTTTAATCTCTCAGTTCTTACATCTTCAACGAGATGTTTAAAACTATCATCAAATGTTATTTGAGGCAATAGCATATAAAGATCGTAAATATGTCTAGAATGCTTATTCACGTCATCTTTTATGTAGTAATCGCAAAGTGCAAACACCTTATCGATAAATGTTCTCTCTATGCTCTGAAGTGTCATAGAAAAAGGCTCTAGCTCATACTCTCTTATAAAATCCATGTTATCCGCTTTAAGTACTTGATAAATATAGCTATCTACTTCCATCTCAACAGTTGGGAACGATATTGACCCTAAAACTACTTCCATCTTAACACCTTCAATAAGGCTCTCAGGGACATATCCTTCTATCGGAGAATACTTAAACGTATAGCAGTTATAATCTCTCCGACTTCTTGTTTTATCCCAATCAATTATCGGTAGGTCCAAATATTCGCTAATTCCGGCTATAACTTGGTTTTTTAACTTTTGGCGTTCTCCCTGTGATAATTTATCTGAAAATGTTATATCTATATCCTCAGAAAATCTATTAATCGCATGATGGCATTTTGATAATGAAGTTCCACCTTTAAAGACGCAACCAGGCGCCTTTAGCGCTAACTGTTTCAGAATCATCGTAACATAATAATCCTTTTCGACAATGGATACCGGCACTCCTAATTCATTAGAAACAGCATTTAAAACAGCTTCAAATTGTTCTCTATCCTTGTGTAATAGCATATACTACTCCTGTCTCATAAAGATTCTTATATACCTTCGTCGGGAACAAACTAATATATGTATCAATAAGTTCTTTTGTAATCTTTTCATCCCTAATGAGTTTCTCTAACTTATCAAGAATATTCTCTGAACTTCCATCCAGATATTTATCTATATCACTAAGGAAATCCAAAAACTGTAATGTATATACATTTTCTTCTGTAACTTCAGCCTTAGGCTTTCGAATTATAAATTTCTGTCCCTTAATATCAATCTCTCTTACCTTGGCACTAGCCTCATTCGTAACAATTTCCTGCACATAAGGTACCTGTAATGAAAGACCTATCTGATTAGCAAAAGTATACCCCGAATAGTATCCTCGTACTTTTCCTCTTCGATTAACATATCTACTTCTAGCAACGGCACTAGCAGATATCGGAGTTAAACCCTTCAACTTCATTTTACCTGGCAAATAATAAACCCCTGCCTCATATCTGCAAAGTTTACCAGAATCACATAATTCCTTCAGCTTTGGACGAAGAGAATTTCCCACCATATCTATATCAATGTCCGCAGTGAAGATCGGTTCATATGGTTTAAAATTTTCAATCAAATATCCGTATAACATAAATATACCTCCCGTACAACGTTTTTTTACCGCATTAGTACATTTCTGTTATAGCTATAATAACACCTTTTAACCGTCAAAGTCAACAATCGTTATAAAGATGTCTACAGACATAGATTCCTCATATAGCAAAATAACTTCTGGTCCACAGTGGAGCAGAAGTTAGCCAGTATGCTTTTATACATTATTTCTGCGATTTTGCATATGCAAGGAAGAAGGTTACCATTAAAAGCTCACCCATCATGCTTATAAAGAATATAAGATCAAAGTTTCCTGTAGCAGGTCCTAATGCGGAGAATAAGAACATGAAGAAACCCGAAAGGAAAAGATGCGGTACTTTATTCTTGATCCATACTATAATTCCGACTATCATAAGCGGAATAACCGTACCATATGAAAGTATGCGGCTTACCTTTTCAGCCCATACGGGACTGTTCTCCGATACGTGACGAACGACTTCACCCATCTGCTTTAATTCAAGATTTAAAGCAAATCCATGCGCTATGCCTAAGATGATTATTGCTCCGGTAATAACCCAGAGAACTCTCATTACATTCTTTTTAAATTTCAGACCATAACCGCATATCGGAAAGATAAGCGGAATAA
>JAFSQI010000105.1 GCA_017446685.1 Butyrivibrio sp.
CTTTCTTTGGCTGATATTTATGCAGAATGTCAGGATAAATTTGAAATTTGAAAACGACAAACCTGCATTTCTGTCTCTATTAGAAAACCATATCGACATTGATGAAATTATTCCGATTTCTTTTAGAAATCATTTCTATGCATCAACGGGTAGATCCCGTAAATACCCTTTACATGCAATGCTCTGGGCTTTAATTATCCAGCGCATCTTTTCCATTCCTACTGATCAATTACTTCTTGTGTTTCTGACTTACTCAAAACCTCTTATTGCGTAGGACTTACCAACGTCATCCTGCCTTATCACTGTTTTAGTCTTCTCTTAAGGAAATAAAGCATAACTCCCGCCAATTCAGGATATTCACTTTGGCTTTCAATTTCTGAAATCATCTTTTTAACTAAATTTTTTATTTGTTCGTTAGTTAATTTCTTTTTCTCAATTCTCTTCATTTCATTCGTATAGGCTCTGTATATTGCTTTACGCCCTCCAATGAGATGAGTGGATGTATCATACTTTAAATTTCCATTTTTATCCTTTTCATGCAATAAGCACATAAACCATGCTGCTCTTTAATTAAAGACTCACGAATCTTTTCTTTTGGCAATTCATTAAATCTGCATCTAATTCCATTTGTGTCTGTATCATCCAGCCTTTTCCAGCCTTCTGTTTTCTTTATATTGATAACTGCCTCTTTAACATCATTTGGCTCAAACGTTTTCTTAATATATAACATTTTAATTTTCCCAACTATTTAGCTTATAAGTCTGATATAATTCCTGATAGAATGCCGATTTAAGCCCATATTCCTCTTTAGCCCTGTCAATAATCTTTTTAGCAGAATCAGTATCTGCATTATCCAACGCCTTTTCCAACTCATCAAGGTATTCTTTTGATTTCATTGGCATATCAAGAGTTCCTTGCCTTAATGTCAAAACATCTCCAGCAGAATAACCATAGGCTGAATCAAGATAGTCAACCCCTATTTCGTCATCTAAAACAATGATATTAGCATTTTTTGCAGATGATATTATCATTGGAGAATGGGTTGCAACAATAAACTGTACCCGTGGAAAAATATTTTCTAATACATTTATTACCTTCCACTGCCATTTAGGATGAAGATGCGCATCAATCTCATCAATCAAAACAATTCCACTTATTTCTTTAGAATCATCAGTATCGGGATTAAGAAGTACAGAACGGTATGCTAATTCCATGACCATGGATAAAAGTGCTTTGTAGCCAGTACTAAGCTCTGAAAGAGGAGTTATACCATCACTTGTTTCATAAACTAATCCTGAAAAATCTGTTGAATACCTTACCTCACATAATTCTTCCTTCTCTTCCATCATTTGCATAAAATTTCTTATTATATTTTGAAAAGTTCTGAATTCTTTAACTTCTGATTTTCTTTCATACTCAAGAAGAGACATCTTGAGACACCATTTTTGAATTGAATCTTCAATTCCATCACCATTAAGACAGTTTATGTACCCATCTATTCTTTCTGTTAACCCTGTCTTAATAACCACTTCAGTCCCTTTTTTACTAGCTGGAAGTTTCCACTCTCTGTCAAATTTTTGGAAACTAAGTAGCGGAAGATTCTTTGAGCCTTCCAAAATATCTTTTGTACTAGGCAATGCCTGCATATCCACAATACTATTAGGCTGCTCTTTTACCTGGCTTAATAAATATGTTGAATGATAAGCGTGAATAGCAGAAACCAACTCTATCGGAAAATTTCTACTTACGTCATATGTCGCCTCTCCATGTTTATATATTGAAAGTCTTGATTCATCACCTGAAAGAGTAAAATCCAATATTCCCGACAAAGCACATTGAAAATTTGATAGCGATGTAGCCATACCTGACAAAACACTTGTTTTTCCTGCTCCATTATTGCCAATAATAATATTCGTACCTTTTTTTAAATCTATCCTCTGAGCTATATATTTCCTATAGTTAGACAAATATACACTTCTCAAGTAAACCAACTTATCGTCTGAATCTTTTTCTGCTAGATTACACAACACTTTTGCATTTTTGGCTTTTGAAACAACTTCGGTAAAAGTAACTTCATCTAGCTCTCCCAAACATTCCCCCAAAGTATCACTTGATAGAATAAAAATTATATCAGCAAGAATGCAATTCTTTTTGCTCTTACCATTTATTGTAATATCCGCATATACCCTGCTTTCGTCCTTCTCAGGAGTCACATTTATTGTTGTAGTAACTGCCTTGAATCTATTATCCCCCCTATCTTCCAATATTATAAAAACACGTTTTATCTTCTTTATAGTATTGAAGATTCCCTCTGGTATATCACAGGAATATAAGCCTTTAACTTTTATCATTTCATTTTTCCTCATATTGTTTTTGTCCATGGTCGGAGACTCTACCTTCTAGTGTAGCTGTTTTTATATTTCTCGACTATATTGATTAGATATGATTTGTAATCTACAAGGCGGAAGAAGACGTCGATGGGGTTCCATCGACAACTGATGACAACGCAGTAGATTCAAATTATAGCAAGCATATAGTCAAGTTAATATAAAACAGCTATATATAATCTTTCCCAAAAATATAAATCGTATTTCCTCCAATTTCCGCTGTTTCATAATTTGTATCCACTCCATATGTCATCTGAGCTATACTTGAATCAGTTTTAGATGGATAAAATATAAAAAAGATTAGAAAAATTCTGAATTTTCTAACTTCTGATTTATTTCAAACTCAAGAATAAACATCTTGAGACTCATTTTTGAATTAAATCTTCAATTCCATTACAATTAAGCTTCTCTTTTATCTATCTTAATAAATTTGTTGAATGATAAGCATGAATAAAAGAAACCAACTCTGTTGCAGAGCAAAATCACCAAACAAACAGAAGTATTTTTTAATACATAAGACACCTGTAAGAGAAGCAACCTGCAGCTTAAAGGAAAATGCTATCCGAAAAGCTGAGAAGAACTATGGTTGCTTCACCCCCATAAGCAATGGAATCTAGAATCCAGTGAAAAAACTGCGCATTTACTGCCTAAAAAATCAAATTGAAAAATCCTTTTACAACTTTAAAGAAATACTTATCACTTAAAACATCTCTTGATTATTTCTATCACAAAGTCTTGTTGTTTATCTGTCATTTTAATATCAGATGGTAGGCAAACACCTCTATTAAATATGTCTTTGCCAACATCAATACCCTCACACTCTATATAAGCATTACTCCTTGCTCGTCCATTTCCATCAACTGTTATAAATGCATTATTCCTATAGATTGGTTGCATATGCATCGGTTTCCAAATAGGCCGTCCTTCACATCCATACGCAGATAAAACATCTAAAATTTCTTGTGGGCAACTCTTTCCTTTCTCAGACAGATATAAATAATCTTTTTCTCCTCTACATTGCCTCGTCATAGCATCTTCATCTATCATAAGGCAACTAAGCCAATAATTCGGTAATGAATTTATAGTATCATAAGGATTCATTTTTATTGGTAATTCACTTAAACCAACCCTATATTTTTCATATATTTTTCTTTTTCTTTCAATATGCGAATCTAAATAAGGTATTTGCCCTCTTATAACTCCCGCGATCAGATTACTCATACGATAATTATAACCAATTTCTTCATGTTGATACCACTGTGCAGCTTCTCTACTTTGTGTACTCCATTTTCTTACTTTATCCGCATCTTCTTTTGAATTAGTCAAAAACATTCCACCAGAAGAACCTGTTATAATTTTATTTCCATTAAAAGATATAGCATTATAATCTCCAATACCTCCAGTTTCCTTCCACTGCCCCTTTATCATATATCTAGCACCAAGTGATTCTGCCGCATCTTCAACAATTAAAGCACCATGTTCATCTGCTATTTGTCTTATTTCTCTTACCTTTCCTGGCGTTCCATATAAATGTGCTAATACAATTAACTTAACTTCCGGATATATTTCAAATGCCTTTTGCAAAGCTTTAGGATCCATATTCCAAGTGTTTTCTTCACTATCTATAAATATAGCATCCCCGTTTTCATATGCTACAGGATTAACAGAAGCATCAAAAGTAACATCTGAGCAGAAAACTTTCTTTCCTGCCAAAGCCCCTTCATTAGGCCTGCACTGACCATAGATTTTTTCGGCAGCAAGCTTTATCGCCATATGCAATGCAGCTGTTCCGGAGCATAATCCAACAGCGTACTTAACTCCAACATAATCAGCAATTGTTTTTTCAACAATAATAATATTTTCACCTTCGGTAGCTACCCACCCGGTCTCAAAAGCCTCATGAACATATTTTTCTTCATCTCCATGCATCGTAGCGCTGGAGAGCAATATTTTTCCTTCTGGCCTTTTAAGTCCATAATACTTAGGATTATCTTTAATTTGCTTTATCATTTTTTCATTCATTACTATAGTTTCCTTTAAAGACGAAATAATTACCTAACAAACAAATTTACATTTTTCCTTCCAAAAACTTACCTGTTTCTTTGTGTTTAAACTCTGGAATCATTTCGCTAAATAAATTAATCAATTCAATACGATCCCAATTTCCTTTTTCTTTAATTTTTTCTATTTCACGCGTAAATTCATCTAATTTATTTGAATCATAACACAATTCATTTTTTATAATTCCTATAGATTCAAATTTGTTCATATCTAAAAATTCTTTATCAGTATAAAACTCTTCAAAGTCCTTCTCGCCTGTAGTGTCACTGTTGAAAAAAAATACAGGATACTTATTTTGTTCTTTCAATTCTGTTACTCTCTCTCTTGCCTCTTGCTCAGTCTCACACAGCACAGGTTCATATCCACGTTTTTCTAAATATTTTTCAGCAATACTACTAAAAGTAACGAGATTTAATTCTTCATCCAGCTTTGGAAAAAATATATCTCGGTTTTCACCTATCATACCTGATAACAGACACAATTCTCCTGCTTCCTTAGGAGTAACAAAATATCTTTTAACATCTTTAGGCGCAGCAATTGGTTGATTTTTTTCCATTCTCATATTAAATCCATATAAAAGACTTCCATCTGAAAAAGCCACATTAGCAAATCTAGCTGTCGAAACAGGTATCCTTTCGCTCCTACGATTTAAGAACATTTCCATAATTCTTTTTGATGCCCCCATCATATTAACAGGATTAGCTGCTTTGTCAGTAGAAACGCAAAAATACTTTTTTGTTCCCATTTTCTCAGCAATTTCCATGGTCAAATCTGTATTAAAAATATTTGTATCTATCATTCGCATAAGTGTATATGGATCTTTTTCTGATCTAACATGTTTTAAAGCAGATGTATTAAAAATATAATCATATCTACCAATTCTTTTTTTCTGAGAATTGATAAATGCCTTAAAAATTTCACTTCCACAATCTATGGAAAAAGTTGCAAATTCCCCACTTCCATATCCTATTGAAGATCTTATATCTCGCACCAGCTCAACCATATTATTTTCACTAATATCAACAACATGCAATGTTCTGGGATTTCTTTTAAATATTTCACGGCATATAGCTGAACCGATTGTACCTGCTCCACCTATAACAAGAATATTTGAATTATGAATTTCTTCTGTTATTTCATAATTGTTTTTTTCAATATCACTTTCAAAAAGAGCTTTGTTTCTTCCTACTAATTCTAAAATATTATCTTTCAAAATATACTTCCTATTCTGCCAAGCTCATATTTTTTGCTTTAGCCATTTTTATTCTGTGTTATTTCTCGTGCGACTCCGTTTTTTATTTCGTAAACCCTATCACACTTTCTTATGGTAGTTAACCTATGTGCCACAATAACCAAAGTCATTTGTCCTTGAAGCGCCTCTATCGCTTCCATAACTGCATTTTCAGTTTCATTATCAAGTGCTGCAGTAGCTTCATCCATAACGAGAATTTGCGGTTTAGTGTATAACGCTCTGGCAATTGCTATTCTTTGGCGTTGTCCACCTGAAAACTTAATTCCGCGTTCGCCTACTACTGTATCTAAACCATCTGGTAATGTTTTAATAAACTCAGAAATTTGTGCCATTGCTAACGTTTCCCACACCTGACTATCAGATTCGCATTTGAGTCCAAACACAATATTGGCTCTAACAGTATCATCAATCAAAAAAACATTTTGTGGAACATAGCCAACAATATTTGCCCATATTTTTGGCATTAAAAAAACATCTAAATTATTTATTTTTACACTCCCACCTTGTGGTCTTAACAGTCCCAATAAAACATCTGCCGTAGTTGTTTTTCCCGCTCCAGATGGCCCAATTAAACCAATAGATTCGCCTTTTTTGAAGCTAAAGCTCAAGCTATCAAGAACCGCACATTTTTGCCCCTCATATTTCCATCTAACATCAGATACCTCCACAACAAAATCAGAATCTACAATACTCTTCACCTTATCCATTGTTTGTTTCAAGTTTGTATCCCTTGATCTGTCATTTTCTATTTTAAAACTATCATATTTTTCAGTTTCTTTGATGTTTGTATAAATATTATGCTGCAGAGGTTTTCCAAACATACATGCATTTAAAGCATTAGAAATTTTACCTACAGATGGTAAGATTTTAAAAGCAGCCATCGCAAAAGCAGCAAGCTTCGGAATAAATGCATCAATTGAGTCATCACCAATCAGAATTCTAATACATACTATACCAATAGTTCCACTAATACACACTCCTTCTGTAACTCTATCTGGTAATGCTCCAATAAAATTTCTGTTTCTATTACTAATTCTTGCTTTATCAGCTGCTTTTTCATATAGCAAAACAAAGGGTTCTCTTCTTTGCATTACTAATATATCTTTTATCCCTTGAATAGCCTGTGTTATGCTTTTATTTCGTTCTGTCAAAGCCTCCACATTAAGATAACCAGCCTTTTTTATAGCTGGCTTAAAAAATATCACCATACCGCCAAGCACAATTGCCATCAACGCAAGTACACCAATTGCTGTAAAAAAATCAGTAACTATCAGATATGCCCCAATGATGATTACTGTTACACTTTCCATAATAAAAACAAATAAATAATTTAATAAATCAAAAAAGCCATTCGTATCATCTGAACAGCCTCTTAATACCTCTGAGCTATTTACATTTAAAAAATATGTATATGGCCTTGCCATATAAGACCTTAGCATCCTAATTGAAAGATTTTTTTGCCATTGAGTAGTGTAATTAAACCTCATATATGCAATATAAATCAAAAAAAAATTTTTTATAACATATACCAAACTCAACAATAAACCAAAAGCAATAATAGGATAATTCATTCCATCCATGTTCAATAAATCCCATATTACTCCAGTTATAGAACCATTTTTTAATTGCTCTGGTGTAATCACAGCTTGAATAAAAGGGACTATAGCGCTAACTCCTAATAACTCAAGTGCTGAACCAATAATCATAAGAAAAAGAAGATAGGATGCTTGTAACTTTTCTTTTTTTGATAAAACATATCCTATTTCTGTAATTATTTCTTTAAAACCACAAATATTTTTAATCATTAAATTTCCTTATCTAATATAAGAATTCACTATTTAATTAAACACTCTATCATATGAGTATCAAATACTGGTATTCCTAACTTTTCCTTTATAGCCTTACGTTCACCGTACGAATCATCCACAAATATAGATTTTTCTCCAGAAATATAATCAGCTTTGCTTTCATTATAATTAATATGTATCACCTCATCAAAAATTTCTGTAAGTCTATATTTTTTTAGTTCTTCACTTAAATTTCCCAAATGTTTACTCAACAAAAAAATTTGTACTCCATCATTAATGCATTGGAAAACAAATTTTAATATATCAACATTTATTACTCCATTATGAACCACAGTATCATCATAATCCAAATAAACTCTATCATATGTCAAAGATGTCTTGAAAACATTTCCCAAAGCTCTATCAAGAACAATATCGTAATCATTAACTACCAATTCATTTATTTGAATTCCATTAAAGCAATCTATTGTCATAAGTGGAAGGTTTGCGCCAATATTTCTACTTATGGCTGAAGTTCCTGCTATCCTAGATGCAATTTCCAACAATTTTAGTTTTCCATTCTTGTCTTCCTTTAATTGAAAAAACCATCCACCTTTTTGTTTGAGTTTAGCATTGATTTTTTGAGCGAATTCATAAAACTGGGGATTGTCACAAAAAAAAGCATTTACACTAATACCATTTTTTATTCTATTTCTGCTTCTTCCCTTACAATATATCAAATCACCATCATAATTAGTAAAACAATCTATAGTATATTCGTTTCCAGGTAAATACTCCATCACAACATACTTATAAAAATCAACTTTTTCCAATTCTTTTTTATCTTCAATTAGTCGCGCCCCAACTGCTCCCTGCCCTTTATCCGGTTTAATAAAAACAGGCCAACAATTTACTTCATCTATTGTATTATATACTTTAGGAACGTCCACAACGTATTGAAATTCTTCATATGTCTTTTTCTTTGATCTACACAATTCTGTAGTATATATATCTGCACTTATGAGCACTTCCTTAAACAAATGCCTATATCTACTAAAAACAGCAATTACTCCATCCATGGCTGGATAAATAAAATCAATATTATAATTCGAAATAATTTTTTCAAACAACCTTATTTCTTCTTCATCACTATCATCACTTATAAAAGGTAATCCAAAAATAATTTCGTCATATACAAATCTACCATGATCATTCTCGCATCCTCCTCCAATCAATTCATAATGCGTAGAATAACGCAATGATTTGTATATTTCAAGTCCGATTTCGGTACCACATGGGTAAACTAGTACTCTCTTCTTCATGATATCCTCAAACTGTCTCAATCAATTTTTCTTCCATTAATCTCTTAACAATCGGAATCAAATCATTTACTGATTCTTCTATTTTATTAGATATATCAAACAAATCATTTGTCCCATCAGCATATGCGATAAAATTCGTCATTGCTCTTACACCATCATATGACCCCTTTTTACTTATAGCTACGTGTAATCCTCTTTTTCCAAGTTGAGGTTCACAAAAAACTTTAATTCTATACTTATAATTCCATTCAAGTCCATCTATTACATTTCTCATTACATCATAACTGCCCTGAAACCCTTTTGGACTAATATACTCCATATTATCAGCAGACGTATGATATTCAGGATACTCACAAAACTTAGATCGGCAAAAACATGCTACAGGTAAATCAACCCCAGGAGCATTGTATTGTCTCTCATCAGATCCTCTCTTTAAAAAAGTATACGTTGAATAATTATCATTTGTATAAAAATGCAAGACATTTTTCAAAATCTTATCTGAAAGAGTATTCGCATACCTAGTTTCCACTATTGAATAATCATTATCATCACCCACACATGAAAGATTAAATCCTGCAACCATATTCTTTTTCAAATAATGTAGGTTATTATTCTGACTTAGAAACGATATAGCACCAATAGTTTCTGGCACAAATACAAATCTATAATTATATCTTCTCTTTTCTAATAAACTTATATACTTAATAAGTTCACAAGCCAATGCCGGTCCTGAACATTCATTATTAGCCATTGAAGGATGACAAATATATGTTGAAAAAAACACCTCTTCCGAATTACATTCTGTCGATGAAATAAAAACCTCTCCATAATTTAACTCTCCCTGGACAAATTCACTGTCAATAAACATATGATAACTACCTTCAGGAAGTGAATTCAATTGATTTTCAGACATGCAAAAACCAACTCTATCATTGTAATATGAAGTGACATAAGGAATTACATCCGGCTGATCTTTTTGTGTAAAAACATATTCTTTCAACTCATCCAAAGATACCCACTTATCAATGGGCTGTGAGTACCCCATTACATGAAGATTATGATTATTAAAATCAATAATATGTTTTCCACTTTCATTTTCAATATAGCCATTACGTATTACCCATTCCATAGGAACTGTCCAATCAAAAACTTTGGTTCCACATGGAACACTTTTCATCTCAAGTTTTACATTGTTTTCTCTTAACTTTTGTGAAATGGCAAAGAGAGTTTTTCTTACTCCTTCTCCTGTAATACTCCTGCAAATCGGAAAAATAGTATTTGCAAATTCGTACATTCTGTTTCCTTCAATTATTTTTTTATCCACAATGATCGCTCCAAATTTTCTCTCTTTCAATTTTAAAATCAAATAAATTCCTACATTGGTTATATAAAATATCATTTTGAATAAATGGATAACAATCAGCTAAGTTCATCTTATAACATTGTATCCCATTTATTACATACTGATGTGAAACACCATTTTTCTCTAAAATTTGCCCTATTCTATTGAATTTTTCAACACTACCATATTCAAGATATTTCGCAGGATATTCTATTGTTATAGTACTAGATGTACCATCCGCTTTAACATATGTTCCAGTAAACTCCTTGTGAAATCTGTAAGGGACTTTTTCTTTAGTCTCAACATAATGAACAAATGTCATTCCTCTTTGATAGTCAGTTCCTAAAAGAATCTGAATAGCATTATTCTTATACATCCAAGCAAACGGAGAATCCTGTCCAAAAGAATTTAGGTTTTGAATACTACATAATTCATCCTTGTACTTTCCCCATATAGCATATGAATGCATTGGATTCCACGTTCTCTTAAAATCAGACCTTTCTAAAGCTATATTTCCTAACGCACCAGTAGTGCATTTTGTGTTTTTATAATCATAAAAACCTTTATTACTAAAGTCAAAGTTAAAAGTAGGTACTAGCAAAGTTCCTTCACTACCGATGCAATCAATAAATGAATCCAATATATTATTTGCATCAAATGTTCCTTCTTTATTTTTGGCAATATATGCAAGGGCTAATATATCTGATGATAGATTTATAATATCACCTTTTTTTATTTCAAATTCTCGAGCAATATTATTGATAGAAATATACTTGTCACTCATATTTTTTCCTATTTATGTAATCTGTAATTTTAGATGGTGTCTCAAAATTTGAAGGCACTAACTCTAATGGATGTATTTCAATACCATACTCCCCTTCTATTATTGGCAAAATTTTATCAAACAAGGAAATTGAATCAATTATTCCTTCTCCAAAAAGATCTGTATTAGCAGTTATGTCATCATATTTAAGCACATCCTTCAATTTTAATATTATTTCACTTACTTTAATCATTTTTCCTCTTCCTTGGAATTATCCTATATACTCACTATATAACTTAACTCTATCAATTTTTCCATTCGCATTATATGGCATCTTAGCAATGTTCTCAATTCTATCTGGAAGCATATATGCAGGTAAATACTTTTCTCGAAGCGTTCCCAGCACCCTACCACTGTCATTTCTTCCTTGATAAAGCAATACAATATGATCTTTTTTGGAATCATACAATGCTACACATACATCTATATCTGGAATACAGTTTGCAGCATGCTCTATTTCACCCAATTCTATTCTATACCCACTATGCTTTATTTGGGAATCAACCCTTCCTATATACTCATACTCTCCAAACTCATTTATTTTTACTAAATCGCCTGTTTTATAAACCTTCTCTGAAAACTTGTTATTCAAAGGATTTTGAACAAACACTTCATCTGTTTTTTCTTTCAAACAATAATATCCATTACCTAAAAATGGTCCCTTAAAATATAATTCCCCTATCTCTCCTTGTGTTATTACATCATTATTTTCATTCAAAGCAAACGCATTCATTGAATTAGCACAAACTCCAATTGGCAAAATATCCTCATCCTTAAATTCTCTGTCAACTATATAATAAAGTGCTATATCAGTTATCTCAGTTGGTCCAAATAAATTAGCATACATGGCATTAGGAATATGTTCTCGCCATCTGTTCAATACTTTATTAGGCATTACTTCACCAGCAAACAATATAGTTTTAAGCGTTGTAACATCAACATAATCTAATGCTTTCCATTTTGCCACAATTCCCATTGCAGATGGAACCCAATATATTGTATTTATCTTACTCTTATTTAAATACTCAAGAAGTTGAATTGGAAAAGAAAAAAGTTTTTTGGGAATCAGGACTAATGTTGCACCATTTTTTAATGTAGAAAAAATATCTAGAACAGACATACTAAAATAAAATGGGGTTTGACTCCCAAAGATAGTTTCATGATTAAAATTAAAAGTTTCTTGAAGCCAATCTGCATATGCTATAAGTGCACCGTGAGAAATAACACTTCCTTTAGGAATTCCAGTTGAACCAGAAGTATATAATATATACGCAGGATCCGTAGAAATGACAGATTTCCTCGCAAAAGCTATTGCATCATCAATTTCTTTTTCGGGATAAACAATTTCATTATTAATATATATAGTCAAAATAGCATGTTTTTCTTGAATAATTCTTGACTTCTCATCATTTTTTAAACAAATCATAGCTATAGGTTGTAAATTATTAATGATTGCATCAAGTCTTTCATTAGGCATATCCCTATCAATACAAACATAATAATTTCCGCTGTAAAGAACACCTAACATAGCTATCATACAGTCTATTGATTTATCAATAAAAATAATAATTGGAGAATTAGTTACTTTCCCTACAGTTTTAATAATTTGATATCCTAAAGTTTTAGACTTTTTCTCTGTTTCTTTATAAGTAATCTCCTTATCCTCTTCTTTGCAAAAAATATGACTTGGATATTTTTTTACACTATTATCCAAATATTCCAACACATTTTTTTTCATAAAACATGCCTCTTCTTATTTATTAAATACTCAGCAAATTCAAAATCGCTAATACTATCTATATCTACAGAATCGCTACTATTCATAATATATGGCACCGTATTATCACAAAAATAGGTTCTTTTATTTTTTAGCAACTCATAATTCAATATATAAATTGCTCCATTGCATACATAATATTTCTGAGCAAACTGTCTATTATTTGTTAAATTAATATCCATACCAAAGTTGCAAGCCTGAATTTTTCCATCTACAGATTTTGACAAGTACCAACTTGGCGGAATTTCTGCCTCCTTAACAGATACCAACGTAGTAGCATTTGTTTTTCGAAAAAGCATCTCTGCTTCACAAATATGTTTTGAAGTACGAAATGGTGCTGTCGGTAACAGCACCATAAATGAATCTATATTCTCATTATCTTGTTTCTTTAGGTATTCAACCGCATGCAAATATACATCTGGTGCTACAGCAGTATCTGAAGCTAAATAGTCTGGTCTTATAAATGGTACCTCAGCACCATACTCTCTTGCTACATCAGCAATCTCTAAATCATCTGTTGTAACAACAACCCTACTTATACATTTTGACTCTAAAGCAGCACGAATAGTATACGCTATAAGAGGCATTTCTCCTAGCAATTTTATATTTTTACGTGGAACCCCTTTAGATCCACCTCGAGCAGGTATCAACGCAATCATACCTTAAAAATCCTCCTGAGTTATAATTCTATCAAACTCAATATTTCTCTTTGCAACTCTTCCTACAACATATTCGTAATACTTAGGTGGAATTCCTGTTCCAGGACGTTTATAAGCCAAATCATCTTCAGTTATAACTGTTCCAGCTTTTATTGGACGAGCTGCTACTATACTTCTTTGAAATGCCTCACGTCTTTCCTGATTTTCATTCACAACTTTTTCATACTTTCCAAGCATTTTATAGCCCTTTGCTGCAGCATCACACATTATTTTGAGTTCTTCAGGATTAGCAGATATCTTATGATCCCATCCAATCATATTTTTATCCATCGTAAAGTGCTTTTCAATAATACATACACCCTTCGCAATTGACATTATTGGTGCAACAACTCCAATCGTATGGTCTGAATATCCAACAGGCAATCCAAAACATGTACGAAGCATATCAATATTATTGAGATTTACCTGATTATCCTCAGGAGGATAAATTGATACACAATGTAACAGTATGATATTCTCGCAACCATTCTCTCTAAGTGTCTCTACCGCAAGAGCAACATCGCTCATTGGACATAATCCATTACTTATTACTATAGGTTTTCCTTTCTTTGCAACATATTTCAAAAAAGGAACATTATCTAGATCCATCGATGCGATTTTAATAAATGGAACATTCAATTCATCAACTAACATATCAACTTCCCATTTTGTAAATGGTGTTGAAGCAAACTCAATACCAATTTCGTGACAATAAGCTTGAAGCATTTTATGTTCTTCTATTCCAATATGATATTTATCAACTATTTCTTCTAATGTATAATCCGTACGGTTTCGATAATCATCTGTTAGAAAATAATTATCTTCATAAACTTTTCTAGAAAAAATTGAATCTTTTGCCCATGATTGAAACTTAACACAATCTGCTCCACACTTTTTAGCTGTTTCAATCATTTTTTTTGCCAATTCCATATCACCATTATGATTTGCTCCTATTTCAGCAATCATGTAAGGCTTCTTATATTCTGCAATCTCATTAAATTTCATTTAGCAACCTCCACTTGTATTAAATCCCACCAATAATGCCTGTTTTTTTCATACTCTGCATTATTATAATTTATATATAATTCATCTATATCTAAATTGCTAATTTTTTTTAATAAATCCTCAAATAGCATATCATATTTGGCCAGCATTTCATAATGCTTTTTTTTAATTGTATATTCATATAATAAGTTTTCTCTAGAAAAAGATCTAACCCCAGCTATATTTCCACCATATATGCGATATTTTGTGCATGCATCATTAATTTTTATTCCATATCCACTATTTAATATAATACGTGAATATAAATACCAATCAAAAATATTACTGCAACATTCATTCAAGGAATTTAAAAAATTATCATCTAATTTTTTTAGATTAATCGCAGTATTAGACATTCCCAGATAATTATACTGAGCAACATTATACAAGCTATCTGTTTTTTCAGGCAGTTTAGGCATCGCATCAGAACCATCCATATATACAATTTTATTATAAAAAAATGATGCATCCGAATATCGATTATATGCATCAATAATTTTTCCCGCTCTATCACTTGAAAACAAATCATCACAGTCTCCAATAATAAGCAAATCCCCGCCAAACTTTATAGCGTCATTTAATAATTGAATTCTATTCAATACCGGATTATCTTTATTTTTTGCCTCCACAATATAATATGCATTTTCCACGCAAGCCATCATTTTCTTTATTTCATTACTATCTATTCCTTCATTAATTATTAAAATAAAAAAATCCTTATTTGTCTGACATTGCAACGATACAATGTTTTCTTTGAAATATTGAATAGCACTTGGATATATAACAGTCCCCCAAATGTATTTTTTTCCCTTATTCGAACCCATTATTAATTCGCTCTTCCATTTTTTTCATTTCACCAAATTCTCCCATATCCAAAAAAGCTTGTTCACTTATAGGATACATTCCAACATTCATACCCATACTCAACATTTTTTCTGCAAGATCTGTCATGTGGAACATAATATCTCTTGGTATATATTTAATAATATCCGGATTAATCACATACATTCCTGTATTTACCAAATATGACAATTTAGGCTTTTCTTCAATTGAATTAATTTTTCCTTGCTCAGAAGTATGTAACACCCCATATGGTATTACTGTATTTTTTAAAGAAGACACTACTGTCATATCATTTTGCTTTTCGATATGGTACTTCATTATTTTGTCATAATCAGCTTCAATCAAAATATCACAATTTGTAACAATTATAGGAGTTTCAAATTTTTTATGTATAAGTCTTATGCTACCAGCCGTCCCTAACGGCTTATCTTCCTCCACATATCTAACATTATAACTTGGCTGAATATCCGCAAAATAAGAACGAATCATTTCTTTTTTATAATTAAGAGTTATCCAAAAATCACGCGCTCCATATTTATAAAATTTATTAATTATACGCTCAATTATCGGTATATCTCCTATCGGAATTAGTGGTTTTGGAAGTATTTTTGTATAAGGGTACAATCTTGTTCCTTTACCACCAGCCATAATAATCACAGGAATATCATTCAAACTTTTTTCAATTTCAGACTCATCATTTTCTTCAAACGCTTTATTATTAAAAATAACATCTATTATCCTGCAATCATTATCAACAATTGGAACAGCTTTTATTCGATTTTTCAACATATACTCATTTGCAATCATTCTATCACTTTCATGCAAATATCTAGGGTTTTGTCCCATAATGTCAATCACTTCAGTATCTAAATTACCTGTATTAATAAGCCATCTTCTAACATCACCATCAGTCAACGCACCTATAAGTTTTTCATCATCATTAATAATAAACAGTATTCCTACACCACTTATATCCATCATTTTTAGTGCATCTACAATATCTATTTTATCTTGAGCAATATATTTTTTTATCTTTTCTTTTATCATAATTACTTGCCAATCACATACAATTATAAAATGTCATTTAACAATTCTTTAAGTTCACTAATTGTTTTTTTACTAAGTTCAGATGTTTTGTCCACTTCCCACAATGAAGTTCTATTAAAGAAAACTGCTTTTTTTTGTATTGCATAATAGTATCGTTTTAAATCATACATATTAATTGTTACACCATCTAATATCTTTTCAATCACTTGTTTTCCCTGACATGCATCTTGTATTTCAAACAATCCCGGCATTCCCTTTAAACAAAAACCATCTCCAAAAGTTATAGCTGGTTTTCCGTAAAAAGGTGCTTCAATTAAACATGTCCCTGTTTGATTTGCTACGGCTAACGCATTTTCCATTAATTCACCGCTTGTCACATCTGATTTAATATATACTATGTTTCCCAGCCTTTCAAGCTCTTTCCAAAATAGTTTTTCCCTATAAGGCTGTAAATAATATTCTTTAACATATATTTTTATATCATAATCCTTCAAAACATATGACAATAGCTGAATTGCATTATATTGTTCGCCAAACACTCCCGATTGAGGTTTTGTAGTAGCTTCAGGCCACAACTGTAGTGGATAAAAAATATACTTATCACTTTTATTTGGATATTGTGCTTTTTTATCGTACTCTTTCAAGGATACAAGATCATACTTATAATATAATGATAATCTTTTTAAATCTCTAATTTCCTTATAACCATATTTATTATTTTTATACCTATCTATTGATTTATACTTAATAAGTGCACTCATTAAAAACTTAAGATTATGAAAAGAAGCTACAAAATATGGATGATTTCCTTTAGGAGCATTGAATTTTTCGACCTTGACTTGCTTCGTTATTTCTTTGCGCTTCGCATCACTTAATGTAGCTTCGCTAACTTTTTTAATACTGTTTTCAAAATATTTTTTTACTACACCTTCCAATTCATAAGATGTATCAACTTGTTCACATAACCTTTCATATTCATCTTTTACGGAACATCCAACTGTATCTATCGATTCACCATATATATGCATTCCACTTTGCGATCCCGGTTCATGTATTCCCACAGGTGAAAGTATACATATTTTTTTTTGTAAAATTCTAGCAACAGCATATGCCGAATACATTATTGGCCAATGCGGCGTGTCATCAAACATAATAAATTCAATATTGTTCTGCAAAAAAAATTCATTCCAATATTTCAAATAATATAAATAATTTCTCTCACATTCATCAATTGAAGCAATAGGATAAGCAAATCTATAAGAATCTAAAGTAATAAAAGTAGATCTATACTCTAATGCTTTTTCCAAAAAAACTTTTCCCAATGGTCTTAATTTAGATTCCGCTTCGATATCAATCTTTCCGCGCATCATTTCTTCAATTTCCACATACTTAATATGATTAGAATCCATCAAATCATCTTTTTCTTCATATATTCCCGGCAAATATGTAATATATACATTTTCGAAATTCTTATCTTTTACTAAATAATCTCCAATTTCATATTTATAACTTGCTATATTTAACAATAACGCATTCATAATACTCAAACTCCCAAAATAAGTATTAGTACATTGTTTCTCAAAGATATAACCATATATTTGAAATTCAATCCACTACTTGCACTATGTATCTCATACATAGTTCCATACTATCATTGATGAGCATTGGTTATTTCACAATTTTCATCAATATAAACCCAATTATCCTCATATATATCAATTGGTTGATCATCTCGCTGCATCCATTTTGCAGGTGCAACTACAATCTTCTCCATATTGTCAGATAAATGTTGAGCCCACCAACTAAAAGTTGAATTATGGATAATAAAATGTCTACACGCAGACATAAGTCTAATTTTTTCTCCAATAGTATTTCCATCATTTTCATAATACACTTCATCTTGAATAATTAGATTTTTTTTACACCACTCTATACTATCTGAAAAAATAAAAAAAACTGGATTAATCACTTTTGATTTAATATATTCAATACCTTTATAAAAATATGAAATATCATACGAATATAAATCAGATGTTCTAGAATCTTCTATATCTTGTCTTTTTATTGTCACGCACACAGAATTACAACTATGTATTTTTTTATATAATTCTTCATTTTCTTCAGACATCTTATCTTTCATAACTAACTCAGCTCGTAGTTTATTATCTATCTCTTTAAAGTACTCTCCACTTTCAAAATATCCTCTTATATATATATGTCTCCTTGGTCTAAATTTATATTGAAAATATGCTGCATCAAAGTAATAAATCCCCCAAAAAGGCAATAACTTTGCACACCACAAATAAAACTTATATGTTCTTTTATCAAAATCCTTTAATCTGAAGATGCCTCTTACGAATCTTAATAATTCAAAAATTAGATATCCAAAATCTATATTGTTTTTATATGAATAATTAACAACATTAAAACTATGTAATAAATCATCATTTCCAATTCTTTTTTGTTGATAACGTCTAATAAGTATATAATTAATTATTAGCTCAGCATCATACATTTCTTGTATTTTTCTTGCAAAGGCATATTGAAAAAATTGATTTCCACATCCACCACTTATATATAAATGTATTTTTGTTTTCTTATTTTTCAATTCAATCTCCCATCAAATCAAATGCCAATTTAGAGGTACTACTTCCTTAGCATCAATATCTTTCATCCATTTAGAGGGCGCAACTGTTATTGAATCTGCCTTTTCTCCCAAATATGCCCCCCACCAACTAAAAGAACTATTCGCTATAATGTGATGGTTACACATACTCATTAAATTCATATCTATATATCCATCGCTTTCAGAATGCCCCCTAACAAAAACTGCATTTGAAATATTCAAAATTTCTTCAGCCTTTTTTATATCATTAGAAAACACATAAAATAAAGGTTCTTCACCATTAAACATCTCTTTCTTATCTTTGATATATCCAATAGCCTTTTCATAATAATCCAAAGTACATATTCCACCATATATATCAGATAACTTTTCATAATCACCCAATCTAACATGAATGGAAACTGTATTTTTTCTCTTTGATATTTCAGAAAAAATATTATTTGTATACGTATCCTCCTTATCAATATCAGGAAAACAAATGGAGCTTTTTATAACATCTGAAATATCTTTGAAATATTTATCATTTTGCCAATATCCATCAAAGTATCCATGTTTGGTTTCAAGTATTTTTTCATTATAAAATAAATCCCTTTGTCTGTAATATGTTTGCTTCCCAATTCTTTTAATTAACGCCTTTGTAAATTTATTTCCAGCATAGTAAGCACTAATATCCTTTTTAGCAGCTTCTTTAAGTCGAATACCGAGAATATCTAACTGATAATTTCTCCCACAAACACCCCTTCTAATTTCTGACGTATCAGCATATGTTTCATATCCCATATATTCAAATTTTTTGTATAGCGCATACTGAAAAAGTTGATTTCCTAACCCACCATATATTCTAACTATGTGTTTATCACTTGTCATAGCACTCTTTTACTTTCTTATATCTTTTATATTTTGAACATATTTTGCATGTATTACGAACTCCAATCGTTTTACACAACAACAAAACTATTTTTCCCTTTTTATTCAAATAATTTAACCAAATAATATTATTATTTACCACTTGAAAAGCTTTTGGTATATCACCTTCTATGACATTATAAACGTTAGAAAAAGCAACATCAAAAAAACTCTGTGCCAAATAGAACCTTATTCCATTTTCTAATTCACGCTTAATATGCATATGTTCAAAATAATCATTCCAATCTTTTAAATTGTCCACTATAGAAATAATACTGTTTATTTTTACCTCATTTACAATTGAACCTTTTCTAAATCTATAATATACAAATGGACTAATCATGCAAACATTTTTTGCTTCTAATATAGTTTGATCAATTATTTGCATGTCTTCAGACAATCTTCCCTTCAAAAAACTATATTTATTCTCATTCCAAAATTGTCTTCTATAATATTTTCCCCAAGCTGCCCAGTTACAATGAATTCCTAACGTATATCCAAGCATCATTTCTCCCGTCACACACCCAGCCGAGGTATTCGCACTTTTTTTGTCAAACCATTTTTCACATCTGGTTTTTCCATATCTGTCAAAATATTGACCTTCAGATATAATTACATCTAAATCTATTTTTTTTCTCTTAGCCTCAGAAATAGCTTCTCTGCATTCTTTTAGTGCCGTTTTTTTTATATAATCATCACTATCTAAAAATAAAATATATTCACCACTAGCTCGCTTGATTCCATAATTTCGCGCATCTGACAAGCCTCCATTTTTTTTATGAAAAGTTTTTATAAACGAATACTTAATAGCATACTCATCACAAAGATTTTCACTACCATCATTTGATCCATCATCAACCAATATTATTTCATAATCTATTGTGCCTTCTTGAATTAATATACTATCAAGACAATCTGATAGAAAGTCTTTTACATTGTAAACCGGTACTATTATAGAAAAAATAATATCCATCATCAACTCACACTTGCTCATTTTCTTGTTACACAGTTTCACAAGAAAACATTTCATTTTATTATAATAATCATTCTTTTCCTAGCCCAAATAAATTCGCAATCTTAGTTAAATGATACAATATATAATAACACCGTTTTACAAATAACAAAGCAAACACTTTAGTTGAAAAAGAATAATTAGATATACTTAAATTATTATAAATAACTTTTATCGTAGAATCCATTCGCACTTCTTTAATATGTTTACAAACTACTTCTTTTTTTTCAGGACTTCTACATATTTCTTTTTTTAAAAAAACCAACACATATGAAAAGAAAAAATTATCAATTTGATATTGATGATTAAATCCATATTCATTCGCTATACTATTCAACGATTTTCTTAAAACACATAGTTTTTCATACCATTTCTTATCATATCCGCCTATCATAGAGGTTGCATTCCTAACATAATGATACGGAAAATAATTGTCCATACAGTATAATTTACTAACATTCAACATCACGGCATACGTAGTAACTGCGTCTTCTCCAAAAGTCAACTCATCGCTTATTTTTTCAAATATTTGAACGAGTAACTCTTTTTTATAAACCTTAGACCACCTGCTATTAATAAATAATTCAGATTGCATTTTTGACGAAAACAACAATTTACTCAGATTAGTTTCCATCTTCTTTCTATCATAATAACCGGGAGATATTAGATTAGACGCCCTTACAACTTTACCTTCAGAATATTCAACCTGCATACCAAATGTCACAACATCAACCTGGTATTTGGCAATAACATCAGTTACTGAGCAAGCAAAGTCATTATCTATATAATCATCTGAATCACAAAAAGCTATATAATTACCAGTTGAATATTTGACTCCTGCTTTCCACGCGCTTACAAGTCCACCATTATCCTTATGTAAAACTTTAATTCTAGAATCACTTTTTTTATTTTCATCACAAAGTCTAGAAGTATCATCAGTACTCCCATCATCTACCAACACTATTTCGATGTTTTTATAGCTTTGCTCCTTAAGACTGTTCACACATCGATTAATTGTTTTCTCACAATTAAAACAGGGAACAACTATACTTAATTTGATTTTTTCTTTACTATCCATTTTAATTCTTTCAATTCAAATTTTTTATGTTAATTAGTTCATGCATACTTCTCTATATCTTCTTAACATAATTTCCATGCTAAATTTTTTTATTGCCTCTCTACTTGATTTTATATATTGTTCACAAACTGCATTATCATTTAGCATCCTATCAATTGCATCAGCCAATATCATTTCTTCATTAGTTACTGGATCTTTAGATGAATATTCTATTCCATCACAAAGCGGGGTAATTATGCCATATTCCGCTTCAATATATGAATCAGAAATTTTTATTTTTTCATCCAATGTTGGTGCTAAAATCTCACGGGCTCCCGACTGAAAATCTGTGGCTATACATGGCTTATTTAAAACTAAGGCCTCTATTAATGAACTTGGTAATCCTTCATACAAAGATGACATTACAAAAATATCAGATGCTCTAATATACTTAAAGGGATTATTAACAAAACCCATGAATTTTATTTTTTTTTCAAGCCCTAAATCTCTTGACAAGTTTTTTAAATAATTCTTTTGTTCCCCATCTCCAATAATCAATAACTTTGCATCATGCTTATAAGCTATTTCATTAAACGCTCGTATTAAATGCCAAAATCCTTTTGCTTTACAAAGCCTGCCAACTGCAACAATAACTTTTTGCTCACTCATAAAGAATTCTTGTTCCTGTAAAGATATTTTTTCTTCAGCCAGCAATCTAATTCTATCAAATTCAAATCCATTATATATAGTCATTAAATTTTTTCCAGAACATCCAAGTTTGTGTCTTAAGTCTTCCTCAACACCTTTTGAAACTGCAACAACATAATCCGCCCTATCGTACAGTAATCTTACAAGCGGAAATACTATATACTTGTACCTCCAATCAAATCCAGATGCCGATAATTTTGAATGAACTGTAACAACTACTTTTGAATTTTTCTTTCCTGTTAATATATTGACTATATTCGCACTATCCAAAAAGCTTATAACAGCATCATAATTTTCTTTTCTTTTTAAACTACTTAACCTATAAAACCTTTTACAAAACACTTTCAACTGATAAAGTAGCTTGCCTTTATCCGCCTCTGCCTTAAAACCAAGATCAAAAATACGCCCCTTATACGGATAAGTAATATCCTCCGTATCGTTAAGCAATATATCAACATGATCTTCTCTAGCTAAGCCAACCATAAGATTAGATGCTACTCTTTGAGCGCCACCTTCACTTAAACTTGAAACAACTAACAACAATTTCATACCTTTTACCGTGCCATCCTCGTTTTTGTTTCCTCTCAATTCTATTTTTTCGCCAACAATTACTCTATCTATTGCTTTATATTAAAAATTTAACTTTACATATATCTTTCCCACCATCTCTGGAACATATAATAGGACCAAAGTATAGAACTATATAGCACCTTATCATTTTTTTTCTGCATATATATAAGCTTTTGAACACCATCCGGATCAAAAATACCCTGTTTTTTCAGATACTGAGAATCGGCATATTTCAATATTTCATCGCTCAATGGGCCTCTTAGCCACTTTGCCAATGGAACACCAAATCCTTTCTTAGGTCCTGATAACAAGTCCTTAGGAATATAATCATAAGCTAAACTCTTTAAAATATATTTCTTATCTCCAAGAATCGCATTTTTCACATTACTATTGTCTTTAAATCCCCGTCTGCATTTTAAATCATGCGAAATTTCAAACGATTTCTCTACCACTCTATAATCAAGTATTGGGCTTCTGACCTCAAGAGAATATTTCATCGATGCTCTGTCAGTCTTGCACATTACTTCATCGGGAAGATAAGTCACCATGTCAAGAAGCATACGCCTTTCCTGCCAATTATGATAAGTCAGTTCCTTTTCAAAATCAAATTTACAATTATTTTGTAATACACAGTAACTTGTTTGATTATCAAAAAGCTGTTTCACTTGCTTTGAAAAAACATCTGCAAATAATTGTGTTCTATAAGCCCCTCTATTATCAATAAAAGCCTTAATTTCTGGAGAAATTCCACAAAATAAATCATTCAGTGCAGAGAATTTATGTATAACTTCCCCTATCGGATCAGTTAGCTGCGCCACATGCACCAAATCATACATTTTATATCCACAAAAAAGTTCATCTCCACCATCACCAGAAAGTGCAACTGTAACATTATCTGATGCAAGTTTTGATACCAACATCGTTGGCAATTGAGATGAATCTGCAAATGGTTCATCATAGTAATCTGTAATATCTCCAAGCATATCATAGATTTCTTTTTCGCCAATATAAAGCTCTGTATGATCCGTCCCTAAATATTCCGCTATTTTTTTTGCCCGATCAGCTTCATTTCTCTCTTTTTCATTAAAACCAATAGTAAATGTTCTGACCGGAGAATTACTGTTTTTCTGAGCTATTGCGGTAACAAGTGCTGAATCTATGCCGCTACTAAGAAACGTTCCTACCGGAACATCCGCAACCATTCGCTTAATTACAGCATCTGTCAGAATATCATTAAGTTCCTTCTTTGCTGTTGCAAAATCCGTTATAATTTTCTTAGATCTTTCTTCTTTTTTTTCAGTTATATTCCAATAGCATTTCACTTTAAGTTCATTATTTTTGTAAATTGCGCAATAGCCAGGATTAAGTTTGTAAGTATTCTTAAAAATTGTTCTAGGGGATGCAATATATTTATAGCACAAATAATTGCCAAGCGCTTCCATGTCTATATCTTTATGAAAATACGGATACTCCATTATGGGCTTAAGTTCAGAAGAAAAAACAAAATCATTACTTTCTTTATTCCAAAAGTAATAAAATGGCTTTACACCCATTCGGTCTCTTGCTATGACAAGTTTTTCCTCCCTGCTATCCCAAATCGAAATAGCAAACATACCATTGAACTTAGAAAAACACTCTTCTTTCCATTTTGCATATGAATATATTATTACTTCGGTATCACAATTTGATTTGAATTTAAAGCCATCTTTTTCTAGTTCTACACGTATTTCTTTAAAATTATATATTTCACCGTTAAATACAACAGAAATAAGGCCATCTTCCGAGTGCATCGGTTGATGACCAAGTTCTGATAAATCAAATATTGACAATCTTCTATGAGCAAGACCCACATATCCTTGTGACGTATTTTTTTGCCAAATTCCCGCATCGTTAGGTCCGCGATGAATCATAGTATCGCGCATCTGCTCAAGTATTTTATCTTCTATTTTCTTTTTACTTATATATCCGCATATTCCACACATATGATATCTGCATTTCACTATTCCATTATTTTGTTTTCAAAACTTAGTTTTTTGACTAGCGTAAAAACAATATCTAAAGTATAAAATATGTCAATCCGAAAAGCAACGGAAGTAATAGTTATATCACTATAGACAATTACCCTACATTTCCCATCGTAACACTATGAAATGAATATTGGTAAGTATTAGCAAGCCATTCAACCGTATATCCTTCTTTTTCGAACATACTGATCACATCTTGCATATCAGTTCCAAAATAACCAACAAGAATCATTTTATCACGTAATTGCCCCTCAAGATGCTCTACTGAGCCCTCTATATCAGGGCTATAGACATAAAATTCATCATTAGGATTTAATACAAATCCTGCCTGATATGTAATAAATGTAGTATGTGCCCCTGCATATAACACAAAAGAATCACAGTCAAATTCTCTAATTCTTTCTATGTTTTCTCTATCTCCCGAATACAGCATATCAACTTTGCCCTTTAAATTTACACTCAGCATCATTAATACTATCAAAGAAAAAGCAAAACCGTATCTTATTTTTTTATTATTAAAAGTCTTATATAATAATGCCATATTTAGCAAAGCAAGTTCCGGAAACACAAAAGATATATATCTAATCTGCTCATATAATCCAAAAACAGTAAAAAATAGTAAATAAAGCGCAGTGCCTATAAACACAACATAAACATACGGCAAAAATAAAGACTCTTCTCCGAAATGATTTTTCTTTATCAATCTGAATGCAAATACTACTATAGCTATAATCAGGAAAATAAGCATCATATAATAACTACCAAACATATATTTTCCAAAATTATGCATCATATCCTCAATTCTAACTGGAAGATATGAAAATTTGAACTCCGCAATTTCATCCAAAGTAGCTGTTAAAGCACCTTCTGATGAATCATATGCATTTTTAAAATCAAATAAAACCTGCAAATAATTTGTCTGAGTATAAAGATATACTATTCCACCACCATAAATAGGTAATGAATATCGAAAGAATCTTCTTTTTCCCTTTTTTAGTAATAACAATACAGAGAATGGAATTACAAGAAAACACGCAAAAATAACAGTATACTGAGCATTATTATACGCAAGCAATAAAGATACTCCTGCAAGCACCAAATAAGCTATTCTCTTAATACATCCACTTATACTTGCTGAATCTTCCTCATAATACAGCAGATGAGCATAAGTAAACAAAGTGACCAGTAATGCTGCAAACATATAGAATCTGATAAAAATAGTCATCGATATACAAATGCTGCTAAAACCATAAAAAGCACACGTTGCAATTGCAAAGCTGTCATCTTTAGCTAATCTTCTGCACATCAAAAACAAAACAATTTGATGAAAAATAAATAATACTATGTTTAATATAATAGATGGCCAAAGAGAAAACTTTCCCATAAAAAAGATGGATTCTAGTATATTCAAAAGAAACATATAACTGTTAGTTTTAAAAATTTTAGATAATAACCTTATCGGAGATTCAGTCAGGACAGTTGAATTTTCATCAACTATCAATGTATCTTGTACCATTGAAATCGGTAGCCAGGTCTCAAGTTTATATGCATCATCATCGTCAATATAATGTTCCACGGGAGTTGAGTCTGAAATATAATGCGCTTTTTCAAGCGTATAAAACTCATCCCAGTACATATTTTCTTTCTGCGTGCCCCAATAAATTATTAATAACACCTGCATAACTACTATTGTGAACAGTACGACAAATCTGCTATATTTTTTTATTTTCATCAAAGCTCCTCAAATTATCTTTTCATAAGCCATTTGTAACACTTGCTTCCAAACATCAATATTTTACTGCTTTTTAATTTTTCATACCTATGCATAATTAAAGAATAGTTTTCTTCATAAGCAGCCATTTTTCCATGAACAGGACGTCTTCTGGCCTTTTCCATATCTTTGTCTATTATCCCATACAACCATTCTGCTAATTTTTTCTCCGTTTTTTCACGAAGATTGTCATCCAATAATGGTTTCTCTCTAAGCATTTCCATATATAGATTATCATTCAAATCAACTTTTTTTACCTTTTCAACGGCTTCTTCAATTGTCATTCCGCAACAATTTATATATGCCTTTTCATTAAATTGATCAACCGCTGTAGGATCGCCCCAATAAATTGGTACATTTCCGGCAGCAAAAGCCTGCATAAGTTTTTCTGTACAATACCCTGGATAGCTTGAATTTTCAAATGCAATACTAAATTTATAATTTTTCAGGAAATCTCTTTTATCTTCAACTCCTTCAGGCATCCCTATGTTATTGTACGCTCTACCACCAGATGCTACATGTTTATATCGTGAAAGCGCATAGAAAAAGTTTTCTCTAGTAGGATCTGCAAAAGTATTATTAGTTGCAACAATACCACAAAAATCCCTTTTTTCCGGTTCATCACCCGCCAACTTTATTCTATCTGAAAGTAATAAATCATAATCATCTTTGTACTGCTTCCAAAAATATATTGGGAGTCTAAAAAACCTATCGCCGAATTCCATATGTTCAAATCCCAATGCATAATCACAAAGATTAAAATTTGGGACTAAATTCTCACCTGTTACAAAAATTCTGATACAATTAAAATCTAAATATCTATTACCACATGCAGAATAAAATAAATATTGGATTTTTTCATTATTCTCAGGAATACTTGTATCAACTACCTCAATATCATATCTTTCTTTTAATATATTATAAATTACATTGTCTGTAGGATTAAAATCCGGATATATATCTGTATAACCGATGTAAATTTTTTTTTTAAACATTTCCACCATTATTCCTTCACAATCTTATCAAACATCTCCAAGTACATCTTTGCCGTATTTCCCCAAGAGAACTTATTTTTCACAAGTTCAAGGCTCTTTTTCCCCATATCTTCTCGTAGCTTATCATTTGTACAGAGCTGTAGTATGCTTTTCTCAAAATCCGAAGTCTGCGAAACATACCCATTTCCATCAATTAGTTCATCACTTCCCTGACATGGAGTCATAATAATCGGAATGCCATATGACATCGCCTCCAATACCGCATTGGGCATACCTTCTTTTCTTGATGGGAAAAGAAAAATATCACCCTGCGAATAGTATTGCGGAAGCTGTTGTTTATTTTTTTGCCCATGAAAAGTCACAAGATCAGAGATGCCCTGCTCTTTTACAATTTGTTCAAGTGTCTCTCTGTATGGTCCGTCACCTACTATATCGAGTGTGATGCTTTTTTCTTCATTTAGAAGTTTATCAGATATTGTTTTTAGCTGAGGAAGAATGTCCTGAAGACCTTTTCTTTCAATAAGACGAGAGACAAAAAGAAGTCGGATAATCTTGCGCTCCGATTTGATATTTTCATCTTTACCTGCATCTAAATATGACTGTTGTGATAAATCAACAGCATTCGCTCCATTAGGAATTATTAAAATTTCCTTTTTGTCATAAAAATTCTCTGCAAGCTTTTTTAGTCCCTGACTATTGGCTACAAGCGCATCAGCATTTTTCCACAAGCTTATGATAAATGGAGCCAAAAGCTTATAAATAAAGGAAAATCTATCCTGGAATCCCGGAATGTCCCCTCCACCAAATCTTATTACATAAGGCAGGCTATATTTGCGTTTTAAATATAGGCCAATTGGTCCACTCGGTATTCCAAAAAACACCTGACATATATCAAAAGCGTTTTCTTTTTGCAATCTGGCTGTAAAAGGAATAGCCTTAACCAAATAATCAAGCATCTCTGGAAAAACACAGTGTTCTAAGTGTTTTCTTTTGGCTTTTATTCTATAGATTGTTATATTTTCTTTATGTTCTAACTCTTTTTCGCCTTCAAACCAAACTGTGACGATGGTTACCTGATTTCCTTCTTTGCTATACTCTTTTGCAAGATTCATGCAGGCATTGGCTCCACCGCCTCCTATTGGAGGATATTCATGTGATACTATAAGAATTTTCATTTTACTTTTTCTCATCAATGTTCTCAATTTTCTTGATACTATATGGCGTATCTACATGAACACCATAATATGTCTTAATAAGGATTTCGCTCATAAGACCAAATATGATCATAAGAAGCCCTATAATAACAAAGAAAATTGTCAAAAGAGGTGGAAAAATATTGTTGGACATTTTTCTGCCCATTGCAAAAAGCACAATTGACCATATTCCGCAGGCAAATCCAAGTAATTCGAATATAAATCCGATACCTCCGAGAAGATGCAGCGGTCTTGTCGCAAATTTGTTCCAAAACCATACTGATATCATATCAACAAAACCTTTGATAGTACGTTTCCAGTTGTACTTGGTGTAACCTGAGGTTCTGGGACGATGATTGACCACAACTTCTCCTACCGTAAATCCCTTTATCTTGAGTATTGCAGGAATAAATCTATGCTGTTCACCATATAAAGTTAAGCCATTAAAGCACTCTCTTCTATATACTTTAAGTGAGCATCCACTATCGTGTATTCCATCATGCACAAGGAGATATCTTAAGAAATTAGCGCCACGAGACACAAATTTTTTCATAAAAGTATCTTTTCTGTGCTTTCTCCAACCTGAAACCACATCAAGATTATTGTCTTTTAGATAACCAAGCATATTTGGAATATCTGCCGGATCATTCTGTCCGTCACCATCCATAGTTACTATATAGTCATACTTGGCAGCTTTGATTCCTGCATCCATAGCAGCAGTCTGTCCAAAGTTTTTACGCATGGTAATAAGCTTTAACGGTGTAAGTGTCCTACATACTGCATCTGTTCCATCAGATGAGCCATCATTAATAAAGATGATCTCATATTTATAGCCATTTGCTTCACATACATTTTTTATTTCCTGATGAAGCTTGGCGATATTTCCTTCTTCATTGTAAACAGGAACAACTACTGAAATACTGTCCATTTTTAACCTCTTAAATAATAAAAAAATTTCAAAACAACCTTCATTTTAACACTATAGCGCTCTTTTAGCTACAATTTGTTAAAAGCTTGAATAAATAAATGACGCTGCATCATATCCGGGGCCCCATACTCCGCAGGTAATCACAAACAGTACTGCAGCAATGTATACAGCCCATCTAAGCCACAAGGGCTGAGAGTATATTTTTTCCCTTACACTTATTCCCCTTAAATTCAATATATCTACAACTGTTAACAATATAAGTGCCATTATTACCAATCGAATTTCGGCCTCAGCAAGACCAAATGTAAATAGAGTTCCATCAAAAAGTACCCATGGTGAAAGCTTCCACATTCCTGTCAAAACATACATCGCACTGCCAAATGATGGGGCTCTAAAAAATATCCATCCAATATTTACCAGCATAAAAGTCACAATAATTTTTACTAACCTATGTGAAAAGCTATTTCTATCAATTCCAAGTATTTTTACAAGCTTATCGCGCACAGGCTTTAGAATTATGCCAATAACCTGATACAATCCATGTAAAAGTCCCCAAAAAACAAATGTCCAGGCAGCACCATGCCATAATCCGCTTATTGCAAACACTATGCAAATATTCACAAGTTTTCTTACATATCCTTTTCTGTTTCCGCCAAGCGGAATATAAATATAGTCCTTTAACCATGAAGAAAGGGAAATATGCCATCTTCTCCAGAATTCTGCAATAGATCCTGAAAGATACGGCTGCTTGAAATTTTCCATAATATCTATTCCCATTATTCTGGCTGAGCCGATAGCAATATTAGTATAACCGGCAAAATCGCAGTATATCTCGAAGGTGTAAAAGATTGTTGCAACAAATAATAATGTTCCGGAATAACTTTCATAGGATTTATATACTTTATCAACAACCACTGCCAATCTGTCTGCGATGATGATTTTCTGAAAGTATCCCCATATCATCAGCATTAGCCCATCTCTCATCCTTTCATATGAAAAAGACCTGGGCTCTTTAAACTGCTTCAACATATTTCCGGCTCTTTCAATAGGTCCCGACATAACCTGTGGAAAAAAAGAAATAAAAAGCGCGAGCTGAAGATAATTCTTTTCCACGGTCACAGTTCCTCTATAGCAATCCACAAGATAACCGATTGCCTGGAAAATGTAAAAAGATATACCTATAGGAAGCGCAATTTCTGCAACAATTCCAAGTGGCTCAATTCCCATTGCACTCTGCAGACATTTTACCGTTTCAAGCATAAAACCTGTGTATTTGAACACAGCAAGAATTAAAACAAGTACTGTTACTGCTACAATGAGCGCTGTCTTATTTCCGTGTCTACCTGTATCCGTCCCGTTTTTTGCATCTTTAGAGTTTCCTATCAAAAGACCTCCGGCATAAGCAACAACAGTTACCAGAACAAGCATCACTAAAAGCTTTCCGCTCAGTTTATAATAAAAGCCCCAGCTTGCCGCCAAAAGCCATATATATCTGTATTTCTTTGGAAAGACAAAATATAAAACAATAGTAATAAGTAAAAAAACAAAAAATTCTAATGAAACAAACTGCATAATTTCCCCCTACTATCTAATATCAAAATCGTAAACAAAATGATCGCTTGTGTAAATCTGCTGAGCTGACACAACTCCTTCATCAAAAAACAAAAGCTGAACATCAGCATATGCGTGATCATCTGAGTACAGATAATTATTTTCGCTATCACCATTTATATTGAGGACTCTAAAAATATCACTTGCAGGTATATATGTAAGAGTACCCTCAGATGTATCTATTACCTTTTCCTCTCCGTCACCTGCAAATTCCGTAATATTTCCGTGATCAGATATAAACATATATGAACATTTATTTGCTATAGCACTATCAAGCATCCCGGAAGCTCCAAGTGCCTTAAGCTGACGTATCAGAGTATTATCCGCATATGCGGATGATGCACCTCTGATTGAAACAGCAAATGTTTCTTTTTCCTGATTAAGTTTAAGCATCATAAGCTGTGTATATATATCTTTATTTCCCACACTCATTTCACTGATTTCATTACAAAAATCTCCGTAAAAAACATCCCAATTACTGTAGGCCGCATCTCCCCTGTGGTCTTCAAGTTCACAATTAGCCTGCAAAATTTTCCCCAGATAACCTGTAACCTTTTGACATCCCAGTATATTAAGATGTCCCGGATCTTCCATATCAGAATTAATATCTATAAGCCCCGGAACTTCCAGCATATTAACCGACAAACAGCCATATTCCTCAGCAATCTGCTCGGCTGTATGCGCCGCTGCCTGATTCTGTTCCATTGCCAGAAATGGAAGTGTTACAACAACCACCTGAATATTTCTCCCCTGACACTCCTCTATAATACGTCTTAGATAAGTTGTTCCGACTGTCTCCTGTGATAACCCTCCGGTCTGATAGTCTACATAAGTATATTCAGCATCATGAACTCCATATTCGATGACAGCTCCCATTTTTTTATTGACATCAGCTTCAGGTGTAAATCGCTTAAAATCACTTGAATCAAGTTCTTGCCATCTATTATGATAAACAATAAAGTCCCATAAAAAAGGATATTTTTCTTTTTCATCCAAAAACATATCATTAATAGCTGATACTTTTGTCCTGCTTAGTGGAAATCTGTCAATATTCAGATGAAGCTCATCACTGTCAACATTTGCATTTTGATCATCAACATACCTCACATCATTTTCCAACATGTAAGCATCAACAACCACTACTTTGGGCGTGCAGTAATCCAGCGCCAGTCTAAACTGCCAATAGCTCGATAGCAGCACGCTTCCATATCCTCCTAAATTATAAGAGGTAAAACCATGTTCATTGTATAGCTGCAACGGATTTATACCATTAATAACATGAGAAGAACCAAATAAAAGAACATCTAAGTGTCCCTGTTTTGCCTCTTCAAAAAACATCTGATTCTTTTCAAAACTTGATTTTCGCTCGACCAAAAGACTTACTGTCACAATAAAAAAAGATAACAGTATGATGAATAAACCAGTCTTCACCATAAGCTGCAATTTTTGTTTCACAATATATTCTCCCTTATGAATTAATGTTACATAAAGTATAAATTATCTAGCCATTAAAAGCAATTAAGGTCACAAGCCGAAACTACGACTTATGACCTTTTGTTTTAAATTACGAACTTTTGTTTTTATAAAAAATATACAATAATAATTTATAAAATTTTTATAAATTATTATGAAAATCGTTTTTACGTTCTTTCAAAAATGTTAGTACGATATATGTTCATAATATTATTATTTTGTACAGTTAAATAATATCATTTTAAATCCGTCATATTAAGAACTATATCGCCTCATTTAAATTGATTGAATGCAATTTTTTTTCATGTTTATCAAAAAAGAAATATTGATTCTTTCATTCTTGATAAAATAAGCTGTATTTTTTTATTTCATTTATTCAGAAAATATTAGAAAAAATCTATCCACATAACTTTTAACCGTTAATTTATTTTTTGTTAAAAAGCAACAATTGTCATAATATTATCAATGTGATAAAGTGCTTTTTGCATTTACGCCGAATGTTTATACATGCGGCATTTCGCAGTTGTTATGTGGTGTTTTCCTGGTTTCTGCCAAAAGTGCTTAATCCGTTTTTTCATAAAACGGATTGCCGATACACCGCCATATCATTTGGAAAGGTGCATCAGTCACCCAACAGCTTTTTCATAATTTTCAGAAACTACTTTCCAATCAAGTACTTCAAAGAATTCCTTGATATAATCAGCTCGTAAATTTTTATACTTAAGATAATAAGCATGCTCCCACACATCAAGTGCAAGAATAGGAGTTCTACCTGTTCCTTCACTTATAGGATTATCCTGATTAGGGGAAGCTGTCACAAAAAGGTTTCCTTCTTTATCTGTAGAAAGGAATGACCATCCGGAACCAAATTGTCCTGCTGCCGCTTTAGAAAGCAGCTCTATCACTGCATCGAGGCTTCCAAAAGTCTTGTCTATAGCTTCTGCCAGTTTCCCTGAAGGTACCTTATCAGGTGCTTCAGAAAGTGTAGAAAAATACAGATTGTGATTGTAGTAACCACCGCCCTGATTTCGCAGGCCTTTGCGAAGTGTTTCATCTGCCACCTTGTCAAGTGATGCAAGAACTTCTTCTACAGGGCGATCAGAAACTCCCGCCTTTTGGGCAAGTTCATTGAAGGTCTTTGTGTAGGTCGCATGATGCTTTCCATAATGTGTTTCCATGGTAAGCTGATCAATATGTGGCTCAAGAGCATTCATTTCATAGCTTAACTTAACCTGTTCAAACATAGGGACTATCTCCTTTCCAGTGATACACGCTGCGCCTTAGTGTAGCTGTTTTATATTAACTCGACTATATGCTTGCTATAATTTGAATCTACTGCGTTGTCATCAGTTGTCGATGGAGCCCCATCGACGCCTTCTTCCGCCTTGTAGATTACAAATCATATCTAAGCAATATAGTCGAGAAATATAAAAACAGCTACACTAGCATGCACATTTTATCGTAAAGTTATTAATATTTTATTATGCAGGCATATGCCATGTCAATTAGGAAAACACCTTCCTGACGTGCAAGTGCGCATACATAGAGGAACTTTTTTGTAAAATAAAAAAGCCGATACACCATATTGGCATAACGGCTTTATATAGCAATAAGTTTTGTGCGGCTCAATTACAGTAATTTCTTGAGTTCCTCAAGACCTGCTGCATCAGTCGCCTGCTTATTCTCATTCTGAATCTGGATGTAAACTTCTTTTCGGTAAATAGGAATATCCTTAGGTGCAGAAATTCCTAACTTGATCTGGTCCCCCCTGATATCCAGAACAGTTATTTCGATATTGTTGTTAATAACTATTGCCTCGTTCTTTTTTCTTGATAGTGCTAACATTTTTCGCTCCCTCCGTGGTCCAAGTCATATACTCAGCTATGTATAATTGTACACTAAAAAAGGTAAAATTGTATAGCTGATTATGACTTATCTTCTTTATTCTTTTTAAGGATCTCGTAAATAGGGAACTTTACAGGATAATCTTCATTATCAATTATAATTTGAACAGCTTTTTTCTCTTTAACGTTTATAATAAACGGTCCCATGAGATTAACCGTCATCTGTTTCAAATCGTGAGGTACTGTAACAGTAACCAGCACCAGAAGATCATCCTCAGCCAGCCCGCCGATTTTCTCAGCAATAGTATCAGGTACCTCAGGCTTGTAGTCAGGATAAACAACAAGAGGATCCATTACCGGCATTGCAAAAGTCGGTTCATCGATGGATTGAAGCCACTTTATAGTATCGCTTCCTTTATCCTCATCATGCATCAGTGTAAATTTTTTTAAATCAGGGAATCCGATTATGCCATTAGGAAAAGAAATAATTTTATTATCCTCAATTTCTACTTCGCCAAATATTCTTGTTGCCAGTTTCATGTCATAACCTCCATTGTCATGAAATCACACATATTGTAACTGTCACTTGCATAAAAAACATAGAGAAAATATCGTGACTTACAGTAATTATAAACGTTTTATCGTACTTTTACCACATATATAATATGCATTTAAATGTAGTTCATAAGTGAACTCTGACTTATTTTACCTGTTGCCATAAGGCTTGCCTCATAGGTTACCTGAGCGGTTGTAAGTCTGCTTGCTGCCTCAGCAAGATCTATATCCTCATTATCGGATTGCAAAGTTTTAAAAGTAGTTGTCTGATTCATAAGTCTTGAATTAACAAGATCAAGTCTCTTTGACCTTGTTCCGTTGGTTGTAACTGCAATGTTTGCTACATCAAGCGACTTCTGACTTGATGTTATCTTTTTCTCAAATTCTGTCTGAATCTCTTCTCTAAGATAACTGTATGCCTTACTTGCTGCATCTATCTCGGCGTTTATCTTCTTTATCATATCTTCATCGGTAATGCCGCTTAATTTCTGCTTGAGCGTGCTTAAGGTTGCATCCACTGATTTTAATTCTTCAAGCTTTCTTGAAAGATCAGTTACATCTCGTTTTACATTTGTGGAAAAGACTTCCTCTGCCATTGTGTTTACTACAACGGACTGTGCAAATCCGACATCATATGCAATGCTGTGTCCGGCAGTTCCTCTATTGTAGAGTATTGTCTCATTATTCTCATCAGTGTATGTACAGTTAAAAAGATTTTCAGGTCTGATATCACCGTTGACCCACTCTTTTTTGTCATATACCACATCAAGCGTCTTTGTATTGATAATATTGGGAAGTGTAGATAACTTATTTTCAAGCTCCTCGCTCATAAGAATCTCACCAGTAAGAGCATTGAAAACAACCTGCCTGTCGCCTGAAGCCAGATCAGCGTAAGCTGCATCGATCTGCTCTTCCGTCGAAGTGGAATACAGTATATTTGGCCCTGTTATCGTCATTGTAGTTTCTTTATAGGAAGAATGAATACTTCCGTTTGCAGTAACCTGAATCATCGTGTTGGTGACTGCATTCTGCCACTTTTCGCTCTCAATATTTGCATTGTCGGAAACCGTGTAGGTTCCGTCACTATTGACTGTAGCAGTAAAGCCGGCAGTTTCAAGAGCTATGTTATAGGTCTGACCAATTGCCGGTAAAAGAGGTACTTTTACATCAACCTTTCCATCATCACCGGTATAGGTTATTGTGGTAACTGATTTTGTTTCTTTATTTGAAATAGCTGATTCTGCATTTCCGAGATCAAACATTACACCTTCAGAAGATACTTCAAAGGTATTAAATTCCTTTCCGTCATCTGAATTAACAGCAGTAATCTTATATGTACCATTTACAGTAGGCTTGGCACTATATTCGATACCTTCACTGGTAATTATGAGATTTTCTTTTTCATCAATTGGAACTGTTACATTTCTGGTAATTCCGTCTGATGTCTTGTAGGTAAGATTAATAACTTCACAGGTTGAATCAACTGAACTGGTTGCAGACTGAACAAGCTCTTCTCTGAACTTAAGAGATGCAGTATTTCCGTCATTTACCGCATAGTTGAGATTATCATAGGACAGGCGCAGTCTTCCTACACTTTTTTCTACTATCTGATGCTCATATACAGATTCAGTCGTTGTATCAAGCACAGTTGCTGAATTAAGAAGATGTCTGTTAAGCACTCTGCTGGATGAGCCGATACTGTCAGCATTAAATTCATCATTGATATCCGTATAATCCGCAGTTGTTATCCTGTCAAAAGATAGTGGTGTATCCGTTCTATATCCTGTAAAAATATATCTGCCTGCATAATCGGCATTTCCGGTTGAATAATATTCTTTTGCCAGAGCGTCCATCTGGGAAACAATGATATCAAGATCAGCTATTGTCAGATCCTTATTGGCTCCCTTTGTAGCCTGCTTAACACTGTCAGTAAGCACCGCAGTTACCGTAGAAATGGCATCTGCTGTCACATCAAGCCAGCTCGTGGCATCTTTGGCATTCTTTTCATAATACTGCGAAAGCTGAACAACATTACTGCGAAGTCTGAGCGCTCTTATAGCAATAACAGGATCATCCGAAGGCCTTGTCAGCTTTTTGCCTGTGGCCATCATCGTATTTATCTGATCCTCATTGACCTTGTTATTGTTGATATTATAAAGAGAATTATTCTGCATGATCTTATTTGTAATGCGCATTGTACTTCCTCCGTAGGTCTTTTCTTTACTGACCAAACTGCCTTTTACTGTTACTTTCTACAGTATTAATCGGCTCTTTATACGCCTGTCTGAAGTATCAGTCTGTCATAAATTTCTGTTAAAGTCTGAATCATCTTGGAGGATAAGGTATAAGCATTCTGGAACTTTACAAGGTTTGATGCTTCTTCATCCTCATCTACTCCGGAATCAGACAGTCGCTGATTGGAAATCGTATTTTCAAGAGCAGTATATGTATCCTCAAGAGTCTGCGAATTGCTCTTATTAAGCGCAATATCCGCAAGGACCTTAGTTAAAAACTCACCGGCTGTAGCTCCTCTGTAAATCTTCTTGTTGTCAAACATATCCTTTAACTTGGAAAGATTGGCAAATTCAGATTCACCCTCAGTAATATCGAGCTTTGTAGCAAGTCTTGATGCATCATCCATCAGGACTTCATTAACTGCAAAGTTACCACCTGTAAGGAAATAATAACCTTTGTTCTCAGACAATGTGGTAAGCTCTTCATAGCTGTACTGTGCCGCCGAATTCATTGCGGTAGCACCTGTAAGCATATATACGCCTTCTATTGATTCAGAAGTGTATCCGTTCACCATGACTTCATTGGTGGATGATGAAAACTGACGGATCCACTCATTCATCTGCGACATATAATATGGAATTCCCTGATAGCCGTTTGAAACTCCGATTGTGACATTTTTGTCATAATCAGGAATACTGGTAAGTGTATCCTCATCCATAGTGAATGTGTACGTATCGTATCCGTCATACTCCCAGGAATCATACTTATAGTCTTTTGCACCGATATGAATCTTCCCCTGCTGAGGAAGAGTACATTTCATCATGTCTTTCAGATAATCTGCGTCAACTTTAACAGATACCTTGACTGTTCCGTCCTTAAACTGTGTTACAGTCTGGCTGCGCCCATGGAAATACTGGGAATTATTTCCGTCTCTTATTGCCAAAAGACCTTGCAGTTCCCCACCAATAAGCTGTGAATCAAGAGCTATGTCAGATAATTCATTTGGATTATCACCATCTTTAAATCCTGAATAGCCCCACTTTATATCATAAAGACCATCTACATCATTCTGATTTACGCCGCCATCATCATCTCGCGCAACGCAGATCATTTTTCTGTATTCATAGGTATCTACAAGTTCATATGAACCTGCCACCCATATCTGAAATCTTGTGGCACCTGTAAGTCTGTCAGGATCTCTCTCGTCAACGATAGGTGTCTCTTTTGTCTCAACAGTAATAATCTTAGAGAGGTCATCTATAAGAACGTCTCTCTTGTCTCTAAGCTCATTGGCTGTTGTTCCAGTCATCTCAATAATATTGATCTGCTTGTTAAGTGAAGCAACTTCCTGCGCAATTGAACTTACTCTGTCGGCACAAAGCTTTATCTCATCGTTTACATCAGCCTGCTCATTTCTAAGTGAACTGTATATAGTATTAAAATACTCAGTGATGCTCTTTACCTGTGACATGAAGGTAGTCTTGGCTTCAGTAGTACCGGCTGCTGTCATTACCGATTCAAGAGATGCTTCCATCTTGTTAAAAAGAGATGAAAATCCGGTAGTTCCGTCATCATCAAGATATTCTTCTATGAGTCTGTTGTAATAGTTTTTTTCCTGAACATTCCCAAGAAGCTGCTCATTATTTCTGTACTTTACGTCATAGAAAGAGTCGCGTATACGCTCAATAGCGATAGTATCAACACCTGCTCCGGCGCATCCGTATGTAGCAAACACTCTAAGTGCATCATTTGCACTTTGTTTTACTCCCTGCCTGCTGTAACCATCCGTATTGGCATTTGCAATATTATTTGCTGTCGTATTAAGCGAAGCATTTGCCGCTCTAAGTCCCGACGCTGCAATATTTAATCCAAAAAATTGTGATACCATACCGGCCTCCTTTATGAACCAAGGGTTGTAACCAGGTGTTCCAACATTTCACTGACTACATTTATAAACCTGCTAGAAGCATTGTAGGCGTTCTGGAACATGATCATATACTCAAGCTCCTCATCACTTGAAACGCCTGTAATCTGCTCTCTTGCTGCATCAACTGCGGAAACTGTTTCTTCCTGTGCCTTTGATATGCTGTTAAATACATCACCGGTGTTTGCCACCTGCGAAACAAGGCTGTTATAGTATGTAATAAAATTATTTCTGGTCGCCACATTAGGATTTATTACATATTCCTCTGAAGTAAAAGCTTTCTTAAGCTCTGTAGTAGTTGCATTGTCCTCTTTTCCCTCAATTGTTCTGAAGGTAAATACTGTAGGATCACGTACCAGAATCGGGTTTACTTCAGAATTCATTATTGTAAAGCCGGTTAAAATAGTTCCTGCCTTCTTTTTATCGTTAAAATCATAATTCACTGTATCTTCTGTATTTGATACATTAAACAAAGAAAAGTCAGACGGAAGTCCCGCCATATTGTCAAGAAATGCCGGATTACTCTCAGCACCTTCCAAGACATCATTTATTTTCGTCATAATTATATGGATCATCTGATCAAACTCAGCCTCAACATTCATAATTACTGACTGAGCTATATTATCATTGTAATAATTCTCATCTTCAGTTATATCGTGGTAAGTAGCATTATGATCGCCTCTTGCCAAAAGAACTGCTTTAAGCTTTCCAATATCCGTATTGGTGCTTGTTGAAACAGCCTGGGTAAGGTCAAAGAGCTTACCGCCATCGATAGAAACCACGACTTTTTCACCACTTTTATTTATTTCAGTCTTTGCGGCATATTCCCAGTACGGAGTTGCATAGCCCACAGGACTTACAAGTGTGGTATCAATTCCAATATGATTTACATGCCCAAGTGATACAAAAGAAGAACCTTCAAATAAAACCTGCACATTCCCAAGTCTGTCTTCTTCGTAATCGATTCTTCCGTATTCACCGAGCTGATCAAGGAGCTTATTTCTCTCATCTCTAAGGTCGTTTGCTTTTTCCTGCTTGCCTGACTCAATGCCGGCAATACTCTCATTTATTTCTCTTATTCTTTCGCCTATACGATTTATCTCGGTTACCATGCTTGTTATAGTTTCATTCATATTATCCTGGTAGGAGACGAATCCGGAGTAAACGCTTTGCGCCCTCGTCAAAAATTCATTTGCTCTTGTAACGAGAGCACTCTGGTTAACGGCAGAACAAGGATCCTTATCAAGTTCCTGAACAGCAGTCCAAAGATTATTCAAAGATGTTGCAAATTCTGCGCCGTCAAGTTCCTGAAGCTGATCCTCTATTTCCTCAATAGCCTTCAATGACACATCATAAAAAGCTGCTCTTCCACTCTCCTGCCTATAAGAGGCATCAAGGAACTGGCTTCTGACCTGCTTACAATTATTGTAATTAACGCCTGTTCCAATCTGCTTCCAGGCTATTGAATGATAGTTTTTTTCAAGAGTCTGATAAGATCTTGTTCCCTGAGAAACCTGCTGCCTGGTATATCCGGCCGTATCAATATTGGCCATGTTATGTGCAGTTGTATTGAGAGCATTTTGAGAAGTTGTAAGACCGGACTGTCCTACATAAAGATTGGCCATCAGTGACATAGTGTTTCCTCCAATATTCAGATCCAAAAAAAGGCAAAATTTAAGACACTACCCCTTGTTACGGGTATCTGGACGGGTTATCTACATGCATCTCGCACCCCTTTTATGCTGCTGCCATCCCTATATTTCCAAGCAGTTTCCATAACTTACTAGGTGATGCGTTATTGCTTTGCATCAAACCCTCCCGATGTGTAATACCCGATAACATCACCGGTAGTGTCCGCATCTTTAGAATAATTAGCTGTCTGTGGAGCTCTTTTAGACGACTGGATGATGTTCATTTCGAATTTAACCATTTCAAGAGAACTTATCAAAAGTTCCTGATTCTGGCTGTTTACACGTCTGACATTTTCAACAACTCCCACAAGCCTGTCCCGTTGCAATGCCAGATTTTTCTGATCTGAAGGTTTTCTAACCAGTATTTCGATCAGATCGGTCAGTTTTAATGAATCAACATCCTTGTTAAGTACGGTGGCGATTTCTTCCATAGCTCTGCGCCTTTGTTTATCCAAGCGCTGTATATCGCCAACTGCGCACTGCTCCTCATCCGTGATTTCCGCAAGTGCCTTCAGATCTCCCGATACAATTATCGCAGTCTTCCGGCTAGACAACCCCAGTAATTTTTCGTACATTGTACACTCATCATCAAGCGCCTGTACAAGATTATCAACCAAACTCGGCACTGGAATTATCCTCCTATATACATTTTAAAATTCAAAGTTTTCAAGAAGTTTATCAGCAAAAGCCTCATTGCTTACATCATATGTGCCATTCTTAACTGCTGCTTTTATCGAAGCTACAAGATCTTCCCTGACGTTTGGAACTTCGTTCACAGCCTGCTTGGCAATCTGAATGTCTTTTCCTATAGAAGAAAATGATACTGTATCCCTGACATCATTTGTCTTCTTAGGTGCCTGAGCCTTATTAACTTTACTGTTTGAGTAAATCTGCTGAACCTGATTGTATGCTTCTATACGCATGTCTTTTTCCTCCTTCCCTGGAGTTTTTTTATCTACTACTTTTATCGGTAGATATCATCATTACTTTAGTTTTTTTCGAAAACTTTTTTGTGTAAAAAAATACACATTCCCCATAAAAAGTCTCGAAATGCAATGATAAAAAACTCGAGGGTCAATTCTTAATTTTGTTCTACGATTCTATTATCGTACAATATCTAAAAAAACTTTAGACTTATTTTATAATTTTTTTTATTCTACCCACTTGATTTTTTTTTGATTGACAAAAAAGTCTTTTATGAATTACTATTTAAAACAGATATAGAAGCAGGCAAGGGCGCCAGAACAGGACAAAATTGTTCTTGTTTTGTGCGCCTTTTTATGATTAATACTATAAAAGCGGAGGTTTTTATGAGCAGATACACAAAAGAAGATATTTTCCGTATCGTAGACGAAGAAGACGTAGCCTTTATCCGTCTTCAGTTCTGCGATATTTTCGGTATTCCGAAGAATATAGCCATAGCAGCAAGTCAGCTTGAAAGCGCCTTAAACAACGAATGCATGTTTGACGGAATTTCAATAGAAGGCTTTGTCCGGGGCGAAGACAGTGAAATGTACTTATACCCTGATCTTGACAGCTTCGAGATTTATCCCTGGCGTCCTCAGTCCGGAAAGGTTGCAAGAATGTTCTGCAATGTATATACCGCTGACAAAGAGCCATTTATGGCGGATCCAAGGAACATCCTTGAAAATGTGATCAAGAAGGCAAAAGACATGGGACTAACCTTTAAAATCAATCCTCAGCCGGAATTCTTTCTCTTCGACTTTGATGATGAAGGCCGTCCAACCAACAGAACTCATGAAAAAGCAGGTTATTTTGATGTTGCTCCTGCAGATCAGGGTGAAAATGTCCGCAGAGACATCATCCTGAATCTTGAAGAAATGGGATTTAATATTTCCTCATCACATCATGAAAGTGCCCCTGCGCAGCATGAAATAGAGTTTAAAGAAAGCGACGCTTTAAGAGCTGCAGATATGATAATGACCTTCCGCATGGCTGTTAAAACCATCGCCAAAAAGCACGGTCTTTATGCAACCTTCATGCCAAAGCCTGTAGAAGGAATAAATGGTTCCGGAATGCACATAAATATAGGTGCATATGATACAAATATGGAAACTCTGTTTATTTCAGACAAACAGGAGCTGACTGAAACCGCTAAACAGTTTATTGCCGGAATTTTATATCACGTTAAGGGAATGACTCTTGTGACAAACCCTCTTGTCAACTCCTATAAACGCCTTGTTCCCGGATATGATGCACCTGTAAATATCAGCTGGTCATCATCTTCAGCAAACAGAAGTGCACTTATCCGTATTCCATCCAAAAAAGGCTCCGCTGCCATGATAGAGGTCAGAAACCCTGATGCAAGCTGTAATCCATACCTTGCAATAGCTCTTTTACTGGCGGCTGGTATGGACGGCATTGAGAAAAAGATGACGCCTCCTGCTTCGCTTTCTTTTGAACAGACAGATGATCCGGGCAATACGCTTCCACTCACTCTCGGAGAAGCAATAGAAAGCTATGAGTCAGACATTTTTGTAAAAGAAGTTCTTGGACAATCGCTATTTGACAGATTCCTTGAAGCAAAGAAATCTGAATGGAAAGACTTCCGCACCTGTGTAACTCAGTGGGAATTAAAAAAATATCTTGAAATATTCTAATTAACAGAGGCATAAGAGTTTGAACATAATCGTGGCATTTGCAAAAACTAATGATGCACAGAATTTCAAAAGCATATTGAGTCGTGGCGGATACGATAATATACAGGCCTACACTTCAGGTGTCCAGGCTCTTTCCGCCATGCAGGATTTAGGGAGCGGTGTCATAGTTTGCGGGTATCGTCTAAGCGACATGCTGTACTCTGATCTTTTGGAAGATCTGCCTGACTACTTCAAGATGCTGATGATCTCTTCAAGCACAAATGCCCCTACAGATATTGTAAATGACAGACTTATATATCTTCCGACTCCGTTGAAAAAAGACGATCTTTATTCCACCATAGGTCTCATGCTTGAAGGTGTAACACTACAGAGAAAGAAAGCCCGTGAAAAAAGGAAAAACCGCTCTTTAGAGGATAAAAAAACTATTGAAGCCGCCAAGGAAATTCTGATAGAAAGGCATCATATGACTGAGCCGGAAGCCCATAAATATCTACAAAAGTGCTCTATGGATTCCGGGACAAATATTCTTGAAACTGCAGAAATGATAATCTCACTAAGATTTAGCTCTTGAGAGCAACCACAGCGCACTTACTTTTGTTGACTATTCAGTTGTCAGTCTCCTGACAACTGAATAGTCACACCAATTTATAGTGCAGCCATGTCTACCTGCTGAACTGTGCCAACGCCGCCACTTTCTTTTAAAAATACTCCGCTTGCTCGTGTTCTTGCAGAAGCAATAAGGCTGCTGTTATAATCTGTGTACTCCGTATTAGCACTTCCAAGGTATATTGCACCTACATCTGCCTCCTTCAAGGTAAGAAGCGTATCAGTACCATCTTCATTTCTGATCCATACGCTAAGGCTATTGTAAATCTCATCATTTTCATCTATCCAACCGTTATTATCACCGTCATATGCAGCAAGATCTCCAAATCCGTTTCCGCTTCTTGTTCCAAACAATTCAGACCCGTCGCCTATAATACCATCTCCATTTTTATCATAGGCAAGAAATCCCGAACCCTTTCCAAGACTTGAAATTTTCTCTTCCTTTCCATCTGCATCAAGGTCAAAATAAAAACTCTGGTCAGATATATTTGTAATGCTGCTGTCTACATTTATGACAAGTGGATCTATAAGATTAATTTCCTTGGACAAATGCATTCCGGCATATTCTTCAAGGCGCTTTGATATGCTAAAATCAACTCCGAATTCGATGCTCCTGCCATCCTCTGTATAAGCTATTCCTTTTCCAGAAAAAGATGTCTCTTCTTCCTGAATATGTGTTGTTCTGACTGTTTCAACTGCCACATAAGAATGTGATGTAAGCATATTGGCTGTTCTTTTCATCAGATCATTATATCCACGTCCGGACTTATCACCTCCAAGTAGCTGCAAAAGATTTAAGATTCTCTCAAGAAGATTCATCCTAATCTCTGCAAGCTGATCCTCAATTGTAGCCTCCTGCTTTGACAGATAAAGATTCTTAGTGGGCTTAAGGCTATTATAGTTTTCACTCCCAATAGCCTGTTCTTCACCATTGTTTGTAACTTCCAATACATCCATATTTTTTTGCTGTTCCTTGAGACTCTCCAAAAAAGAGCTTCTAGTCATCACACCACTTGTGACAGTAACGGAATTTTCCTCATAATAACGATGATTGGAAACCAGATTGACGTTACTTTGTTTAATTTTCATGGTGCCTCCTTTGCATGGGAAATAAACTTTTGTCATGTTTCGCAAAAATGCGCAGTTTAGTGTTTTTTTTCCGTAAAAATGAGAAAACATCTTTCAAGTTTTATATCGGCTCCATGCATATGTCCATTATATTAATAAAAAAAGACTAAATATTCAGACAACGTATCATCTGACTATTTAGCCTAAAAACATCATTCTTCTATGTCGCGTTCTCTTTTTCCGTCTACTTCTCCGGAAATGAAATGCTTTCTGCATACAGACACATAGGATTCGTTTCCGCCCATCATTATCTGCTCTCCGTCTCTGACTATTTTGCCATCCCTAACTCTTGCATTAAAATGAGCCCTTCTTCCACACCAGCATACAGTAGGAACTTCCTCAATATAATTAGCTATCTCCATCAATCTCTTTGAACCGGAAAACAAATGACTTGTAAAATCAGTTCTAAGTCCGTAGCAAATGACAGGAAGATCATACTTATCAACTACTTCTGCCAGAAGATCAACCTGCTCCTCTGTCAAAAACTGCGCTTCATCAACTATTACACAATCAAGATCTTTCCAGGAATCAGATTTTTGTGTGAACCATTCATTTTTTACAGTATCAAGAAAATCTTCCACAAAGGAACATTCTTCACTAAGTCCCATTCTTGATTTGATTATCTTTTCCCCATCTCTGTTCTCAGTCATAGGCTTTAAGATTATGGCATTCTGCCCTTTCTCATAATAATTGTACCTTACCATCAGAGCATTTGCCGTCTTTGAACTTCCCATGGCTCCATATCTGAAATATAGTTTTCCCATTATAATACCCCCAAATATTTTTTGAATTGCCAGCTAAAAGACATTTATTTGTTACTATGCAGTTGCAATTCACAATGGTACTAAATTACCAAAAAACTCACCCCTTGTAAACCACAAGTTTATTGTATGGAATCTCTATACCGGCTTCATCAAATCTCTTCATAATCTCTACGAGGCATTCAGAACATGCAACAGGGTTGTCTCTGAAATCCTTGGTTTCTACAAGTGCTCTTAATGTGACACCGCTGTCATCACAGCTTTTGCAAAGTACAGTAGGTCTATTTCCATGATGCTTTGGATATTCATATATCGCATCAGCCATTATATCCATTGCCTTTTTCATATCAGTGCCATAAGCAACAGAAACCGTAATAGGATACGAGTATGATTCTTCCTGGGTATAGTTTACTATTGTTGCGCTTCCCACTATAGAGTTTGGAACATATATAATCTCATTCTGATATGTCTTTATAACTGTATGTCTCAGAGTAATATTCTCAACAAATCCAGGTTCTATGTTATCTATCTCAATTCTGTCCCCAATATCAAACGGACGTGACGATGATGCTGAGAGTGCAATTCCAGCAAAAACATTGGCAAGTGTTGACTGAGCTGCAAGACCGAGTACAACAGCCGCTATTCCTGAAGATGCTATCGCAGTCTCCCAGGTCTTTGAAAAGGCAGGTATCCAGTTAAGAACAGAAAGTACCGCAACTGCCCACAATATAGCAGTAATGATGCCCTTCAAAAAAATAAGATGAAGCTTGCCTCTTAGCATTTCTGTGCTAAGAAACTTATTCATCACCATATTTAATATATATGCCACTACAAAAGGTAAAATGTATTTTAGAAAAAACTGTAAAACAACTATCATTCCATCATATCCTTCCCCAAAACTTATAGGTTCTTGCGGGTTATTTCCACTTTGCCAGCAAGAAGTCATGCAAATTTTATTTATTTTTGAACTTTGTGCACATTTCTATAGAACTGAAACGCTCATTCTTCTTCCATTTCTTCAAAGGCTATGATGGAATCTATGATATCTTCAAAGTCCTCTTTTAATTCTTCAAAGGTATCTCCCTCATAGGTATATCTTTTACCATCTATCTCCACTTCTCCGGTATAATAATCACATTTGCTGTCATAATTTACTGTTCCCGTATAGCCTTCATAATTTAACTCTTTTTCCATAAAAAAACCTCAACTTTCGCGGCATCTATAAAGTCGCAAAAGCTGAGGCTCATCACTTTCATTTCATATCTTTAAAAATTTGACCGATATCGTACATTGCTATAACAAACTGCAAACGTCAGGTATAACACGAGTGTTTAGTCTTTTACTTCAATCCTGGTGACTTCTTCTTTCTCAGGAATTGCTTCCTTTTTAGGAATATCGACAGTCAGAATTCCGTTTCTGTACTGAGCAATGATATCCTCAGGCTTAAGACCGGCTACCCTGAATGATCTCTCGTATGATGAAGTTCTTCTCTCACGGCGAATATATTTGCCATTATTATCTTTTTCATCACTATTTTCGCTGTGAGAGGCACTGATTGTCAAGACATCATTTTTAAGATCTATCTTTATATCCTCTTTATTGAATCCAGGGAGCTCTGCATCAAGCTGATAGCAATTGTCCTTCTCAATAATATCAGTTCTCATCAGACTCTGTGACTTAACATTCTCACCGGAGCCAGGTCTTACTCCGCAGAAGTCATTCCAGAAACCATCACCAAAGAAGTCATCCATCTCGTTAAATAAATTATTATTACTCCATAACATAGGCATCAACATAAGTCTTCACTCCTTTTCTATAAAAAATTTTGTTGTTGTAGTTTTTTATTAGCACTCTTTTATCTCGGCTGCTAATTTCTTGTTACAAGTATGTTATAGAACAAATAGAACAACTTGTCAACACCTTGATTATAAAAAAAATATAAACTCAAAACACTTATAAATTCTTGCAGACAAAAGTGAAAACGAAATCTATGTTGATGTCGGCATTCGCTCGTAAAAGCCCACCAATATTAAGTAAATTCAATAAAAGTGTAGTTGATAGAGAGTATTGACTTTTAGATATTGATAGGATATATTCATTTTTAGTTTCATTATATCTTGAGTATTGTCTATTTATTGGCAGATCGCCGTACTTTTCCATTTGGGCTTTGTATGGAATATGAGTATGTGATATTTATTGGAAATTAATTGTATGAATGGCTGGGGATAGGCTTAAATTGTTAGCTTACATGTTAAGAAAACAATCAAAAAGCATGTTGCAGGCGAAAAATGAGATAATACATGCCCAAAGAAAAATAAAAGACATGCAAAATGCATTAAACAAAAACTTACATGTTAAGAGAACAAATAAAAAGCATGTTGCATGTGAAAAATGAGATAATACATGCCCAAAGAAAAAATAAAAGACATGCAAAATGTATTAAACAAAAACTTACATGTTAAGAGAACAAATAAAAAGCATGTTGCATGTGAAAAATGAGATAATACATGCCCAAAGAAAAAATAAAAGACATGTAAAAAGAAGGAATGATGAAATGACATGTTAATAGCAGAATTGTAAAGCATGTGATATATAGATATTTAGGTATCGCATGTCTGGCTTAGAAAAAATTGACATGTAATAGATATAATTATCGTTTAAATATGTCTTAGCTAAAAATAAAGAATATGTTTGTGATAGTTCTATGGCCTGTTTGTAGAAATATGATAAAGATATAATGCGAAGATTATATAAAAAAATAGGAAGCAGAGGACAATAATGGAAAATTATTCGTTGCAGTTAAAAAAACAAGTAGAGCAAATTGATAAAATGATTCAAGAGGCAGATAGCAGAATCCAATCTAATACAGGTGCTGGTAATAAAAAAATATGTGTTACAAACAGGAAAAATGGGTATCAATACTATGAAATTGATAAAGACGGAAACCGTACATATATTTCAAAGAATAATATAGCAATGGTTAAATCTATTGCTCAACATGATTATGATTTAGCTGTTTTGAAGACTCTTATTGATACTCGACATAGAATTATGCGATTTTTAAAAAAATATGATATAGATTCCATAGAAAATGTTTATAATAATCTATGTGAAGGGCGCAAGGCTCTTGTTAATCCGATTATTCAGACGGATAAAGATTATGTTCAAGAGTGGAAGAAAACTTATAGTAGATATAAGAATAGTTATCCAATGGTAAAAACATATCAAACAGAATTGGGTGAGCAAGTCCGATCAAAATCTGAAAAAATTCTGGCTGACATTTTTCTAAAGCATAAAATTCCATACATTTACGAACCACAAGTAGTTTTAAAAGATGGAAAAACATTATATCCAGATTTTGCATTGCTTAATCTACGCACACGAAGAACTATATTTTGGGAGCATTTTGGATTGGTATCTAATGGTGAATATGCGACCAAAGCCTTCTATAAGTTGCGTGAATACGAAGAAAATGGATTAGTAGTGGGAGATAATCTTCTGTATTCATTAGAATCAGAAGCTCAACCGTTTAATCAAAAAAAGATAGAGGAAAAAATAAGACAATATCTAATGTGAAATAGATATTGCCTGTAGTAAAATATATTTAATTTTGGTAATTATATGCAGAGCTTAATATGTATGAACTGCAATGCTATTTTGAGATGAATAAATACTTGATTTTGCATTTGAAATATTAGGACAAGTATATCAGCGAACTTGTGCCCATGTAATACCGTAAAGCTGCTCCATTAGCTTTCTAAGCTCATCTTTCATGCTATTGCAGGCGGAAGCTTCATCGACGAAATTCATGACACCGATTCTCTCCTTATTATCCTGGAAAAAAACTGCCCAACCATTTTCAGTTTTATCCATACAAATACGGTTTTTATGATGACCGCCTATTTTGTAAAGCTTCGACGGAACCAGGTGATCTTTAAAGTATTTCTTTAATTCTTTAGTTGTCATAATATATACCTCCAACATAGAAAATATTAGACTAAATGAATTATTACTAGCATCGACGACTGATGACAACGCAGTAGATTCAAATTATAGCAAGCATATAGTCGAGTTAATATAAAACAGCTACACTAGGCATTAATATAATATATATTCCACTTAATATACGATGTGGTTATTGATTTCATTACATGTAGTTTTGATTACTACATACAATATAACACGTTACTACATCTATTTCAAGTTGAATTTACTTAATATTGATGGGCTCTCTATCAACTACACTTTTATTGCTATCTCTCTATCAACTACACTTTTATTGCACAAATAATTGTTACTATTTACTCTCATGCCTCTTACTCCAATAACTAATTCGCGAATTCATTCCGAATAGACTTCGACAAAGAAATTCGTCTGCTCCTGCATCATATTCACACAAAATGCGCATTTCTGTCTTTAAACCAACTATAACATTGGAACTTGCCTATTGTCGTTTACTGCGCAAGATTTTGATCGCTGAAAACAACATATTACTTTACAAAAGCTATGAACATTCTTGCGGAGCATTTTATAGTAAGCAACAAATTCATTTGACGATATAAAAATCCCCCAAGCAATTAATTCTCCAGCTTGGGGGATTACTATGTGCCTCATTTTCAATTATTTTCTTCAGAAGGTTGTTCGTTGGCTGAAGTATCTTCTGTTGTTTCAGAATTCTGTTCTGCATTCTGGTCCGTGCTTTGATTTTGTCCAAAGCCTCTTCCGCCCATCTTGCCTCCCATTCCGCCACCAAAGCCCATAGTCATTCCAGAAGAATTTGTGGCATTTATATCTGTAGCTTCAAGAGTTCCTGACTGATCACCTGCAGTGAATGTATATGTTTCACCTGATACAAGATCTCCGGAAGAATAGGTAACAAGATTTGAGGATTTCTTTGTTGTATATTCCGCAACAGTGTTTCCTGTTGAATCTGTTATTGTGATCGTAGTTCCTGCTTCGATTGTTTCATCAAAAACATAGGATATAATCTGCTGTTTTGAAGAAGAATCAGCATTTTCAAACATTCCTGAAGTTCCGATTGCAATAACTATGCCGCCGTTAACTGCAAATACTCCCTGATTCTCAGATCCCATATCTATTGCAGCATTCATTGATTCTGCAGGACCATCAACATAAACTGTTCCGCCATTTACAATGATATCCTTATTCGAATCAATGCCATCGCCTTCTGAATCAACATAAATATAACCATCATTTATGGTAATTACAGGATCAACCTCACTGCTTGATGCATTTAATCCATCATCGCTTGCAGTAACACTTACATCACCGCCATTAACAGTTATTGTTGCACCTTCAAGGCCTTCATAAGATTCATCTATTGTAACTGTGCCGTTATTGATTATAAGATCTGTATCTGAATGAATTCCATCATCTCCAGATAAAATAGTAAATGTACCTCCGTTTATCGTTACTTCTGCCGCTGCATGTATTGCATCATCTACTGTATCAATTGTAAATGTTCCTCCATTGATTGTAAGAGTTCCCGCAGCCTTTATTCCTTTCCTGCTTACAGTATTGGAATCAGAATCAACAGAATCCATATTATCATTCATCATCCTGCCGCCTGCAAACTGACTTCTGTCAAATTCTCCATTTTCTGTTTCACTTGGTGCCTGCGGCATCTCTCCGCTTTCTGTTCCACTTGGCGCCTGCGGCATTTCTCCGCTTTCTGTTCCAGTTGGCGCCTGTGGCATCTCTCCGCTTTCTGTTCCACTTGGCGCCTGCGGCATCTCTCCGCTTTCTGTTCCACCTGGTGCCTGTGGCATTTCTCCGTTTTCTGTTCCACTTGGCGCCTGCGGCATTTCTCCGCTTTCTGTTCCACTTGGCGCCTGCGGCATTTCTCCGCTTTCTGTTCCACTTGGCGCCTGTGGCATTTCTCCGCTTTCTGTTCCACTTGGCGCCTGTGACATTTCTCCGCTTTCTGTTCCACTTGGCGCCTGTGGCATCTCTCCGCTACGTGCCCACATACCGCCGCCGAACATAGCTTCGGTCTTTTTCTCAGCAGATGCCGCTCCATCACCTGTTAAAATGTCAAATACTCCATCAACTATTTCAAGATCTCCGTCAGATTGAATTGCATCTCCTATCGCAGAAAGATTATAAGTTCCTGAGGTAATTGTCAAAAGTTCACCGGATTTGAGTCCATCATTTGCTGCTGTAAGATTCAAATTAACATCCATAATAGTAAGATTTGTCTTGGACTGAATACCATTATTTATATATCCCAAAATATTTAATGTGCCTGAGCCTTCAATTGTAAGATCGCACTTAGCCATAATTGTAGCTTTCTGACTATTGCTAAAACCTTCATCTTTTTCTTCTGTAGCTAAATCCAAATCTGTGACATCTGCTTCATCAGTCGCATTATCTGTAGTTTCCTCTTCACTATTTGTTTCAGCGGTTGTTTCATTTAACTTCGCCTCTTCACCACTTGTTTCAGTGGTTATTTCATTTGACTTCGCCACTTCACTACTTGTTTCAGCAGACATTTCATCTGACTTTATCTCTTCACTACTTGTTTCATCTGTCTTCACCTCTTCACTGCTTGCTTCAGCAGTTGCAGTTTCTGTGTTTGTTGAATTAGCTTCTTCAACAGCAGCCTTTGCCGCCTCATAGGTCTCTGATGTTCCACTTGTGAGCGTATTTTCAGTTCCTTCCATCACATAAACAACAGCACTGTTTGCGTACTCAACATATATAGCATCCTTCTCGCTGTTTGTAATTGTCACGCCGTTTAGTACGATGACAACATCCTCACCCTCAGCTTCAACTTTTATCCTTCCTTCTGATAAATTTCCGCTAAAAGAATATGTTCCACCCGCGCTGATGATTACATCTGTGCCATCTACAGTAACTCCGTCTCCGGAAACAGATGTGTTTGTATCATCCAGTGTCACTGTTGCTGTAACATTATTAAGATCTATATTATCCGCATTTATTTCTGCAACAATCGATGCAGAATCCGAAGACTGCGAAGTAACCTTGGCATTATTCGAACACCCCGATATAACAAGCGCCATAGCAACTACAAGGGCGCATCCTAAACTCATTTTTGATTTCATTCTACTATTTAGCATCTTTACCTCCTAATGCTCTTCATCTCTTTTTCTCTTTCTTTAATTACATTTAACATATTACAGAGGTAACCTAAATTTTTCCTAAATAAAATGAGCTACCCGACAAAAGCTCAACAATCTTTTGCCGGGTGGCTCATTTAAATAATTGCATCAAGCGCTGCCAGACATGCTCCCTGACCCCAAGGATAGTTTCCATAGGTCTGATAGTGAACCGCAAAATCATCGCATGAACTAAGCGCATCTCCTACTTTTCCATCATCGGAATGAGCTAAAATACAGTCATAAGCTCTCTTTAATGCATTTGAAACCTTCTCGATATCCTCACCTTCAAATAATCCGTTCCTGAATCCTTTGGCAATAGAATACGCAATCATTCCTGTGGCTGACATATCTATATGAGCATCTACTGCCTGCAACTGCCAGCTCCAGCCACCATCAGGTCTTTGATATTCAAGTGCCATTTTGCTTATTTCAAGAAATCCCGGAATAGTATGAAAACTACTCCAATCCCTGCTACTGCGCTGAATACTTTTTAAATACTTCTCCAAAAGAGCTGCCTCAGTCATTCCCATAATCAGCCAGCCAAATGCTCTTCCCCAGCAAAGAATTCCCTGCTTTTCACTAATTATCTCATCAATTCTGTCCATCGCATCTACACGAGCATTTCCGGGATATTTTTTTAAAAGAGATTCACTCTTACTTAACCTGTATCCGTGGTAAGGTAAATAACTTCTTCTATCACAACCAAAACTGTTGTAATTCATTAACTGAGTATAAATCTTACCAATCTCATTTATAACATTTGATTCATTATAATAGTCTATATCTGTTTTTGAATTATTCCCGTAAAGCTTATCAATGTTCTCCATTTTTAAGCGAACATAAGAAGACATAAAAAGCGTGATCTGACCAATTCCATCAGCAAAAATATTTCTGCTGTTACGTCCGGGATTGTACAGAACTGAACCTGCAAAATCTGTAGGAGCCTCCATCAAAAAGCGATTTATCTCATCTGCAATTTTTAAATATCTGTCATCATATGTTTTCTGATAAAGGCGCACCATACTATATCCTACAAGAGCATCATCAACATAACTTATCCTTCCGCCGTATCTTTCTTCCCAATAACGTATATGCGAATCAATTGCTCTGTAAATTTCTTTATGAAATGACTCATCTATATCTGTTTCAAGAGTTTCTACCAGCCCCAGCATAAGCATTCCCGCCGGCCAAAAGAATGGATCCTTACTTCTTACAGACCTTCCCATTGTCTTTTTCACAATATCCTTCAGAGCCTGTTTCGGGGTTACTTTCATTATCCGGTCAAGTTCTCTGATTGTCTCAGTAACAATAGTGGTGTGCTCTAAGCCTATCTTACTATTTGCCATTCCAATCCTCTTTCTGTACAAAATATATTTTTCATTAATACTATTTGATCAACTTTTCTTTAAAAAACGCTCCGACACTTTACCATATAGATATTTAAATTCTTCGCTTCTTCCATACAGAATAAAATATACACCATTAAAAATAACGGTAATTATTATTCCCATGATTATAAATGTCAAAATATTGAGATCAGAAAGAACTCTTATACTTATAAGATTGCAAACAATCATAACTCCAATCAGGCTGCAAAGGTACTTAACTGTATCTACAAAATATCCCCCTGCGTTCATGTCAAAGCATGCCCTGTATATAATAACCGGCTTTGTCACATTGGCAATAAGTCCCGAAACAATAGTTCCAATATAAATACCTGTGAGCCCAAGCGGTGTCTGGACAAGCCAGATTGATATCACAAGATTTACTGCTCCCTGTATTAAAGCCAGATACTTATCCTGTTCAAATACTCCGGCGGCAGTCTTGAAATTGCTAAGCACAATCCTGTCACCTTTAAAATAATAATCCGTCAAAATGCAGTAAACCGCAGCAGGAGCAAGAATCCAAGAATCCCCAAGCCATATTCTGATTAGAGGAGTCAAAAGAATCATAAATCCCACACAGGAAAAACCATATACCCAGGATGCAAAAAATCTGTAAACCTTGAACATTGCATACTGTTTTTCCTTTGATTCTGTCGCGATAAGATTTCCAAAGCTTGAAATAACTGAATTAAAAATAATATTTACGAAATTTGAAACAGAACTGATTACCATGTTGTAGTTATCTACAACTCCTGCCATGGCAACTTCTATAAAAGAAGAAATTATGAGGGCATCTGTCTGAAGTCTTGCCACATCCCCAACTTTATGAAATACGAGTGCTTTTGTTTTTCTAAAGACTTTGTCGCTTTCTTCTTTTGACAGTTTAGTAACATTCTTGTCCCTTAGATAAGGATACATGTTGTCCAGAAATCTGGATACAAATATCTTCTGAATCAGCTGAATCACTGCATCAGTCAAAAGATAAAGATAAAAGTTTTCAGTAGCTACAACAATGATAATCTGGAAAAAGACTGTAACTATCTTAGTTATAGTTATTACATTGGTCTGAACATAATTTTTTTGCTCTGCATTGATAAGGCTATACTTATATGCAACAAAATAGCTGCTGACAGTATTAAAAAGAAATATAAAATAATAAATCGTCAGATCTCTTAACGAATTTTCACCAGGGTTTTTGATAAAAAAACTAAGAAATGGTGTAAGCGCAAGTCCTATAACCGCCACGACGGCCGCTATGCAATAATATGCCTTTTTGTACATTTGCATATAGGACTTTATTTTTTCTTTTTCTCCTCTGGCAACAGGCCCGTAGAGGCTGAAATTCAGTGCTGTACCAATTCCAAGCTCCGCCATATTAAGGAGTGAAAGAATATTTGTATATAAACTGTTTACACCAAGAAGAGTATCGCTCAGATGCATGATAAAGATCTTTCTAAGAATAAAAGACATTATCATTGTAGCCATTTGACCAACATAGCCAAATGCAATATTTTTTGTAGCTGATTTAACTCTTCCCACTTCTCTCTCCTTCAGTAAGACATGCTCATACTAGTGTAGCTGTTTTTATATTTCTCGACTATATTGATTAGATATGATTTGTAATCTACAAGGCGGAAGAAGGCGTCGATGGGGGTCCATCGACAACTGATGACAACGCAGTAGATTCAAATTATAGCAAGCATATAGTCGAGTTAATATAAAACAGCTACACTATATTACCTTTATTATCCATCAAAATCCAATTTGCCCAGTAATCATGCATGATCTCAGGCTCGCAGTGCTGATTGTTTCTCATAGTTGATGTTCTTATTATCTCATTGTCAGCTCTCTTGTTAAGCCTTGCTCCCCAGAAGCTGAACGTTGAGTTAGCACAAATATTTCCTCTGCAATGGCTCATGAGCATAAGATCCTGAACACTGTCTTTTCCTGTATTCCAATCTATTACAGTATATTTTGACTCATCACTGTAGTTTTCTCTGGCGTACTCATGATCACTGGTAAAAATATAAAAATGAACGTCATTATATTTATCACTGAAATACTTCATCGCAGCAGAATAATAATCCTCTGTGGCAATATTTCCTAAAATCTGTATATTCTCAGGCGCAAGATAATCACCTCTTCTGATATGAACACTTACAGAATTCTCTTTTTCCATTCTGGATGCAAGAAGCATATTTCTCTGATGAAGTTCTGCGATGGAATGTTCAGGGAACACAAACAATTCTCTAAGTTCATCCATAATGTCACCATAATATTTCTGACAAGCAAAATATCCTTCGATATATTTGTCATCCATATCAAAAATCTCCGGATGAAACATTTGTTTTTCCTGAAATACCTTTTCATTGGCGCTTTCTCTTTTTCCAAGCTTTTTCAGTACTTTGCCGGATATCTTGTCGATAAAAGACTGCTTTAGAAAATAATCCCTTTCCTCATCTGTACATACTTCATAAGGAATATCAACAAAAAGAGGCAATTCAAACTCTCGTCTTGCCAGCATCTTTTCCTGAACCTTAGGATCAAACCAGGAAAGATCAAGCTTTACCTCTTTTCCAAGACTCAATAATTTTCTATATAATGAATACTGCTGCATTTGGTTTCCCAGACCGCCTGCAATTTTTATTATTAGCATAACCCCAAATCCCCCGATTTTTTTAACTTTTTTCAATAATCCATTTGTATGCTCTTATCATCTCATCAGGTTCTGATATTTCCTGAACCGGCAATACATAGTGAGTGTAATCCCCAAAAAGATCTGTCGCAATACCGCGGCTCTTTACTGAATAACCTATTACAAGTGTCGGCACATTACTGCTGTAGGCAGCAATTGTAGAATGAGTTCTCGCTCCGACAAAAAAACTGCACTTTGAAATAAAGCCTTTCAGTTCCTGTGCAGGAGCGTCATTTATCATCACAACCCTCTTTGTATCCTTAAATTCAAGATACAGCTCCTCCAAAGGTCTTCTGTCATCACTATTATTCCATACAACATGCGGAATAAGTGCTATATTCTGGTCAGTTTCCTCTAAAATATATTTTATGAAATTCTTGTAATTCTCAAGGGTGATACCTTCTGTCTTTTCTTTGTTCTGAACCATAGGGCTCAAATTAATTCCGACAGTCTTCCCCGGTAAAAAATATTTTGGAAGCGATACTTTACTGGTCTCAAGCTCAAAAGCCGGATCTTTCCTAAGTTCCAGCTTTTCTTCAGGTATCCCGGCATCCAAAAGACCTTTATAGGTTATTGATTCTCTGGCATAAATTCTGCTATATGCCATAAGATCTTTACGAAGATTCTCATCTTTTAATGAATCCGGTTCTATTGAACAGCCCCACAAAATTGTCTCAAAACCTCTTTTTCTAAAATATTCATGAGATAAAATGAGATCTGAAACCATTTCAGGGTAACAATAATTATCACCTCCGATTGAAATTGCAAGAGGAGTATGATTGACTGCAAGACTTTCATCTTCCTCTTTATCAGGCTCTTGAACATCGCATCTGTTATGCTCTTTTACATAAGCTCTGTAGCCGTCTCTGAATCTGTACCGCATAAAGGACTGCTTATCTTTCGTAATCTTCCTCCATCCATAGTACAGAATATGTGAAAAGAAATCCTGGTCAATATGTCTGTCACTTACAAGAATGCACATTCCCTGCTTCTCAAGATTTCCAAGTGAATATTTTCTATCCTCGTCAGCGTTGTTCGATATTACAACAGGAACCGGTGTAGTACTCATATCACAGCCCTGCTCAAGCCTCTTTTTGTATATAAGCTTAAGCGTACTGTTTGCGATTGCCTCACATCCATGATTTGCTGAACCTGCATGAAAATATAAAATTATCGGTCTGTTTAGATCCATAACACTGCTCCCACCAGCTACTTTCGATTTTTAAATCCGCCATACAGCTTAAGATAAAACTGCGGATTTATTCTAAAAATAACAACTTTAATCTTATGCCCTAATGACAACGCTGCAAATGTCCCCTTTGTCTTAAGGGCATGTTCTATCTGTTCTTTGACCTGTTCTACAGCAAGTCTGTCAAGTTCCTTATCCTTCTCTTTTCCCTGAACTGCAACCTTTCCGGCGACCAAAAGCGCTGTAAGTATCTGAGATACACAAACGCTCACAAATGCAAACGGAGAAATATTATTCTTTACATCTATAAGCCTTTTTTCTGCGCCTCTCCAGCATACAATCTGGTCGAGGTAATTGCGCTTAAAAGGCTGATTCATAGCACCATTTTCATTATCAAAATAATTGTAATCGCCTTCAGGAAGGCATCTTATTATGCGACTTTTTCCCGCTGCAATCGCAGCATCCATCATAAACAAAAGATCCTCTCCGATGGTAAGTCCTTCCTCAAACCTAATATTTGAAGATACCAGAAAATTTCTGTCAAAGATTTTTCCCCAAACATGCGTATTCTCATTTAAGACTGAATTTTCCAAATACTGAAATCCCGATATCTTCTGAAGCGATATAAAGCTGTCAGTTTCATCAACTATAACTGTGCTTTCATCAGCATGCTTTATCAAATTGGCTGCAAAAGAATTGGTTACATAATCATCTGAATCCACAAAGGCTATAAATCTACCCTTTGCAGCATCTATTCCAACATTTCTTGCATGAGAAACTCCGCCGTTTTCTGTATGGATAACCCTCATCTTTCCTTCTCCATACCTGGAAGATAGTTTGTCACAGATTTCAGCACTTCCATCCGTCGAACCATCATCTACCATGATTATTTCAAGTTCGGAAGGTGAAATATCTTTTTGGAACAGACAGGACATAACGCATTTATTTATTGTCTCTTTTGCCTGATAAACAGGAATTATTATGCTTAAAATAATATCGTTGTCACTCATAAAATATTCCTTGATCGCCGCATTTTTGCTTTTAATACTCTGTCCACTCTTCTCTATCCACACCATGAATTGTTCCAAGACCATAGTGCTGCGCTGTAAAGAAATTAATCCAGAATTGCCAGTCTTCCTCTATATCAGCCTCGTAGGCAACCGAAAATCTTGTCTCCCATAATGGCCTTAACATAGGCGCATATACATCATCAGCACCCTGAGAAGCAAGTTCAGTCAAATAAGCATCTCTTTCGTCAAACTCTCTTTTAATTCTTGCAAGATTTGCACCGTCATCAAAATAAGCAAGCAAAAACATAAGACAAGCAACCACAAGTACAGCAGATATTCCGGCAGAAATCAGCTCTTCTTTAGTATTCTCAAGAGCTGCAACGCCTTGTGCTATACCGGTCATAAGAAAAATGCTTGCCCCATAATATGACCTTAGTTCTGAAGAAGGAACCATTATAAGCGCATAACAGGTTGCCAAAAATAACACGCCAAATAATGACATTGATTTTATACTTGCATAGAAATATGTATCTTTCCCGCTAAGATAAATTAAAAAAACTACTATTACAGCGAAAATAGCTACCAGAATAAAATAATTGTCTTTAATATTCAAAGTTATTTTCAAAAATCTGGCAGCCATAGCCAAAAGCCCTGTATGTTCTTCGTCAGTGGCGTCAAGTCTGTTATAATTTCCCGGAGAAAGAAGTAACATAACAAATCCCAAAAGGCTTCCTGCTAAACCACTTATCATCCATGGCTTCACAAATTTAAAGCTCTTTTTGCTAATAATAAAGTGATAAAACAGTTCTATCAAAACAAAAAGTATAAGTCCACCTGAAGTATTCTCATTGCACCATCCTGCTGCCACTCCCAAAACAAACATTCCTATCGTCAACAGAACAGATTTTTTATTATCATTATCAATATTCCTTCGGTAAATAGTTACAAAAGTCATTATTATCGTAGTGGTATACAGATAATTGCAGGTTCCTGATGCCCAAAAAACAGTATTGGCTATTGCAGGATCAAGAAACCACAACATTGCAAGAACACAACCGTATACTTTAATATCGTAATCTTTTTTCCCTCTTACATTTGAATAAATAAGAATAGAGAGAAGTACAAAGACCGCTCCGGAAACCACATTGAATATGCTCTTATGTCCGGAATACAGGAAAAATCTTAATATGATATGAGCGACACTTCTGCCTGAATGTGATATATAATGCTCGGCTTCCTGTCTGAAAAGATCAAAAATACTACCGGCCGTAGCAACTGTATCTCCATAAATAATATCATCAGACATATATGGTGTTAAAAATTCATAAATGGTCACAGCCAAAAATGCAACTGCTGCCATGCAATAAAAGGTTATTTTTCTTGCTTTTTGTGACATAACTTAACATTTCCTTTTGATAATACATTACATGTACTGCTAACTTATTTGAAATTCATGATATCAAACGTTACTTTTTTGTATTCTTTATCATCCTAAGCACCTTATGATAGGCTTTTCTGCAAAATCTCCCCGCGGTTATATCAAGCTTGTGATAGAATCTTGAGAAACCTGTAATTTGGGGCATTATAAGGTACTCATATTCATCAAGATGCTCAATCAGATACTTGGGATATGAGCTGTCTATCTCAACCTGCTCAAACCTTGCATCTCGTCCAAAAATATCCTGCCCAAGAACAAGTCTGTCCATTGTCTCTGCCAGTATTTCTCTGTCATTGTATTCCTGATGTGCTGCTGCCTTAACTTTAACACCGATTCGCTCTACAGGATTTTCTTCATGTCTTCCTCCCATATAGCCAAAATGCCAACCGCCATCAGCCACTCTGACAGACCTCTTATCACAGACCGAAACAAGATCACGCAATCTTACAATTCCTTCCTTTGGGATATTGTCAAGAGACGTAATCTTTGTTCCAAGCCACTTTCTGTCTTCCTCATTTATTCCCGGAAATTCACCTGTAATCGATAAGAGCTTTCCTGACTTTTCTTCCATATTGAGAAATGCATAAAAATTTCTCTGTGCAAGATGATAAACCTTTGTTTTATCAAAGTTCGCAATTATCTTAGTAAGAACCTCTGTGTTTGGTATTTCATCCACATCGCCAAATATGATAATATCATCTGACGTTGCCCCTACTTCTTTTAATCCTCTTATCAGGTTGTTTTTTTGAAAATAATCTCTCTCATGTGTAAGTGCCTTTATAGGAGTATCTTTTACAACAACATATGTTATCTTATCAAGATAATCTTTAAACAGCTCTTTATTTTTTTCAAAACACAGCTCTTTTTCCTCTCCGGAAAAAGTCATTGTCGCCTCTTCTATAATAAATTTATCTACAAAAGGATTCAAAATATTAAGCCTAAGGAGCAGAATATCGACCTCATTAAAAAAAGGTACACAATCTATTACCATAAAATTTTCCCCATTTTACTTCCATTTAATGGCTTTTTTTATAATAGCCTTAACATCATGCCATCTGGCTGATTTCATCAGTTCATTTTTGGAATTGTCTGAAATTATCATGTCATGGACAAATTCGTCCTCTTGAGGTGCCCACTTTGGTAATGACAGCTTGCCATACTGTTTAAAGAATGGAATCTTCATTATTTCATCCAGCTTTTTTTCCTTCTCCCTCCAGGACAGGCCGGAATAAATTAAAGATTTGACTCCTATAGAACAAGTCAATGCTTTGCGTGCTTCTATAACATCCCTGTAGGTATTTCCAGTCCACTTCACAGCATAATTATCAAATGCCTTCCATGCCTTAATCTGATTGTCCATAAATTCGGCATGATAACTTCCTGTCAGTCCACCTGAATTTTCCCTGTAAAGATATAAAGCTTTATCTATATAAACGATTGCCTTAGCCCTGTCAATATAATCTGCAGTCTGCAAAAGATCCTCACCATGATTAAGCAGATTACCTGAAATTTCTTTGGTTTCAAGAGCAAGTTCTTTTTTTACGCATTTATTCCACATGGCATTTAGTGAATCACCCATGCACATAATTCGGTAAAATTCATCTTTATCAGCTTCTTCGTATATTTTTCCTTCAGTAAAGGGAAAAGAAAACATCTTAATTCCCGGAGTATCCATAGAAGCCGCATTATGTAAAACAATATCAGGTTCTTTACCTTTTTCTCTCCAAAAAGCTATTTCATTATATATTTCAGTAAAGATTTCACCTGACAATTCGTCATCTGCATCGGCAAATATTATCCACTCTCCGCCGGCAAGCCTTACGCCTTCATTTCTTGCTGCATAAGCTCCTATCTTGCCATAGTGGTAGCATTTCACCAATTCATACTTATCTGCGATGCTGTCACAAATCTCAGGGCTTTTATCAGTAGAACCGTTTTCAACCAGAATCACTTCTATCTCAGATTTTTCCGGAGGTTTTTGTTTTAATATGCTTTTTAACATATTTTCTATGTATTTTTCAGCGTTATAAACAGGAACTATGACTGAAAATATCATGAAACATTATGCTCCCTCTTCCATTTTTCGCTTTTTCTCCAGAACAACAAAGGTCTGACTGCTCTTTTAAACCGCTTCCCAGGACTGTAAAATCTTGGATAGTTCTCATTTTCGCCCCACCATTTATGAAAAACAAAGGGCTCAATTCCCTTATTCTCCGGCAGAGGATGCTCTCTTCCAAACAAAAGCGCAAGCTCAAAAGGTGCCCACTTTATCCCTGCTTCCTCCATTACATTCTTGGAATGACAACAAATGAAAATATCTTCATTATAAAAACCATCATATACTTTTTCCCATTTCAGATTATTCTTTTTGGGAAAATCCATAAGACGTTTGGATCTGATCGACACTGAATTGCCAACTCTGCAAATATTGCCCTTGCTGTCTCTGTATGCATAATCGTTTTTGGGAAGTGGCCATGGTGAGCCAATATAATCATAGTCCAAAAACTCGTCTCTCCAGCTCTCAGGATGAATGACAAATCCATCAGCATGTACTATAAGCGCAAAATCAGTCTTTATATGGTCGCCAAGCTCATAGGTCATCTTATAATTAAATTTATCGATATTGTCCAGCTTATCAGTATGGCTGTATCTTATATTTTTAGGCAGAAACAATGGCTTCTTATCAGTAATAATTACCGCATCACCAAACTCGATACCACGCATACTGTATTCCATAGCCTTCAATGTTTCATAAATGTCCACGCTCGTCATTGCTACGAGAGTAACATTTGAAAGCTTCAACTTATCCATTTTTTCCTCAACTTCTAAATAATACGAATACTTGCTCATCTGAAAAAAGACATCGCATATTCATATTGAAATCATCAAAATCAGGCATTGAAAGTCTTTATAAGCCCTGTTCTTCTCTCAATACTTCGCCAGATCTTTTTAGCAAAAAAAATACCATACAAAATTTTACGTCTTATATTTTGAAAAAAGATACCTGCTTTTTGGGGCTTAACATTTCTCTTTGCATATAGTCTTGATTTTTCCTTGTATTTGGCAAGCTCTTTTCTACATTCATCAGCCTCAAATATTCTTCCCTTTTTGTCCTGATAATGCAAAAAGCTGTATATATTCTGCTCTGAAGACCAGAATCCATCGGAAATATTATGCCTTGCCCAGTACTTTGGAGCAATTGCATACTTAAGCTCTGTACTTGAAAGAACAGGCATAATAGCAAAAGAAGAATTAGAAAGAATCAGATATCTGGCATTCTTTAAGGTAACATAATCTTTTCCCATATCAAAATGATGACATTCATACTCGGGAAGTACTTTCCTTGCCGCTTCTTCATCCTCAGTCACCACCATAAAACGCATTTTGGGATTTATCTTTTTCATATTCTCTATTGCGTTAAGAAAATACTTTCTATCAAGATAAAGTTCCGGCGCATTGGTATATTCTCCGCCGCGAATATTTATAATACATAAATCATCAGATGTATATTCATAGGATTCTGCCTCAGGCTTTACATGAAGCCAGTCTTTTATTTTGTCCCTATATTTTTCAAAATAGCTCTCATCCTGTAGATTTCCATAAATAAGAGTGTTATCTTCCACTTCAAACAGTCTCTTATCCTCACCGCTTATATAGCAGCCGTTTGTCATATCATGCTTTGAAGTTCCAATATATAATCTGTCATCCTGTTCAACAAATATTTTGTATTTTTCCTTATCAGACATAGGTATCTCTTTTCCCATATCTATATCCATGAAATACATACCTTTATTGGAGTGGAAAACATTTCCGACCTGCTCAGGGTTAATGAATCCGAAATCAACACCTTTTTCCTCAGCTATACATCTTGTTGTCACATAGAAAAAAAGCTGATTTCCAAGCCCATATCCCTTAATAAATTCTGTTCCTATCATATTTCCATTATCCTACTATTACCCAAATATCACTGAATAATTGTGCGTCCTTCAAGTGATGTTTCATGAATTTTTTCATCACGAACCTCATAGATTATGTCACAATTAGCAATTGTGTTGAGTCTGTGTGCAATGATAACCATAGTCTTTTTGCCGTGGAATCCGTTAATTGCTTCCATGACTGCAGCCTCAGTCTCATTATCAAGCGCACTTGTTGCTTCATCAAATACCAAAATCTCAGGATTATGATAAAGAGCTCTGGCTATGCCTATACGTTGTCTCTGACCGCCTGATAATCTGACACCTCTGTCACCTATCTTTGTGTCAAGTCCTTCCGGAAGTGTTCTGACAAAATCTGCCAGCTGAGCTTCCTCCATTACCTCCCAGATTCTATTGTCATCAATCTGATCAGCGTCAATACCAAACGCTATGTTTTCTCTTATAGACTCATCCACAAGATAAATTGACTGCGGGATATATCCAATCTGAGATAACCATGACTCATAATTACTGAAAATATTGCTTCCGTCACAAAGAATCTCCCCCGACTTAACATGTAAAAGTCCAAGCAATATATCTACAACAGTAGATTTTCCTGCACCTGAAGATCCCATGATACCAACTGATTTTCCCTTTGGAACAACCATGTTTGCTTTTGTAAAAATATTTTTCTCACCATCAGGATAAGCAAAAGTAATGTCTCTAAGCTCGATCTTATCTTTCAGATTGAGCGCAGGACCGGCAATCTCAGCTCTTACTGCTCTCATTTCCTTGTCGGTTTTCATTGACTCTGTAAGATTCTCATAGACAAAATCAAGTGAATACTGCTCATAAGCAATTTCCGTAATATAAGTGTTGATGCGGTTTGCTGAAGGCATGATTCTCATAGCAGCTACACCAAAAGCTGTAAGCTGTGGTATCAGAAGTGTTACATCGCCACCACGCAAAATGAATATAAGGATAAAAAGCATAACGGCAGCCATAAACACTGTCTCTATCATAAGTCTTGGAACACTGTTGAGCACTGCATAATCTCTTGCTATGTCAGCACCGACCTTACCGGATTCATAATAATTTCTGATAAAGAAATCCTGCCTGTTTAGAACCTTTACATCCTTAAGTCCATATATTGCCTGCAAACGCCACTTAGCTATTCTTGACTGTGTTTCCTGGTTCTGTCTTCCTATATCATTAAGCCTTGGCTTTAAGAACTTAACACTTATTAATGTCATAACAAGAAGAACAACAAGCATAAGGACTGTCATCTGCCAGTTTACAAATATAAGAACTATCCCAAGGAACAAAGAGACAACTAGTTCTGTACAAAGCGACAGTAATGCAAGGATAAGAGAAAAAAGCCTTGGTATGTCACTGTCTGTAATTCTAAAAACCGTCGGAATATCTGCGCCAAGGTAATCCTCGTATGGTCTGTTCAAAAACTCTCTCATTACACGACTTATCATGTCGTTTCTGGCTCTGCAGACAAAGGTATTCTGTTTACGTATCAAAAAAAGAAGATATGAATTTTTAACTACAAAAAGGACTATCATAAGTATGAGAAGCGCAGCCGCTATCTTCATATCATTATCAAGTCCCAAAATATCAACTATATTTTGCAGAATGTCACGTTTGCTAATAAAAGCATGTAATTTCTCGGGAACGAGAATAGTCGAAACCACCGGTACCATCATGGATACTCCCAGTGTTTCAAACACACCTCCTATCAAAATCAAAACTCCAAGCAGGAACAGTTCTTTTTTCTGCTTTTTATCAAAGATATAATTTATCTTTTTAAAAAGACCTGGTTTCCCACTGACACTCTCACTATTTACTTGTGCACTGCTCATTATAATAATCCTATAACCTTCATCTTAGTATCAAATTGCCATTTTAATCATTCGTGGAGTATAGATATCGTCCATTTCTCTGTTGTTTATCCACTTTTCAGGCGCAATAACAATCTTTCCTGGATTGTCATTGAGCCATGCTGCCCACCAGCTAAAAGAGCTGTTGGCCATTATATGATGCTTGCATCTGCTCATCAAAAGAAGCTCTGCTATATCTGTTCGCTCTTTTTCCTCAAGCTCAACAAGAATAAAATTCGGACCTCTAAAATGTGTCCTGCACCACTCTTTATCATCTGTAAAAATAAAGAAAACTGCATTTGGATGACAATCTCTTATCTTAGCTATTGCACCCTTATAATACTTCTCAGTGCAGATATTGTGTATCTTGATATGCTCTGCATCAATGTAATCCGTTCGCCTTATATGCAGACTTACAGACTCACAGCACTCTATCTGCTGCAAAATGCTCCAGCTAAGTGCCTCTTCCATTATCACCTGCGGTCTGAGTTCAAAGGAATTCCTAAGCCCCTCAATTACTTCTTCGTCGGGAAAATACTTCTCACTTTGCCAATATCCGACAAGGTACGCATCATCTTTTTCCAGAATAGACGGATCAAACATTCCTGACATCTCATCAATTCTGAAAGTCTTTCTGCCCAGAAGCTTTCTACGTATACGGCTGAAAAGGTCCATCTTTGAATCAGTAAGCTTTATTATCTCGTCCTTGGTTGCCTTTTCGTACTCAATACCAAATCTGGACAAAACAGGGATACGAAGCTCATCATCAACAACCCCCGTCTCGTCATCTATCTTGACTTCCTTGCCCAGCTTTTGAAATTCTTTATACAAGGCGTACTGAAACATCTGATTGCCCAGACCGCCTTTTAATTGAATTATTATCATAGCCCCTCACAATAAAATAAATAACGCTAAAAATCCATGCTAATATTTTTATTATACCTTAGACACTCCATATACTCAAATCATTATATTATATTGACGGCGTAAATATAAGTCATTTTTGATAATGTCTTAATATACCACAAAAGAAAATGTCTCAAATGTGGTAAGATAGCCTCCGGAAAGGGAGGTGGATATTATTAGGAGGATTGACTTAAACATGGATGAACAGTATAGGTATGAAATC